>CAYWMD010000074.1:0-28350 GCA_964458575.1 uncultured Bifidobacteriaceae bacterium | reverse complement strand
CACGGCGACAGCCTGATGCGTTTCCTGGAGATATGAAGGCGCAAACCGAACGACCGTAGGTCTCGTCGCCGCCAATCACTGTGGCGGCGCTGGAATCCAAATCTTCTGTCCAACTTTAAGATTCTCCGGTTTCAGCCCATGATTCGCCTTCAGGATTTGATCTGTGCTAACCTTGATCCCCTTCTCGCGATAGGCCATGGCGATGGTGGAGATGGTGTCGCCACTTTGCACGACATACTCGAACCAGTTTTTGTCCTGGGTCGAAGGGCCGCTTGTGCCCGCCCCGCCTTTGTCCCCGCTCTTCTCGGGTCGCTCGGTCCGGCCACCACGCGCCGCCTTGGCCACCTTCTCAATGGCCTGATAAATCTTTTCATTGTCGGCAACGCGCTTCTGGTCAATCTCCTGCACTTTCTCGGCCAGCTTGCGCAACTCTTCCTGACTCGCCACGCTGCCGTTGGGTTTGGCCATCTCTTCCCGCATCCCTGCGATGTCCTTGCGTAATTCACTGAGTTCCTTTTCAAGCCGGACGCGGGCCGCTTCCAGTTGATCCAGTTGTCCAGAGATGCGGTTTAACCTTTCCTCGACCGCCGCGTCCTGCGTGAAACCGCGCGGAGTGACCAGGAACGCCGCCATGGCCAGCAAGAAAATATATTTTTTCATCGGTTAAAAATAGAACCGCTGGGAAAGCCGTTCAAGCGGCAATGTCGCCAACGCCGCACCGCGGGAAAATTTATGCGCCTGTCCTCCACTCAACTTAACCGCATCGGCATCACCACATAGAGATACGGTGCTTTTATCTTTAAAACCCCGGGACTCAGTTCATCAATCAACTCGAGGTGGACCTCGTCATCGGCCAGTGCGTTGAGCGGGTCAATCAGATACTTGGGGTTGAAAGCCACGGCAAGTTCCTTGCCTTTATAGTTTACCGCCAGACTCTCGCGGGCTTCGCCAACCTCCGGAGTGTTGGCAGTTATGGCCAGGTTGTTTTTGCCAAACGTCAGTTTGACCGAGTTAGCCTTCTCACTGGTCATGATTTCGGCACGGCGGAGGGCGTGCATGAGTTCCTCACGGATAAGCGTGATGCGTTCCTTGGCTTCACCGGGAATGACCTGCCGATAATTGGGATAATTTCCCTCGATCAGTTTGGTGGCGATCAGAATTGAAAATCCTTTTTCGTCCTTCAAGGTAAATGCCGCTTGGTTTTCCCCAAAGTTGATCTCCACCTCTCCCTTTTCCTGCAACAGCCGCGTCAACTCATTGACGGCTTTGGCCGGGATGATGAACTCACCCTGGCTCTTTTCGGCAACATCCACTTCCTCCTCCACCAGGGCCAGCCGCCGTCCGTCGGTGGCCACCATCGTCAGCTTGTGATCTTTCAGACTGATAAAAATGCCGTTCAACACATAACGCGATTCATCAGTGGACATCGCAAACGACGTCTTCCGCAACATTCCGCGCAACACTTCCTGGGAAAAAATCACCTTTTTGTCTTCCTTGAATTTCGGCATCGGTGGAAACTCATCCGCCCCCAGACCGTTTATTTTGTAAAAGGAAGGCCCGGAACGAACACTGCAGACGTTCTTTTCATCCACCTCAAGATCTATCTCCCCGCCTCCCAGTTCGCGCGCGATGCCAAACAGTTTTTTTACCGGCAACGTGGAAGCGCCGCCCTTCTTAACTTTTGCCTCCACGCCGCAAGTAATCGTCACATCTAGGTCGGTCGCAGTGAATTCCAGACGGTCGCCCTCCGCGCGCATCAGGACGTTGGAAAGAATCGGCAATGTGGTTCGGGTGCTGACCACGTTCTGGACCGCTTGCAGTCCGACCAGGATTTGATCCTTCGCGATGGAGAGGTTCATGGCTGCTTAATATATTTATTTTCTGTAAAAGACAGCAACAGTATTAAGGGGAGTGAATATGGCCAACAGTGCTGGATGTCAAGGTCGTATCAACAACTTAGAAAATAAAGCCAGAAGTTTGTTCCGATGAATAGATGGTAAAAGGATATGACAAGCATGGTTTATTTACATTCTTGGTAAAATCTTCACCGGCAATTCAGGTTGAATCTTCAGGTTCTTAACCGTGGGATGAGGACCGGCAGGAGATCACAAACAAAAGAAGTCTCCGTGGGTGAATTTTCCCGGCCCAGGGAAAAGCGAACCAGTGATTTTGCGGCTTGCTCCGTCCAACCCATGGCTCTGACAACATGCGAAGGCTCCAGAGCGCCTGCGGAACAAGCCGCCCCACTGGAAGCGCAGACACCATCCAAATCCAGGGCGGCCAGCATGGCGATCGCGTCCACTGCCTCAACGGTGAAGGCAACAGTGTTCGCCAGGGAGTCTGAGCGCGGGCTGATCAATTGAACGCCCGCGATTTTCTTCAAGGAAGCTTCCAAAGCCTCCCGCAGCGGAAGCAATTGGGAGGATCTAAAAACCGGCGTCGTCACAAAACGCTCGACCGCGCAAGCCAGTCCGGCAATGCCCGCGAGGTTTTCCGTTCCGGCGCGGCGTTCATTTTCATGGCCACCACCGAACAAAATGGGGTCGGGCTGTAATGGCGAGCGGACATACAACAACCCTGATCCTTTTGGACCGTGAAACTTGTGGGCACACAGGGAAACCAGGTCCGCATTGAACTGATCAATCGTCTCAAAAGGCTCCTTGCCAAACCATTGGACCGCATCGGTATGAAAAAGGACGCCGTTTTCCCGGCAAATCCGGCCCAAATCTGCAACCGGCTGGATGGTGCCGACCTCGTTATTTGCGGCCATGACCGAAACCAGCACTGTGTCCTTGCGAATCGCCCGTCGCAAATCATCCGGTGAAACCAGCCCATGCCGATCCACTGGAAGAACCGTCAGCGCGAACCTCTCCTTATTGGCCAGATATTCACAACTCGACAACACCGCATGATGTTCCACCGCCGAGGTGATCACATGGCGACCTTTGGCATTGAGAACTCGGGCGCAGCCGAAAATCGCCAGGGCGTTGCTTTCAGTGCCGCCGCTCGTGAAGATGATCTCGCTGGGCTTACACCGGAGAACCTGCGCGGTTCGGTCTCTCGCGTCGTCAAGCAACGCCCTGGCGCGTTGGCCGACGTGGTGGATGCTGGAAGGATTGCCCCAGATATCCCCCAGGTACGGTAGCATCGCCTCGCGCACAGCCGGATCCAGAGGCGTGGTGGCGTTGTAATCGAAGTAGATGGTTTTCATCACACGGGATGCCGGCAAAAGGCAACCGAAGTCGGGTTATTCATCAAGCGCGTTATTTTTGTTTCTGGGTTTCCGGGCGGCGCTCAGGGCCGGTCTTTGTGTCGTGTTGCCGCCGGCGCCACTCGGCCAGTTGACGGCTTAATTCGGCCTTGATGTCGGCATGGTCCGGATTCTCCGCCAGATTGTGCAGTTCGTAGGGATCGTTCAATACGTCGTAAAGTTCCTCCTTGGGTCGCCAGTGGTAGCGTTTCAGTATGGCAACCGCCCGCGGGTCGGTTTGGGCCTGCTGCACCCACGAATCCCAGTATTCACGGCCGCCGTCATGATCTTTCGCCTTGTCCATGTGCGTGGTGTATTCGTTTTCCGGGGCGAGATTCAGGATGTATTTGTAACGCGTCGTGCGCACACAGCGCATGGGCGAGGTGTTCATCACGTAACCATCCTGCGAGTGTGTTGCAAAGATCAAGTCACGATGCTGGCGGGCGCGACCTTCAAGCACGGGCAAGAAACTCCTGCCATCGAGAAATTCCGGCGGGCGGCCTCCGGCAATTTCAATGAAGGTCGGCAGCACATCCGCGAGCGAAATCATGGCGTCGGTGAATGTGGCCGCCGGTATTCTTCCCGGCCAGCGCACGATGAACGGCACGTGGATTCCCTGGTCGTAGAGCCCCCATTTCGCGAACGGCCATTGCGCGCCCTGGTCCGAGGTGTAAATGAAAACGGTGTTTGTGGCGAACCCATGCTTTTCCAGGCTGGCCAGCACCCGGCCGACATTGGTGTCCACCTTGGTCACATCGGTGTAATAGCGCGCCCGCGATGCCCGCAATTCCGGCGTGTCAATATGGTTCGGCGGCACGGTGATCTTTGCCGGGTCATAACTGGCGCGGGCGGGCCAGATGACGTGCGGGCTGTGATCGCAAACCACCAGGCAGAAGGGTTGGTCCCTGGAAATCCTCCCGAGCCAGTCGTCCACCGCTTGCGGGTTCAGGTCCATGTGCAATCCCCGGTTGTTTTCAAAGCCCGGCTCGGGCACTTCGGAATCCTTCACGCGTTCGAACGGGAAAACCGGTGCGGGGGCGAAGTGGGTTTTGCCAGCCTGCGCCACGCGGTAACCCAGCTCCTTGAGGTAATGCGGCAGCGAACGGACACCTTCACGGCATTGGGACTGTCCCGCGAGATTGTTGGCGTGCGCGCCGTTTCGAAACGGCATCAATCCGGTGAAAAGGACCGCCCGCGACGGCATGCATGTCGGTGAACCGGCAAACGCCAGGCGAAACAGCAGTCCCTCGCTGGCGAGCCGGTCGAGGTTGGGGGTGCGAACGTCCCGCGAACCGTACGCACCGCAGTCCGTGCAAAGATGATCATCCGCGACAAAAAGAACCAAGTTGGGCCTTGGGTCGTGGGCTTGAGCGGAAATCAGAACCGCGCACGCGAGAAACCGCAGGGCAAATCGGAACATAAAAGGGTGCGTGGCCGCGGCCAGGCGCGGCGTCACTTGGGTTTTCCGGCCGCGGGTGATTTTCCCCGCCACGCGCCGAGCGGCAGGACGTCGGATCGCGCGGCCCACGCGTCCCATTTGGCCGCGAGTTCCTTGGCCTGCTTTGGATTCTTGGCGGCCAAGTCATGCAATTCAGACCGATCCTTGGTCATGTCGTAAAGTTCCCAGGGCTGGTTTTCCTTGGCCACGAGCTTCCATTTGCCGTCGCGGATCGCCCGGTTGCCCTCGTGCTCCCAGCAAATGGGCGACGGGCGTTTCAGCGATTTGCCCTTGAATGCGGGTCGAAGCGAAGTGCCCGGCATCGGTTTGATCTTCTCGCCGCCGAACTCCGACGGATAGTTTGCGCCGCCCACGTCCACACACGTCGCCATGATGTCAATGAGATGCCCGGGCTGGCCCTCCAGCCGGCCGTTGCGCCGAACCGCGATCCCCGTCGGCCAGTGAACAATCAGCGGCGTGCTAATGCCGCCTTCATGCACCCAGTGTTTGTATTCGCGAAACGGCGTGTTGGAAACATTGGCCCAGCCCCGACCGTAGGCCACGTAGGTATCCGCGGGGCCCGGCATCACCTCCGGTCCCGTTCTCACCCAACGCCCGTCGCGCGTTTGCATCGGCGGCCAGATTTTCGGTTGAAGTTCGTCGGGGGCGAAAGGCTTCAGCGGAGTGGGCGATTGCGGCGCGTTGGGGTTTCGTCCCATTTGCTCGGCGCAACCGCCGTTGTCTTGCAGGAAGAAAATCAGCGTGTTGTCCAAGCGTCCATCCTGCTTCAACTGCGCTACGATGCGGCCGATGCCCTGGTCCATGCAATCAATCATCGCGGCATAGACCTCCATGCAACGGGAATTCCATTCGTGGTGCTCGGTTTTATCCCACGCTTCGTCCGGCGGCGAAAGTTCCGCCTGCGAGTCAATCAACCCGAGTTGCTTCATCCGCTCAAAACGCGCGCGGCGAATCGGCGCGAAACCCCCATCGTATCGGCCGCGATATTTGGCGATGTCCTTATCCAGCGCGTGCATGGGCCAGTGCGCCGCGGTGTAGGCCACATACAGGAAAAACGGTTTGTCCGGCGACTCCGCGTCGTGCTGTTGGAGGAATCGCACGGCGTTGTCGCTGATGGCGTCGGTGTAATAGAACTTCGCGGGTTTGTAATCCGGGTCATTGTCCGGCGTGATGAATTTGTTTTGCCGGCAAAGCGTGGTCGGATCGTAAAAGCTCCCGCCGCCGGTGATCGTGCCATAGAACTTTTCAAAACCGCGTTGCACCGGCCAGGTTGACTGGTCGCCCTCCGGGTGGAGGTTGCGCACGACGTGCCATTTGCCGCACATGTAGGTGCGATAACCCGCCAGCTTCATCACCTGCGCAATGGTCAAACACTGCTGGTTCAGCGTTCCGCGATAGCCCGCGTAGCCGCGATCATCCGTCATGTGCCCAATCCCGGCTTGATGCGGATAAAGCCCCGTCAGCAGGCTCGCCCGCGTCGGACAGCAACGTCCCATGTTGTAGAACTGTGTGAAGCGGATGCCGTTTTGCGCGAGGGCATCGAGGTTCGGCGTTCGAATTTCACTCCCGTAGCAGCCGATATCCGAGAACCCCATGTCGTCAGACATGATGAGCAGGATGTTGGGCCGCTTGGCGGGTGCGGCGGTGCAAGTCAGACCGCAGAGCAGACCCAGGACGAAGAACATGACGGCTTTCATTGGAAGTTGAGCTTACACGGCGAAGGCAGGCGGGCAAGGGGGATAAACACGCATGAAAACTCCAAGCGCCAACATCCAGACACCAAGGAAATTCCAAGAGCCAAACATCAAAATGACGGCGCAACGCAGTTTGGGCTTTGAGGCTTGCTGTTTCTCTGGAGCTTGGAGCTTGGAATCCGGAGCTTTGCTTTGTTAGCTTCGTGCCATGTTCAAACCGGCCGACCTTTTTGACCTCAAGCAGACCGAACACGCCGCCTTGTTCGCCGGGATAGAATTTGCGTGGGAAGCGCTCAAGCGCATCAAGCAATACGTGGCGCAAAACATCAAGCCCGGCCTGCATAACAAATGCGAAGGCGTCGCCTACATCGGCGAGCAGGTTTTCATCGGCGAAGGCACGGTGGTCGAAGACGGGGCCATGATCAAAGGCCCGGCCATCATCGGGCGCAACTGTCAGATCCGCCATAATGCTTACATCCGCGAGCAGGTCATCGTTGGCGATGGTTGCGTGGTCGGCAATTCAACCGAACTGAAAAACGTGATCCTGTTCAACGAAGCCGTCGCGCCTCATTTCAACTACGTCGGCGATTCCATCCTGGGTCATAAGACGCATCTCGGCGCGGGGGTGATTCTATCCAACTTCAAGTCCCTGCCCGGCAACGTAACGGTGGACAAGGACGGCGTTCCGTTCGACACCGGGTTGCGCAAATTCGGCGCGCTGATTGGCGACGGCGCGGAAGTCGGCTGCAACGCGGTGCTGAACCCCGGCAGCATCATCGGTCGCGGCGCCGTGATTTATCCCGGCGTCAACTGGCGCGGCATCCTGCCGGCGAATATGATCGCCAAGAACAAAGCGCAAATCGAAGTCGTCATCCGCCGGACGAGAGAATCCTAGAACAACGTAGCTGCGTTCGTGCGAACGCGGCAAACTTCGTCTCCGTTCGTCCCCGAAAAGAGCAATCATTCCTTCTGGCTGACCCTCCGTTGCCATTCTTTTGGCCATAATTGTCAGGAAGGCGGTTTCATCTTGCACCAGACGCGGGGACGTGAAAGTTAGACCGCAATGAAAGAAATGGGCGCTTTCGGCGGAAAAGACTGACGACACGCCATGCGACGCTATCAGAATCTCGCGATCGCCGATCCGGCGGAGCTTTGTTTCGGCCGTTGTTCCAGACCGCTGACCACGCGGCGGGGACTGACCATCGGCGGCGGAACGGTTTATCCGGAGTTGAACTTCACCCTGCCCACCATGTTCGTGGACGAAAACACCATGCCCGAAGTCCGGAATCAATACCGGCAGATCATCTCCGGGGCGTTGCAACGCGCGGTGGAACTTGAAGCGCCCGGACTGGTCGTCGAGTTCGAAACACTCCCGCCCATGACGGAAAATCCGGCGTGGGGCATCGAACTCACGCGCATTCTGCTCGATGGGATGGAACACGCCCACGCGAAGCACGGCCTCAAATCCGTCCTGCGCATTACGCCCAATGACACGCGGGAGATGGTCCGCCCGCCCCGGATGCGCAGCGGGCCGCTTTACGAGGCGATGCTGACGACTTTCGGTGGTTGCGCGGCTGCCGGCGCGGAACTTATCAGCATTGAATCCGTCGGGGGCAAGGAAGTTCATGACGAGGCGCTGATGCAAGGCGACATGCGATCAGTCATATTCGCCCTCTGCGTTCTGGGCGTTCGGGACATGCGATTTCTTTGGACCGAGTTGGAAAAGATCGCGCGCAAGCACAACGCCCATTGCGCGGGCGACACCGCGTGCGGTTTCGGCAACACGGCCATGGTGCTGGCCGAGCAGAAAATGATTCCGCGCGTCTTTGCCGCCGTCGTCCGTGCGGTGACGGCTGTGCGCACGCTGGTTTGTTATGAATGCGGCGCGGTTGGCCCGGGCAAGGACTGCGGTTACGAAAACCCGATTCTCAAAGCCATCACTGGCTTTCCGATGGCGATGGAAGGGAGCGTCGCGGCCTGCGCCCATCTCAGTCCGCTCGGCAACATCGCCGCCGCCACCTGCGACACGTGGAGCAATGAATCCGTGCAAAACATCAAACTCCTCGGTGGCATGGCGCCCACGGTTTGCCTGGAGCAGCTCATTTATGATTGCCGGCTCATGAATCAGGCGCTGGCCGACGGAAGCGCGGCGGCGTTGCAGTATCGCAAGTGGCTGGTGGCTTCCGATGCCGCCCTCGACCCGCAGGCGTATGTGCTCACGCCGGAAAGCGCCGTCGCCATCGCCAGCGCGATTGTCCGGGCCCCGACGCCATTGGCCGCGGGGCGCGAAGCCGCGCTGACCGCGCTCCGGTTGCTGCGCGAGGCGCAGAAGGACGGACGGCTGAAGATTCATCCCCGCGAACTTTCATGGCTTGACCGCATCCGGAAAACCGTGGAAACCATTCCCGACAACGAAGCCGAGTTCATCGGTGAAATGATGGGTTGTGTGGACACAACGCGATTCGTGGCCGCGGACTACGATTTATGACCAGGCAGCACTGAACATCCAACAAAACCTATGACCGACCTCAAACAACTCCACGACGCCGTCCTCACCGGGGACGCCAAAACCGCCAAAGCCGTCACCGAACAGGCGCTCGCCGAAAAAGTCGAGCCGCTCAAGCTCGTCCAGGAATACATGGTGCCCGCCATGGCCGAAGTGGGACGCCGCTTCGAATGCAACGAATACTTCGTGCCCGAGCTGTTGCTCTCGGCGCGCGCAATGAAGGGCGCCCTGGAACTCATCCGCCCATTGCTCATCGCCAGCGGGGCGCAACCCGCCGGGCGCGTCGCCATCGGCACGGTAAAGGGCGACCTGCACGACATCGGGAAGAACCTCGTCGCGGCCATGCTCGAAGGCGGCGGTTATGAAGTCATTGATCTGGGCGTGAACGTGACGCCCGAGCAATTCGTTGCCGCGGTGAAGGAAAAGAACGCCAACATCGTGGCCATGTCGGCATTGCTCACGACTACCATGCCCTCGATGCGCACCACCGTGGACGCGCTCAAGCAGGCTGGCGTTCGGAATCAGGTGAAAATTCTCGTTGGCGGCGCGCCCATTACCCAGCGCTACGCCGAGGAAATCGGCGCGGACGGTTTTGCCGAGAGCGCGGCGGGCGCGGTTGGCCTGGCCAAGAAGGTTGTCGCCTAGACTTCGCACGATTCTCCCTCACCCCAGCCCTCTCCCGCTGGGAGAGGGAGAATCGTTCTCCGTCTCTCAAAAGAAGTGAGACGGAGCAGTCCAAACGGTCATCGGTAGACGAGAGACGACCAACAGCTTTTCCCTCTCCTTGGGGAGAGGGTCAGGGAGAGGGAGAATCTCAGCACAAAAAACGGCCACGGTTCGCTGAAAAATTTCGAAAAAACAAAACCATGAACACCACCCAACTCTACGCCGAGCGTAAGCGGCGCTATCTCACCGCGCTGCGCAACGAGAAGCCTGACAAGATTCCCATCCGCCCGTTCGTCGCCGAGTTCACCGCCAAGTATGCGGGCATGACCTGCCAGCAGGTCGCGCACGATTACAACCTCGCCTTCGAAGCCGCCGTGAAGTGCGCGAAGGATTTCGATTGGGACGCCGTGGTCGCAAACATGGTTTATGTGTGGACCGGTCTGGCGCAGGCGGCGGGGTTGCGCTATTACGGCATCCCCGGCATACACATTCCGCACACGACGGGCTTCAACTTCATCGAGCCGCCCGAAGACAAGGCCTTCATGCGCGAGGACGAATACGACGCGCTGATTGATGACCCCACGGGCTTTCTCTACAACGTCTGGCTGCCGCGCGTGTCCACCGAAGTCGCCGCCATCGGCCAACCCGCGACCTACCGCAACAACCTCGCCCTCGTGAAGAGTTCGATGGCGATGATGGTTTATTTCTACGCGTTCGGGCCGCAAATCCAACGGCTGCGCGACGAGTGCGGAACGGTTTCCGCCATCGCGGGAATTTTCAAAGCGCCCTTCGACATCATCGGCGACAAACTGCGCGGCTACATCGGCCTCACCATGGACATGGCCACGCAGCCGGACAAAGTGCTCAAAGCCGCCGAAGCGCTCATGCCCCATCTCGTCCACGTGGGCCTGACCACGGCCGACCCGAGCAAGGAAGTTCCGATCGGCCTGTGGATGCATCGCGGCTGCGTGCCGTTCATCAGTCCGAAACAGTTTACGTCGCACTACTGGCCCACGCTCAAACCGTGCATCGAGGAATTCTGGAAGCACGGCCACCAGACGATGTTCTACGCCGAGGGCAAATGGGATCATCACCTCGACGATTTCGCCACGCTGCCGGGGCGGAGCATTCTTTACCACGTGGACCAGGGCGACATTTTCCTGGCGCACAAAAAACTGCATCACAAGTTCGCCCTCAGCGGCGGCATCCCGAACGTGCTGCTCAGTTACGGCAAACCCGACGAAGTCCGCGCGCACTGCCGGAAGGTCATTGACGGCGTGGCCAGGGACGGCGGCTACATCATGGACGCCGGCGCGATCATGCAGGACGACACGAGCATTGAAAACCTGCGCGCGCTGACCGACTTCACGCGCGAATACGGCGTCTATTCAGCGGGTAGGACAGGCGTCGCGCCTGTCTCCATCTCGGAAAAGAGTGAGACTTTGAAGTTAGAGACAGGCGCGACGCCTGTCCTACGCCCGTGCGATGGCGCAGATGTTTCCAAGCTCACGGGCCTCTCAAACCGCCCCACCCCACGCATCAAACCCGGCATCTGCCGTCCGTGGGAGGAAAAGGCCAGGGAACTTCCGCCGATCACCGGCGATCAGGATTTGGTCCGCCGCGTCTGGGAAAACGTGGAAGCGCTGGGCAACACTTACATCTGGCAATTGCTGTTGAGCTTCTAGTCAACGAACACAAAGGTCAGCGACGGGAGCCACCCGCCCCTGATGTTGAGTTTGTCTCTACGCGAATCGGCAGTTTCCCGTTCGCTGGCGCGTCTGGTTTGTTGCTTTTCCGTAGCGCCAACTGCTTCTCTCGTTCCGCAGCCCACTCCGACCAACGCTGCACGTTCGTACCGTAAACTAAACCGGTGTAATGCTCCAAGGAAGCAGCAACGCGTGCGATGCTCTCCTGGCGCTGCCTCTCCAAAGCGGCCTCAACTTCGAGGGGGCCACGATACCCGGGTCCTGGGACGTAGTAGGTGCTCATGTAACCGATCATTTCAGCGGCGTGGATCGCAGAGGCATCGTTGGTGATCTTGGCATCTTCCAGCCCCCACGCGGCCAAAGAACGCGTAACGCTCTTCTGGTGAAAGCTAACGCACCAACTTTCGATCCGAGGTAAAGTCATCCAGACGGTCACCGCGCCCGAAGCCACGACGACCACGAACGAGATCAGGACGATTCGAACTTTCCGTGAGATGCGCATGCTACGACGTATGCAGCGAACAGTGACGATCCAACCACCGAGGAGTGTATCCAGTGGCCAAGACCGAGCAAGCGGCCACTCACAAAACGCGGGCATTGCTCCGACCCAGCCGCAAGCCCTCGCCACGGCGGAGCGTTTGCCGCTGCGCTTCAGCCGCCCCCGCCTGCCGCTGGTCGCCTGAATTTTTTTGGAATGCGGTGGCAGAGTGCCAGCGGCGACACCGCTATTTGAGCATAACGTCCGCATCGAAAGCGGCGTGGCGCTTCGCTTCCCGCCGCAGTCCAAAAGTCGCTGTGATCGCGGCCTTGCTGCTTTATCCGTGTCCATCGGTGTTCATCCGTGGTTGAAATTCTTTGCGCCTTCGCGTCTTTGCGTTAAAACTTTATACGTGAGATGACGTTGGAACTGAGAACATGAACCGTCAACGATTGCTGCTGGTCGCCTGCCGCGTGTTTGAGCGCGAACTCGAAGTCCTCGCGCGCTCCGCCAAAACGGAGATGACCCTCCACTACGTCGAGATCGGCCTGCACGAGCAGCCGGGCGCGCAACTCCGCGCCGCGTTGCAGGAGGAGATCAATTCTGTGCCGGAGGAGGATTTCGACGCCGTCGGCCTCGGCTACGGACTTTGCAACCGCGGCCTCGTCGGCTTGAAGGCGCACGGCCTACCGGTGATCATTCCGCGCGCGCACGATTGCCTGGGGATTTTGCTCGGCAGCAGCAAACGTTACCTCGCCGAACTGGACAAGGAGGCGGGCACGTATTTCCAAAGCGCCGGCTGGATCGAACATCTTCCCGCCGACCGCACGATCCGCCCGATGGCCGCCGGCGGCGAAATGTCGGCGAAGAAGGAGGAGTTCGTCGCCAAGTTCGGTGAAGAGGCCGCGCAGTTTTTGATGGAGGAATACGCCAAGTTCACGCAGCACTACAAACGCCTGGCGTTTATCCAGACGCCCGTGGCCAAGGTGGACGAGCGCGAACGCAAGGCCGAGGAGATTGCCAAGCTTCAGGGCTGGAAGTTTGAGAAATTGCCGGGCGACATCGGCTGGCTGCGTCGCCTCGTGGATGGCGAATGGGACGACAAGGAATTTCTCGTGCTGAAACCGGGCGAAAAAGTAGCGCTAAGTTATGGGGATGGGTTGATCACAGCCGAGAAGGCGTAATGGAACGGTTTTGCCTTCGGGCAACTCTCCCTCACCCCGCCCTCTCCCGCTGGGAGAGGGAGAATCGTTGCCAGTCTCTTGAGAACTCGGGCGACTGGATTGTCCAAAGGGTCATTTGCAAAGCGCGAAACGGACGAAGGCTGTCCCCTCTCCCTGAGGGAGAGGGTCAGGGTGAGGGTGAACCGTTCGACGAAGTTAATTCAGTCGGAATTTCCCTTGAGCTTTGAGCTTTGAACTTTGAGCTTAGAGCCGTGAATCAAAAGATACACAACCTCCGGCTTTCGCCGGCCGATTTGCGCTTGGACGTTCCTGCCGGCACGCGGTTGCAAGACGTTCTCTTTGGTCAGGGCGTGGAGTTCCCCTGCGGCGGACGCGGACGATGCAAAGGCTGCCGGGTGAAAGTCCTGCGCGGCGCTTTGAAGATCACAGCCGAGGAAAAGAATCTCCTCACTCAAACGGAACTCGACACTGGCTGGCGTCTCGCGTGCCGTCACGCGATGAACGACGATCTCGAACTGGAACTGGCGCAATGGGAGATGTCCATCCTGAGCGACGAGTCTCACTTCGCGTTCACGGCGCGCGAGGGCTTGGGCGTGGCGATTGATCTCGGCACCACGACCATCGCGGCGCAGTTGCTCAACCTGCGCACGGGAAACGTCCTGGGCGTGCAAACCGCGCTCAACGCCCAGGCCCGTCACGGCGCGGACATCATGAGCCGGGTGGAATTCGCCATGCACGGCGGCCAGGCGGAATTGCAGCGGCTCGTTCGTGAGCAGCTTGGTGGAATGGTAACGCAGCTCCTGGCGACAGCTCATGGCAGCCGACGTGAGGAGACGCCGACTTCAAATCCGCAATTGGCAATCGCCAATCGGCAATTGAAACGCGTCATCATCGTTGGCAACACAGTGATGCATCATCTGTTTTGCGGCATCAACATTGCGCCGCTGTCGGCGTATCCCTTCGAGCCCGAGCAGCGGGGACGGGTGGAATTTTCACCGCGTGAACTGGACTGGAATGTAGCGGACGAGTCCGTCGTTGAATTTCTTCCCTGCCTTGGCGGCTTTGTTGGTTCGGACATCCTTGCCGGAATCGTGGCGACGGGCTTGCACGAGAGTCAGGATTGGATGGCTTTGATGGACCTCGGCACCAACGGCGAAGTGGTCGTCGGCAACCGCGACCGCATCCTTTGCACGTCCACGGCCGCTGGCCCGGCGTTCGAAGGTGCGCGCATCTGGATGGGCATGCGCGCGGCGACGGGCGCAATCAGCGCGGTGCAAGTGGAGGACAATTTCATTACCTGCCGGGTGATTGGCGGCGGCGAACCGCGCGGCTTGTGCGGCAGCGGCTTGGTGGACGCGGTGGCGGCGGGCCTCGAACTGGAATGGATTCATCCGAGTGGCCGCATGGCCAATCGCAAGGAAATGCCGCTGGCCGGGCCGGTGCTGCTTTCCGCGACCGATGTGCGCGAACTGCAACTCGCCAAGGGCGCCATCGCCGCCGGCTTGCGGATGCTCGCGGAACGGCTTGG
This sequence comes from uncultured Bifidobacteriaceae bacterium, assembly GCA_964458575.1. Classification (GTDB taxonomy): domain Bacteria; phylum Verrucomicrobiota; class Verrucomicrobiia; order Limisphaerales; family JADLHS01; genus CAYWMD01. The sequence continues at coordinate 13,879 of CAYWMD010000074.1, read as the reverse complement.
CACTTCGTTGGACGACATCCGGCAGCTTCACCTCGCAGGAGCATTTGGTAATTATATCAGCCGCGCCAGCGCTCAACGCATCGGCCTGCTTCGCGTGCCGCTCGACCGCGTCGTGCCGGCGGGCAACACCGCCCTGCTCGGCGCCAAGCGCGCACTCTTCGAGGCGCCGGGGGCTTGGGACAACATCGCCCAACGCGTCCAGCACTTTTCGCTGAACGAAGACCCCAATTTTCACGACATTTACGCGGAGGAAATGGGATTTCCGGGTTAGACGACATCCTTGAAGATCCTTCATTGACTGGAGGATTTTCAAGACAGCCAGCGTCAGAATTGGGCGCCGCAACAAACGCTCGCCTCGCACATGGGTTGTGATAGTTTATCCCCGTGAAAACGAACGGACTCAAATATCCACACATTACGACGAACCCGCGAGTCCTGAACGGCGTGCCCATCATCAAAGGCACGCGCATTGCCGTGCGCACCGTGGCGGGCTACTACCAGCTCGGCCTGACGCCGGACGAGATTCTTCAAAGCCTGCCTCAGCTCACGCAGTCGCAGCTGCACGCCGCGCTGACTTATTACTTCGATCATCAGAAGGAGATTGATCGCGATTTGAAGCGCAACAGCGACCTGGATTACTGGCGCAAGCAAGTTCGCCAGCGCGAGCCGGTGGCCGCTTGAGTGAAATGAACGTACGGCTCTTCCTCGACGAGGACGTTCACACAGCCTTGGCGGTTGCCCTCCGCAAGCGCGGCCACGACGCCATTCACGCCCTCGACGAAAGACGACTTGGCATGTCCGATGTGTCTCAACTGACTTTCGCCGCTGCGCAAGACCGCTGCCTGGTCAGTTTCAACGTGGGAGACTTTGTTCGGCTGCACAATCGTTGGGTCACCGAAGGTCTGGAACACGCGGGCATCATCGTGTCCAAGCAATTGCCTGTCGGTGAATCGTTGCGGCGGCTGCTGGCTTTGTTGGGAAAGGAAGACGCCCAATCCCTGCGCGGTCAGATTCGTTTTCTTTGAGATTGCGCTTATTCACAAACATCACGGCTTCATGATTTCGGTGGTTGAACCCCAGCCCGCCGGCGCCGATTGGGTCGCGCAGGTCGAGGAGTTTTTCTCGCCGACGGGCATTCTGTCCCGCGCGAGGAATTTCGAGTATCGCCCCCAGCAACAGCAAATGGCCGTGGCCGTGGCGCGGGCGTTGCAAAACCGCGAGCATCTCGCCGTCGAGGCCGGCACCGGCGTCGGCAAATCGCTCGCGTATCTCATCCCGGCGATTTTGTTTGCGGTGGCGGAACGCAAGAAGGCCATCGTTTCCACGCACACGATCAATTTGCAGGAGCAACTCACGGAAAAGGATCTGCCCATGCTCCAGCAGATTCTGCCGACGACTTTCCAGTTCGCGATGCTTAAAGGCCGCGGCAATTATCTCTGCACGCGCCGGCTTCAGAAAGCGATCCAGCAATCGGCTTCGTTGTTCACTTCCAGCGAAACGGCCGAACTCAAACGCATCCACGAATGGTCAAAGCGGACAACGGACGGCAGTCTGTCGGATTTCGACATCGAGCCCGATCCCAAGGTCTGGGCCGAGGTTTGCTCCGAAAAAGGTCCTTGTTCCGCGAAGAAATGCGGCTACCAATCCGATTTCGCGAAAGACCACCCGGCCTGCTTTTTCCAGCGCGCACGCAACCGGGTGCTTTCGGCCGACGTGCTCGTGCTGAATCACACGCTGTTCTTCACGCTGCTTGGAACGGTGGATGAGGAGGTCGAAGGCGGGATTCTTTTCAAGAACGACTTCGTCATCTTCGACGAAGCGCACACGATGGAAGCCGTCGCGTCCCGACACATCGGCCTGAGCGTGTCGCACGGGCAACTGGCCTACACGTTGAACCGGCTTTGGAACACGAAAACGCAAAAGGGTTTGCTCGCGGCGGTTGCCGGACGCGGTCGGGCCGTTAATGCCGTCGTCGAATCCCTCCAGGAATCCGACGAATTTTTTGCGAACGTGGAAGGAGCCTGTGAGACCATCCAGAAAAGCGCGCGGCAACGCAGCTTTGGCACCGGTGAATCCCGGCGCGGCTGGACGGAACTCCGCATCCGGCAGCCGGAATTGGCGAAGGACACCCTCACACCGAGGCTCCAAAGCTTGCGCGAATCCCTGAGTGAACTGATCAAGGCCGGCGACGACAAGGAAACGGGCGAGGAACTGGCGGAATGCAACCGGCGCCTCGCCGAATTGCGCGAGGAGATCGCGATGTTCCTCGGCCAAAGCGCCGACCGACATGTTTACTGGGTCGAGCGCTCCGGGAAGGTGAAAAAGAACCTCACGTTGAACGCCGCGCCGATTGACGTGGCGGAATTCTTGCGCCGCCGTTTGTTCGAGAGCGACACGAGCATCATCATGACCAGCGCAACGCTGGCCACCGTAGGACAGGCGTCGCGCCTGTCTCCATCTGATAAGAAGAAATCAGAGACAGGCGCGACGCCTGTCCTACTACCGAGAAAGCCGGCGTCGCCGAACGTCGCTCCACTGCCGTTCGTGCCATTTGATCCCGACGCGCCGGTTGGCAAAACCGGCCGGCATTTGCCGCACTGGACGCAAGCGGGCTGCACGTATTTCGTTACGTTCCGGCTGGCAGATTCCGTTCCCAAGCCCAAGCTGATTCAGTGGCAGGTGGAGTTGCGCGAGTGGCTGCGGCGAAATCCCGAACCCCGAACGCCGGAACAAGAGAAAGAATACGGGGAAAAGTTCGCGGAAACGTTTCATCGCTGGCTGGATGAAGGATTGGGCGAATGTTGGCTGCAGCAGCCGGGCATTTCGCGAATTGTCGAGGAGGCCTTGCGATTCTTCGACGTGCAACGCTATTGGCTTGGGCATTACGTGGTGATGCCAAACCATGTTCATGTTCTCATCCGGCCGCTGGGGGAACACACCCTGTCCGACATTCTCCATTCGTGGAAATCTTTCACCGCGAAGAAAATCAACGCCGCCGTCGGTCGGGAGGGCCAGCTCTGGCAGGATGAATCATTCGATTGTATCGTGCGCGACGAGGTGGCACTGGAAAAATTCTCCGCGTATGTGCGGGAAAATCCGGCGAAAGCACACTTGCGCGAAAGCCAGTTCAGAGTCGGCGCGGGCAGCAGCGTAGGACAGGCGTCGCGCCTGTCTCCAGCTGATAAGAAGAAATCAGAGACAGGCGCGACGCCTGTCCTACGCCGTGACGCGCTTGCCTACTTCGCCAAGCGCGTCGGGGCGGAGTCGGCCACGATGCTGCAGGTCGGAACGCCCTTCGATTACGAGCGGCAGATGAAGCTGTTTGCCGTGAAAAAAATGCCCGACCCCCGGGAACACGGTTACGCCGGCGCGCTGGAAAAGTGGATCGAGCATTTCATCCAGCAAACGCACGGCAAGGCATTCGTGCTGTTCACGAATTTCCGGCTCATGCGGGAAATGGGCGAGCGGATGCAGCCGTTCTTCGACAAGCTGGGCATCGCGTGTTTCGTGCAGGGCACCGGCACGCCGCGTTCGACCATGCTGGAGAAGTTCAAAGACGACGTGGACTCGGTACTGTTCGGCACGGACAGTTTCTGGCAGGGCGTGGACGTGCCGGGCGAGGCGTTGAGCAACGTCATCATTACGCGCCTGCCGTTTGCCGTGCCGGATCATCCGCTGATCGAGGCGCGCATCGAGGCCATCGAAGCACGGGGTGGGAATTCGTTCAGCGAGTTTTCATTGCCCGAAGCGATCCTGAAATTCCGCCAGGGCGTGGGCCGGTTGATCCGCACCAAGACCGACAACGGCATCATTGTGGTGCTGGATAACCGCATCCTGGCCAAGCAATACGGTCAATCGTTCCTCGACGCGCTGCCGAAGTGTCCGGTGGAAATCGTGTGACGATGTAGCTGGAGCGCCGGAAAACACTGGTCCATCGTGTGCCACCTGACTCGACCCGCGCTTTAGGCTTGTGAGGGCACGTCTATTTTCCAAGGATGACGGGATGAAGTTTGAATCCAACAGGCTTTGGTCTGTTTGCCTTTGCACGACGTTCTTGACCTCCACAATTTCCATGAAAGCCCAAACGACGGACGCATCGGGTTCCCCGGCGGAGCGGCTGTTGCGCGCCGGCCGGCCGCTAGTCATAGCGCATCGGGGTTACAGCGAGATCGCGCCGGAGAATACACTGCCCGCTTTCAAGCTGGCCAAAACCGCTGGCGCCGACCTGGTCGAACTCGACTACCACCACACCAAGGATGGCGTGCCAATCGTGATCCACGATTCGGACCTCGATCGCACGACCGACGCCGTGGCGAAGTGGGGCGGTAAGAAGATCCGCGTGGACGCGAAAACCGCCGAGGAGTTGCGCGGGCTCGATGCGGGCCGTTGGTTCGACCGGCAATTCGCCGGCACACGGTTGCCACAACTCGACGAAGCGCTGGACCTGATTCAAAACGGGGGCGCAACCCTCATCGAACGCAAGGCCGGCGATCCCGCGACCCTCCTGAAGTTGCTGCGCGACCGCCATTATGTGAACCGGCTCATCCTGCAATCCTTCGATTGGAATTTTCTCGCGGAATTTCACCGGTTGGAACCGGCCCAGGTGCTGGGAGCTTTGGGGCCGCCGTCCACGCGGAATGGAAGAAAGTTGTCGGACGCGGAAAAAACCCTGGATGCGGCGTGGATCGCGGAAGCAGCAAAATCCGGCGCGCGCGCCATTGGCTGGAATCGGTTGGTCACGCGCGAGGCGGTGCAACAGGCGCACGCGCAAGGCATGAAAGTCTGGATTTACACCATCAACGACGCCGCAGCTGCAAACGAGTTGCTCGATCTGGGCGTGGACGGAATCATCTCGAACAACACCTCGCTGATCTGGCGGACGCTGGCGTTGCGCGGTGTCAAACCGCTGACCATTCCATAGCGCCGCCACGGTTGCCGCGCCTTCCCTTTGTCATGGACCAACGGCTTGCCAGCATCCGCCATGTCGCGTTGGACCTGGACGGGACGATTTACCTGGGCGGTCGGATTCTCCGCGGGGCGCTGCCCTTTCTCGCGCAACTCGTGGAGCTCGGCATTGGTCACACATTCCTTACGAACAACCCGAGCAAAAGCGTTGAGGACTACCTTGCGCACCTCGAACGCTTCGGCATCGCGGCAACGCCCGATCAACTGTTCACCTCGACCCAGGCGACCATCGAGTACCTCCGGGAACAAATGCCAGCAGTGCGCCGGCTGTTCGTGCTCGGCACGCCCAGCATGTGCGATGAATTTACGCGGGCCGGTTTCACACTGACCGGTGATGGTCCCGCCGACGAGCCGGACGCGGTGCTGGTGGGATTCGATCTGACCTTGACCTACGCGCGGCTGTGTCGCGCCGCGTGGTGGCTCAAACGCGGAAAGCCGTTTGTGGCCACGAATCCCGACCGCGTTTGCCCGACGGATCAGCCCACCGTGCTGGTGGATTGCGGTTCCCTCTGCGCGGCGCTCGAACGAGCCACCGGACGCGCGCCCGACGCCGTCCTGGGCAAACCCGATCCGCGCATGTTGCGGGGCATACTCCAGCGGCACGCGCTGCGGCCCGACCAATTGGCCATGGTCGGTGATCGGCTTTACACCGACATGGCGATGGCCCGGCGCGCGGGTGTGCTGGGCGTGTTGGTGCTTTCGGGCGAAACCACCGCGGCCGAGGCCGCCCACCATCAACCGCCGCTGGACCTAGTAGTCGCGGACGTGGCTGAACTGGGTGAGAAACTGGCCGCGGCCCGCGTCGTCAAGACCACCTGAGCCCGGCCATCTCCGAAAAAAGCGCGCAAACAACCCACGAAGGAATTTTTGTTTAAGGCCTTCATCAACTTCTTCCTGACCGGGCCCGACGCGGAGCCGTTGAGCGACGCGGCGGAAATCAAGCGCCGGTATCGTCGCAGCCGGATCTCGGTGTTCCTCTCCATCACCCTGGGCTATGCGATGTACTACGTCATCCGCCAGGGATTTGCCGTCGTCAAAAAACCACTGCTGGCCGGCGGCGTTTTCGATGCGGCCCAATTGGGTCAGATCGGCTCCGTCTTTTATTTCACGTACATGATCGGCAAGTGCGTGAATGGCTTTCTGGCCGACCGGCTGAACATCAAGCGCTTCCTCGCCCTGGGTTTGCTGGGCTCCGCGACGCTGCTGGTGCTGATGGGGTTTTGTTCCAGTTTTTACCTGTTTGCGGTGCTCTGGGGGCTTTGCGGCTGGTTTCAAACGTTCGGCGCCGCGCCTTGCGTCGTTTCCCTGAACCAGTGGTTTGCCAACAAGGAGCGAGGCACTTTGTACGGCGTCTGGTTCTCCGCGCACAACATCGGGACGGGACTGACCTACATTTTCACCGCGCATATTGTAGCGGCATTCGGTTGGCACATGGGCTTCATTGCGCCGGGCGTATTGGGCATCAGCGCGTCGGTTTTTCTTTATCTCTGCATGTACGACCGCCCGCAGGTATATGGGCTGCCAGCCATCGCGGTTTACTCCGGCGAGCATACTGACGCAGAGTGGAAAGCCCAGGATAAGCCCGTGTTCAAGGCACAGTTTGCCGTCATCACCCGTCCCGCCGTCTGGATTCTGGGATTGTCGTCGGCCGCTTGTTACGTGACACGGTATGCCTTTGAGTCCTGGGGCGTGGTGTTCCTGACCGAGGCCAAGGGCTACAGCCTGACGAAAGCCAGCGGCATCATCTCGATTTCGCAATTCGCCGGGATCGTCGGCGCGGTGACCTGCGGCTGCATTTCAGACAAGTGCTTTCAACACAAACGCAGCGTGCCCTGCCTGCTGTTTGGCATCTTCTTCGTGTTGTCCACGGCCACGTTCGTCTATGTTCCCGCGGGCCATCCCTGGAGTGATTACGTGAGCATGATGTTTTTCGGCTACACGGTGTACGCGCTGGTGACCTATCTGGGTGGTTTGATGGCCGTGGACATTTGCTCGAAGAAAGCCACCGGCGCGGCGATGGGAGTCATCGGGTTGTTCAGCTATGCGGGAGCATCGTTGCAGGAGGCGCTGGGCGGGTATTTGCTCAATACCCATAAAACCATCGGCGCGGACGGAAAGACGCTCTATGATTTCACCGCGGTCGGGAATTTTTGGGTGATGGCTTCGTTCTTCGCCCTCGTGCTGCCGTTATTCGTTTGGAATGCGAAACACGAGGATTGAGCAATCAACGGCCGGGCCACGGTGGAAAACCGGGCTCGGCGCAACGCGTTCCTCCCGGCGTCATTCCTTTCGCAAAACGAGCGTCAGATTGTCGGCCAGACCGGCGGCTGCCAGCGTTTTCTCCGCCAGCGTGTACGCCCATTTTACCGGCTTCATCCACGGCTTGCGTTTGTAGGCCGTCGTGCGTGCTAGGAGTTCGCCGCGCTCCTGATTCGACACCTCGCGTCCGCCGCCGCGCCAGTCCTGCCAAATCACAATCGGGTTGAAATGCGTGAATTGTATTTCGACGACGGCAAAATTCGCGCCGGCCAGACGTGCCAACGTTTCGCTGGTGAAATAATTCAAGTGTTGCGGATACACATAACGATAGCGCGCTCCCAGCAACCGCATCGCGAGCGACTTGAGATTCGGCACGAGCACGAAACATAAACCGCCGGGTTTGAGAATCGCGTGTGCTTTGGTCAGGAACTTTTTCGGCTCGGCCAGGTGCTCCAGCGTCGCCCAAAACGTGACCGCGTCGAACGCCGCACCCGGCCTGCGGTCACCCTCTCCCCGTCCGACGGGCAGAGGGCCGGGGTGAGGGGCGCTTGGTTTTCTGTCCCCACCGAATTCCGATTCCAAAAAATTCCCCCGCACCACCGGCACGCCGCGGGACTCGGCGTAATCCAACGGCGGCCCGCTCACATCCGTGCCGAGAATTTCATAATCGCCGGGCCAGCACTTCTTGAGTTGGAACAGAAATGCGCCCGACGAGCAGCCCACATCCAGCGCTTTTCCACGCAGACAGAACTTGCGGAACAACCGCAGTTCCCGCTCGAACCGAACGTCGGCGTAATCACTCTCCAGCTTCGCGGGCGAAAGATAGTAGCCCGCGCCCTCGGTATCGTAGAACTCGCCGCTGACCATATCGGAGGGCATCGGGTTCGCGTAAACCATCCCGCAACTTCCGCAGCGCACGAGTTGCAATTCACCCTTTCGCCAGTGCGCCACCGAATCACGGCTTTCGCAAACCGGGCAGGCACGATGAAGGATTGCCTCAGGCATACTGGAAGGAAGGCGAGGCCTGTTGGAGCGGCGCTGCGGATAGCCGAGGACATCCGGCGGCCAAATCCATTCGGGAGTGCTGCGGCCCGGAGGGCCGCGCGCCGGTGGTTGGAGCACAACAAATCATTGTCTTTGCCTGAGCAACGCTATAAAACCACGCAGCACCAAGCCGCGACAATCCAAATCCCATAAGTAACTGATGAATCTGGTCACACGCATCAAATCGCTGCTCGGCAAGGCGGACAAACCCGAGCACCTGCGGCGCGGCGAACTCGGCGAGCGCGCGGCCAGGAAACATCTTCAAAAGCTCGGCCTAAAATTTTTGACCGCCAACTTCCGCTCCGACCGCGGTGAAATTGACCTCGTGTTCCGCGACGACGATTGCCTGGTGTTCGTGGAAGTGAAATCGCGTTCCTCCGAAGACTGGACGCGCCCCGCCGCCGCCGTGGACAAACGCAAACGCCGGCTGCTTTCCCAAACCGCGCTCGACTACTTGAAGCTGCTCAAGAATCCGCAGGTGAAAATCCGTTTCGACATCGTTGAGGTTTTGCTGGCCGATGGCGAAGTCCGCGAGGTTCGGCATTTGCCCAACACGTTTCCGATGGAGCGGCCGTATCGTTACGGTTGATGTTTTTCGGTCTTTTCACAGTCGCAATACAAGATGATTACGCAGGAAAACTTGTGGACAAAGGGCTTTCCGCAAAGCAAAGTCAAACAAGAGACGCATTCTCGGCAGCGAACAGCACAACCGACAACTGATAATAGGTCACTTCACAACTGTGAGAACAATACGCTTCATCGCAGTTCTTGCTTTTGTCTTACTGTTGGAGTTGTTCCTGACGGCCGTGTTGGCATTTCGAGCCGTGAACCTCGCAAAGTATCCCTATCGACTTGAGGAGCGCAACGCGGCGGCGGAAGCTTATGGTCGAGATCGTTCACCTGAGAAGGAAGCTGCATACAAGCAAGAGCTTTTGCTCGCAGGCAGACACTCTTTCCGGAGGCAGATCACGCAGGCCGGCATTTTTTTCTCCATGTTTCTTGTCGTGGATGGCATTGGCATTTACGTATGGAGGTATGATCAGAAAAACCAAGCTGCGACCTAATCAGGCAATAGGCTGCGCGTCTGGGGTGTTTATGACGCTTTGGTAATTCTCATGATCTGAATTGCGGATGCCCTTGCAGCCCTTCCCAACTCTCCGTTGTTAACGGCGCTCTTCGATATGCCGGCTCGCGGAATGGCTCCGCGCTGTCCGAACGACGGGCGCGTTCCAGCCACCGGCGGTCTAGCGGTTCGTCAATCAGTTCCAATGTGTTGGCCGCCACGGTGGTTTCCTCCTTCAGCCCGGTGGCCACGCCGCGTCCCACGTAGAACCCGGCCAGCAACAGCGTGACCCGAAACATCGTGCTGCGCGAGTAGGTGGTCAGATTGCAAGGCCGCGTCGAGTCCAGCGCACGAAACAAATTCTCGAACAATGGCAGCGTCCACATCGCCGGATTTTTCGCGGGCGAGAAAGCATCGAACATGATTGCGTGCGGCGGCGCTGTAGCGTCGGGCGTCCCGCCTGACGTAGAGGGCGGCGTCTCGCCGCCCGGTCCTTCGTACCTAATTTGTTTGTGACCGGAGTTATCGAAGCCCTTTCCGCCGGGCACGATGCCCGGCTCCACAGCAGGCGGGACGCCCACCGCTACATTCGCCAACAACGCCGGAAAATCGCCCAGATGAAAATCCCACGTTACCTGGCTGCGCCCGTTTTGAAATGTGACCGTCCGCGATTCAAGCAGTGTTCGCACCTGTGCTTCGTAGCCTTGGCAGTAACCGAGTTGTTCCGCATTCGCCAGCGCGAACGCCAACGGCCCGACCGTGTTGTCAAAGCTCACCAATCGCAATGGTCGTTCGATGTCCCGCGTGGCGCGCAACACGGCAATCGCATTGGCCGTCGCGCCCAACCCCACATCCCACACGACGAATTCGTCGGCGCCGCCTTCACGCATCCGCGCCGGAATTTTCAACTGCCGGACGTAAAGCAGATCAGCCTCGGCGGCCGGGCCAAGGCCGGGGTGCATTTTCTCCGCGTAGTCACAGGCGAACACGGTGTGCGCGCCATTGGCCAGACGGACAAGTTGGAAATCGCCGGACATTCCCCGGCAAAGTGGCGGTGAACGTGAGTTCACGGCAAACCAAAAAGCCAGCAGGGATCAGCCGCGTTCTCATGAACGCAGCCACGAAAAAAGCTCAAAGCTGGCTCATGGACTTGTCGAGCGCGGCGAACAGCGGCTGCATGGAAGCTTCCGTTTCGTCACCCATGTTCGAGATGCGGAAGGTCGTGCCCTTGATTTTGCCGTAGCCGCCGTCAATCAGAAAGCCCTGGTCCTTCGTCAGCTTCTGGAGCTTGGCCACATCCACGGTGCGCCCGCCGGGTTTCGCGCCGTTGTTCACGCACGTGAGCGTGAGCGACTCAAACCCCGCGTCCGGAAACAGCGTGAAACCGTGCTTCGCGGCCCAGTTACGCGTCATCTGGTTGGTCTTCTGGTGGCGGGCATAGCGGTTTTCCAAACCCTCAGCGAAGAATTCGTCCAGCTTGGAACTCAGCGCATAGATGTGCGGAATGCTCGGCGTGCTGGGCGTCATGCTTTGCTCGGCGTTTTTTTGGAACTCGACGAAGTCAAAGTAGTAGCCGCGGTCCTTGGCCGTCGCCGCCTTGGCCAGCGCGGCCGGCGAGCAAACAAAGACGGCTGTGCCCGGCGGCAACGCGAAGGCTTTCTGTGTGCCGGCAAGCAAAACGTCAATACCCAGTTCATCAAATTTCAACGGCACCGCGCTCATCGAACTGACCGAGTCCACGATGAACATCACGTCGGGATATTTTCTCTTGAGCGCGGCGATTTCCGCCAGCGGACTCATCACACCGGTCGAGGTTTCGTTGTGAATGACGGTGAGCGCGTCGAACTGGCCGGTGGCGAGTTTTTTGTCCACGGCATCGGCGCGAATGGGCGAACCCCACGGCACTTGGAGCGCCTCGGCGTCCTTGCCGCAACGTTTTGACACGTCAAACCACTTGTCCGAAAACGCGCCGCACATGCAGTTGAGCACTTTTTTCTGCACGAGATTGCGCACCGCGCCCTCCATCACGCCCCACGCGCTGGAGGTGGAAAGATAGACGAGTTGCTTCGTCGCGAGCAGTTGCTGCAACTGGGGTTGCATTTTGGCATAAAGGTCTTTGAAGCCCTGGCCGCGATGGCCAATCATCGGCGAGCAAAGCGCCTTGAAGGTTTTATCGCTGACTTCGACCGGTCCCGGAATGTGCAATTTAACGTGTCCCATGGCAGTTTTTCTTAATCTTAATCGTAATCTTAATCCGCAGCCATTTTCCCAAACACGCCCGCCAACGCAAGAACGAGATTGGTAAAGCCAGCCCGGCATCTGCCATCTCCGGGGCGCGGACAACTTCAATGCCCGCAATAAACGCCGGCATCTCCCCAAACACGCGGCAATGCAAGCGCGCGGTCGCTAACGGGTGACGACTGGAAGTGGCAATCAACGACCGTAGCGGCGGACGTCCCGTCTGCCGTAAAGGGCGTGCGTCCCGCCGCCCGGAAAGAACCTGAGCCCATTTGGTAACGCTCAAATGTTTTGGCCGACGTGCACAGGTGTGAAGCACTTTCCGCCGGGCTGGAAGCCCCGCCGCTACAATGACCGCCACTTCCAGTCGCACCCGTCGTTTACCTTTAGCCAGCGGCGAAGCGTTGCATGAATCCTTCTTGCGTTAAGGTTCGTGATTGTAAGCTGCCGTGAAATCTTCGCCCCGGCATTGTGTTCACGCGCGTTTCTGTCATAGTCGGCGCACCACTTGAAAATTCAGAATTTCATCCTTTGCGGAGGAGGTTTGTTCAGTTTGTTCAGGCGGCAGGTGCTTGCCTTGGCGGGTGGGGCGAGTTGCTGCGCCCGCCGTGCGCGCAGCCCGTCGCGGCCAGTGCGCACCGTTGTGTTGTTGCTGGCTTCGTTTCTTCTTCCGTTTGCGCCGTCCGGTGCGGCGCGCGTCCCTGCGAGCCGGCCTGTCCGCAGCCTCGCATCACCAGGGGTCACGCGGAGAACTGCGAACAAGACATTCAACATTCAACATTCAACATCGAACGCCCAACTGGATTTCAGGAGCAACGTGATAGTGGATGGCCAAACGGTGCATTTCGCCCGCCCAGGATGGCTGGAGGAATACACCGTGAGCACGGACGGCGGGCGGCCGGATTTTGTGCCGATGGCGCAGGCCGAAGCTGAGGAGGAGCGTGTCGCCGACTTTGTTGAGGAAGACCCCCCGCAGGATAGGGGTGCGATGGCGGCCACCACCTGCACACTGAACCCGGTCTTCGCGGAGCTGAAAATTTGTTTCCGCCGCTTCCGCATCCGCCCGGAAGCCTTCACCGCCAAGTTTCCCCCGGAACGGGGACCACCCTCTATCGCACGACGCCCTGCCGCGTCGTCGGGGGATGGCCTTCTCGCCGGATTTAGCAACCCCCAGTCACAAGAGAATCCATGAGAACGCCAGACCATATCCATCCCTCGACGACACCGCAGCGTGCGGTTGAATTCGCCTTCTCACAGTTGGGACTGCAAACCGCCCGGAAGTCACCGGCACCTTCACGAACATCGCAGGCGCCGCGAGTCCTCACACCAATCGCGTCACCGCCGGGCGCCAATTCTTCCGGCTCGTTGGAAATTGATTTCGCAACTCACACTCAACCAGCCCAGCAAGCAATACCGGCAAACGCACAAGAACTATGAAAACCTTCTTCAACCAAACCCGGATGCTGTTTTCTCTGGCGCTGATGCTCCGGTTGATCGCAGGCGCGACTGCGCTTTACGCGGGCACGCCTGCGGGGAAGTCCCAGAAGCTCGCCTCGCCGGATCAGGTGCCGGAGGGGCTGGCCAAGTCCGACTGGCAGAGCATCCGGGCCGCGTATGAGGCGGGGCGGCATGCGTTCCAACCCATCGAGGGCGGGTGGCAGGCGCGCAATCCCGGCCAGCAATGGACCACGAAGTTCGACCGCCGTGGCTTTCTCACCAAACCCCGGGACGGCGGCTGGACGTGGGGGCTGGAACTCAAAAGCTACGGCTTTGACGAAAACCAGACTGTCATTGGCCGCAGTCCGGCGGTGCAGGCCGAGGGTCAGCGTCTCACCTACCGGTGGGATGCCACCGTGCAGGAATGGTTCATCAACGACCAGCGCGGGTTGGAGCACGGCTTCACTGTGAAGCAGCGCCCGCACGCGAGCGGAAAGCAGAAGGCGGAAAGCAAAAATTCATTGAGCTTTCTCCTCGCCACCCGGGGCACACTGCGCCCTGCCATCAATGCCGATTCCCAGGGCGTGCTGTTTCAAGACACCAACGGCGTGACCGTGCTGAACTATGCCGGGCTGAAGGTGTTGGATGCCGATGGCAGGGTTCTGGCCTCGCGCTTCGAAGCGGCGGGGGAGAATGTGGTGCGCCTGCTGGTGGATGAGCGCCAGGCGCGCTACCCGATCACCATTGATCCCATCGCCCAGCAGGCTTTTTTGAAGTCCGGCAACAATGGACCCCCGTCGAATGACCTGTTCGGCTACTCCGTTGCCGTGTCAGGCGACACGGTGGTTGTGGGGGCATACGGAGAGGACAGCA
>CAYWMD010000073.1:0-30012 GCA_964458575.1 uncultured Bifidobacteriaceae bacterium | reverse complement strand
CGATTCATTCCTTCACGGACGCTCGCCAAGGAAAAAGGTTTCTACAAACCAACTCGGCGGTCCGCGCTCTGGGTGCGGCGGGTTACTTAGCCGGAATCACCGGCAGGATCAACTTGGATTTCCAGCGACCACCGTGGCAGATCGTTTGATCGGCGACGGCCAAAGTGGCATCGGCATTTTGGTCGGTGGCGGTGTTGTGGTTGCGGTTGTAGTTGGGGAAATCGGAACTCGTGATGTCGAGCCGAATCCGGTGGCCGTGTTGAAAGAGGTTCGACGTGGGGCGCAACCTGATCTCGAACCGGGTGATCTCGCCGGGTTTCAGCAGTTTCGGTTCGCTCAATGAATCGCGAAAGCGCGCCCGCACCATGCCCATGGCCACTTCGCGGGCCGTGCCGTCGGGCGCTACATCAATCAGGCGCGCAAAGAAATCCGTGTCCGGCGCCGACGACGCGGCATAAAGCTGCACCTTTGGATAACCGGTCACCTCCAACGGCGCGTCGAGCGGTGCTGATTGGTACACGAGGATGTCCCGGCGATTCGCGAGGGGCCGTTGGTCATTGGGGACCATGAAGCTGATATCCTTCCAGAGCGTCGGCACGGGGTCGCGCGGATCGTAGCGGTAATGGTCCTGGCCGGTTGCGCTGGCCGCCCGGGTCAGCAGCTTTCCGCCCCCGAAGGCGGAATTGGCCGGGCCGTCGCTGGTCAGAAAGAATTCCATCGGTTGCTCCCGCTTCAATGGCCACTCGCGCTCGTCCCGCCAGCGGTTGGCGCCCATGATGAAGATTTTGACCGGCGCGTCCCGATCAACACCATTGGGCTGGCCTTTCAGCCAGTAATCAAAATAGCGGACTTCCGTCTGCGGCACACTCATCTCCGCCGCCGGCCCGAAATCAAAATCGCCGACCTTGCGTTTCCCACGGGAGTCGTGCCCCCACGGACCGATGATCAAACGCTGGCCCGTGCGGGCGGCTTTCGTGCGACCGCGCCAGGTCATCGTGCGGAAAAAATCAATCGAGTCGTTGCAATGATCAAACCAGCCGAGCATGTCGAGGTTGGGCACGGCGATGTCCTTGCATCCCTGGTCCAGTTGCCAGGGGTCGGTTTGCGGATGGCGCAACCAGTAACGGACGGCGTCGGTTTCCTCTTCACAGACGCTCTCGGGCAGTTCCAGCCAGGGCAGGAAGTTGTGCAACCGTTCGCCCTCGCCACTGGCCCAGAGTTTCGCGGCATCGGCAATGGTTTGGGGGCCGGGCCGGCCGTTGCGGCGACGCAGATCCGGTGAGATGGTGGTGTACCACCAGCGCAATCGTCGGCCGGGCCGGATCGTGCCCGGGCCTTCCAAATCCGTGAGGCGGGCGGGAATGGAAAAGGCGGCCATGGCGACGAGCGACGGCGGACGCAGCGGCGCGAGCCGCCATTGCAGGAACGCATTGTAGGACGCGCCAAACGTGCCGACCTTGCCGTTGGCGCCGGGCAACTTCGCGGCCCACTCGACGGTGTCGTAGCCATCCTCGGCGTCGTGGGTTTTGAAACGGTAAAAGGATTCGAACTGGCCGTCGGATTGGTAGCGACCGCGGGTGTCCTGGCAAACGACGATGTAACCGGCCTTGACGTAGGCATCGTATTTTTTGCCCTGCTTGCCGTACGGCGTGCGTGTCAGGAGCACCGGCCACGGGCCGTTGCCTTCGGGACGAAACACGTTCGCGCGCAGGATGACGCCGTCGCGCATGGGAGCCGGCACATCGAGTTCGGCTTTGACGGCGTCCGCCGCGGTTGGCAGCGCCACAAAGCAACAAACGGCCAGACCGACCAGAGAGAGCCGGCGCGAGACGGCGTTGGATTGAACAGGTTTGAAAGGCGATGGCATCGAGCGGGTATTCATGAAGCCTCACTGGGCGGATGTTTTTGTCGGCGGAAGTTTGGAAATGCAGTCGGGACGCGGCTGCTCGGGCAGCGTAGATTTCCATTCGAGCGCAAGCCGCTTCAGCCGCGCAACGATGTCCGGGTGTCGCGCCGCCTGGTCCTGCTGTTCGCGGCGGTCGTTGGATTCGTCGTAAAGTTCGGCGCGGTTGCGGGCGGGGGCGAGGTAGAGTTTCCAATCACCTTCACGGACGGCGAGGCGCGGCCACCAATCTGGCGGGTGCGAGGTTCCGCGCCATTCCCAAAAGATGGGCTTCGTTCGCGTCGCGTTCTTTCCTTCCAGCGCGGCGAGCAGATTTTCGCCGTCGGGCCGGTAGTCCGTTGGCAGCGGGACGCCAGCGGCGGCGCACAATGTCGGAAACAAATCCACAGCCGTGAGGACCGTCGTATTGTTCGTCACCCCGGCCGGCGTGTGGCCGGGCCAACGCACGATGAAAGGCACGCGCACGCCGCCTTCGAACAAGCTGCGTTTGCGCCCGCGCAGCCCGCCCGTTTCGCCGACGCTGTAATATGTGCCCAGGCCCTGTTCGGAATTGGCGCGATGCTGTTTGTTCCGCTCCGGGCCGGTGCTCTCGGGACCGTTGTCACTGGAGAAAATCACCAGGGTGTTTTGCTCCAGTCCTGTCTCCTTGAGCGCGGTCAGTACCTGGCCAACGGCGTTGTCGCCATCCGTGATGACCGCGGCATAGACTTGTTTCTGTTCCTCCAGGTCGGCGTGTCGCTTCATGGATTCGTCGGTGGGGACGTGCGGCGTGTGGCTTTCGTGCAGCCAGACGTTGAGATAAAACGGCTCGTGCTGGTGGGCGCGAATGAATTTTACGGCGTTGGTCGCCGTGTCGTGCAAGCCGGCCTGCTCGCCCGGTCCGTTGAAGACGGCCCACTCGTCAAAGCCGTAAGCCCTCGGTTCGGGCGCATCAACGACACCGCGATTTGTCAGATGCCACTTGCCGAAGTGACCGGTGCGATACCCGGCCTGTTTGAGCACGCGCGGCAACATGGGCGCTTTGGGGTCGAGCCAGTCGGGCATGCCGTGTTGGCGATTGAGCGCGAAGTTGGCGAAATGTTGATGGACACTCCAGCGCGCAGGATATTGCCCGGTCATCGCCGCCGTGCGACTGGGCGAGCAAACCGGATTGAGCACGTTGAACTGATGAAAGTCCGTGCCCTCGCGCGCCAGACGGTCGAGGTTCGGTGTCTTGACCCATTTGCTCCCGTGGCAACCCAAGTCGCCCCAGCCCCAGTCGTCGGCGAAAATGAAAATGATGTTGGGCTTGGCAACTGCTTTTGGCGTTGGCCTTTCAGCGGACGCGGTGAATGACAAAGTCAGCGGAAGCGCGACAACTGCCAGGAGCCGGTTGCGAAGTCGGCGTTTACTCATTGCTCAAGGCTGATAGTTTTTTGAGAGGACCCGGAAGTATCTTGGCGGTGTCAATCCTGTCGTGAGGTTCGTCGTGAAGGTCAAATTGGTGCCCGTCGCCAGGAGCTCGTCCCGAAAGGTGGACCATGATTGGAGATTCGAGGAAGCCTCAATGCGATAGGTGTTGTTCATCACGGTTTCCCATTTGAACGTTGCGCTTGCCGGCTGCGAAAGCGCCAACGACAGGATTTTGAACGCTGGCGGGGGTTGACCCGGCGGCATGACCGCCACGTGATCAAAGTACGCCCGGGTATATTCCCAGACGAAGCTCGTCCATTGGTTCTTGTCAAAGTGCAACTGGACTTCGATCTGGCCGTTGGTGCTGGCCGTGTTGGTGACGGAATAACGCGCCCAGTTCTCGGGATGGTTGTTGCAGTATTTGGTCACATAGGGCGTCTTGCGTGAAATGTTGCCCCCGGGGCCGCCCAACGCCTCCAGGTAAACCATGACCGTGTTGGTGGAGAGATCGGTGAAGTGAACCATCCAGCAGCTAACGACGTAGTTCGACCCCGGCTTCAGGCCGGCAACGGTCTGCTTGAAATAGGCGTGCATCTTGCCGTCGTGGTAGGGCTGAAATTCCGCGCCGTAAACATCGAGATAATTCGGGTCACCATCCCACGTGCCGGGAACCTTGTCCTTATGAGCAATCGTGGTCCGGTCGTGCGTCGCAAAGTCCGACGGACCACCGTAAACGTAAACCACCGTCCAATTGTTGGTGCCGAGCGGTTCTTCGAAGTCCGGGTTCTTCACATGATTTTGGGCGACAACGGACGCAGTGACGAGCAAAGTCAACGGTATCGCGGCAAAGCGGCGTGCGCCACGGCGCTGGGGCAAAGAGCGTACGCAGGGGGCAGCAGTTGCTTTTTGATCAGGTCTCACGGGGTCAACGAGAAATCATCAAAGTAGGCGCTGTATTGGGTGAACTTGGGATAGCTGACCGGCCCCGGGGTCATCGCCCGTTTCTCAAAGCGCAACCGCACTTCGATTTTCCCGTTCGCGTCGGGCGTCTGGTCGAGGAAATACTGCGTTTGGGGTTTATTGGTCACGGCGTCCGGTGTGCGGAGCGAGAAACGCCCGTCACCCGTAGGGTCGCCGTTCCCGCCCACCGTTTCGATGGAGACGCGGAACTTGTCGTCATTCATGGTGCAACGCATGTAACCGCTGAGGTGGTAGGTCGTCCCGTTGGTGAGGCCGGAAACTGTCTGGGTGAAATACGTCCGCGTGGTCCAATCCGTGCGCGAGCGAATGTGTCCGCCGTAGCCGCCCGCGACACGACTGCCTTCGGTCGTGCGGTCGGCGATGGCAAAATCGCCCGGACCGCCGTAGGCGTTCGTGCTGGGAATGCCGGGCGCGCTGAACTGGAGCGTCCAATCATTCGTCGTGAGCGGCGATTCAAAATTGCCGTTCTTAAGAAGGTTTTGACCGGTGACAGCCGTCGCGACGAACAACGCAAGGGTCAACAAACCCCTGCGCGCCAGATTCCGGCCGCTCGCGTTGAACTGGTATGGGTTCTTCATGGCGGACAATGGCGAGGCGTGTTTCAAGGCGTCAGGGAGATGCTGTCAAAATATCCATTCATGACGTAGAGATAGTACGTGACGTCCCAGGAGAGTTTGTCCAGATGCAGACGCACCTCAATGCGGCCGTTGGTATCCGGTCGTTGACGCACGCTGTATTGTCGCCAGGTGTCCGTTGCATAAACAGCGACGTCGGCGTTCGTATAAACGGGCGCCGAATTGGTTGCCAGCAGGCTGAACCGGCCGTCTGTGGTCGGGCTGCCCTGACCGCCAATGGCCTCGATGTAAACCAGAAACTTGTCCCGCTTGCCGTCCCGGACCGGCTGGTAGGCGCTGCCGTTGGGTGGGGGCGACCACCAATCCTCGCTCATCCAACCACTGACGGTGTAAAAGTTTTCCGGGTTCAAGTTGGTCACGGTCTGGGTGAAGTAAGCGTGCGCGAGTTTGTTGTGCAACGGACGGAATTGGGCGCCGAAATCGCCGGTCTCCCACCCGCGCGACGCCGCCGTGGTCCGGTCGTGGATTTCAAAATCCGGAAGTCCGCCACGGATATGGCCGACCGTCCAATTGGTGGGGCCCAGCGCTGACTCGAACTCCGGGTTCTGGATGTAATTCTGGGCCTTCGCTCGAATCGCAGTAAAGGCGATGATCACCAGCAATTCGATCAAGGCGAGGGTCTTTCGAGAGGAGAATTGCCCAGGTTGGATGTGCGCGTTACGCATGTATGGCCCCGTCACTTTTGCCATTATCCTTCACCCGATGAGCTTGTCAATAATACCCTCGACCCGGGACCGAAAGTGGCGGTCGGGATCAAGGTGGGTCCAAGCGGATGATGCCATTCAGGTCATCGTAAACAATCCGCTTGCCGGGTGGCGGCGTGGGAAGCGGCGGCAGCAACCGCCATTTGCCGATCCATTTCTGAACCAGGTCCTCGAGATTCTCGGGCGAACTCCGCTCTTGAACTCGCACCCGAAGCAATTCTTGATTGTAGGCCTGAAGCACCTCGGGGGTTGCCAGTTCGCGTCCGCGGAGTTTCATCGCTGCGGGTGGCGGTGGAGCGTCGCCGCGCCGCATCGCCATGACCACCGCCATCCGCGCCCGTTGTTGAGCCGCGGCGGGATCGTCTGGTTTCACCGGCTGGAGCGCGGGTGGCGAATTGGCGGGATTGGCCGGGGCGGACACCGCTTCCGGTGTCTCGGCCTTTTGGCTTTCCTTTTTGCAGCCGCAAACCTGAATCAAGCCGAGCGGCATGATCAACACGAGGGCGTTAATGATCCACCGACTGAAGCATGTTTGTGAACCGAGACTCATGGATGATGATCGGGTTGTTTCAAAAATCCATCGCCCGGCTATATCTCATGTACATTTTCACGAACGGCCCATTGTTCTGCCAGTTGCCATGTGCGCCTTGCACGCCGATGACGGTGTCGCCCAACTCCACAAAATTCGGCGGCGCCGGCCGGCCCGGTTGGTAGGGTGGCATGCGCAACCGTTCCGCATGACCGTCCGCAGCGATGGACATTTGGCCGCCGTTGTGCCGGCGCATCGCCGGGTCGCCGGGCGGTGTATTCCACAGGTTCAGGTGCAGTTCAATCAATGCGCCGGAGTCAATGTTGGCCATTTCGTAAACGTCCTTTTCGCCAATCATCCAGTAGATGGAAGTCTTCTTCAGTTGCGCGCTCCGGACGCCGCCTTCGGGGTGGTCGCGAATGTCGCTGATGATGAAACGATTCGCCCAAAAGTGCAGTTGCGATTCGTAAGGCACACCCACGGATCGCATGGCCACGTTTCTTTCCTTCGGACAAAGATAAATGGCGGGCTGCACGTTGGTGATGAAACCGCTCATGTAAGGCAGCAACAACCGCGGCCAACCCGTTTCTGCCTGTAACGAATTCAGGCCCACGACCCGTTCGCCAGTGGGATAGGTATCGTTGTTTTCGTGCATGTAGGTCATCGCGGCCAAGCCAATCTGCCGGCAGTTATTCAGGCATTTCATGGCCAGCGCCTTGTCTTTGGCTTTCGACAACGCGGGCAGGAGCATGGCCGCGAGAATGGCGATGATGGCGATAACAACGAGCAGTTCGATCAAGGTGAAGCCATTTCGGCGAGGTCGTTTATGAGGTCGGACAAGCACGAGTCGAATGTCTGCCATGAGGCTATCTTCCTTCTGCTTGGACCTGTGTCAAGGGCAAGTTGCAACAAGCACCTGCAGCCAAGATTTGTTTAATTCTTCCGCCAGCTTGCGGGACGGCTTAATCTGTCTGAATCATGCGCAAGCTCGGCATCTTGGCGTTCGTTATCGCTGCGGCCCTTCAGGTCCGCGGAACGCCTCCAGTGCCGCCGGAAATCGTCCTCGAACGCCTCGCCGGAGCCAAACCGCGCAGCGTCGTGTTCATCCTGACCGACGACCATCGCTACGACGCGATGAGTTTTCTGGGTCATCCATTGGCCCGAACGCCCGTAATGGACTCGATGGCGAAGAACGGGGTGTATTTGAAAAACGCCTTCGTCACCACGTCGCTTTGCTCGCCCAGTCGCGCGTCATTTCTCACCGGCCTCTACACGTTCCGGCATCGGGTCATTGACAACAATCGGCCGATCCCGTCGGGCACAATATTTTTTCCGCAGTATCTCCAGCAGGCGGGCTACGCGACGGCGTTCATCGGCAAATGGCACATGGGCGGCGAATTCGACGATCCGCAGCCGGGGTTCGACCACTGGGTGAGTTTCAAAGGGCAGGGGAACTACCTGTCGCCCGACCCGGATTACACGCTCAACGTAAACGGTCAGCGCGTGAAGCAGAGGGGTTACATCACCGATGAACTCACGGATTACGCCGTTGACTGGCTGTCGAAACAGTCACCGGCCCGGAAGCCTTTCTTTCTCTACCTTTCCCACAAGGCCGTTCATGCACACTTTACACCGGCGGAACGGCACCGCGGCAAATACGCCAAACTGAAACTTCCTGCGCCGCCAACTCAAACGCAGCCGCCAACCGCCGCCGCCAATGCGCCGCGCTGGCTGCGCGACCAGCGCAATTCGCGGCACGGCGTGGACTATCCCTATTACACCGAAAACGACATTGGCGAATACGGCAAAAAATACTGCGAAACGCTGTGCGCCGTGGACGAAAGCCTCGGTCGCATTCTGACCCAGTTGAAAGCGATGGGCATCCTCGATGACACGCTGGTGATTTACACGAGCGACAACGGCTTTCAATTCAGCGAACACGGCATCATTGATAAACGCACCGCCTACGATGCTTCCATGCGCATCCCCCTGCTCATGCAATGCCCCAATCTCCTCAAAGCCGGCACAGTCGTGGAGCGGATGGTGGCGAACATTGACCTCGCACCGACCATCATGGAAGCCATGGGGCTGGCCAAACCACCGCACATGGACGGTCAAAGTTTTCTCCCGCTCGCTCTGGGGAAGCCAACTCCGTGGCGTGACGACCTGCTTTACGTTTATTACTGGGAGAAAAATTACCCGCAATCGCCAACGGTGTTCGCGCTGCGCGGCGACCGCTACAAATACATCACCTACTACGGCCTGTGGGACGCGGATGAACTTTACGACCTGCAAGCCGATCCCAATGAAACGACGAACCTGTTTTACGACGGCAAGCATCAAGCCATCGCGAAGCGGATGGAGCAGCGGCTTTACCAAACGTTGACCGCGTCGGGCGGGATGTACATCCCGTTGAACGCGCCGACCGGTGATTCACTAAACCGCCGCTCGCGCAATCGCGGCGGCGACCAAGCCGCGGATTTTCCCAAGGCACTCGTGGCGGATGAACCAATCAATCAGGACGCCAATTGATCCATTTGCCCTTGCCGTCCCGATCACCTCAGCTATCGTGATTGCGGAGTTTTTGTCCAGCTCGAGTCGAGAATTGCAGAAATCAATCGGGGCAGGAAGCTGGCCGGACGTTGAGCGCATGGAGTTCTATGGCGCGATTAAACAATAGATGGTTCGATGTCGTAGCCTACGGCACGGGCGGCGTTCTGGCGACATGGTATGTGTCTTCTGTGCTCGCGGCGGGTAGGTTTCAGTATCGTCATCGCGGGCACGACCACGTTTTCACACCCGAGAGTGAGCCGGTTTGGTATTGGCTGTGGGTCACATTCTTCTCAGGTATTGCCGCATTTTGCCTCTTTCATGCTATTCGTGCCGGCGTTGAAATTGCACGGGTACTTCGGATGGACAGGCGCATCGAGGAACGGGAGCGCTTCACGGACTCCAACGTCGAGCTGCTGCCGGGAGTACACAAGGTGACGACCAGCGAAAGATCGGTCACCGTCAAAATTGTCGGCGCGGACGGACGGCAACGTGAATATCACTCGATGGATAGCGTGCCGCCGGAAATACGCTCGCAAATAGAAGCCCTCGAGGCAGAACCGATGAGGGGCGACGAGGCATCCATGGTGGAGACTTCGCGAACAGAGAACGCCATTATCTCCAAGATCACCCGCAGGAAGGACATCACTGAGTTCAAAATCACTGACGCATCTGGCGTTGAGAATATCTATCACTCACTGGAGGAGGTGCCGGCCGAAGTCCGCGCGGCTATTGCCGAAGCGGAGGCGAAGCTGCGGGATCAAACCCGGTACTGACACTGATCAGAACAAGACCGCAGAATTCAGACTTCCATGCCGTTACAGGGCGGCTTAACCTGCGCGCATCATGCAAAATCGTTTCATGTTCTCGATATTTCTATTGCCGGCCCTGGCGGCTCAGCTTCAAGCCGCCATCGTCCCCGTGCCCAAGGAAGTCGCGCCGCAGCGCATTCCCGGCGCCAAACCGCGCAGCGTCGTGTTCATCCTCGCCGATGATCATCGCTACGACGCGATGAGTTTCATGGGGCATCAATTCGCCAAAACGCCCGTGCTGGACTCAATCGCGGCCAACGGCGTGCATCTGAAAAATGCGTTTGTCACCACGTCGCTTTGTTCGCCGAGCCGGGCTTCGATTCTCACCGGGCTTTACACGTTCCGGCATCGGGTCATTGACAACAACCGCGCTATTCCGCCCGGCACGGTTTATTTTCCGCAGTATCTCCAAAAGGCCGGCTATGCCACGGCGTTCATTGGCAAGTGGCACATGGGGCCGGTGTCCGATGATCCGCAACCGGGCTTCGATCATTGGGTGAGTTTTCGCGGGCAGGGAAATTATCTGCCGCCCAGCCCGGATTACACGCTCAATGTGGACGGCCGGCGGGTGAAGCAGAAGGGTTACATCACGGACGAATTGACAGACTACGCCATTGATTGGATTGCGAAACAGAAGCCGTCCGAGAAGCCGTTTTTCCTGTATCTGTCGCACAAGGCGTTGCACTCGAATTTCACGCCCGCGCCGCGGCACGAGGACAAACTCGCCAAGCTGCCGTTCCAGCGGCCCGCAACGCAGGTGAATCCAGCCACGGCCGAAGGAAACGCGCCGCGGTGGGTGCGCGACCAGCGCAATTCCTGGCACGGCGTGGATTTCCCGTATCACAGCGAGCTGGACATCGAGCGTTACTACAAGCGCTATTGCGAAGTGCTGTGCGCCGTGGATGACGGCGTCGGCCGTGTGCTCGAGCAGCTCAAGAAGATGGGCATCTACGAGGACACGCTGGTGATTTACATGGGGGACAACGGGTTCATGTTCGGTGAGCACGGGTTGATTGACAAACGCGTGGCGTACGAGACGTCCATCCGCGTGCCGATGCTCATGCAATGCCCGAGCCTCATCAAGGGCGGCGCGGTGGTGGAGCAGATGGTCGCCAACATTGACATCGCCCCGACCATCATGGACGCGATGGGGCTGGCCAAACCGCCGCACATGGATGGCGAGAGTTTCCTGCCGCTGGCCGAGGGCAAACAAATCCCGTGGCGCAAAAACTTTTTCTACGTTTATTACTGGGAAAAGAATTATCCGCAGTCGCCGACGGTCTTTGCGCTGCGCGGCGACCGTTACAAATACATCAACTACTACGGCCTTTGGGATGCGGACGAACTCTACGACCTGCAAAACGATCCGAATGAAACGACCAACCTGCTTTACGATGGCAAACATCAGAAGCTGGCCCAGGACATGGAAAAACAGCTTTACGGCATGATGGCGGAACTGGGAGGAATGGAAATTCCGATCAACGCGCCCTTCGGCGGTTCGGCGAACAAACGGCTCGGTCCGCGTGGTGGCGACAAGGCAGCGGACTTTCCGAAAGCGTTCGTGGTGGACCAGCCGATCAATCAGAACGCGAATTGAATTGGCGCGCGGGCGTCCCGCCCGCAGCACGCACGCCGATCAGTCACCGTCCGATTTCAAAGCGGCCTGCCATGGCAACACGCTGCGGCCAGGATGGCCGCGCTCCGTATTTCAGGGACAGCCGGCATTAAACAATTGCCGTCGGCGACATCCACATTGTACGCTGCTCACCGAAATTATTTTGCAAATTCTGAACTAAACATGTCCGCTTACGACCAACTGCAAATCACATTGAAGACCCAGCCGGCCACCTGGCTGGTCACGGGGGTTGCCGGTTTCATCGGCTCCAATCTGCTCGAAACGCTGCTCAAGCTCGGTCAAACCGTGGTGGGCCTGGACAACTTTTCCACCGGCAAGAAGCAAAACCTGGAACAGGTCAAAGGCCTCGTCACCGCCGAACAATGGAAGCGATTCCGGTTCTTGGAGGGCGACATCACCGACCCGGCCGCCTGCGAACAAGCGTGTGCCGGCGTGGCTTTTGTGTTGCACGAAGCGGCCTTGGGTTCGGTGCCGCGCTCGATGGTCGAGCCGCTGGCCACGCACGAAGCCAACGTGACCGGTTTCCTGAACATGCTCATCGCCGCGCGTGACGCGAAGGTGAAACGGTTCGTGTATGCGTCGAGCAGCGCGGTTTACGGCGACTCGCCGGACCTGCCCAAGGTGGAGCACAAAATCGGCAACCCGCTCTCGCCCTACGCCGGCACCAAGTTGATGAACGAGGTGTATGCGAACACCTTCGCGCAGGCGTATGGGATGCCATCCATCGGCTTGCGTTACTTCAACGTGTTCGGTCCGCGCCAGGACCCGGACGGCGCTTATGCGGCGGTGATCCCCCAGTGGATCGCGTCGTTGCTGCGCCGCGAACCTGTCTTCATCAACGGCGACGGTGAGACCAGCCGCGATTTCTGCTTCATCGAAAACATCGTGCAGGCGAACCTGCTGGCAGCCACCACGGCCAATCCGGCAGCGTGCAACCAGGCTTACAACGTAGCCTTGGGCCAGCGCACGATGTTGAACGACCTGTTTCGCTTTCTCAAGGAAGGGTTGCGACGCCGCGATCCGACGTTGCCGGACTCACAGCCGGTGTATCGGGAGTTTCGGCCGGGTGACGTGCGCCATTCGCTGGCAGACATCGCCAAGGCGCAACGGTTGTTGGGGTTTGCGCCAACGCGCACGGTGGAAGCTGGCCTGGCGATCGCGCTGGATTGGTACCGACAAAACGTCGGTCAGCGAACCACGAACGAGTAAAGTCTGCCGGGTGGTGTGACGGTGAAGCGCAGGCGCAGCGGAGAATTTCCGGCGATGGCTCGCAGCGACTTGCCCCCGAAATCAGCGGCGTGCCGGATGGAATCGCCGGTGATCTCCACCGAACCAAGAACTTTGTCCGTCGCGTCAATTGCCTCGATCTTGACCGGGCCCGCCGCGTTCACAAACAGGTTGCCAGCGCCGTTCAGAATCAAGGGCCGCGTGGTGACGACGCCTTCGTCCACGGAGACGAATCCATCCACACGCAGGCGGGCGCGGAAGATGCCGCCGCCGCTCAACCGTTGCGGCTTTTGGTGGTTCTTGCCCCAGGACGACGAACTGTAATAAAAAATCAATTCATCGCCCATGCGCAACGGTCCCTGGGTGAAATCGCTCATGTAGCCGCCATCGTTCCGTCCGCCGTTGCCGCCTTCCGGGCTGTTGGGCAGGAAAACCTCCGGCACGCCGGCATCGTTGAGATACTTCACCTTGCGCCAGTCCAAACCGTCGCGGCTCGACACCAGCTTGAAAAACGCGCAACCCGCCGCCGAGTGCGGATAGTTGCCGCGCGGATGGAAAATTTTCAACGTGCCCAACCACAGCGATTCGTAACGCCAGGCTGTCGTCGCGTAGTATTCATCGAACGCCGTGTCGCCGCCGGCAAAATCGGCGGGCGGCAGCAGGGCGATGCGTTCGATGCGCCGCGTGTCCACCGCCTCGTCCAGCCGGTCGAGCCACAAATACGCCCGGCTGCGCAGGTTGTTTCCCGCCGCCACGGCTTCCGTGGTGAAAAACTTGAAGACGCCGAGGAAACGGCCTGTTTTGGCGTCGGGATAAAAAACCGTCACATCGCCAGGCCCGTAAACGGTCTTGCCGTCCTGCTGAATGGTGCGGCAACTCGTGTCTCCCGGACCCGCGTAACCATTGACGATTTGTCGTCCGCGCTCCCAGGTTTTGCCATCGTGCGACCGCACGTAATGGATGCCTTCCAGATTGTTGCCCCAGTTGGCGAACCAGCACCAACCCTTGTAAGGCCACTCGGCGTCCGTCTCGTCGTAGTAGCAGGAGAACAAATCAATCGAGCGTTCGCCGTGGGCGTTGATGGATTTGTCGCGGGGCACGTCGCCCAGGTTGGTATCCAAAATGACGCGCTCGAGTTTGCGTCCGTCGGTTTCGCTCCAGTGCATTCCATCCGCCGACAGGACGCGATACATGTCGCGACTGGGAAAACCCTGGATGAACATGACGTATTTCTTAAGCCGGGCGTCGAATACGATCGTGCCGTAGGCCAGCAGCGTGGACTCCGGCGCGGACCGAATGACGGGGTGCTCGCCTTTATCATCCTTGACCGGTTGATGCAGCGTGCGGACCAGATTCCGGTGCGATTCAACCACGCCGTCGTCAACAAACAACTGTGCGACGCCGGGTTCGAGGGACAACGGCTCCGCCGCCATGGCGATACGAGCGGCCGGCAAATGAACGGCCATGACCGCGATTGCGAGTGATTTGTGGATCTGGCTCAGGAGCGACGGGATGTTCATGCCATTCACTAGACGCTCGTGGGACGAGCAGATTCGAAAATTCGCATCGCCGAAGCGACGGACAACCGGCTACTTTTTCCTGGCCCGCGACAGTTCGGCCTTGGTGGCGGCCTGCAATTCTTCCAACTGCGGCTTTAGTTCGCGTTTCGTCTGGGTCGTCATCCGGTCGATGAACAGGATGCCGTTGAGATGATCCACTTCATGCTGCACCACGCGGGCCAGCAACCCGCCGCAGCGGAACGCAATGGGTTTGCCCTTGTCATTCAAGGCGGTCACGTCGGCTGACTCGGTGCGCACGATCTCCGCGAAAACCTCCGGAAAACTGAGGCAGCCCTCCGCGCCGCCGACCGGTTCGCCGGCGGGCTTCACCTCCGGGTTGATCAGAACCAGCGGCATGAAGTCGTGAACATCAGCGGGCTTCCCGTCAATCTCGAGCGTCGAGGGACGATCCGTCACCCCGCGCACATCAATCACCGTCAATTGCAGCGCGTGCCCAACCTGTTGCGCGGCCAGGCCGACGCCTTTGGCGGCGTACATGGTCTCGAACATGTCGGCGACCAGCTTCTTGACCGCACCGTTGACCGACTCGACCCGTGCTCCGCGCTGGCGGAGGACCGGATCACCATAGATGACAACGTCTAAAATCATTTTGGCCAGTTTTGCAGCAAACCTACCACATCGGCAATCGTTGGGCTCGTGGCCGTGCGAACATAATACCCGCTGGTGCCTACGCCCGTCAGCAGGCTCATTTCATTGTCGAGGCCGAGCAGTTTGCCGAGGCAGAACCCGGCGTTGAAATGATCGCCCGCACCGGTGGTAATCAGCGGATGGGGCGTGAACGGCCCTTCGACGATGTTCACGCCCGTCTGGCTGATCGCCAGCGCGTAGGACGTGGGATGGATGACCAGTGCCCCGACGGGAACGCGATTCAGAATTTCCCGGCCCACTTTCGCTAGGCCCTCGGGGGAATGGTCGCTGGTGTTCAGCCCGAGACTGCCGCCGACCTCCGACGATTCTTTTTCGTTCAAACCCAGGATCACGTTAAAATGCTTTTCAAAGGCGACGATGAGTTCAAGCGCCCGGATGATGTCCTGCCGGGTACGCTTTTCCGGGTCGGCCAGGTCGAAAAACATGGTGTGCCGCGGGCCGTTGAGTTTCGGGCAAATTTCGGCGAGCGTGGCCGACCAGATTTCGTTCATGCAGGGCAGCATCGTCCAGTTGAGGAAGCCGACGAAATCCGAACCGGCGACGTTCGCGGCAAATTTGTCCAGTCCGTAGCGGGACTGGATGTTCGCCCAGTTCACCTGCTTCAGTGACTGGTGTTTGCCGAGCATCACCTTGCCGTCTTCGAACTCGACCGCGTCGGTGTAACCGGGCTCGGCGATCGAATGAACTTCCGCGCGCTTCGCAAACTCGGCAAACACCGGGTGCAGATTCGGATGTCCGAGGTTGCCCAAGTAGGTGACCTTGAAGCCGAAACTCGCCATGGCATTGGCCATGATCGGGCCGTTGCCGCCGAGTTTGGTGCGCTGGGAAACCAGTTCGATGTTGGTGCTCTTGCCGGCGGCGGCGCTGATGCGTTCGCCCCACTGCGCCATCAGGGGCATGCGGACGAACTTTTCCGCGTTTTCACGCTTGTCCACCACGTGTACGATGTCATCCACAAAGCCGTCCAGCCCGATGAAGGCTTTCATGCTGCCGACCCGGCCGGTGCCCGCCTGTAATTCAGTCGCGCAACGCGCGCGCATTTCCGGTGTGTTCATGTTTTGCTCAAAGCCAACGGTTCAAAATTCAAACGACTTGTGTTCGCTCGTGGGTGCGGCCGTTGCCCGGGGCGTTCCTTGAGCTTTGAAATGTTGATCCTGTAACTTTGCGGCGCATCACTCAACCCCGACACCCATCACTTGCAGGATGCGTTCAAGCTCCTGATCGCTGTAAAACGAAACTTCCACGGTGCCCTTGCCCTTGTCGTAACGCAACTGGACCTTCGTGCCCAGGCGTTCGCGCAGGCGGTTTTCCAAATCGGCCACATGCGCATCCGTCGGCAGTGGGATGATGAGTCCCGCCTTGTCCCCGTGCCTGGGGGCGCGGCGGTGCATCCGGGCGATCAACCCCTCGGTCTGCCGCACGTTCAATCCTTCCTTGATGACCCGTTCCGCGGCGAGTTTTTGCTCGGCCTCGGCGGTCAAACCCAGGATGACTTTGGCGTGACCCACCGACAGGCGGCTTTCGCGAATGTAGTTTTGAACGACCTGCGGCAGCTTGAGGAGGCGCAGCGCATTGGCGACCACCGCGCGGCTCTTGCCAACCTTGGCCGCCGCTTCCTCCTGCGTCAGTTGGAACTGGCCGACCAGTTGCGCGTAACCCTGCGCCTCTTCTATCGCATTGAGATTCTCGCGTTGGAGGTTTTCTATCAGGGCCATCTCCAATACCGCGCGGTCATCGGCCTGCCGGATGATGACCGGCACTTCGGCCAGGCCAACCAACTGTGATGCCCGCCAGCGCCGTTCGCCCGCGATCAGTTCCAGGTAGCCGTCCTTCTCCCGCACAATCAACGGCTGCACGATGCCCTGTTCGCGAATGGAATCGGCCAGTTCCTGGAGCGACTCGGCGGAAAAATCCTTGCGCGGTTGCAACGGACACGGACGAATGCGGCCCAATGCGGCCCGCACCACGCGGTCATGCAGGTCCGGCGCGGGCGCGGCAGCGATGGCCGGCGCCGGGGATACTGGCGCGGCAGGTGCGGCGGCCGCTGGGGGTGGCGTGGGTCTGGCGATGACCGGCGCGCCGCCCAGCAGCGCACCCAAACCGCGACCCAAAGCAGGTTTTGCCATGCGGCGAGAGTGTCGCAGGGCAGGGGCGTTGTCAATTTTTCCATCCCGGATTTCCTGGCCGTATCGGGCGAAGTCCGCAACGCGGTTACAGTCGTAAACCCACCCGCAAGGAATGCCGCTGGACATCAGGGCTGGTCGTGGACAAATTGCCGGACAGAACGAAACCGCTCGCGCTTTGTGATCATTCGCCCAACGCTTTGGTTGCTCCGGCGACAACTGAAAGCCCGATCCCCCCAAGCCCGATTACGGGCCGTGCAGAAGCTGCGCCTTCGCAACGACCCCGGGCTGGTCGAATGGCTGGCCGCCGCACTGGCGGACCGGGAGCCGGTGGTTCGTTGCGAAGCTGCCGCCGCGCTGGGTGACGTGAAACATGAACGGGCCCTGGCCGCCTTGGTCGCGGCCGTGCATGACGAGGCCGCGCCGGTACAGGAGGCGGTCATCCATTCGCTGGAACGGCTCGGCGATGCCTCGGCGGCGCGTGCGCTCGTCCCGGTGCTGCTGCACGGGGCACCGGCGGTGCAATGGCGCGCCGCACACGCGCTCAAAGCGCTGCAATGGCGGCCCGCCACCGATGCCGAGGAAATCCAGTATCATGTGGCCCTGGGGAACCTGAGCCACGTGGCGGTCTTTGGCGACGCCGCGGTGCCCGCGGTGTCGGCGATGCTGCGTCACGACTCTTATGAACGTCGGGTCGCCGCCGTGAATGCCCTCGGCGAAATCGCCGCGGCCTCGGCTGTCAAACCGCTTCAGGGCGCATTGCGTGACTCCGACCCGCTCGTGCGGACCGCCGCGGCTTACGCGCTGGCGCGCGTGAACGATTCGCAGGTGGTGATCGGGCTGCTTCACGCGCTCAAGGACGGTGATCGCAACGTCCGTGTGGCGGTCGCCATCACGTTGGGGAAGTTGGGCGATTTGCGCGCGGTGGACCCGTTGATCCAGACTCTCAACGACCGGGAATGGGAGGTGCGCGCCGCCGCATTGGAATCGCTGGGCCGGCTCGGTGATCCCCGGGCCTTCAAGCCCGTGACGGAGCGGCTGGATGACCAGGATCAGGAAGTCCGGCAATACGCCGCCGACGCGGTTGCGCAGGTGGGCGACGACACTGTTCTGGAGAAGCTGGTCATGACGATGGTGGATTCGCACAGTGGCGTCCGGCAGGCGGCCGCGCGGGCACTGACGCGGATTGATCCTTATTGGGACCGGTCCGAGCGGGTGCAACGCTTGTTGCCGGACCTCCAGGCCGCCGTCCGCGACAAGAATTCCGGCGTGCAATTCGCCGCCGCCAATCTCATCAAACGCATCACGGGCCGGATCGCTTCCGAGGGGATGCTGGCATCAGGCCGCAGCGAGGCCGAACGCAAACCACCCATCCTCCCCGCCGTTTTGCGGGACCTGCTGCGCGACCGCGATGAGGAAATCCGCCTGGCCGCTGTTGAAACCATCGCCCGGCTGGAACTGAAGACTTGTTTGGACGCGTTGAAACTTGCCGGGCAGGACCCGAATCCGTGGGTCCGAGGTGCCGCGCAAGAATCGCTCGCCGTGTGGGCGGGGACGGCCCGCTGAACGGCTGACAGGCAGTGCGTTCTCAGACGTTGCGGCTGCCATTGGGTTGCGCCGGCCGCAATCGCGACGCGGTATTTTGAGCTTTGAGCCTGCCGGGTCGCGTCCTAGTTTCTTCCGTGCGACCAGATCATTTCATGCCTGACGAGAACCAAAACTTGCGTTGCATCCTGTTTGTGGATGATGACACGCAATTTCTGGAGTTGATGCAGGAGTTGATGCCGGTGTTCAGCGCGGGACGCTGGCAGGTCCGCACCGCTCCCGGCGCAAGCCAGGCGTTCGCCCTGCTCCAACAGCAGCCGGTTGACCTCGCCGTGATTGACGTTCAAATGCCGGTCATGGATGGCATCCAGATGTTGTCGCTGCTCAACCGCGGCTATCCGCATCTGCCCAAGGTGGCGCTGACCGGATTCACCAATGCCAGCTACCGCGCCGCTTGCCTCAACAACGGGGCGGACTTGTTTCTCGAAAAACCCAAATCCCGCGACGAACTGCAGAGCCTTTACGCGTCCCTGAACGAATTGTTGAAGCTGGGCCGACCCGCCGGCTTCCGCGGTGTGATGCGCCGGGTGGAACTGGCGGAACTCATCCAGGTGCAGTGCGCGGAAAAAAGCACCACCGTGTTGGCAATCCAGGCCGAGGGCGTGACTGGACGGGTTTTCATTCGCGCGGGCGTGCTCATCCATGCGACGGCGGGTGGGAGGAAAGGGCGGGAAGCGCTGACCTGGTTGCTGGCCCGCCGCGAAGCCGATATCAGACTGACTTCCTACCAGGAACCGCCGGAGCAAACGCTGGATCGTCCATGGGAGGAATTGTTGCTGCCCGCCATCGCGGTACCGCCCTCCGCACCGGGCGCGGCCGCATTGCCCGCAGGGCCGCGCCTGGCCGTGGATGCCCGCGCCACGGCCGGCCCGGCGCGGGGGGTGGCTCCGCCCGCGGAAAAGCAACCAGCCGTCGAGGAGGTGCTGATTTGTTCGGCGCAGGGCGAGGTGTTGCACGAATGGCGCTGCCGGGAAGTGGACATGTGGGTGCGATTTCTCGAATTCGTGTCGCAAAAATCCCAACGGATGGCTCAGGCAGTCGCGCTCGGCGAGTTCGACCGATTGGAAATTCTGCGCGAGGACGCCCGGATCGTGGTGCTCATTGGCTCGGATCGGGGCGTGATGATCCGGACCCGGCGCGATCCCGGTCGCGGAGCGACGGAGAACGCCCCGGCGGCGCAGCTCGCGGGCCGGCTCACCTTCAACGATGCGGCCAGGGAACATTTGTCGCAATGGCTGCGCCGCGCGCCATCCCCCCGCGGCATCCTGTTACGCGGCATCCGGTTTCCGGATCAGACGATGACGTGTGATCTCGACTCCCGGGATGCTTCCGTGGTGGCGCTGGAGCAGGCGGTGCGTTCCGTCGCCGACACGTTTCAAGTGCTCTTTGCGCAGCAGCTCTTCCCGCATGCCCTGGTCTGGACCTACCGCCGGGGCGTGCTGCATTGCGTGCGGCGGCACGACGGCGCCATTCTGGCGGTGGTGTCGCGGGCCACGGCCGGGGACACGGACGCAGCAGGACTGCGCCAGCTTCTATCGGAATTTCACTTGCTGGATGCGCCGGCCTCGTGACCATGCATTGATTGTGAGCAAGAAAAGCAAGCGCATCGCGGAATTTACAGCCCGGTTCAACGGCGGCGGGTTGTCGCCCCACTACCTCGGCTACTTCGATTGTTTCAACCGCCAGCTTTTCTACGAAGCGCATGACGTGCTCGAAGAACTCTGGCTGGCGGACCGGCGCGGGCCCGACGGCGATTTTTTCAAGGGGTTGATTCAACTCGCCGGGGCGTTCGTTCATGTCCAAAAGAATCGGCCCGGCCCGGCCGGCGCGCTGTTGCAGCTCGCGCGCGCGAATCTCGAAAAGTATCCGCGCCAACATCTCGAACTGGATCTCACAACCGTCTTCACGTTGATCGCCAACTGGTCAGCGCGCGTGGAAACCCCGTCCGGCGACATCGCCGGGTGGATCACCGATGGGCCGCCCCGGCTCGCTTTGCTCTGGAACGGTGGCCAGCACTGATTTTCGAAAACCCCTCGCCATCGAGGGCCGCGCGCGCCTCCGGGGTCTTCTGTTTCCAGCCCGGAATATCCTTTTTGCCGTCGTTCCAGTCGCCGGTCGGCACAAGTCACGCGCAACATTTGGCAAAATCCGGTGAGAGCCGCCGGAGCGCATGGCCGAACTTATCCGAAGAGAAATTCCGCGGGTAAGTGTTGTGTATTTGGAACGGGACATTGCAGGTTCGATGGGGCGCGGGCGGAAGCGCCCGGTCAGGGTGCTTCCCAAGCCGGGGATGGCCACATGTTGAACCCAGGGCAAACTCAGGCGGCTTCCGGTGCCATGGCCTCAACCGTTGAACCGCTCCCCGCTCCCGCGTCATTCGCAGCCTTGCCACCCGGGTGGACTACTTTGTCGTTGCTCGGCGTGGATTATTGTCACCTCAAAACCGCCGACGGCGGTGATCTGTATCTGACGCGGTTTGGCCTGCCATTCTGGAAGCATCTGCTGCCGGAGAACTGGTACGAGCCGGATTGGTTTGAAGCCAAACGCGAACGGCTTCAGGGCACCAGCACGATCTACCGCGTGCCAACCCGTACGGTGAACGGTCGTGAGTTGAATCTCGTGGTCAAATGGTCGCGCGTCGGTGAGGTCGTGCCGCTCGATACCTTCACCTTCACCAAGTTCATCAACGCGGAGTTCAACAGCCCGTTCGAGGAGTTTTCGCTGCTGATGGAATTGCGCAAGGGCGAAACCGGGCCGTCCGGCATCCGCATTCACACCCAGTTTCCCATGGCGATCTATGTCCCGAGCGAACGCATGCACGACTGGCAAACCGGCCGTTCGGAGGACAAAATCCGCGCGAAGGTGGCGCGGCATCCGGGCGTCGAGATTGACATCCTGAAGCAATACGTCGTGATCTTCGGCTGGGTGAAGGGGCTCGATGCCGTGCAGACCGCCGAACACATCGGACTCGACGGCCGGCAACGGACCGAGTTTCTCGCGCACACGACCAGCCTGGTAACACACGAACTGGCGCAGAAAGGTTACCGTGTCGTGGACATGAAACCCGCGCACATCATTCTGCGCACCAGCGCAAAGAAATCCCTCCTGCGGGAACCCAACGGACAATTTGTTTACGCCCTGGTGGATTACGAATTGCTGGAACGCACCCCGGAGCATGAGCAGGCGGTGCGGGCTGCCAACCGCCAGCTTTACCTCAAACACATGGCGCGGCGGTTCGAGTCGAATACCGCCAAGCCCATGCCGCCGCATTTGCGGACCACGAATCTCCTGGGCGTGGATTACGTCTTCGGCCGCGCGGAAAGCACCGGCGGGTTTCTCTGGGTGGCGGGTCGCGACCCGGATTTGTTCAATTACTTTCTACCCGAACGCTGGCGGCGCACACCGAAGAAGAAATTGTCCTCGCGCAACCAGATTTATTATACCCGCACCAAGGACAACATCAATCTGGTCTGGAAAGTGTCGCGGATGGGTGACGCCCCGTGGTCCACCAATTCCGAGGCCAAACGCGACGCCGTGCAATCTTACGGCTTCAACAGCCCGTTCGAGGAATTTGCCTTTGCGCTGGAACTGACGGCCCGGGGCGTAAAGACGGTTTATCCGCGCGCGATTTACATGACCAGCCGGGGCCGCCGCAACGCCGCCGTGCCCGCGGACACCCGGCGCTATGCGGAGCTGGCCGATTTGCGCACGCCGGATGGCGAGCCGGCTGTCAGCAGCGGATGCGATTACATCACGATCTGGGGATTCTGGAACGGTCCGGATGAATTGCTCGCGCGCCAGGACGGGCAATTCTACCACGCTTTCAACGCCAAGCACGCCAGCGCCCACGGCATGATCTCCAACGAACTCCTCGCGGACTTGATGCAAACCAAACTGACCCGGTTGACGCAATGCGGTTTCGAGGACCTCAACCCCAAGCCGGACCATCTGCTGATTTCGTTCGACCCGGCGAACCAGCTGGTGTTGAGCAGCACTGGCAAACCCGAGGTGCGCGTGTGCAACTTCGAATTGATCCGGCGCCTGACGCCGACAAATTAGATTCGGGCCATTCCGCCGCGCCATCCCTGGGACGACTCCAACATCCACCCACCAACCCTGCCCGCCGCAAGAGCTCCGGATTGGATGTTGGGCGTTCGTTGTTGGATGTTGAATGTTCCCACTCGTTACTCCAGGCCGCATTTGACGGTAGCGAATGAAACTTGCATCGGGGCGGTCATTCCGCGCATAAGGAACGGCACTGATGAACTGGCTGGACCATCTCGCCAAATTTTGGCCGCACTTGGTGGCGGGGTTCAGCTTCCTTGCCGCGCTGCTCGCTTCCCTCCACGCCCTGCTCAACAAACGCGATCACCGCGCGGCGGTGCTTTGGCTTGGTGTGATCTGGATGTTGCCGGTGGCGGGACCGGCGCTTTACATCGCCCTCGGCATTAATCGCATCCGCCGTCACGCACGCTCACTCCGGGCCGGCCGCGGATCGAGCGAGGCCGGCCCGAGGGCAATTCCCGAGGACATGGGTGAACCGCAGCGCCTTGAAGCCGAACATCTGCGGATGCTGGCGCAGGTGGTGGACCGGGTGGCGCAACGAACCCTGACGCCAGGGAATCAAGTCACTGTTCTCGTAAATGGCGATGAGGCCTATCCCGCGATGCTGGCGGCCATCGAAAATGCCGCGGCCTCCGTTTCCCTGGCGAGCTACATCTTCGACAACGACCGCAGCGGCGCTCAATTCGTCGCGGCCCTGGGCCGGGCCGTGAATCGCGGCGTCCAGGTGCGCGTGCTGATTGACGACGCGGGCGCGCGTTATTCCTGGCCTTCGATCGTCGGCAAACTGAAGCGCGCCGGCGTGCCCGTCGCCCGCTTTCTGCCGACGCTGGCGCCGTGGCGGTTCAGCACCATGAACCTCCACAATCACCGGAAAGTGCTCGTCACCGATGGACGGATCGGGTTCACCGGCGGCATGAACATCCGCGCCGGCAACGTGCTGGCGGATTCGCCGCGCAAGCCGGTCCAGGACCTGCACTTTCAGGTCGAAGGACCGGTTGTGACGCATCTGCAGGAGGCCTTCGCCAACGATTGGGAGTTTGTCGCCGACGAAATGCTGACGGGCGAAACCTGGTTTCCCGAACTGAAAGAATGCGGTGGCGTCATTGCGCGGGCGATCACCGACGGGCCTGACGCGGATTATGACAAGGCGCGCTGGACGTTGCTCGCGGCGCTGTCCTGCGCGCAGTCCTCGGTGCGGATTCTCACGCCGTATTTCCTGCCCGACCAGGCGCTCATCACCGCGTTGAACCTGGCCGCCTTGCGCGGCGTGCAGGTGGACATCATTTTGCCGCGCGAAAACAACCTGCCCTTCGTGCATTGGGCGTCCCGCGCCATGTGGTGGCAGGTGCTCGAACGCGGCTGCCGGCTCTGGCTCACGCCCCCGCCGTTCGACCACTCCAAATTGATGATTGTGGACCAGCACTGGGTGTTCCTGGGCTCGGCCAATTGGGATCCGCGCAGCCTCCGCCTCAACTTCGAGTTGAATGTCGAGTGTTACGGACGCGAATTTGCGGGCGCGATGGAAACCGTGGTGCAGGGCAAATTGCGCGGCGCCCGGCCGGTCACGCTGGCCGAAGTGGACGCGCGTCCGCTGGCGATCAAGCTGCGCGACGGCGTGGCGCGGCTCTTCACACCGTATTTGTGAGCGATGAACCGGAGCGCGAGTTGTCCTCAACTCGCAGCACGTGCGCATTTCGGCCCGCTGCGGATTGGGACAATCCGCGCTCCGATGTCGGTGGCGGTTTCACGGTGAAGTTGACAGGTCAGGCCCTGCAGCCAATCATGGCTGCATGAGCGACATTATTTATCCGCGCAGCCCGCGCGAAACGATGGACGGTTGGATGCACCTGCCGCGATACCTTGACAAAATCCGGCTGCACCTCGCTGGCAAACTGCACGCCGATTACCAGCCGAACCTCGGCAAGGGCTTCGACGAAAAATGGTGCCAGGCCGCCGGTGTCACCCACGCGCAGATGCTCGAGGTGGTTCGCAAAAGCATCACCGACGGCGAAGTCTGCGACTGGGTGCGCAAGAACGTGAAGAAGTCCGCCACGGAAAAAGCCGCCCACGCGCAGTCCATGCTGAATTATCCGCCCGCCGACAACGCCGAGATGCAGGCGCGCCTCAAACTCCGCAAGGAACAAGCCGGCGTGGCCCACCGCGACGACATCAAGAGTTTTGTGGACTTCATTGACGTGGACGAGCAGCGGGCGTGAAGGAACATTTGCCGGGCCACTTCCGCCTGGGCCCGGCCGGCTGGGCGAGCCTAATTATCCAAACAATTCGACGGCCCTCCACTACAGCAGGCGGGGCCGCATCCGCCAAGCAGTGCAGCAGATTTGGGGAGACGCAAGGCGGTCATGCGCCGATCCTTCCCATGAACCGGCGGCCCCACCCCGTCCCTCTCCCCATCGGATGGGAGAGGGTGTCCGCAGGACGGGTGAGGGGTTGGCTGTTCATGGCCCCGATGCGCGCCCAAAGTTGGAGGTCGAAGCTCCTCATGAACCTCCCTGCGTTTGGTAGTTCTATTTCTTGCTTGCCTCCGCCGCGGCTGGCTCGACGGGGCGGCTCGTCGCGGGCGACCGTTGCGTGATATCCAACTTGTAGGCAACCAACGAATACGCCTCGTCGTTAGGATTCTTGACGTCCGTGGCGAAGTAGAGGTTTTCCAAATCCACCACGGACCCCGTCAGCGCGTTGGGGAGGTAGTTGTACGTGCTGGAGGGGTAGCCAGCCGCTGTAATGTCGCCGCCGGCAAGCGGTTGATGCTTGATTTTTTGGCCGCCGAGGATGTCTCCCTGCCAGACGCAGTGCTTGCTCTGACCCGGATTGTTCAGGAAAAAGGAGAAGTGCTCGTCCACGACGACAAGCTTGCCGTAGTTTTCCGGACCCTCGAGAAAATTCATCCGCGTAAGTTCGTGGCTCATCGCGTCGTAGAGGTAGATTTCCGTGCCCTCGGTGATGCCAGGCTCGGTCGAGTAGATGCTCTGAGCAATGGTCAGCTTCCTCCAATCGTGCGGATCAATCGGGCGCAGGTCGCAGGTCATAAAGTGGCCGGTGGGGGCCCTTGGGCCGGGCAGGTCCATGCGATTGACGACCGTGCCGCCCCAGTCCATCTGGACCAGCATGCTGGTGACGATATCCGTCTCCTTCGTGGACTTATCAAAGAGTTGGCCCACGATTACTACGCCATAGTCAGTGCATGCCACCTGCGGGTAGAAGATGCTTTTCATCTTCATGTAGTAGGTCCTGGGCGCGGCGAAGTGAAAGTCGTCGCCAACCTTTGTGCCGAAGCTGACCAGCAGCGTGTTGTTCATCAGACCGGGCGTGTTCCACGCGAGGCTGACGAGCACCGCCCGGTCGCCCGTCTTGTTGACACCGACGTTCATCCGCGTGTGGTAGTCGGCGATCTGACCGTCATCAATCAGATTGCTCCGGTCGAGCAGGCTCGAGAGATCGTTTGGGTGGGCACTGCGGTAGTAGCGTATCTCGTGCAGACCGCCGGGCAGCGTGGTTCCGACGATGACGTGGAGGTAGCCCAGGTTGTCGCGAAACATCTGCGGTTGGTTGAAGTGATCTGCTTTCGGGTCGGTGATTACGGTTGAAGTCGCCGCCCGCTTGGGCTTGCGCTTGGAGTTGGACTTGGGAGGCAGTGGATGGCTGCCGACGATAAAGGCGTTGTTCGGCCAGGGCTTGCCCTGCTTTTCGTGATAGATGCCCGCGTAGTAGAGCGTATTTTCATCCTGAACCAGATACGAAAAACTGTGGCCGCCCCATTGCTGGTAAATCGAATTGGTAAGGACGATCGGGTCCGCCGAGACCGTGACATTCCACTCGCTTGCCGCCGTCTCGCCGATCGGCAGACTGACGGCGGCGATAACCAGGCACAAGTTCGTTGTCCTCTTGAACATGTCTGCGGTGGAAAATTGCATTTTATGGGCGCTCGTTTACCGACGCTACGCGGGTGATCGAGAATGGTAGTATCAATAACCTCGGATGATCCCTCCGACCCAGTTCAGCGGACGACTCCCAGTTGATTGTCATGCTCAACCCTGCCACTTCCGTTTGCGACGACCGGCCTTGCGCAGGCCTTCGATGGCAATCTTCACGTTGGTTTCTACTTGAAAGTCGAACATCCCGGCTATGATGAAATCGGCTCCCTGGCGATAAGCGTGGGGAATGGCCATTGCCGGCGGGATGGCCCCGGCTGCCATCACCTTGAACGCCACCCAAGGCTTGTCCACCTTCTCCATGAACGCAGCCGTTTCCTCGGGATTGTTACACCACATACTGTCGTTATTGGCATTGTGGTCGGCGGCATCCGCCCTCATCCAGTCATATTCTTTCCGCCGATCCTTGGGGGTGGCCGACCAGTAACGGTCCATGTGAAAAGTCTTAACATAGAAATCCGGGTTGAGCCTGTTCTGTTCGCACGCGATAGGCATGTTCAGCGAGTGGCCGCCAACTCCAGCCGGTACGCCTTGCGCTTTGATCAAATCTACCATCTGACCAATCACGTCAATCTTGCCCCCGCCCATCATGAATGAGTCGGTCGCCCCGCCATGCGAATAAAGCAGGGTGGCACCTCGGTCAATCTGGCCTTTGATGGTATCGCTCATTTTGGTCTTATCCTCCAAGATGGGGAGGCAGACCATGGTCTGGAGCTTACGGCTGTGCTGCTGGTTGTATTTCGTCACCGGCCCCCAACAGGCAGGATCCAACTGGATGGTATTGATGCCGCAAGCCTGAGCGAGTTCCAAAGTCTCGAAGATCTTGGCTTCGGTGTTATAAGCAGTGAACAGCTTGGAGGTGTACATCAGATCGCGACTATGGGCCCAACCGCCAATCAGGTTGCCGCCGATAAGAAACCGGCTGAGCGAGACGTCGCGGATCTTGCCGTGCGACAGGCTGCCGGGCGGGATGTCGGTTACAGGCTTCCTGACCGCACCCGTCTGAGCGATCCCGTCCTGGACTGCAGCTCCGAGGATACGCTCCTCAATGCTGCCGTAGGCCGC
This sequence comes from uncultured Bifidobacteriaceae bacterium, assembly GCA_964458575.1. Lineage (GTDB taxonomy): Bacteria > Verrucomicrobiota > Verrucomicrobiia > Limisphaerales > JADLHS01 > CAYWMD01. The sequence continues at coordinate 2,607 of CAYWMD010000073.1, read as the reverse complement.
GCCAATCCCGGCCGCTCCCAATACGCCCCTGGCCAAAAAACACCGGCGGTCAGTTCTGTTTGCCATGTCATGTCTCCTATTTCTTAGCGGGTGACTTGTTTGCGATTACGTTGGTTGGCGCAAGAACATTTCATGCGGAACTAATGCGTTCACTATGGGAATGTCAAGGGCTTTGTCGGAAGCGTGTTGTGCTGCTCGACCCGCGTGGGTGATGGCCCGTCCGACTTGCGGCGAACCCATGCTGCGGGTGGCGACGCTGCCGCCGACCGCCGGCCGAGCGTTTGCGCTGAGCCCCGGTGCGCTGGGCCGGGAACGGAGTGAAAGGCAAAAGACAAGGCCGACGACTTCAGACTTCGACGGGCTTGCCCTCCGTAGCCCTTAGCGCGAAGGAGGGTGGGCTCAATTAACCCCGTGGGAAAAACCTGGGTTGTAAGGAAAACGACGAAAGCGTCCGAAGGTGTGACGTTGCCGCTGACGCAGCGAGAACCTTTCCCACGGGGCAAGCGGATGGAAAGGACGCTCGGCACAATCACCTCAAAGATTTAAGCGGACGTCCCGCACGCGCCTCGGTCCTTTCCCATCCTTTGGTGGTTAGCCGTCATCCTTGGCAACACAAAGACCTGCTCCACGCACTCCTCGCCTCGAAATACCGCCTTTCGGGTTTCCCGGCACTCGAAACCAAGCCGCTCAAGCAGTCGAATGCTGCTCGCATTTCGGGTATCTGTGATGCCATGGACCTCCGAGACCGGTGTGGATGTAAAAAGCAGTTGAAGCGCTTCCCGAACTGCGGTGCTGGCGATGCCGCGGCCCTGTGCCGATGGGGCAAGCGTGAAGCCGACTTCCCCGGTTTGGCGGTCGCCGGACAAGTGAAGGCCGATGTCGCCGACCAGAGCGTCCGTGTGGGGATCGGCAATGCCGAGCTGAACCCACTGGCCCGATTGAAACAAGGGAGTCGCTTCCATCTCGACGAGAAAGGCCAACGCTTCCGCCTCGCTCATCGGCGACCAACCCTGATAACGGCCGAGTTCCGGAAGGCGGCGGTAAGCCTGAAACGCCCCGAGATCTGAACGACGCAAGCGACGAAGGCAGCCACCGGGAAAATGGCGTGGCAGCAAACGATCAGCGGGAGAATGCATGACGGTTAACGAGGTGAGCTCAGCGACCCGGCGCACGGGACGCAAGGATTGCAACCGCGACGCTCCCGCCGGGTTAGATGCCATGATGGGTTGAACGCAGCGACGCAAGTCGCCACGCTGCGAACGTCGGTTAAACCATAACTATTCACATCATGAAAACCTACATTCTCAAACCCACCATGACACGCCCGACCCTAAACCTGTCTCCCACCCACGACAAGCCCGCAGTAGTGCGCAGCGTCCCACCGCGCCAGCCCTTGCCCACCGCCGTCATTGATCCGACCCAGCCCCTGCTCAAGCTGGGCCTGGACGTGCATCTGGAATTCATCATGGCCGTCGCCCAGCACGACCACAGCCATTCCAAGGCACCCCGCAAGTTCACCCGCGCCGAACTGGTCGCCCAGGTGAAGCAATGGGTGGCGGAAGGCTTGCAGGTGTTCTGCGTGCAGGAGTCGTGCGGCTTCGGCTTCGTGCTCCACCGCGAACTCGTCGCCGCCGGCGCGCAGAGTTTTCTGATCACGCCCATCGCCCTCAACGGCCAGCGCAAGACCGACAAGCTCGATGCGCGGGCCTTGTGTCAGCGACTCGCCCGCTGGCTGGATGGCAACCGGAACGAACTTTCGCCCATCCGCATTCCCAGCGAGGCCGAGCAACGGAAGCGCGAAGGCACACGGCGGCGGAAGTTCCTGGGGCGACTGATCCGCATGTTGGGCAACCGCGGGCACGGCCAGGTGGGCGAGTATGAGCACGTGAAGTTGCCGGGGCGCTGGTGGGGCGCGCGCAACTGGCCGAAGCTCGCGACCCTCGACCCGTGGGTGCGCGAACGGCTGGCGGAGTTGCGGCACGTGATTGTGGAACTGGAGGCGCAACTGGCAATCCTCGAAGCCGAACTGATCGCGCGGGTCCAAGACCAGCCGCTGCCCAAGGGCCTGGGCGAAATCACGGCGGTGACGCTGGACGGGGAGGTGTGCGATTGGGAGCGCTTCCACAACCGCAAACAGATCGGCAGCTACACGGGCTGTTGTCCGGGCGAACACAGCTCGGGCGGGAAGCAACGGCTCGGGAGCATTGACCGGATGGGCAACGGCCGGGTGCGCTGCCTGCTGGTCGAGGCGGTGTGGCGGCTGTTGCGCTGGCAACCGCAGTGGAAAGCGGCGCAGAAGCTCAAAGTCAAACTGGCCGGCGGCGGCGCGCTCAAGAAGAAAACGGTCGTGGCCCTGGCGCGGTTGCTGGCCATTGATCTGTGGCGCTGGCGCACCGGGCGGGCCACGTTCGCCGATTTGGGTTGGATCGCGGCGTAACACCCAACCCGATAGCCCGAAACCCGAAACTTCCATTTCCTTGAGCCAGAGCGTGAGACCTTTTGCGACCGGGCGGCGGCTGCTCGTAGCTGCAGCTGGGCGGGTGAACACCCGCCCGTCGGTTAGATGGGGCGCTGCCCCCGGTCGCCGCAGTCAAGCAAGCACGACAC
>CAYWMD010000072.1:0-31260 GCA_964458575.1 uncultured Bifidobacteriaceae bacterium | reverse complement strand
GCGTGCAAGTCATGAACGAAGGCCCGGGCCACGTGCCCATGCACATGATCGAGGAAAACATGGCGAAGCAACTCGAATGGTGCGGCGAAGCGCCGTTCTACACGCTCGGACCGCTCACCACCGACATCGCGCCCGGCTACGACCACATCACCAGCGGCATTGGCGCGGCGATGATCGGCTGGTATGGCTGCGCGATGCTCTGCTACGTCACGCCCAAGGAACACCTCGGCCTGCCGAACAAGAAAGACGTGAAAGACGGCGTCATCGCCTACAAGATCGCCGCGCACGCCGCCGACCTGGCGAAAGGCCATCCCGGCGCGCAATACCGCGACAACGCCCTGAGCAAGGCGCGCTTTGAATTTCGCTGGGAAGATCAATTCAACCTCAGCCTCGACCCCGTCACCGCCCGCGAGTTCCACGACGAAACCCTCCCGCAGGACGGCGCAAAGACCGCGCACTTCTGCTCCATGTGCGGCCCGCACTTCTGCTCGATGAAGATAACGGAAGACGTGCGGAAATATGCAGCAGACCAAGGAATCTCTGATGAAGCCGCGCTGCAAAAAGGAATGGAAGAAAAGTCCCGCGAATTCACCGAGAAGGGCAGCGAGCTTTACGCGAAGGCGTGAATTTAACTGTCATCTCTGACGTTTTCGAAAATTTCCCTCAATCTCATTCGCGGCGTCTAAGATAGCCCGGGCGGCTGTATAGCCGGCAGACCACTTTTGGTCGGCGGCAATCGGTTCATTGAGCACATCTAAGGCTGCGCTGATTGCCGCCGTGTCATCTTCGCTTGGTTCTGCTACCGTAATCTGACTTGCTTGAAGGTGGTCGCGCAATTCCTCGAATTGATATTTATCGGCATTGATCAATTTGATTTGATCCAGAATCTCGCTGATTTCGTCATCCGGGAGATCCTGAGATGACATCTTGCGAAGGTCATTACAACGCGCGTTCAACGCCTTAATGGTTGAGTTGAGCATTGATAGATCAGACATATATTCTCCTTAATTGGTGGGTTTGGTGTCAGATTGTTTGGCTTGGTTTTGCAGTTTCTCAAATTCCTTGCCTGTTTTGATGATGAACGCGGCTAGTTTGGCTGGATCTTCCGTCGGCGTGGAAAGTTGCACCAACGATTTTTCGAGCGCGCCATAGACCTCATCAAGATTATCCAGTGCGGCCAGCGCCTTCGCCATTTCCTCCCGCTGCTTTTTCCGCAATTCAGTTGCGGCGTCCAGACTAGCAACCATGTCATTTGCAGCGGCAACAATCTGACTCTCAAGCATTACACGGTCGGCCTGTCCCTGATTGTTGATCAGAGCCTTGGCATCGTCGCGGGCCTTATCAAGCATTGCTTGTTTCTGGTTAGCGAAAACCTCAACTTCTAACGCGTCGTCGAAGCTTTTAATTCTAGCTTGGTAGAATTTCCGCTCCGCGTCTTGCTTCTGGCGCACTTGTTTTTTGAGTTCGAGCAATTGTCGGTGGGTGGCTTTGGCAGTCGTCATGGCCGCGACATCACCCTTGGTTGAACCTCCGGATATGGAGGAACATCCTGTAAGACCCACCATTATCGAGGCTTCCAAAATCAGCATTAAGCAGGTTTTGTTTTGCATACTTATATGAAGTTAATGAACACCAGCACCAATCCAACCTAGGAATCCAAGTTGCGCGGCGCGAAAGGTCAGATCCGCAATCTCCTCTGGTTTCACGCCGCCCGCGTGGTAAATTGCCAGAGCTTCAACTCCTCGAGATACCAACGCTTCATGCTCCATCGCGGCAATCTTCGACTGTTGGATAGAATCCAAGTGTTTCAATCGATAGACTTCACGTTCGGCAGTCTTGGCTTGAATCGTCAACGTGGCGGTAATTGCCACATAGCATTGAGCCGCACGCAGGCCTTTGGCCAGATTGTCGAGATTACTTTTATTCGTGCTTAGCCCCAAAAGAGTGTCAGCGATGGGCTCTTTGTCTGGGAAGACGTTGGTGTCTTTGATAATGTTTGATGTTTGCTCGGCAAAGTCACGCGCCTGTGTGACGACTCCCTGCGCGCTTTTTGCTATATCCAGCCTCTGCGTTAACATATCAATGTGCGCGAGCACGCGACTGCGGCGAGCTTCGGCTAAATCCTTTGCCAAGCTTGCTACCGTCATCACTACTCCTGGGGCTTCTGGTGTGAAAACATTCTTGATGCTGGACAGCAACTTCCCGGCTTCAGGATCGGCTTTGTCGAGTGCTTCACCTTGATCGGCAAGAGTGGCCACGGCGGCTACAAAGTCGTTGGTAACGGAATTGCCGTCGGCATCGGAGTAGATGATCTTTGCCTCCTTGCCGAGCTTGGCGATTTCAGTGACCTTCGCACTGAAATCATCCAAGTTCTTGATCTGTGCATTGGTCATTGAATTGACCATACTCGGCGTCAATTCAATGATCTTCTCCAGCACAGCGATTTGCTTGTTCCATTTTGTCACCTTTGCCGCAGCCAGCTTGAGTTCAGCATTGGCGGCTTCCAAGCTCGTCTTGCTCTTTCCGTTCGCGGCCTCGGCCGACACAAGCTCGTCTGTTATCTCCGACACCAAATCATTGACCCTTTTCTCCAAGTCATCGGTTAACTTAGAGCCTCCCGTGGCTGCACCAGCCGTTTCCGTGCGAAGCTGACCCCAAGTTTTACGATTGAGTGACCGGGTCTGCGCAGCAATCACGCCGGCATCAAGTCGTTTGTGCATGTCGTCTGCATAAGCGGACATGGTAGTCAGGTTCGAAACCATCACGTCGAATACCTGCTGCTCTACTTTGGCCAATGTCGCCGCCTGTTCCTTGGCTTTGTCGGCCACGGCCTGACGTTGACTGTCATAGAGATGTGCGCAACCCGTAAGAATCGCCACTGTCATGATGGTTACAGTTTGAAAGAACCGCTTTATAGACCTACAGAGACATCCCGTATGCAGGAGTGACCAATTAATCGAATGTGTTTGTCTCATAAAAATTAGTACCTCCTCGTTGTTCCTTGATTCGTTGGGTTGTTAGAATTATCCCCGAATCACATTCTTTTCCTTCTGCCGCGAGTCCAACTTTGATTGCCACATGTCCCACAGTAAGTGGATTTGCGCGTCCTGATAGAGGCTGTTCATGAGGGTGGAAACATAAATGGGTTCTGCCTCGACGGTTTTGGCGACTTGGTCTGCGATCCGCAAGTCACCGTTGGCGTTCTCGGGCGAAGCCCATGCCATGTCTATCGCGCCGGTGACAAAACCCGCTTCGCGAAGCTTAGTTGCTTTCACGCCCATACGGTGAATGAGAATGGCCTGATCTACCCAGTCGAGCAATGTGCGCAAGTTATAGCGGGTTGCCATAGCCAGTTCGATTAGGTCACAGGTGGCGAGATTCTGGACGTTCTCGACGCCTTCTTCTTCAAGCCTGATTTCGTGCATGAAATTGATGCCCTGAACGAGAGACAGCGGAAGTTCATCCACTTTGAGGCGTTGAATTTGAAAGTAGGTTCGCGATCGGGCAATAATTTGACGAATTACTTCCGTGGCAATGAAGCCGATGCCAAAGAAAACGATATGTGCTCGAACTAGGCTGTCCTTTTCGCTTCCAGTTGTAGGCGCGAGAAATGTTCCGGAGGCAGCGAGCACAGCCGCCACCGCTACACTAGCCCAAGTTCGCTGAAGCGCGTTCCAATAAACCTGCGTCGTCACATCCCATAGGTAGAGACGGCGAAGCATATTGCTGTAGTTGAGAACGAGCACACCGATGAATGTCATCATGGGCAATTCGGCAGCGGCCAAAAAACTTCGGGAATACAAAAACCCCGTGGTCGAGTTTGCCGCCGCAAAAAGCCGGAGGTTCAGGATGTCCCACACGATGCTAAAGCCAACGAGATTGAAAAACACGAGCAAGGCGACCGGCCAGAAGAAGCGCTTGTATCCATAGCGCACCTTCATGGTCGTCTTGACTGCATCTTCGCTAACCAACTGCTCCTTGACGGACTGAATCTCAAACGCCTTGGAAGACTTGAGGTCGTCAATCAGCCCTTGGCTCTTGCGTTCCAAAACGACGAGTGAGAAAAACGCATAAAGCAAAAGGGGAAACGCCGCCAGCACGAGCAGCGCAAGCCCAATCCACCAGATGCCGGATTCACTCATAGGCTTCGGTTTTCTCAGCGGAAGTCCCGCTTGTCGGCGTTATTGGAAATTGTTGTCTCATTGGTGGATTTGCGGCGCAAGGAGAGCATTAGAAGCTTCCGAGATTTCCGTTGGTCCATGGACCAACGAGTGCTTCGTGGTTGGATTCTAAAGTGGCAAGGTCGCGTGGTGTGGCAACAGGACTGGCCTCCAATCTCGTGCGTGCTGCGAGATATGCCGTGTCCGACCGACTTTTCGCTACGCTGCTGGAGCAACGCTGCTGAATCGCAAAGTCGAGGGCGGCGGCTTCAGCAACAAAGTGTTCGTCTAACGATTCCCTTGACCCGATCCCGACGAAGTCGGAATAGCCGATGAACGCCTTCGCTCCGAAGCCCTTTACTGCTGCACCAAGAGACTGGCCACAGTTGCAGCTAAATAAATGAACGACCGCATCCTTGTAAACGTTCTTGGCCTGGTTTGATTTGAAAATCGTCAAGTCGTTATGCCCCGTGAATTCAGATGGAGAGCCGTGTCCCATTCCGGTTATCAAGAAAAAATTCCCTGCGATTTTATGCCAGCTTTGATCGACATTGGCTTCCGTTGCGCTTTGTCCAAAAAGTTCGATCACGGTGTCGCCATTGTTCGATAAATTCCTCAGCGCACTTCTTCGCGCCTTGTGGGCAGCATTGGTTACAGAATCGTGATTCGATTCAATGACAAGAATGTTCATTGAACTTTTCCTTCTCGTATCGCATTGAGAACGATTTCCATCGTGCGTTTTTCGAGCTTCACAAAGTATTCACCTTCTTTCGTGTGGCGGAGCACCTCTTGCGCAGCCTCCATTCCGGTGAATTTCCGGCCATCAATGAATCGGAATTCTGCATCCGGGTCGGCCTTCAGTCGTTCTACGACGAGTTGACGCAGATCATCCGTTCTCCCTCGTGACATGTTGATAAGCCCTTCGTTGGCTAGCACAACACTCCGATTCATGATGGAGGCATCCCGAGCATTAAGCGCTATCTGCGGCATTCTCACACGCGCTTCATTTAGCGTGCAGGCACGCCCTTGAACCAAGAACAGGGGCTTTTTCAGTTCGGCGTCGAAGTTCATAGCAAAAGGTAGCTTGGAGTTGGCTTCGGCGCAGGCCCGAGTTTGTCAGCTTGGCCGCTGCCGCTGTCCACGATGATACGGGCGCGTTTCCAAGCTTCGATGAAACGCTTGCTGGCGTCGCAGTCATTCATAAATCAGGTTTTTCAGTTAACCCAAACTCCAACTGCTTTTGGGGGTGAGACTCGGAATGCACGGAGAATTGCAGTTCGCTGGGAAAATACAATAGGAAAAATGAAACAAGTTGTTCGCAGGCTATTCACAGAAGCGACACAGTTTGCCGAACAAGAAAGACGTGAAAGACGGCGTCATCGCCTACAAGATCGCCGCGCACGCCGCCGACCTGGCGAAAGGCCATCCCGGCGCGCAATACCGCGACAACGCGTTGAGCAAGGCGCGCTTTGAATTCCGCTGGGAAGATCAATTCAACCTCAGCCTCGACCCCGTCACCGCCCGCGAATTCCACGACGAAACCCTCCCGCAAGACGGCGCGAAGACCGCGCATTTCTGCTCCATGTGCGGCCCGAAGGCGTGAATTGTATGCCTGAGGAAAAACACATTGTCATCCTTGCAAATTCGGTTCGCGCGAAGAAGTATTGCGTGGCTGGCAAAGAGGTTTTTGCGAAAGGTAATGGCGAATATGACGTCGGTAAGTGGATTCGTTTTGCTGACCCGAAAGATGTTCAAGGCGCGGTGTCTTATGCTAGCACCGTTTGTGAAGTCAAAGGTCTGACTCGTGCCGTGCGTCCGCTTGATATTGTTAAAGCGACGTTCACCGAACCTTGTGGCAATCTCGACCACCCGGAGGACTACTTCTTTGATCCATCAAAACGCTGGCAAGTTGTCGGGAGCGCAACTCATGAACATTTGTCCGAATTGCAGGATACGCCAGAAACGCTCTGGCATGATGGCGGGCAAGCAAGCTCAGTCCCTGCTGGTTATGTTCGAAATATGGGAAACGCTGCGGCGAGTTTGTATTTGGTTAAAGCTCCGAAAGGTTGGAGTTTCACGTTCTGGAAATTCCAAGCGCCAGATTACAACAACCCTGGCCAGTTGAAGCTTAAATACCATCGAGAACTTTCGTTTCAATTTGGTAAACGCTACCATGAGTTTTCGGTGACTGACCCGGAGTTTACCAAGCGTCATAGAATCTATGACCGCATGACCGATTCTCCTCAACTGTTGAAAGGGATAGATTCGACAAATGTTTTCTTCTGCCTCAGTCTTACGACAGAGCTAAACAAACATCACTATAAAATCGCAGCCACCGTTTTCGAGTTGCCCGCATGAACGCCGAGCGCCATCCTGTTTTCACAATTGGCCACTCCAATTTGGAGATTGGCAAATTCGTGGCGCTGCTGAAACAGCACGGCATTCAGGCCATCGCCGACGTTCGCTCGTCGCCCTACAGCCAGCATAATCCGCAATTCAATCGTGAACTGCTCCAGAAATCGCTGCAGGAGCATGGCATCGCCTACGTGTTCTTGGGGCAGGAATTGGGCGCGCGCCGTTCAGAGCGCGAATGCTATCTGGAGGGGCGCGCCGATTACAGGCTGATTTCGCAAACTCCGGCTTTTAAGCGCGGCATCGAGCGTGTGACTCAAGGCGCGACCAAGATGAGGATCGCATTGATGTGCGCTGAGAAAGACCCGATTGATTGCCACCGCTGCATCCTCGTGACGCCGCACCTCCGGCAAGAGGGGCTTCAGGTCTTGCACATCCTGTCGGATGGCTCGCTGGAAGATCACGCGCAGACAGAAAAACGACTGCTGCAAGTTTTCGCTCTCGAAAACAAGGAACTCTTCCGTTCGCAGGACGAGATTGTGGCTGATGCCTATAAGAAACAAGGCGAGAAGGTCGCCTACCACGAAGATGAGTTGGTCCTACGAGAAGAACCACCGTACTATGGCAATTGAACTGTTCACTATCGGCTTCACCCAGACCACTGCGCGTGAGTTCTTCACGAAGCTCAAGAGCGCGGGCGTGAAGCGCGTCGTGGACGTGCGGCTCAACAACAATTCCCAGCTCGCTGGCTTTTCCAAGAAGGACGATCTCGCCTACTTTCTCCAGGAAATCGGCGGCATCGAATACGTCCATCTGCCTGAACTTGCCCCAACGCAGGACATCCTCGACGCCTACAAGAAGCAAAAGGGCGATTGGGGAGTTTACGAAAAGAAGTTTCTGGATTTGATGGCGCAGCGGCAGATCGAAAAATCCGTTCGCCCTGACGTGCTCGACCACGGCTGCTTGCTTTGCAGCGAACACCTGCCACACCATTGCCACCGCCGGCTCGTCGCAGAATACCTCAACGCAAAATGGGGCAACATCAAAACCAAACACTTGGTATGAACAATAGCACCCTTTAAGAATCATGATTTTTGCTGCCAATCTCGCAAACTATGAAAAGCTGCTGCAGCAGAAATATGAAGTGTCGAGCAGTATCTGGCATAAGGGTGGTCATGCCGCGGTTGGCGCGCTGGTTCAAACCCTGGCTCAATCCACTGCCACAAAAGAAGGACGGAAATAGACCACAATGAAATCGATTCAAGGATATCAACTCATCCCCCCGGACGACCTGCACTGGCGACCATCCAACTTGATGAAGATCCCGAACGCGGATTTCCTGGAGCGCACCGGGAGCGAGAATCTGAGCGCGCGGCTCTGGCGATATCCGCCAAAGAGTGCGGGCACGCTGCACCGGCACATCCGACAGGAGGAGTTTTATTTCGTGCTGGAAGGCACGGGGCGGATGCGGGTGGGGGAGGAGACCTTGACCGTTCCCAAATACGGCGGGGTGCTGGTCGGCCCGGACGAGTTGCGTCAAGTATTCAACGACACGGAGGCTGAGGTGCTCTGGCTCATCGTTGGCGCACCGGAGGAACTGGAATTGTTGCCCACGGCAAAAACCAAGCCCGACCTGTCGCTCATTTACCCGGTTGACCCGACGCAATTGCCCAAGGAACTCGTCGGCGTGCAATGGCCGCCAAAGACGTGAGTGGGCAGGCGGCGCGGCAGCGCCGCCCTACCATGGTTTGATTGGCAGGGCAAAGCTGACGCTTTGCCCATCTCAAACCATCACGGCTGGTCGGGAATCTCCGGCTCGACCAGTTGGTTCAGGAGCGTCAGTGACTCCTGCCAACCCAGGTAGCAAAACTCGACAGGAATCATCGCGGGAATCCCTTCCTGCGTGATGTTCACTTCTGTTCCACACGCAACCGGCTTGAGTACGACGGTGGTGATCATTTCGCCGGGCAGGTTGGGATCATCGAACTTGTCCGTGTAGCGGAGGAGTTCGTTGGGTTTAAGTTCAAGGTACGTGCCGCCGAAGGAGTGGCTCTTGCCGGTGTTGAAGTTGGTGAAGGACATCTTGAACGTGCCACCAACCTTGGCGGCGAGGTGGTGCACCTTGCCCGTGTATCCGTGTGGTGGCAGCCATTTGACCATCGCATCGGCATCTAGGAACGCGCGATAAACCCGCTCCGGCTTGGCGCGGAGCACCCGGTGAAGTCGGACGATATTGGTTTGGTTGTCGCTCATAATCGTTGTGTTGTTGTCGTTCACAAATACGACGAATGACACCGGAACGTCAGGACAATTTTCTTAAAATTATCGCGCCGCGGCTGCGAATTTTGGTTTGGGCCGAGGCGGAGCGGGCAGAGCATCCCGCAGCGGGCTGTAACGCCCGCAACAATGAAGTCCCAAAACAAAAGTCTCGCCGCCCGGGTGTTGCCCTAGCGCAGCGGCCAACTGACTTTCGCCAGGTAGATGCTGGATTTGCCTTCGTGTGAGGAGTAGTAGCTCACCCAGAGCAAGCCTCCATGCCACACGAGCGCGGGATAGCTGCAATCGCCGCCGCTCGGCAACGTGAGCACCGGCTGCAAACTGTCGTGGGTCATGCGAAACAGGGAACACTTCGCCTTGCCCTGGGAATGATCGCGGCTGCCCGCCACCAACGAGCCATCGGGGAGTTCGATGAAATCCGGCCCACCCAGACGAACCTTCGTGGGCGTGAATTTCCAATCGGTGTACGGAGACCGGCTCGCGCCAATCCAGCCACCCTGATCGCCCGCTTCGCGGCGCACCAGCATTATCGCCTCGCCGCCGCGCAAAAAGCGAACCGTGGTTTCATTCGGCCGGTCCGGCACGGCGAGCGGCGCGGCGAGTTGCCAGTCCAACCCGTCCGCGCTGCGGAAGAGTTTGAGCCCCCAGCCGGCGTCGGGTTTCGGCGGCGCGGAATTGTAGGCGACGCCATACGCCGTGCCGTTTTGCCAGGTCACGCGCCAGAGCCATTCGCCTTCCGTCAACACCCGTTGTATCGGTGACCATGCGTGGCAATCCCTCGCAAACGCCACGCGCGGCTGGCGGCTTTGGAGATTTTTTGTGCCGCCATACACCGAACCGCCCGCCACGACCATGAGTCGTCCGTCGGGCGTGAGGGAGAGCTTCGGATCGCGCAGATCAATGCCGGGCTCGGCGAGCAGGGCGGCGGATTTCCAGTTCTCGCCATCCGCGGATTCAAGGATGCGCAACTTGCCGTCGCCGCCCACGTGCGCATCCGCTTCGCGGAAGGAGCAGAGCCATTGATCCTGAAACCGGATCAAATCGGTGAAAGCGTTATGTTGGCCGTGATCCCAGATTTTGCGGACGGACAACAGTTCCGGTTCGGCGGCGCAGGCGCCAAGCGCGAACCACAGCAGGATGGATGTGAACAAGATTTTCACACTGGCAGTGTCGGCAGCCCCGGACAATTATTCAAGCTGGCAACGCGCGCCGAAGAAGCAGAGCTTGTCGAACAATTCCTGCCGCTGATAGCTTGCGACATGAATTTCAAGATCAGTCCCATCACCTCCGCCGAAGTGCCGGAGTTGCTGAAGCTCATCCGTGAACTCGCGCGGTTTGAACGGCTTGGGGTCAAGGCCACGGTAGCTTTGTTGCGAAAAGCGTTGTTCGGGCCGCGCCCGGTCGCGGGAGCGTTGCTGGTCCACTGCGATGGCCAAGCAGTCGGCTACGCCATCTATTTCTTTACGTTCTCCAGCTTTGTCGGGCGTCAGGGTTTATGGCTCGATGATTTGTATGTGCGCCCACAATTTCGCCGACTCGGAATTGGCCGGCGACTGATTCAGGCCGTCGCCCGCGTGGCGGCTAAACAGAACTGCGGCCGGTTTGAGTGGATCGCGTTGAACTGGAATCGCAACGCGCTGGATTTCTATCGTCGCCTCGGCGCCAAGGCGCTGGATGAATGGGTGTTGATCCGTCTCGATGCCCGCGGCCTGCGTCGCCTGGTGGCAAGCCGACCCGGGAAAATTCGGGCGCGTTGATCGCGCCGGCCAATGCCGGGCTGATGCAGCCGCGTTGTGGGCGAAACGCGGAATCAAATCCCTGCCGTTCGCCGCGGCTTGCTGCCCTGGAGCGTTTGTCGCAACATGAACGCATCCGGTGAGCGCCCTGACAAAAGAATTCATTGCCATCGCGATCTTTGCTTTCACCTATCTGTTGATCAGCGGGCGGCGGCTGAAGATTTTGCCATTGAACCGGCCCGCTGCCGCGTTGCTGGGCGCGGTGCTGATGGTTGCGTGCGGGGTAATGACGCCCGAGCGGGTGTACCGGTCGGTGGATTACGACACGCTCGTGCTGCTGCTCGGGATGATGCTCATCTCCGCGTATCTCTACCTCGCGGGTTTCTTCGAATGGGCGGCGGACAGGATTCTGCGCGTCGCCAAGACACCGCAGTCGCTGTTGTTCCACCTGATTTGCACGTCGGGCGTTTTGTCGGCATTGCTGGTCAACGACACTGTGTGCCTGATGCTCACGCCGCTGGTCGTGGTCGTGATGGTGCGCGGGCGATTGCCGCTGCCGCCGTATTTGCTGGCGCTGGCGATGAGCGCCAATCTCGGCAGCGTCGCCACGCTGGTGGGCAATCCGCAGAACATGATCATCGGGCATCTCTCGGGCATTCCATTCCTGCGCTTCTCGCTTTCGCTGTTGCCGGTGGCGGTGGTGGGTTTGGGCATTCAATACGCCGTCCTATCGTTCGGCTTTCGGAAGGTGTTGCGTGGCGTTGTCATTCATCGCCCGGAGGGTCCGACAAAACAGCTGGACCGCCGGCTGATGATTCTGACGGTCGCCGTGCTGGTCTTGGTGTTCGCGGGATTTGTGGCGGGGCTGAACCTGGCCTGGACGGCGCTGGCGGGCGGCGCATTGATCATGGTGCTGGCGCGGCGGGATACGCACGAGGTGCTCAAGTTGGTGGATTGGCATCTGCTGGTTTTCTTCGCAGCCCTGTTCGTCGTGGTGGAAGGGCTGACGGATACGGGTCTGGCCGATGACGTTTTCAACAAGCTGCGACCGGTGTTCGGACATTCCGCAACGGGCCAGGCCTGGAACTTCGCCTGGTTCTCCGCACTCGGCTCGAACGTCTTTTCCAACGTGCCCTTCGTGCTCGTGGCGGGAAAATGGATTACCAACTTTGCGCAGCCGGAATTGATGTGGAAGGTAATGGCGCTGGCCACGACACTGGCCGGCAATCTCACCATCCTCGGCTCCGTGGCCAACATCATCGTCGTCGAATCGGCGCGCGGTCACGTGGAAGTGGGCTTTTGGGATTACGCCCGGTTCGGAATCCCGGTCACAATTCTGACGACCATCGCAGGGTTGTTGGTCCTGTTGTTGATCAACTGACGGGCGGCCGGGTGTTCGCGCGGACAAAGTTCGCCCTGCGCGACAGGCTTGAAGTTTGTTCCGCTTTCGCGTAGTTGGTCGCTGCATGCTGATTGTTCTGGTTCAGGTTCAGGTGAAATCGGAGTCGCTCGAAGCGTTCAAACAGGCGACCTTGGCCAACGCCCGCGCCAGCCGGCAGGAGCCCGGCGTGGCGCGCTTCGATGTCATCCAACAGCAGGACGATCCGACGTGTTTTGTGCTGGTGGAAGTTTACCGCGATGCCGCCGCGGCGGCGGCGCACAAGGAAACGAACCATTATCCCATCTGGCGGGATGCCGTCGCGCCCATGATGGCCGCGCCGCGGACGAGCGTGAAGTTCAACAATGTTTTCCCGAATGACGATGGTTGGTAAAAAGCTTTGTTGGAGTTCACGCTTTAGCGTATTTCGGCCGACAAGCTATAGCTTGAACTCCCACAATGAACTTTGAATTCGCAACCGCCACGCGCATCGTCTTTGGTTCGGGCACACTGCGTGAGGCGGGGGCGCTCGCAAAAAAGTTCGGATCGCACGCGCTGGTTGTCACGGGCGGCAATCCGCAACGCGCGGAGGGTTTGTTTGTTTCGCTGGCCGGGCACGGCGTCGCCGCGGATCGCTTTTCCATCGTCATCGAACCGGAGATTGCGGCGGTTGAATTGATGGTCGAGGAGGCGAGGCGGGGTGGTTATCAGGTGGTGATCGGCGTTGGCGGCGGCAGCGTGATTGACACCGCCAAAACCATCGCTGCGATGCTGACGAACGACGGTGTTTTGATTGATTACCTCGAAGTGATAGGCCGGGGCAAGGCGCTGACCAATTCTTCCGCGCCGTTCATCGCCATCCCCACCACCGCGGGCACGGGTTCGGAAGTGACCCGCAACGCGGTGTTGGCTTCACCCGAACACAAGGTCAAGGTGAGTTTGCGCAGTCCGCTCATGCTGCCACGCGTGGCCGTGGTTGATCCGGAACTGACCTACGATTTGCCGCCCGCGCTCACCGCCAGCACGGGCCTGGACGCGATCACGCAGCTCATTGAGCCGTACGTCTGCGCGCGCGCCAATCCGATGACGGACGGCTTGTGCGCGGAAGGCCTCCGGCGCGCGGCGCGTTCGTTGCGCGTGGCGTTCGCGGACGGCGGCAACCAGTCGGCGCGAGAGGATATGGCCGTGGCGAGTTTGCACGGCGGACTGGCGCTGGCGAACGCGGGTCTCGGCGCGGTGCACGGATTCGCCGGGCCGATTGGCGGGATGTTTCCCGCAGCGCACGGCGCGGTGTGCGCGGCGTTGCTGCCGCACGTGATGGCCGCGAATCTCCACGCGCTGCGGGAGCGCGAGCGGCAAAACCCAGCGTTGGGACGATATGTTGAAGTTGCCCGGATACTCACGGCGGACAACAACGCCACGGCGGACCAAGGGGTGGCGTGGGTGCGGCAGTTGGTTTCCGATTTGCGAATTCCACCGTTGCGCGTCTATGGGATCGGACCGGAACACATCGCGGACCTGGTGGCAAATGCCGCGAAGTCTAGCAGCATGAAGGCGAATCCCATCGTGCTCACAGCGGAGGAAATGACAACGATCCTGCGCCAGGCATGGTGAGCGGGCAGTGTCCTTGCTTACGCGATTGAGTTGCCGGCCTGCCCGCTTCATATTCTGATGCGCGATGGGTGCAAAGCGGCAGAAACGGCAACAGGCTCGTGAATATGTCCACGGTTACTCGGTGCGCGAACATCAGCGCCTCAGGGATCAATCGCAGACGCTGGCCGAGTTGTTGCATCACGACACCTTTTACCCCGCCGGGAGCCGCGTACTCGAAGCCGGCTGCGGCATCGGCGCGCAATCGGTCATTCTCGCGCGGAACAGTCCAAAAGCACGGTTCACTTCCGTGGATGTTTCGCCCGCGTCGGTGAAAGCGGCGGAGACGGCGGTCCGCCGGGCTGGTTTTTCCAACGTCACTTTTCAACCGGCGAACATTTTCAAACTCCCATTTCCAAAGGCGAGCTTCGATCACGCGTTTGTGTGCTTCGTACTGGAACATCTGCCGGAGCCGCTCCGGGCGCTGCGCTGTTTGAAAGCGGTTTTGAAACCAGGCGGAACGCTGACAGTCGTTGAAGGCGACCACGGCTCGACGTTCTTCCATCCGCGGAGCGACGCGGCGTGGCGCACGATTCAATCTTTGATTGACCTTCAAGCAAAGACGGGCGGCGACGCGCTGATCGGGCGGCGTTTGTTTCCCCTCGTCCGGGCGGCGGGCTTTCGCAACGTCGAGGTTTCGCCGCGCTTCGTCTATGTGGACGCCAGCCGGCCCGCGTGGGTGCGGGGATTCACGCACAACACTTACATCGCCATGGTCGAGGGCGTGCGCAAACACGCTGTGGCGGCGGGATTGCTGGATCGGCGCGCGTGGGCCAGGGGACTGGCTGATCTGAAAGCCAGTGCCGGATCTAACGGCGTGTTTTGTTACACGTTCTTCAAGGCGGTGGCAGTGAAAGGTTGATTTCAGGCCGGGAGCGGGTCAGGCTCTGGGCGGCATTCGCAATTATTTATGAAATACATCGCATCATCGGTGGCATTGCTGTTGTTCCTCTCCGCGCTCGCGGGTTTGCCGGCGGTTGCCGGGCCGGGAGGTTTTTCCGGCAAGGTGACCGAAACGATGGACGCCGGCGGTTATACTTATGTGCTGGTGGACACCGGCACGAACAAGGTCTGGGCCGCCGCGACGAAGTTTCAGGTGAAGCAGGGCGATTCGGTAACGGTGCCCGACGCGATGCCGATGAAGGATTTCGAGAGCAAGTCGCTGAACCGGACTTTCCCGATGGTTTATTTCGCCAGCCAGATCGCGGTGAATGGCGCCAAACCGGGCGCGGAACAACTGCCCGCGGGGCATCCACCCATTGGGGGCGGTACGGTCGGAGACCTGCCCAGCGGTCATCCTCCAGTAGGCGCCAGGCCGTCCCTTCCCAAAACCGATTTCACCGGACTCAAGCCAGCCAAGGATGGAAAGACCGTCGCGGAAATTTACGCCGCCAGCGCAAGCCTGGCAGGCAAGTCCGTGAAGCTCCGTGGCAAAGTGGTGAAGTACAACGCCAGTATCATGGGCAAAAACTGGCTGCATCTGCAGGACGGGACCGGGAGTGCGGGCAGCAATGATTTGCTCGTCACCAGCACCGACGAGGCCAAACGCGGCGACACGGTCCTGGTCGAAGGCAAGGTGGTTCGCAACAAAGATTTTGGCGCCGGTTATAAATACAGCCTGCTGCTTGAAGAGGCGAAGGTGAAGGTCGAGTGACCCTCCGCCCAGTTTGCCGGCCGACGAACTTCACCGGCGGATTCAAACTGAATCGAGTTTTGCCGACAGCGCAGTCGGCTTAATTGGATCGCGTCCAGTCGCCGGTTCTGTTATGCGTCTTCGCGTGACCGACGACGCTCCGCCAACATCAAACAACGCGCCCCCTGCGATGCCGCATCGCCGCCGGCCGCGCTATTCCGGCAAGCACCCGCGCCGGTTCGAGGAGAAATACAAGGAGCAAAACCCCGAGCGTTACGCCGAAACGGTGGCCAAGGTGCTGGCCTCCGGCAAAACGCCGGCGGGCACGCATCGGCCCATCATGGTCGCGGAGATTCTGGAAATACTCGCGCCCCGGCCCGGTGAACTGGCGGTGGATTGCACACTTGGTTACGGCGGGCACGCGCAGGAAATGCTCAAGCGCCTCCAGCCCGGCGGAAGGTTGATCGGTCTGGACATGGACCCGATCGAGTTGCCCAAGACGGAAGCCCGCCTGCGCGCCGCTGGTTTTGGTCCGGAAATGTTCATCGCCGTCCGCAGCAACTTCGCCGGTCTGCCGAAAGTCTTGGCGGAAGCCGGGGCGAGGCTGCAGTCGCAGATCCAGCCGCCGCAGATTGAAAGTGACGGGCGCGCTGCGGCCGATCCCGCAGTGTGGAACACCACCGCGGTTCGCGCGGATTGCATCATGGCCGACCTTGGCGTGTCTTCCATGCAACTGGATGATCCCGCGCGCGGGTTTTCCACAAAAGCCGACGGTCCGCTGGACATGCGGATGAATCCGCAACGCGGCTTTCCCGCGTCCGCCCTGCTAAAAAACACGGCGACCGCGTCGCTGGCAAAACTGCTGAGTGAAAACGCGGACGAGCCGCGTGCCACCGAACTGGCAGCGGCACTTGCCGGCCGCAGTTTCGCCACGACCTTGGAACTGGCCAATGCGGTCCGCGCCGCTTCACCGGGATTAAAGAAGGACGAAAGCGATCTCGTCGTGCGCCGCGTATTCCAGGCCCTGCGGGTGGCCGTGAACGACGAGTTCTCCGCGCTCGACATGTTGCTGCGTCATCTGCCCGCGTGCCTGAATCCGGGCGGACGGGTGGCGATCCTCACGTTTCACTCCGGCGAAGACCGGCGCGTAAAAAAGGCATTTGAGGCGGGTTGGCGCGACGGCATTTACGCCGAAATTGCGCCGGAAGTCATTCGGCCAACGCCCGAGGAGCGCCGCGCCAACCTGCGCTCCGCGTCCGCCAAACTTCGTTGGGCACGCAAGGCCGCCCAACCGTAACACGGATGAACCCGCGGCGCATTGTCATCGTGGGCGGGGGAGCGGCGGGATTTTTTGCGGCCATCACCTGCGCCGAAGCCGCGCCGGGAGCGGAGGTCATCGTGCTCGAACGCGGAACGCAGTTTCTAGCCAAGGTGAAAATCTCCGGCGGCGGGCGCTGCAATGTCACTCATGCCTGTTTCAACGAGCGCGAGTTTGCCGCGCGCTTTCCGCGCGGGGAACGGGAATTGATCGCACCCTTCAAGCAATTTCAAGCCTCCGACACCGTGGCGTGGTTCGCGGCGCGCGGTGTGACACTCAAGACCGAAAGCGACGGACGGATGTTTCCCACGACGGATTCGTCGCAGACCATTCTGGACTGCCTGCTCAACGCGGCGCGTCAGGCGGGCGTAAAGCTCATAGCGAATTGCGGCGTGGAGCGCATTGCCAGAAATACGGGAGGAGGTTTTGAAGTGTCAGTGTCACCCGCGAACCCTCACCCCGGCCCTCTCCCTTTTCGAAAGGGAAAGGGGGAACTTTCCTCCGAAGCTCCGATTGTTTGCGATCAAGTGCTCCTGGCGACAGGCGGTTGCCGGACGCCGGCGCTTGGTCAACTGGCGGTGTCGCTCGGTCACACGCTCGAAGCCCCCGTGCCGTCGTTGTTCACGTTTCAGATCGAAACGCCGTGGCTGCGGCAACTGGCCGGCGTTTCGTTGGAAGCGGTTGAAGCCTCGGTAAACGGCGGCAAACTGCGCGAATGCGACGCGTTGCTGGTGACCCATTGGGGATTGAGCGGGCCGGTGATTCTCCGGCTGTCGGCTTGGGGCGCGCGCGAGTTGCACGACCAAGCTTATCGCTTCGCGCTGCAAGTGAACTGGCTGCCGGATTGGAACGAAGACAAACTGGCGAAGGCATTTCGGTCGTGCCGCCAGTCGCAACCGGCGAAGTGGATCGTCAATTCGCCGTTGGCGTCGCTGCCCGCCCGGCTCTGGGAACAACTGGTGCTGGCGGCGGGTGTCACGCGCGGAACGCGATGGTCGGGGCTGGCGCGGTCGGCGCAACACCGGCTTGTCCAGCAGTTGCGGCGCACGGAATTTCAAGTCACCGGCAAAAGTCTGAACAAGGACGAATTCGTGACCTGCGGCGGGGTGCGGTTGAGCGAAGTGAATTTCAAAACGATGGAGAGCCGAATTTGCCCCGGGCTTTTTTTCGCGGGCGAAGTGCTGGACATTGACGGCATCACCGGCGGGTTCAATTTCCAGGCCGCTTGGACGACCGGCTGGATTGCGGGAAGAGCCATGGCCGGAAGCTGCGCACGAGTTTAAGGACCAACGTCGCGGGTTCACCCGGCGTTGCCAGAGCGGTTCATCAACTGGATTTTGAATTCGGCCAGTTGGTCGTCGTAGAAATCAATGGCATTGGAGGTGGTGGTCAACGTCGAATCGAAATTCACGAGCGTGACCATGGTGCTGTAGGTGGCGATGTCGTGGACCGGCAGGACCGCCCGGATGCCGCCTTTGGGCCCGAGGCGCGCGTAGCAATCGCTCTCGTGGATCTGTTTCACGATTTCGACGCGATAACCCAGCTTGCCCAGGAACATCTGGTAGGAATTCGTGGTGATGATCGCCGCTTGCATGACCGGGACGGCCAGGTCGAGGTTGTCGAACACGGCCTTCAGCGGTTTGAATTGAGGGCGCAAGAGGATGCGCTCGAACCGTTGCGGTTCGGTTTCACTGGCCGGTGTCTGGCGGGTCGGCGCCGCGACGGCTTCCGGTGTTTTAATCATAACAAGTCTTTTGTCGGAAACGATTTCTTGAACCAGCTCGCTGGGCGGGAACGCAGTCATTATCGTTGATGGCGCTGAACAAGTCCATGATTCGTTTTTGGGCCGCTGTCACAAGGTTGTTTTCGTAGAAATTCGCCGCGCAAGGTCAAAGCACAGCAATTTGTCCTCGCTGCGGAGGTAGAGTTTCTTCCCGGCCAGCACCGGTCCGGCCCAGCAGGGATAACGCAATTGCGGCACCTGCCAGGCGCAGATCTCTTCGGGCTTCGTGGTATTCAGCCGAAACATTCCCAGTTTGCCGCCTTCGCCGAGCGCAATCAGTTTGCCGTCGGCCAATATCGCCGAGCCGCGACCATAGGCGGACGGTTGACCACCGCGATGCGCGGGAAAACCTTCATCGCGCGACCACATGAGTTTGCCGGTCTTGAGTTCCACACAGCGGAGCGCGGCATCCGGCTCGTTGCGTCCGCTGAAGGCGTAAAGAAAACCGTCGTGAAACACGGGCGTGTTGAAATGAGTTTCCAAAACCGGCGCGGGATAACTGCCGTCGTCGTTCCGCGCGAAGGGGTTTTCCGGGCTGCGCCAGAGTTCGTCGAAGGAGCGGCCATCCGGCTTGACGCGGAGCGCCACCGAACCGACGCGGTAATACGCCGCCGAAATGAAAACCACGTCGTCGCGCACCACGGGCGTCATGGCGTTGACGGATTCGTTGACGGGCGATTGAAACCAGCGACAAAAACGGACTTCACCGTTTGTCGGGTTGAGCGAAACGAGGCCCTGTCGCATCAGGCAGAACAAATGCCGTCGGCCGTGAATCGTCGCAGCAATGGGCGAAGCGTAACTGGCGATCTTCTCGTGGCCGCTCCATGCGTATGGTTTTTCCGGCCGCCAGCCAATTGTGGTAACCCCGTTCCAGGTTTTCCTGCCAACACTTTCCCAAATCGTTTTTCCGGTTCCAGGATCCAACGCCACGACGCCGGCGTCCGGTTGGCCGCCAACCATCACAATCAACTTGCCGTCCTCCAGCAACGGCGTGCTGCCGACGCCAAAAAATGGTTCGGGTATGTTCCAATCCTTCGCGCTGTCGCGCCTCCAGATCACCTCCCCGTTCGCCAGATTCAAGCAGGTCAATTTGCCTTCCGCGCCGAAGGTGTAGCAGCGATTCGACACGAGCAGCGGCGTGCAACGCGGACCGTTGTTGTAGCCGAATGGATCGCGAAAGCGGCTCGGGTCTTTGTGCCGCCATTTCGTTTTGCCCGTGCTCGCGTCCATGGCTTCGACGATTTCCTCGTCACCGAGGCGATGGTGCAACACGAGCACGCCCCCAAGCACGGAAGGTGCGCTGTAACCCGAACCCATGTCCATTTCCCACACTTGCGGCGGGCCCTGGGCGGGCCACCGATCAATCAAGCCGGTTTCGTCAGCGACGTTGTCTCGCTGCGGTCCGAGAAACTGCGGCCAATCTGCACCCATCGTTGTCGCCGCGACGGCAACGCCGAAACAACCGGCGATAATCAATCCCGGTCGCCGGCGTCTGACCTGTTGGCGCAACAGCCGAAACATGTGGTGACTGGCCGTGAAGCCTGACGGAGATTGCGATCCAATTCAATCCTGCTCTCGGGGTCAGTTGGCCTCGGAAGACAAATCAAGCCGGCCGAAGAGCCATCCCAGCAACAGGACGCCCAGCCCGGCTTCCACCGCCAGCACCAGCGCGGCGCCCAGGACGGCGATGGGCACGGCCATGACCGCGCCGGCCAGGTATTTCACCACGAAGAATAATCCCGTGAACGCTGCCGCGGCCGGTACCAGCGCCACGATGAACGCGAGGAATTGTCCCAGCGCAAACACCAGGCGCTGGCCCGTGGCCTCGATGCCGTGCGGCGCGTCCTTGCCGGTTTGAAACCATGAGGGGAACAACAACACCGCGGCGTTGGGAATAACGAGTGAAATCAGGTTCAACAGGGGCAGCAACAGCGCCGTTCCCGCGCCGAGCGCGAGTGCCAGGCCGCCGGAAACCGTTTCACGCGCAAACGGCACCGCGCACGCCATGCCCAGCACCAGCAACAGCCATTCAACAACCGTGAGGATGACGGCCGGCGCGAGGATTTCTCCCAACGCAAGCTGCCAGCCGGGCAGCGGATAAAGTTTGAGCACGTCGGCTTGCGGCAGGTCCTGGCGAAAATCCTGCCGCATGATTTGCGGGCCCAACAACACCGCCCAGATCCCGAACATGCCCGCCAGCGAGCCGATCACGACGGGCAGGGTGCTGTTCTGCCGCAACCCGATCAGGTTGCCGCCCAGGACCAGCGCGAGGATGAGCAGAATCAATCCGGTGCGGGCCGAGACGGCGCTCCCCGCGCTGATGAGATTCTTCCAAAGCAACCCGAGCAACGGCGGGCCCGTGGGCGCCAGCCGGAATGGCGGACGTTTGGGTTTGATCTGTTTGCCGGTCTTTCCCAACCGGCCCGCGCGCGCGGCGGCGATTTTTTCCGCCATCCGCTTCGAGGCTTCCACGGACGCCTCTTCAAAAGCGACGTCGGAGCGGATGACCCAGACGTAATGCAGCGCCATCAGCAGGAGCGCCGGGCTCAAAGCCACCAGAAAAGCCGGCCCATTCGTTGCGAGATAAGGCTTCACAACGAGCCGGAACGGATACAGCAGATACGGCAGCGGGCCGCTCACCAGGGCGCGCTTCGCGTAATCCAGCATTTGATCCGGGTCCGCCAGTTGGGCCGGGGTCAGTTCCGGGAATTGCCGCATCAGCCATGTGCCCACCACGCTCACCGCGGCCACGGCCAGCCCCATCACCGCCACGCGCCGCTTCCACGTGGAAATCCCCCGGTCCATCAGCATCGTGAGCGCAAAAGACGCCCCGATGAAGTGCAGGTTCAAGGTGAACAGAATGATCCACCAGCCCGCCGCGTGAATCAGCCAACGCCCGTCCGTACCAAGACGGTTGGAAATCAGCGTCAGGAACAACACCGAAGCCAGCAGCGCCAGTTGCGAACGCAGCAATTTGAAATGGATCAATCCGCGCCGGCTGACGGGCGCCGGAAACAGAAACGCCACTTCCGCCTCGGAGAACGCCAGCGCCGCGCGTTTGCGCGGGAGAATCCACCCCAGGCCGACAATGACGAGCAGGATCAGCGCGCCAATGGATTCGTAAAACAACGGGTCCAGCGCCGATGACCTGCCGGTGTTTCCGGGCGAAGCACCCCACGCTGTGCGCGGGACAAAGAGGACGCGAAAGAAGTACCAATAAAAATAAAGCGCCCCCACAACGAGACCGATGAGATATTTCGGCTGCTTGAGCCGCTTAAACCGCATCACCAGGCGGTTCTTGACCGAGTGGAACTGGAGGTAGAAGAGGGCGGAGATCATGGATTACATCTCACCCTGCCCCCCCCGCTCCCGTCCGACGGGCGAGGGAACAGCAAAGCCAGTCGCAAGCAAAGCCCAAGCACACGCGATTCGCCAACGAACGGAGAAAGATTCTCCCTCTCCCATCGGATGGGAAAAGGCCGGGGTGAGGGTCGGGCGCGCATGGGTTCAAGCCCTCGGTGTTTCGCCGACGATGGGAGGAGATGGCGGCGGCGGTGTTTCGCTCGTGGCGCGGAAGAAGATTTCCTCCAGGTTCACATCGCCCGGTTGCTGGGAAAACTTCTGCGTGATCTCGGCCAGGGTGCCATCAATGACCTTCCGCCCGTTTTTCAGAATCAAAATGTGCGAGCAAATTTCCTCGACGAGGTGCAACAGGTGCGAGCTGATGATGATGGCCGCGCCGGCGCGCGCCCGTTTCAAAATGGAATCCTTCATCCGCCGGATGCCGTAGGGGTCGAGACCGGTCAGTGGTTCGTCGAAGTAAATCACCTTGGGCGAATGCAAAAGTCCGCAGGCGATGGCGAGTTTTTGCTTCATGCCGCGGGAGAGTTCACCGGGAAGCTTGTCACGCTTGTCCGACAGTTCCAGTTCCTCCAGCAGCGTGCCCGCCAGCGGCTCGAAATCCGCGACCTGATAGATGCGCGCGACGAAATTCAGGTGTTGCCAGACGGTGAGATAATCGAAGAGGCGCGGTTCGTCGGTGAGAAAGGCGAGTTGTTTCTTGGCCGGGATCGGGTCCTGGGTCAGATCGCTCCCGCAAATCCGCACGCAACCCCGCGTCGGCGGGATGATGCCGGCCAGACAGCGGAGGGTCGTCGTTTTGCCGGCGCCATTGGGGCCGACCAGACCCATCACTTCGCCGGGTTGGACTGCGAACGAAAGCTCATGCACGGCGACAAATTCGCCGTACAGCTTGACGAGTCCTTGCACTTCGATCATGCGGTTGAAAAATATCAGCGGTTGAAAAACGAGTAAAGCCCGTCGGACGGCCCGTCCCGGGGTGATGGCGGAAGAGGCATTGAACTTGCCGCGGTGATGCGCCATGCTGCGCCGGTGAACACGCCCGAACATCTCGACGAACTCATGGCGTGCCGCCTGGACGCGGGCCGCAAGGCGGTCGAGCCCTGTGCCATCGTCATCTTCGGCGCCAGCGGCGATTTGACCGCGCGCAAACTCATCCCGGCGCTTTACCATCTCTGCAAGGACCGGCAGATGCCGCCGGCCTTCCGGGTCATCGGCTTTGCGCGGCGCGAGAAAACGGACGACTCGTGGCGGACCGAACTGCGGGCTGAACTGGATCAATTCTCGCGCACCAAACCCGTGGACGAAGCCGTCTGGCGCGAGTTCGCGGCCAACGTCTCCTATTGCGTGGGCGATCTAACCGATGCCGCGGCATACCAAAAACTGGAGCAAAAACTCGGCGGTTTGGGCAACCCGGCGCTGCGGAACAATTTGCTGTTCTACCTCGCCATCTCGCCCAGCCAGTTCAGCACGGTCGCCGAGCAATTGCACCGGGCAAAATTGCTGCAACGCAACGGCGACGGCTGGCAACGGCTCGTCGTCGAAAAGCCGTTCGGCCACGATGCGGCCTCGGCGCGCGCACTGAACCACGAACTGACCCGGTACGCGCACGAACAACAGGTCTGCCGCATTGATCACTATCTGGGCAAGGAGACGGTCCAGAACATTTTGATGTTCCGCTTTTCGAATTCGATTTTCGAGCGGCTCTGGACCCGCGAGTCGGTGGATCACGTGCAGATCACCGTGAGCGAGAAGCTGGGCGTCGGCGCACGGGGCGGTTACTACGAGGAAGCCGGCGCGTTGCGCGACATGGTGCAAAATCACATGCTCCAGGTATTGTCGCTGGTGGCGATGGAGCCGCCGGTTTCGTTGGAAGCCGAAGCCATTCGCGATGAGAAGGTGAAGCTGCTCAAGTCCATCCGTCCGCTCACGCCCGATGACGTGGCCCGGCAGGTGGTCCGCGGGCAATATTTCGCAGGCGTGGTGGATGGGCAGCCGCAGCCGGGTTACCGTCAGGAGCCGAAGGTGCGGCCTGATTCGAACGTGGAAACCTACGCGGCGTTGAAACTGTTCGTGGACAACTGGCGCTGGTCGGGTGTGCCGTTTTATTTGCGCACAGGCAAGTGCCTGCCGCTGGGTGCGAGCGAAGTGCGCGTCCAGTTTCGGCCCACGCCGCATGTGCTGTTCGCTGCGGCCTGCGGGCCGAAGCTCGATCCCAACGCCATCACCCTGCGACTCCAACCCAACGAAGGCATTTCGCTCCGTTTCAACGGAAAAGTGCCCGGTGCGAGTGTCGCCGTGCGCCCCGTGCGGATGCATTTCAGCTACGACTCGGAATTCGGCGCTTACACACCGGAAGCGTACGAGCGGTTGTTGCTGGAAGCCATGGCCGGCGACGCGACATTGTTCATCCGGCGCGACGAAGTGGAAACTGCGTGGCAGATCGTGGATTCGATCCGCAAAGGTTGGGACGGCAAGCCGCTGTCAAACCGGGAGTTCTACGCGGCGGGCACGTGGGGGCCGGTGGCGGCGGAGGATTTGCTGGCGCAAAGCGGCCACGTGTGGCGCGATCCGCAACCGATCAAGTAATCCGATTCGCGCCTGTTCCGGCCCGGACGCTGCGGAGATCGCATCGCCCATGTCGAACTGAATCAGTCGCAAACGACTGCACCCGGCAAGGTCACGCGCGCTTTTCAGTTACACGTCCCGACGCAACCTCCTACCAGTGACCAACGTGGCGGGATTGAACAGGCGCAGAAAATGTTTTGAACGAATCGCGCGAGCGACCAGTCTGATGTAGTGAATATGACAAAGCTTCGCTGTTCGTTTAGGGTTGGCATAGAGGTTTTGCTCGCAGCACGGTGCGAACAGCGTCCCTCCAAGTTGACCGTGCTGCCCTTCTGAGCGCCTCGGTGAAGGCGTATAAACCTCGTCATCGCGGGGCCGGACGCAAGTCCGGCCCCGGTTTTTATACCTGAATTCAACATTGCCTCCGCTCCCGCGTCCGATTACCCTCCGAACTGCATGAAACACCAGCTCGATTTCGAAAAGCCGATTATCGAACTGCAAAACAAGCTCGAGGAACTTAAACGTCATCCCGAGAAGCACTCGTTGGGCGTAAGCTTCGAGGACGAAATCAAGCTCATCGAAAGGAAGCTGGAGGAAACCCGCCGGCACATTTTCTCCAACCTCAACGCCTGGCAACGCGTGCAACTCGCCCGTCATCCCCGGCGGCCTTACACGCTCGATTATTTGCATTCGACCTTCAGCGACTTCAGCGAACTGCACGGCGACCGGCTTTACGCCGAGGACCGCGCCATCGTCGGCGGCTTCGCGAAACTGGGCGATAACAAGGTCCTCGTCATCGGCACGCAAAAGGGCCGCGAGACTAAGGAAAACATCCTGCGCAACTTCGGCTCCGCCCATCCCGAGGGTTACCGCAAAGCCATGCGCCTCATGCGGCTCGCGGACAAGTTCGGCCTGCCGATCATCACACTCATTGACACCGCGGGGGCGTATCCCGGCATCGGTGCGGAGGAACGGCACATCGCCGAAGCCATCGCCGTCAATCTGCGTGACATGACCCTGCTCGAAGTGCCCATCATCGCGGTGGTCATTGGCGAAGGCGGTTCCGGCGGTGCGCTCGGCATCGGCGTCGCCGATCGGGTTTTGATCCTGGAAAATGCCTATTACTCCGTGATCAGCCCGGAAGGTTGCGCCGCGATTCTGTGGAAGGATCGCGCCGCTGCGGCCAAGGCCGCCGAAGCGCTGAAAATCACGGCCAAGGATTTATTCGAACTCAAGCTCGTGGATGAAATCATCCCCGAACCGATCGGCGGCGCGCATAACGACCCGGCGGCCATCGCCAAAACGCTCAAGCAACATCTGCTGAAGCATCTGACCGAAGTTCTGGCTCTGCCGCCGGCAGAACGTCTCAAGCAACGTTACGAAAAGTTCCGCGCCCACGGTCATTTCTTGGAAAAGCCGGTCCGCGCCGAAAAGGCGGAATCACCCAGAAAACCCTCCAAGCGTGCGCCCGTCGGCATCCCGGCCGCGCCGAGATCCGCCGACCCGCCGCTTTCGGCCGCAGCGATGGTTGCGGCGCCGGCCATCGGAGCACCGCCGCCCGCGTGAAGCCACCGCGGTTCCGGCAGGTCTCCAATGGGATGGCGGTG
Source organism: uncultured Bifidobacteriaceae bacterium (assembly GCA_964458575.1). Lineage (GTDB taxonomy): Bacteria > Verrucomicrobiota > Verrucomicrobiia > Limisphaerales > JADLHS01 > CAYWMD01. Next base: position 5,438 of record CAYWMD010000072.1, on the reverse strand, counting down.
AGGGCATGGCAAATCACAGCAGCTTAGTTGCGATGACGTCATTATCTTGGCTCGGTGCGTCAAACGACAATCACCCCAAGGCAATCAGCACACGCCCATGCTTTACCCGCTGACTTTCCAACCCATTTACAAAGAGCGCATCTGGGGCGGACGGAACCTCGCACGGCTCTTTGCCAAACGCCTCCCACCCGACGTGCCGATCGGTGAGTCGTGGGAGATCAGTGATCGCCCGGGCGATGCCAGCGTCATCACCAACGGCCCGCTGGCCGGCCAGCACCTGCACTGGCTTGTCAAAAATCGGCCGGCCGATTTGCTCGGCGGAGTGCCGCCGCAGAACGGCCGCTTCCCGTTGCTCGTAAAAATCCTGGATGCGCAAACCGATCTCTCGTTGCAGGTCCACCCGCCCTCGCACAAGGCGGCCGTGCTGGGCGGTGAACCCAAAACGGAAATGTGGTACATCGCCGACGCCGCCCCCAACGCCCAAATCTTCGTCGGGCTCAAACACGGGGTCACCCGCGAAGAATTTGAGCGCAAGCTCCGCGAACGGTCGGTCGCTGATTGTTTTCATCGCGTGCGTGTTCGCGCCGGTGACGCGATGTTCCTCCCCAGCGGCCGGGTCCATGCCATCGGCGCGGGCCTCGTGATTTTTGAAATTCAGCAAAACTCGGACACCACTTATCGCCTGTTCGATTGGAACCGGGCGGGACTCGATGCGAAACCGCGCGAATTGCACATCGCCGAATCACTGGCGAGCATTGATTTCAATGACTTCGAGCCCGCCCCGGTCCGGAGTGCGTTTGCCGGCGATGACCCGGTGAAAGTGCGCCCGCTCGTGTGCGATCCGCTGTTCACGGTGGAGGCGATGCAATTGACCGCCGGCACCGAGTCACGGCTCGAACCCGGCCGGATGCAAATCGTCGCCTGCGTAAGCGGCGACCTCATCGTGGCGAGCCGCACCGGCAGGGTCGAGCGCGCGGCCGGCGAGACGTGCCTGGTGCCCGCGTCCCTCGTTGGCACCGTGCTGCAGGCACGCACCGCGACGACGTTGCTGCGCGTGGCAGCCGGTTGATTTGGTTTGCCGCTTGTTTTCGGCAAGGGTCTGGCCCATGTTGGCTTCGCAATGCAAGAGCAGAAGCCCGGCATGAAGAAGTTCGTTCAGACGTGGATCATCACCACGCTGGCGGTGTTGGTGGCGGTGAACGTCGTGCCCGGCATCCATTTTCAGGATAACAACCTCTGGATTCCATTCGTCACCTCGCTGGTTTTGGGCATCCTCAACGCCTTTATCCGGCCCATCCTGATGCTGATCGCGCTGCCCTTGCTGATGTTGACGCTCGGGTTGTTCACCCTCGTCATCAACATGCTGCTGCTTTACTTCGTCGGCGTGCTGCTCCACCCGCATTTCGTCGTGGATAGTTTTGGAGACGCGCTCGTCGGGTCGTTGATCATCAGCGTGGTTTCGGTGGCGCTGAACATTCTCACCGGGACGAGCAAGGCGCGGGTGACGTTCCGCCGCGGCGGCAATCGCCCGCCGGAATCGGATCGCAAAGACGGCAACGGGCCGGTGATTGACGTGTGAGCCGGAGTTCACGCTTCCGCGTGCCTCCCGGGGACAACTAATTTTTGATTTCCAGCCGAAACGCCGCACGGCGGGTTTCAATATTCCGCGCGTTGAATTCCTTTTCAAAATCCGTGGTAACGCCCGCAAGGTCCGGCGGTGTTTCGGTGGGTTGAAACGCCGCGTTTGCCGCAAACGCCGTCTGCATCTGCCCAAAATAATCTGCGTCGTCGGTTCGCAGATAAACCAACCCGCCGGGCACGAGTGCGGTGCGGCAGAGTTCGGAGAAGCGTTCGTTGACCAAACGGTGCTTGCGATGCTTTTTCTTCGGCCACGGGTCGGGGAAATAGACATGAATCGCGGTGGCCGAGTGCGGCGGCAGAAGATATTCGAGAAAGTAGGAGGACTCGATGCGCACGCCGCGCAGATTGGTTAATCCGGCGCGACGGCCTTTGCGGTCGAGCTTGCGGATGCGGCCCAGCAGGCGCTCAACGCCGATGAAGTTCCGTTCCGGATGCCGCGCGGCATATTCGGCGATGAACGACGCATCACCACAACCCAGTTCCACTTCGAGCGGCCAGCTTTTCGCAAACAGCTTCGCGAGGTCGAGCCGCTCGACGATGGACGGCAGTGTGTAAATGAGATTCTCTGGCGCAGTCATGTTACGGCCGGTTCATCCGCGGTTCGATTCGCCGGCGCCAGCCGCTTGAATTGACGTTGACTCGAACCAACGGCATCGGACCAATGGACCTTCGTTGTTCTCGGATTTTAAGTCGGCGGCGCTTGGGTAGCGGTTGATCTTCAACAGAAAAATGGATGGCGATCGTTCGCCCCAACGCCGCGGGCTCGGATTTGCGGGCCGGGTTATGCCATTTAACGAGAAGGCCACGTGTCTTTGGATCAAGGATGGAACAGCCGGAAAAATCTGGATTCCACACCCAGCGGCAAAGTGACCTCCACGGTCGAACCGTTCGTCTGCAACGCGACCGGCAGGTTCGACCAGTCACCCTGGACGCCGTTTGTTCCGCCCAGCGTTTGCAAGTTGAAATCCGCCGCCCACAAGGGCCACGCAAGCATCACGTTCGTGCCCGATGGCGCGATGGACAGCGTGGGCGGATTCAGCGACGCGATCGTCACTGTACCGTTCATGTAATTCACCGGCAATTCGCCGGCCAGCACATCGGCCGCGCTCCGCGCGACCAACTCATCCGTCAGACTGACGGCGGACGGACCGACCGAACCCGACGACGCCACCAGGCTGATCTGCACCAGTTCCCGTGAACCCGCACCAAAGGTGGTTGCCGCAGGCAGCGCGACCACGACGCCGACTTGCCCTGCGCCGGCCTGGCTGGTGTTCGCAATCAGACTTGCTCCCGCCGCACCGCTCCCCAGCGTCAGATTTCCGTAAGCAAACACCGACGGGTCAAAATGGAAGGTGAATCCAAGCGCGTTCTCGTCGCCCTGCGCTTCGAGCAGAACCGGGACGATTGCGCTCTGGCTCTGAAGCACGTTGGTGCTCATCACCCGCAGTTGCCGGCTGACCGGCGCATTGCTGGCGGCGACCAACGTTTCATTCGTCGGCCCGCCGATCACGAGCAACGCGTCCAAGCCCGCGAGGGAGCGTCCGGCCTGCACCAAATCCGTCACCTTCAACTGGCCGTCGCCCGCCGTTGCCCGCGGCGCGCAGTCGGCCCGCTGAAATTCCGTGCCCGCCGCTGCGGTATCGAGGCACGCGACGAAGCGGCCCGCCTGCGCCCAATCCGTGGCGGTCACGGTCTGATTGCCGCCGGGCCGCGGGAAGACGTCGCCTTCATACGCGGTGGGCAACAACGTGACCACGCCGTTGGAGAAACCGGCCGGCAGCGTCTGGAGTTGGGCATCGTACAATTCACGCAGCACCGGTAGGTCGGCAAAACTGTTCGTGGCGTTGACGGCGGAAGCGCCCAACACCGGCAGAGAATTGAAGTTGATCCGAACCACCTCCTGGGTTCCGGGGGTGAAGGTTTGCTGCAACGGGAACGCAAGCGCGACTCCCAATCGCCCGGTGGCAGTCAGGCTGGTGTTCAGCAGCAGGCTCGCGCCGGCGGCGCCGCTGCCGAGCGTAACGCCGGCAAAGGCCAGCCGCTGCGTGTTGAAATTCAGGCTGAAGCCCAGGCCGTTTTCATTGCCATTCGCGGCGAGCGTCACGGGCACGGTCACCGGCCAACCGGCCGTCACATTGGTCGCCCCCGCGCGAATGATCGCCGTGGGGAACGTCACCGTCAACGTGGCGTTGCTGCTCGAGGCTTTTCCGGCCGCGTTGGTTACCTCCACCGAATAGCTGCCGGCTTGACCGATCTGGGCGTTGGTCAGGAGGAGGGTGGCGTCCGTTCTGCCGGCAAGGTTCGTCCCGTTGAATCGCCACTGATACCCAAGCGGCACCGAGCCGCCCGCCAGCACCGAGAACGACGCGCTGTTGCCGGCCAGCACGTTGGTGTTTGGCGGTTGCGCTACGATGACTGGTGCCACCGGCAACGCACACTTGCCGGACTTTCTCGCGTCGTAAATGGCCTGAATTTCGTTGGTCGTCAGGGCGCGGCTATAAATGCTCAACTCGTCAATCGCGCCGAGGAAGCTGTTGCCCTGGTTGTCTCCCCGCGCCCCGATGGCCGGTGGTGAACTGAAGGTGAACACACCGCTGTAGGCGGAGGCCGGGTACGCCGCGCCATCCACGAAAAAGATCAGGGACGTGCCCGCCTTGGTCACGGCGTAATGGTGCCAGTTCGTGTCCGAGATCGCCGGACCGGCGGTCCGCGCGTCCACCCCAATCCGGGTCAGCAAGGGTACTCCGGCGGAGGTCAAACCGACACCGTATCCGCCGCTGCCGTAACTGAAAAACACCGCGTCCTGCGCCGCGCTGCCCGAAACCTGCGAGGTGCTCGCGCGTTTGATCCACGCCTCAATCGTGAAGTTCTGGAGTTGCAACAGCGGCGAGTTCCCAAGCTGCACGGCGTCGGTCGTTCCGTCGAACGCAAATCCCGATCCCGCCTCGCCGCCGGTGTAGGCCGCCTGGTTGGTCAACGTCCCGTTGTTCGTGCCGATGGAGTCCAAAGCGTTGCTTTCGCCGCGCCACCAACCGATCAGGCCGGTCAAGGGAGCGGTGCATGGCGGGGGCGGATTGACTGTCAGCACCGCGTTGGAACTGGAGACCGAGGCGGCGCCATTGGAAACGATCACGGAATAAGTGCCCGCGTTGGAGAACTGGACGTTGTTCAGTGTCAGCAGCGCGGCCGTCGCCCCGGCGAGGTTGGTTTGATTGAATTTCCACTGGTAACTCAAGGGCGAAGAACCGGTGGCGGTCACCTGGAGGATCACATCATCGCCCACCACCGCGGTTTTGTCCGATGGGTGCGTGACAATCGCCGGGGGCAGCAGGCATTTGCCAGAGACGCTGGCGTTGTAAATGGCCTGGATTTCACCCGCCGACAGCGCGCGTCCATAAAATGACGATTCGTCAATCGAACCAAGAAAGCTGCTCGCGAAATTGTCGCCCCGGGCTCCGATTGCCACCGTGGTTGAGAAAGTGAAGGTGGAATTGTAAGACGGCGCCGGATAAGCCACGCCGTCAATGTAAAAGACCACGCTCGTCCCTGCTTTGGTCACGGCCAGGTGATGCCAGTTGGTGTCGGTGACGCCCGAGCCGGCCCCCACGGAGTTAACGCCAACTCTGGTCAGGAACAAATTACCGCCGCTGTCCAGGCCAAACCCATATCCGCCACCACCGTAACAGAACAACTCCGCCTCGGTGGCGGTCTCGGAAAGGATCGTGTCGCTGGCACGCTTGAGCCACATTTCGATGGTGAAATTCTGGACTTGAAGTTCGGGCGGGTTGCCCAATGAC
>CAYWMD010000071.1:0-32388 GCA_964458575.1 uncultured Bifidobacteriaceae bacterium | reverse complement strand
CTCTCCCAGCGGGAGAGGGCTAGGGTGAGGGAGAACGCAGCGAACACCAAACGGGCAGCATTTTTCAAATGACCACAACAGACACTTTCTAAAATCACGAAACACAAAAATCCGGGAGCAAGTTATGAAAAGTCACGAAACCAAAGATTCATCACAGTACACACGCAGAACCTTCCTGAAAACGAGCGGCGTCGCCGTGGCGGGACTGGCCGCCGCCGATTACGCTTTCGCCGCGTCCAAGACCGAAACGCTCGCGGCGTCCGGCGGCGCGAAGACCGTTACCTTCCCGGAAGCGGAGCATACCGCGCTGACCCGTTGGCCGCGCTACGGCGAACCGGAGAAGAAGGCGGTTTGCGATCTGCTCGACAACAACAAGTTTTACGAGGAACTGCCGTTGTTCGAGAAGGAGTGGCAGGAATATACCAAGTCGCCGTTCGTGAAGGCGCACATGAACGGTTCGAGCGCGCTGACCAGCATGTATTTCGCGCTCGATCTGCCGCCGGGCAGCGAGGTCATGGTGCCGTCCTACACGTTTTTCTCCGCCTGTCTGGCGATGCGGTTTTCCAACTTGGTGCCGGTGTTCATTGATATTGATCCGAAGACCGCCACGTTCAGCCTGGAGGACGCCAAACGCAAGTTGACGCCGCGCACGCGGGCCGTGGAAGCGATGCACTCCTGGGGCTTGCCCTGCGAGATGGATCGCATCAGCGAGTGGGCCAGGGAAAAGGGATTGATCGTGCTCGAAGACGCCGCGCACGCCCACGGCGCATCCATGCAAGGGAAGAAGATGGGCACATGGGGCGCGATGGGCATTTACAGCTACCAAACCAGCAAGGTCATGCCGTCGGTCGAAGGCGGCATGGGCATGTACCAGACGCGCGAATACTATGAGCGCGCGTCGGCGTTTGGCCATTACGAAGCCCCGGCGAAGTTCCCGGAAAACAGCCCGGTGCACGCCTATCATGACACCGGTTTCGGCCAGAAATACCGCATGCATCCGCTGGCCGCGACCATCGCCCGGCAACAACTCAAGCGGCTCGACGCCATCAATGAAACGGTGAACAAAAACGTCCGCGCGCTGAACGATCGCTTGGTACAACTGGCAGGCATCACCGAGCCACACTGTCGCCCCGACCAGAAGCGCGTCTATTATCACGCCAATATGCTGTTCATGGACTTCAAGCAGCTCGGATTCTCACGCGACAAGTTGATCAAAGCCCTGAAAGCCGAGGGTGTGCGCGCCAGCTTTTGGGATTATCCGCAGCAGCACACGCTGAAAATCTATGCGGAGCCGAAATGGTGGCATCATCCAGTGACCATCCCCGCGTCCATGCCCGGCAACGAATACGTCAACGCCAACCACATCTTCGTGCCTGTGCTGTATGGGGACGCGCCGGAATTGATCGAGCAGTACGTGAAGGCATTCGAGAAGGTCTGGGCGAAGCGGGCGGAGCTTGCGCAGCTTTGAGGGCATCGCCCGGTGCAGGTCGGGGGCGAAACGAACAGAAGCTCCCGCTCCGCAGCGCGCCGTTCACGCCGCTTCATCGTCGCGACTCATCCGCGTAACCGCCGCGCGTTTTCAAAGCGGATCGCCCGAAGTTGTTCATCGCTTAACGGTGATTCCTTCAATTTGAGCACGGATGATTCGAAGTAAAACAACGGCGCAAAGGACCCAAAGAGCACACGCTCCGCGGGGATTTGCGTGATCAGGTTCCCGACGCCGCCTACGCCTTCGAGCATCGAAATTTCGACATGGACTGCTCCCGCTGAAACCAGTTCGACCAAGGGCTTGCCGCGCAGGGTGCGGAGTGCGTTCAGCAGCACCAGTCGCAGTCCCGGCGTTTGTTTGACGAGGCTGGCCAGCGGCGCGGTGTCCACCGGCTCCACTCGCATCAATGGATGCATCATGCGCTCGTCTTCCATCACCAACACGAGTTGCACGATCAGGCCGCGCGCGGTGGCCAGTCGCAAGAGCCGCGCAAAATCCGGATCGTCGAGTTTATAGCCATGATAATTCGGATGCAGCCGGATGCCGGGCATTCGATGCTCCTCGGCGCAGCGACGCAATTCCTCCTCCCAATCCGGCAGTTTCGGATTGATCGAACCGAACGGGACCAGCAGTCCGCGTCCGTGCCGGTGGCACTCGTCGGCGAGGCGCGTGTTCACGGCGCCAACGTCCTTGTGCCAAAGACCATCGAAGCTGCCGGTCCAGGCTTGAGCAACGTCCTGCTTCCGAAGCATGGCCACGAACGCGGGCGTGTCATCGCCGCGCACGCGCCGCAGCGGCCAGCGACCGAGGTTGACGTTGGCATCAATCAGACCGGTCTTGCGGCTGGCCGCTTGCACGCCCTCTGTGCTGCCGAGAACCGTCACACTTGTGGTCGCGAGCGCCGTGAGCTTGAGAAAATCACGCCGCCCCATCCCGGTCTTGTAGCAGCCGACGTGAGGAGGCTCTGAATTTAATTGCCGATTGCTGATTGCCGATTGCCGATTTGAAGTCAGAGCCTCCTCACGTCGGCTCCTACCGGTCGCTGGTGCCTCCGTCATTTGGTTTGCCGTGTTCACAGCTTGACTCCTTTCTCTCTCAGAATGGGCCGGAGCAAACGTTGGAGGTTCTCGCTCAGGATGAGTCGTTTGGCGGAGTCAGGAAGGTCCGCTCCGAGCACTTTCGCCAGTTGCGATGCGAAACTGCGTCCGCCGAAATCGCTGCCGTAGATCACGCGCTCGGCGTCGAGTTCGCGCACGGCCATTTCCGTGTAACCCGCCGTCGGATCGCCGCCGCACAGGTCGGCGTAAATGTTTTTATGTGGTCGAATCGCGCGGACGCCGACCTCCCAATCACCACCGGTGTGGCCGCACAAAAACGTCGCCTGTGGATGCCGCGCGGCCAGTTCCGCCAGTTCCATCGGCGTGGATTCGCCGGGCAGGTTGCCGGTAATCTTGAGCCACGTGTGTTGCAGAATGATGGCCTTGAGTTCCGCCGCGCGCGCGACGAGCGGGTCGAGTTCCGGCGCATTGCAATGCTGCGCGACCCAGAGCTTCACGCCGACCATCGGACCGTCGCGGACGCAACGATTGAGTTCGTCGAGGCTGGCCTGCGTGTGTTTCGGATTGAGATAAACGTAGCCGAACGCCCGATCGGGAAACGCGCGGATGGCGCGGAGCACGTCGTCATTCTCCTGTCGCATCGTTTCCGGCGAAGGATCGTGGCTCCATTTCATGCCCATGAACACGCACAACCGCGCGATCCCCATGCGGTCGGCGTATTCGAGCAACTTGCCCATGCGCGCTTCCGGCGTATTGCCCGGCACGCCCGAGATGTGCCCATGCCCGTCCCAGATTTCCATTTTCATTCTTTCGCTTCTCCCGGCCACACCGGTCGTTGCCGCGGCAGCTCGGATTTGAAATCGCCGAGGCTGGACCAATAAAGCCGCTCGCCCAGATTCACTTCCGCGACCGCAATTGTACCCCAATCCGTGGCCTGTGCCAAGACGCGCCCTTCGCGGTCATAAATCCCCGAAATCATCCAGTTGAGGTTCGTGCTGCAATACGTGCTGCTCGCGATGAAGACGTGGTTCTCGCACGCGCGCGCGGCCACCAGCAGCGGATTGCAGCCGGCCACCGGGAACGCGATGATTTCCGCGCCGCGCAAACTGAGCTGCCGCGCCGGTTCCGGGAAAAAGCCGTCGTAGCAAATCATGATGCCGATGCGCCCCAGCTTCGTGTCGAACACCGGATACTCGTCGCCCGGCATGATGCCGGCCTCGATCTCGGTGCGGGGCAACGCCACCTTGCGGTACTTGCCGATGAGCTTGCCATCCGGCCCGATGAGCACGCCGGTGTTGAAGACCAGATGCCGGTCGCGCTCGACGAGTCCGGCGACAAGGTGCAAGCCGTGCTGGCGCGCCAGTCCGCCAAAATATTCCGTGCCCGGTCCGGGAATCGGTTCGGCGGCTTGCGCGTAAGTGAGGCCGTTGCCGGTGGCGGTGAGTGTTTCCGGCAACACCACAAGTTCGGCTTTCTGGCGCGCGGCATCGGCAATGAACGGCGCGAACTGCCGGCAACTGTCCATGGCGGTTTTGCCGCCTTTGGGAATGTAATGCACCGTGGCAAGCCGCACCTTGCGGGGCGGCGGTGGTTCAATTTCGGTCAGTGAAACCTCGCTCCACTCCACCTTCGCGCGCGAAGCCCAACGGAGATGCAACTCCACAATCGCTTGTGTCGCCTTCGACGGGACGTGATAGACGCCGCTCACCTCGGTCCAGCCGGCGGCGTTGGTCGCGCCGTCATTGGGGAATTCCGGCTCCGATACGGGCGGCTTGCCGGGCGCAAAGCTGTGCGCACCCGGTTGGTCGTGAACGACTTTCCGGCCCGTGGCATCGCGCCAGTGGAGGCGCACCAACACGCTCCGTCGTGGGGTGGGAACATTCTTTACCTGGCGTAATGCCCGGAAGCGATACCATTGGCCGCCCTGGACGGGAAAAGTTTTTTCCCAATGACCGTCCAATCCCTCGCGCTGGTCGGTGCGGATAACGAGGCTGCCCGTGTGCGCCGGCCCGCCCTTGGGATTGAAATCAAACGCGGGCTTGAGCTCATCGCGCGCGGCCAGACCCTGCCAACCCTCGGCGGTGTCGCTCAAACTGGCGGCCAGGCATCGGCCTCCAAAGAGCATGGCAAAAAGAAGCGCGCCAAAACCAGCACGCTTGCGTTTTGGAGTGCGGCAGTCCAGAACCTCGTGGGCGGTTGGCAGGTTTTTGGCGAAAGCGTTCAAAACACTTGGGCCATTCAATGCTTCCGCGCGTTTCGCGTCAATGGCAGACCCGCGCGGATCTTGAAGAAATAAACCTTCGAACCGTCACTCGCCCCGTCCTTTGCGGACCCTTGATCCGTGAAGGTACCGATCACCCAACCGTCCGTGGTGATCTCACGGCAGCCGCCAATCGAGTAAGGCACCCGCACTGATTCACTCACGGCGTAATCGTGCCACGTTGTGCCATTGTCATCGCTCGCCAGACAGGCGAGGCGGGGCTGAGTGGCGTCCCGGCTGATGCAATAAAGCGTCGCGCCGGGTTTCCCACGCGGCATGGCAAAAAATCCATCCAGGCCGCGCAGCGAAATACTGTGACCGCGGAACTCGGGCTGGTAATCCAGTTCCCGCCGGGCCGAGCGCAGATCGTAACGCATGTAGTGCTGGCGCGGCGGATTGGTTTGGGCGAGGTAAAGGAAATGAGCCTTGCCCTCGTTGACCAGAAAACTGGCCAGCCACGTGTGACATTCAAATTCGACGTCGAGGGTAATACGATCCGCCGGCCCCGCTTCGTCAGCCACAACGGGCAGGCTCACCCGTGTTCCGTTCATGCTTTGCCAAGCGTGGCCTCCGTCAAGCGATTGCAAGTAGTGAATGTCCCAGTAAAGATACACGCCGTGCTTCTGAGTGGTCCACGCCGCGTGCAGCGTGCCATCCAGCGCCAGCGACAGCAGCGGATATTGCAGCACCGCGTGCTTGCCCCCGGTGAGCAGGTTCGTCGAACTGCGCACCACGCCATCCAACCCGACGAGGTGAAAGGTGTTGTTGTGCGCGAAATAGGCAAGCCGCCGGCGCGGTGCGTCGAGCACCATGGCGTATTTGCCCGCTGACCCGTTCGGAATCCGGGTGATGTGAGGCTCGCGATAGTGTTCCTTTGCCAGAAAGCGGTAAAGGTAAGCGTGCCCGTCGAGGAAATCCGGGCGCGCCAGGTAAAGATTGTCGTCCGCGTCGGTTTCCAACACCGGCGCGCTGGTCGCGTTGGTGGCGGCGAAGAGGGTGAAGAAACTCTCGCCGCCGTTGGTGCTCCACGAAAGCCGCCAGCATTGCGCGGTGTAAGGTTCGTTGCGCGAGCGGATGTGCGTCATGAAAATGCCGCGGCGATTGCTGACGACCTTCTGGTTGTGGCTTTGGAACGTGCCGTAGCCGGTCGCTTCCGCGTCCACGCAGACGAGCTGGACGGGCGTAATGCCTGGCGTCTTTTGCGGCGATGTTTCCCCGGCCAGCGCGCCCACCAGAGCGACAACTAAAACGAACATGCTCGTGAGACGACGCTTCATAATCCATGCGCAAACGTGAATCGCCAGAGTTCGGCGCCCGAGCCGAAGTAAACCGCATCGTCCGTGAGCGCGAAGCCGCAGTTGATGGGCGCCGGCGATTTTGATTCGGCGACAAACTCCAGTTTTAACGGGTCAAGGACGTACACCGTCGCACCCGCCAGACCGACGAGTTTGCCGCTGGTGTGCCGGCCCAAGGAGATTTCGACTTGGGCGCCGGGCAACGGCAGCGTTTTTTCAACGGTCAGGCTTGCCGGATTGAAGACCAGCAGTTGGTTGCCCGCCGTGGTGAAAACTTTTCCGTTTGCGGCACACGTTGCCGGATAACTGCGCGCGCCGGGAACGAGCGCCTGCGCGAACACCTTCTGTTTCTTCTTCGGATCAAACGCGAAGAACTTCGCTTCCTTCTCGATCGGCTGTGTGCCACCGCCGCCCCAGTTGGCGCTGCCACCGAAAACCAATCCGCTCTTCGGCTCCCACGCCAGCGACACGATGCTTTGGTTGGTGACGAGGTGGCGGTAGTTTGCAATGGTTTTGTTTTGATTCGGATCCCACACCCCCATCGCGCCGCCAAGCTGGCCATAAGGCGGTTCGCTGCCGATATAAATCATGCCGTCCGGCCCGTAGATCATCGCGCGTGGCCGCAAGTGGCCGTCGCCCACGCCACCAAAGGAGACGGGATTGCAGTCCGCGCCCGCGCCGAATTTCCAGAACGGCTTCGCAGGGTCGTAGAAGTTCATGATCGCGCCGCCGTAATAGCAGAGGTAGAGCTTCCCGGCGCGTTCGAGCATCGAATACACCTCGCCGCCGGGCATGGCGCCCAGATGTTCGCTGCGATTGGCTTTCGGGTCGTAGCGAAAGATTTCCAGCGGCATGGCCGTGCTGCCATAAACGCAGTTCGACGGTCCCACGCCGACCACGAAGAGGGCATCGCCCGCGCCGGCGTATTTGAACGTGCGGCGGGTCACCTTCCCGGTGCGCGGGTCCTTGAGCGAAAAATCGCCGCGGTCGAAAGCCGTCACCTCACGACCATCGCGCAACTTGAGCGGCGGCAACGGTGGCGCTTCGGCGACGCGCGTTGGCGTCTCATCGTCCATACGCAGGACGTTCGTGCCGAAGTCGGCGTAAACATTACCGTCCGCCCGCCGGCTCACATTCACCGTGCTCCAGCCCGCAGTGCCCGCCAGGTTCGGGGGCAGGATGCTGCGATGTTTTCCGGTTTTCGGATCGTAAACGACGAGATCGCCCTTTTGTGTGCCGATGCCGACATAGACCTTGCCGCTCGGGCCGACGGCAACCGAGCGCGCATACATTTCGGTCGGGTGCATCCGGCCCAGGTCCGCCATTTTGCCGGTAGCCGGATCAAAGCTGACGAGCTTCGCGCCGGGATAAGTGCAGCCGTAGATTTTGCCATCCTTGCCCGTGGCGAATTGCCAGAGGTAACTCTCGCTTGCCGCGGGTTTGCCGAGATTCACGATGCCTTTTTCCGGCTGCTTCGGATCGAAGCGCAGCAGCCAGCCGCTCTCCCACGTGCCGAGGTAAATCTTTTCATCCGGCCCGATGATGAACGCCCACGCGCCCGGACCTTCGGGCGCATTGAATTGCCGCGCCTCGCCGGTGTCCGGGTTCACCTGCACGAGGAACAGCGGCGCGCGGGCCTGGTTGAAATTGAAGTAAAGCGCCTCGCCGCCCTGGCCGTCCGGACCGACCAGGCAGCCCATCAGCCCGCCCGCCCGCACCGGAATGCTCAGCGACTCGAAACGGCCTTCGTCGGCAAATGCCGGAACCGCGAGCAACAGGATGAAGACGGGAAGTTTCATGCGTCCGCAAATCCGCCGTGGCCCTGGAAAATTCCCTTCACGCCGCGTAATGTTTCGCCACTTTGCGAACGGCCTTCGCGACGGCGCGGATATAATCCTCATTCATGGCCTCGGTGATCGGAAAGCGCAGGCAGGTTTTCAGGATGGCTTCGGTTTCGGGCAAGTTCACCTTCGAGTAATCCATCGTCGTCAGACCGAGTTCCTTGATGGGCCAGTGGCCGGCGAAGAAGGAATGATTTTGAAACATCGGCATGCCGTAGAGCGGAACGGGGATGTAGCCGGCGGTGACCGACACGCCCTCGGCCGCCAACGCCTTGACCAGCGTGGTGCGGTCGCAGCGCAATTTCTCCGGCGCCATCCGCGCCAGGTAAAACCAATAAACACACCGGTCCTCCGGGTGGACCGCGTGGGTCGCGATCCCGGGGATGCCGGCCAGTTCCTGCGTGAACAAGTTCCCGAGTTGCGAACGCCGGGACGCGATGTCTTCCAGGCGCGTCAGTTGCGCCGCCACGAATGCCGCCTGCAATTCGCTGATCCGGTAGTTGGCGGCGAGCGCGTTGCTCGAATCCTTCGGGTTCAAGCGATTTGAGCCTTTGTCGCCGAACTTGATCAGCAACGGGCCGAAATGTTCGCTGCTGGTCACCACGATGCCGCCGTCGCCGCAGGTGACGTGCTTGGAATCCTGCAGCGAGAAGCAACTGATGTCGCCGATGGTGCTGACGGGTTTGCCGCGAAAATGCGCGCCCCATGCCTGGGCGCAATCTTCGATGAGCAGCAGTTTGTGTTTGTCCGCGATCGCCTTCAACTCGGCGAGCTTGCATGGGTTGCCCGTCAGGTGGACCGCGATGATGGCCCGGGTCTTCGGCGTGATTTTCCGTTCAACGTCGGCGGGATCGAGATTCGCCGTGTAAGGCTCAAGCTCCGCGAACACCGGCACCGCCTGCTGAAACAAAACGCCGATGACCGTGCCGATGTCCGTGATGGCGGACGTAATGACTTCGTCGCCGGGCGCAACCCCGGTGGCGGCGACCGCGATGTGCAACGCCGCGCTGCCCGACGAACAGGGTTGGACAAACTTGTGCGGGGCGAATTTTTGAAATCGCTCGGTGAGCAGCGCGGTCTGTTTGTTCTTCCAGTAATAGAGCGAGTCCTGTTTGACCGCCTCGCCCAATTGCTGCAACTCGGGTTCACCCCACCGTCGGGCCTTTGGTTGCGGCGTGGGGACAGCCTTGGGGCCGCCCTCGAGCGCGAGTTTGCTTGCGTCGGCCGGGTCCGCGCCGGGCAACTGGCTGGCCACCAGCGCGGCGGAGGTGGTGGCGAGGAATTGCCGGCGGGAAAAATTCGAGTTGAAGCTCATAACCCGGGGATTCTGCCGCCTAACGCGGACCTGTCAAAGGACAATTCAGTCGGCCGGCAGCACCGCGCGCTCACATCAGGCCAAACCACCGGCTCATGATTTGCAGCGTAGTGATCGTCACGTAGCCTAACGCGATCCGCACATACGGGATTTGCAATACCAGGATCACGGCGAGGAAACCGTACCGCGCCAGTTGCCAGTACGTCTCGTAACTCATGCCGATCAGATTGCGCAACACGTGCGAGCCGTCCAGCGGCGGGATGGGAATCAAGTTGAAGAAACACAGGAGCAGGCTGAGATAGGCCGTCTGGATGCAGAACTCCGTCATGCCATCGGCGCCGGCCAGCACGCCGATGCGCGCCAGGCCCACCAACGCCACTGCCAGCAACAGATTCATCCACGGCCCGGCCATCGAAACGAAGATGTCATCAATCCGTGGATTGCGCAGATTCGAGATGTTGACCGGCACCGGCCTGGCCCAGCCGACCAGAAAGCTCGCCGCGCCGGAGCCGGACATCGAGAGGAAGATCATCGCCAGGGGAATCAGCACCGTGCCGATGGGATCAATATGCACCAACGGATTGAGCGAGCAGCGACCCTGGTCTTTCGCCGTGTCGTCGCCGCATTTCGCCGCCATCCAGGCGTGGCCATACTCGTGAAAGGTCAGCAGCACGACCAATCCGAGATACATGATCAAACCGTCAACGAGCATTCGCGAATCCATGCGCAATCACGTTAACGGGTTGGGATGGTCGAGTCGAGCGCGTGCATGCGGCGTGTGGAAAATCACCGGGCTTCCCTTTGATTTCCGCCGTGTCCCGCTCTAAACTGGTTCATCCGCATGAAATACCGCCGGCGAATTGCGTTCGTTGTCCTGGGCTGCCTGGCTGCCACGGCCGTTGCCGAGCGCATCAACCACGAGGGCCGCCTCCTCGGCCCGCCGCCCGTCGTGCCGAATTCCGTCCTGTTCAACACGACGAACGCCGACGCGATGGTCGCGGCCATGCAAATTTTCCCGACGACAAATCCGTGGAACGAAGACATCTCGCGCCGCCCGCTGCTGGCGAACTCGGACGCGATGATTGCGCAAATCAACTTGAATGTGCCTTCAGCCGCAAACCGGAGGCTGAGGTTGTTCCAGGAAATGAACTTTGTGCTCGTGCCGTCCAATCAGCCGCTCGTTACCGTCTCCTTTACGAACGGCTATCCGGACGAATCTGACTTGAATGGTGGAACTTTTCCAAACGGGCTGTATCCGATTTCGTCCAACCTGCCGATCGAGGGCTGGCCGACGCAGACGGGGCTGTCACTGACCGATCACCAGCAGACCGATGACGGCGGTGACCGCCATTCCATCACCGTGCAGCCCGAGAGCGGGAAGATTTTTGAAACCTGGCGCACGTTGCGTAACGGCCCGAACTGGTATGCGACCAACGGCGCGATGTTCCATCTGAACACGAATGCGCTGCGCCCGGACAACTGGACTTCCGGCGATGCCGCAGGCTTCCCGATGTTTCCCGCGCTGGTGCGCTACGATGAATGTCAGCGCGGCATGGTCGAACACGCGTGCCGGCTCGTCGTCGTGAAATCGCGCAACCAGCACATCTACCCCGCCACGCATCATGCCGGCGCGGTGTCCGCCGCGCAGACGAATTATCCCGCGATGGGCCAGCGGTTGCGGCTCAAGGCCAGCTACGCGATTCCCTCGGGCTGGACGAAGGAGGAAAAAGCGCTGCTGCTGGGCTTGAAGAAATACGGCGCGATGGTTTCGGACAACAGCAGTTCGTTCTTCTCGATTTCCATCACGCCGGATGATCGTTGGGGCAGTGCGTTCAACAACCTTGCCAGCGTCGGCATTGGCATCACGAACTTTGAGGTCATTCAAACCACCGGGCCGACCGAAGGTCCGCGTTCCGCGGGCGCGCCCGTGGTCGATGCCGGACCGGATCAGACCATGGCCGTGAACCAGTCCGCGCAGTTGCCGGGCTTCATCAGTTCCACCGGACCGCCGACCACGAACCAATGGAAACTTTATTCGGGCCCGGGCACGGTGACTTTTAGCAACCCCGCGCAGACCAACACCTCGGCCACGTTCAGCGCGCCAGGGGTTTACACCCTGATGCTCAGCGCGGACGACGGCGTTCATGCGGTTGCTTACGACGCCGTGGTCATCTCAGTCACGCCGGCCATTGCCCTTGCCATCGCGCGGACCGGAACCAACGTCAGCCTGACCTGGACGGGTGGTTCACCGCCGTTTGTGGTGGAACAGTCCACGGTGCTTCCCGCGCTTTCCTGGGCCGGGATGCTGACCACGGCGGTTCACCAGGCGACTCTGCCTATCTCGTTCAGCAATCGCTTCTTCCGGATTCGGGCCCAGTGACGGCGGACGGTTGGTTGACGGCCTAAGTTGAACGGGAGGCGAGGAGATGTCATCTTATCCTTTATGAAAACTACTACCTATCGCACATGGACGGCGTGTGCCGTATCTGCGCTGACGGCGATTGCGGCGATGAGGGCGTCGGCAGACCAACCGGCCACGGCCAACAAAAACGAAAAAACCTACACGGGAACGGTCATGTCAGTTGACCGGGATGAACATCAACTCAAGGTGAAGGGAATCTTCCTGAGCAAGGAGTTCAACCTCGGCGACAACTGCGCGTACGCGTTCGTGGACCGGAAAGCGGACAAGGTCAACGGCCTGCGACCGGGCCAGAAAGTCAAGGTCAGCTACGAAAGCGCCCGTGGTGTGCTCGTGGCGGACCGCGTCGAACAAATCCCCCTCCGTTACGCGGGCATGGTCAAAGCCATTGACCCGGAGAAGCGCACCCTCACGGTGCATCACCGCACGATGAACCGAAAGTTTGAGATCGCGGGTGATTGCCGGGTCCTGTTGCGCGATGAGCGAACGGGCACCCTAGCGGATGTGAAACCCGGCCACTGGGTGACGGTCATCTACGAATCGCCCGACAAAACGGCCACGGCCCGGCGCATTGAGCAGACCAGCGCCACGTTCACCGGCGACGTCACGGCCATTGACCTGACGGATCGGACGATCAAGGCCAAACACCTGTTCGGCGCAAAGAAGTTCAACCTGGCCGATGATTGTGCCATCGTGCTCAACGGCAAAACCGACGGGCAGATGAGCGACCTGAAGCCCGGCGACGAACTGGTTCTCAGTTACGAAGAAGTGAACGGCGTGAACGTCGTGAACCGGATTGCCCGCGCGGAGGCACCGGTGCAAAAGCCAACCGAACTGTCGGTGGCCAAACCGTAATCGTCAGGCCGCCCCCACGACCTCCCTCGGCCTGACAACCGGGCGCGTTCGGAAGTCCAAACCACTTCTGGACGTGCCCGGTGCTTTTTGTACCGGACTTGGAACTTACGGCCAGGCTGCGCTTGTTTGCGTCAGATTCCTGATTTCGTGGCGCAGATTGATGATCTGCCATGCTGCGCTACTATCCAAATTCAGACCCGCGCCCCTTTTCCAAAGGCTGGATTGTTTATGCCCAGGCATGGCACTCTGCCGGTCATGAAAATCCATGAGTTGAACCACGTGGCCGTGCCCGTTGCGGACGTGGAGCGCAGTTGTGAATTCTATCGCACCGTCCTGCAGTTGGAGGCCATGCCGCGTCCGGCGTTTGATTTTCCCGGCGCCTGGTTCCGGCTGGGCACGAACCAGGAATTGCACCTGATCGGGCGGCGCGAGCCAGCCGCGGCTTCCGGCAGCCGCAGCAACCATTTCGCCCTGCAGGTGGACGACATCGAGGCATGGGAGGAACACCTGAAAAAAACCGGCGCGCAGTTTCGTCTCAAGAAGCAGCGGCCCGACGGCGCGTGGCAGATTTTTTTGTGCGACCCGGACGGCCATTTCATCGAACTGTTCACGCCGCCTCGGTAAGCTCAAGTTTAACGCTCGACGTGGCATTTCTCCCTCACCCCGGCCCTCTCCCGCTGGGCGAGGGAGAAGCGTTCTCCGGTGGTTTGAAATATAGCTCGACTGACGTCGGCGGCTGATCGTTGGACAAAGTGAAACGGACGATGGCTGTTCTCTCTCCCAGCGGGAGAGGGTTAGGGTGAGGGAGAACACCACGAAGACAATGGTGCGATGCCGGGGCGTTTCAAGTTCATTGGATCAGGTTTTAAGCTTTCAAAATCCCAACTTCTGCATTTCGCGTTCGAGAGCCATTTGAAATTGCTGCACGTCGGCGGGCGAGGGTTTGTAACCCTGTTGCTTGGGAACGACGCCGAGCCGCCCCGTCTGGTCCAGATACCATTCGGCCTGCTGGCCGTCGCTGAAAGTCACCTGACCGCTGACGACGGCGCCGGGCCGGGCAATCTCAGCCACGCTCACCGAAACGCCACCGGTGGCCGGTTTCGGTTCAGTCGGCGCGGCTGGCGCGGCGGTCGTGGCGGCGAGGTCAGGGATTTTGGGGCGCTCCGGATCCTTCGGCGTGAGTTTGAGATCGTCCACCAGCAGGCGCACCTCCATGTAGGTCACGCGCAGTCCGAGTTCCGACGCGAGCCGGTTCTGGATTTCCGAGAGCTTGAGTCCCTCCGCAATCCAGGCGGCGACCTTCTGTCGTTGAGCATCGTCCAAAGTCATAAAATTAAAGCCCGGCTATTGTGTCGGCTTCGCGCCGGTTGAAAATGAAATTCTTTCGGCGCAGGAGTCGATGGGCTTTGCCGAGCCGGGATGTTTTCAGGACTGATCGCTGACCACCTGCTCAAGTCATCGCTTTCAATGCGCGTCGGAGCGTAAAAAGCGTTGTGCCGATGAAGGTCAAAAAAATCAAGGCACACACGCGCACGATGCTCCACTCCAGTGTAACGTCCGCCTCGCCGTGATAAATGTCGGTCAGCGCCAAGTGAGTCGCCAAACCGGCGAGCAACGACAAAGCACCCAAAGCCATCGAGACTCCGATTTGCGTCTTCAGATTTTTCATGGTGTGTTCCTTAACGTGTAATGAAAGGATGAAATAATTACATGGTCGGCGCAAGGTTCCGCCTGTCCTTGCGTTGGCGATCCTTATTTGTAATACCCCAACTTTCTCAAATGCGCCAGCTCAGCGTCCCCTCTAGGGAACACACGGAAGTAAACGCTGTCCAGTGGCCGGTAGATCACGTTCCAAATCGTGACCTCGGGAAAATGAGTCTCCGATCCTGTGCTCTTACCAGCGCGCTGCTTGGCCGTCCAACGAAATGAGGATTCGAAATAATCATTGGCCGCTCGGAATGGAGAAGTAGGTAAATGCCGATCCATGAGAACGAAGTAGCCGCCGATATAAAGACCAACTAGGACGGCAACGACGCGTAACCAAAACTTCCAGCGGGGAATCTTTGAAGGTGTGTTTGCGCTCATAACGCTCGGAGACAGTTAACATTTAAACTGACGATGCAAACGTCGGACTATTCTTATGTCAGGTGACCCGCGCATCTCAAACTCAATCTTCAAAACAGTCCGCCAAGACTCGCGATGGCAGCGCCCACGCCGAGAATGCCAAGCAGCCAATAAAGCAGCACAACCGCTGTAAATGTCCTCGGTGTGTTTTGGTATCTGACCTGCCGTAATAGCCAAGGATTGAACAAAACAAGCGTAACCTTGGAGAGTGTCGAGAACAGCGCGACGAGAAGGAACACTCCTCCTGCAATAAAACCGATCACTGATATTATTGCGTTCGTTTCCACGTGAGGTCTTCTAAGCAGCTTACCACGCAATGTCCGGCTTCGCAAAATCCGCGTCCATCTTTGCCGGCAGACGCCACACGTGGTCGCCTTTCTGGTTGGTGAAATAGAGAAAGGATTCGGACGGCTGGCGTCCGTGACCGTCGGCCCACAGCGCATAGAAATCCGGATGCGCATTCAACGGACGACGCGCGTAAGTGTGGTTGCGCGGACTGTCGTGGGTGAGTTGTTTCACCTTCTTCCACGATTTGCCGCGATTGGAACTCGTCCACATCGCCATTTCGCCGCCCGGATTGTAAGGCTGCGGACCGGGTTCGGTCGGCGCAATGACGCGCCACGTGCCGTCGGCCTCGATGTAGAGTGAGCCGTGGTCGTAATTGTTCTGTGACGTGGTCAAGTCGCGGAACTCCCATTGTTGGCCCGTCCAACGCGCAGTTTGCCACTGCCGCGGGCCATTCTCCGGTCCGGGTTCAAAGCCCTTGCTCGTCAGGAACAAAATCACCGGGCGGCCCGCGGCGTCGAAGTTCAGGTCTTTCAGGTAAACCAGCTTGCCGTCGGCGCGGGAGTTGTAAACCAGGGCCAGGCTGTTGGTCGTTTTGACCGGCAAGGTCACGGCCTGGCCATCTACCGTCTGCCAGCTTTTCCCGAAGTCACGGGTTTCGAGATAGTAAATGTTCGCGCGCGCGTTCAGCCCGACCGGTGCGGGATGAAAGTCAAACGCCGTCGCCACGCGACCGCCGTTGCGCCAACTGATCTGGTAATCGCCCAACTCGATGCCGGCGAGCATCTCCGGCTCGCTCCACTTCACGCCGTCAATGCTCGTCATCCAGAAGAGACAACGCGCCGCGTTGATGCCCAGCGACTTTCCGCCGCCGTAGCGCGTATGCAGAAAGAGAAAGCCCTCGCCGGGAACATGCCACGGTTGCGTGTAGGAAAAGTTCGTCTCCCGCACGAGTTCGAATTCATCCACGGAATAGGGCTTCACACTGCGATGAATGAACGACGGCCGCGACGTGCCGTGCGACGACGAGAAAATCCAGATGTAACCTGCGTCATCAATGCTGATCGTCGGATTGTCGTGCGCGTCGCTGGTGTTTTTGTTCAACAGGATGGTTGGCCGCGGCACCTGGCCGGTGGCGTGGTCGAGATACGAAACCATGTGGAGCAATTCCTGTTTGTCCTTGGCATCGCGGGCTGTCGTGCCGCCGTAACAAAAGAAGGTTTTGTTGACGGCTTTGCAGTAGATGGCAATGGGCGCGTGTTGCTGCGGATACGTCGCAAACCCGCCGCTGTATTTAAATTTGTATTCGTCCTTCGTTGCCTGGTTGAAATACCAGATGCCGCGGTAGCCGTCGTCCTTGGGGCGCGGTTCGGCCAGTGCGAGTCCGGTCGCAAGCAAGGCGGGGATGATTTGGAGAACTTTCATGGATCAATGATGTTTTGTTCAGAGGTTCAACTCCCCCGCGGCTTCCAGTCGCATGATTTCCGCCGTGTAGCCCTTGCGGAAGTTCGGATACTTGAACTGATAGCCCAGCTCCATCTTGAGCCGGCGATTCGACACGCGCTTGTTCGTCACACCGCGTTTGCGATTCACCTCCGCGTCGTCCGGCGCGGACGGCGGCAAGTCCTTACCCAGCGTGCCGGCCAGCCATTCAAAAAAAGTGAACTGGCTCACCGGCTCATCGTCCACGGCGTTGTAAATTTCGCCGGGCCGCCCGCTTTGGAGGGCCGCGATGATCACGCCGATCAAATCGTCGCGATGAATCATGTTGAGGATGCGTCCGCCGTTGCCTTCGAGGCGCGCGTCGTTTTTCAAATACTGCTTGAGCAGGTAGCCGCGGTCCGGCCCGTAAATGCCCGCCACGCGCAACACGACGGCAGGAAACTTCGTCTCCCGCGCCGCAGCGAGCAGAACAGTTTCCGCCTCGACGAGAACCTTTGCGGTTTCGGTTGCCGGTTCGGTGGGGCTGGTTTCTTTGACCACCGCGCCGTCGTTCTGCCCATAAACACCCGTGCTGCTGGTGTAAACGAACTTCTTCGGCCCCATCGCGCCCAGCCACGCGATCAAGTTTTGCGTGCCTTGCAGATAAAGCTGGCGATATGCGTCCGCGTCGCCTCCGCCCGATGCCGCACAGTTCACGACCCAATCGAAACCCGTGGGCAGCGCGGCCAGGGATTCGTAACGGCTGATGTCCGCGTGCAACGGAGAGATGCGCGCCGCTTTCAGGGCCGCGTCAGCATCCGCCGAGCGTCGCAGCCCGAAAACTTCATGGCCGCGCCCCGCCAGTTCCGCTCCGAGCGGCAAACCAACGTAGCCACAGCCGACAATCAACACGCGCATGGACCTGAGTTAATCGCAAAGGCGCGAAGACGCAAAGACGCAAAGAGGTTTTGTTTCGGTTTCGATGAACTGGTAGGGTGAGGTCGTGGCTGATTTGCCCGCAATTGAAGCCGAGCGTCCCGAGTCCGGAGTAGTTCAGAACTCCGCATTCCGCACTCCGCACTTACCCGAATTGCTCGCCCCGGCCGGCAATTGGGATTGTGCGAAAGCGGCCGTCGAAAACGGCGCGGACGCGATCTATTTCGGTCTCGAAAAGTTCAACGCCCGCATTCGTGCAAATAACTTTACCGACACCGTTTTGCCAAAGCTGATGGAATTTCTCCACCGCCGCGGCGTGAAGGGCTACGTCACGTTCAACACGCTCGTTTTTGAAAACGAGATGGCCGAGGCCGAAGATCACATTCACGCGATGATCGCCGCCGGAGTGGATGCCGTGCTGGTTCAGGACGTGGGCATTGCCCGGCTCATCCGACGGCTTTCGCCGGATTTTCCGATCCACGCTTCGACGCAAATGACGATCACAAGCGCGGTGGGCGTGGAGTTTGCGCGCGAACTCGGTTGTAACCGGGTTGTGCTGGCGCGCGAGCTTTCGATTGCGGACATCGAGAAGATCCGTGGCTGCGCTTGTGAAAGCGCGGCTGACCGCAATTCGGACAATGGCCGCGCTCTCACGAGCGCAGCCACATTACCGCTGGAGGTCTTCGTCCACGGCGCGTTGTGCGTGGCCTACTCGGGCCAGTGTCTCACGAGCGAGGCGCTGGGTGGCCGCTCGGCCAACCGCGGCGAGTGCGCGCAGGCCTGTCGGATGCCTTACGAGCTGATTTCGGATGGCAAACTTGTTCCGCTCGGCGACCGGAGGTATTTACTCAGCCCGCAAGACCTCGCGGGCCTGGAAGTGTTGCCGGATTTGATCCGGGCGGGCGTGTCGTTGTTAAAGATTGAAGGCCGGCTCAAAACCCCGGAATACGTGGCCAACATCACGCGCGTTTACCGGAAGGCGCTGGACGAACTCGGAACGCGGAATGCGGAACGCGGAACAACCGCCGCCCTCGATGTTCCACGCTACGACATGGAAATGGCCTTCTCGCGCGGGCTTTACACGGGCTGGCTCGGTGGGATCAACAATCAGGAACTTGTACATGGCCGATTCGGCAAGAAACGAGGTGTGTTTCTTGGTGAGATCACCCGCGTCACGCACGAAAGCGTTGCCATTCGACTTGTGGGACCGTTGAAACCGGGTGACGGCGTGGTTTTTGACGCGGGAACGCCCGATCAGGAGGAGGAAGGCGGATTTGTTTATCAGGTGGACCGGCGCGGTGCGGAAACGTGGCTGGGCTTCGGCCACGGCGACGTCAATTTCCGTCGGGTCCACGTCGGTGATAAGTTGTGGAAGACGAGCGACCCGGAATTGGATCGCCGATTGCGCCAGAGTTTTGAAGGAGACACACCAAAGTTTCAGCGGCCAGTTCAAATGGAAATTCACGGCTTGGCCGGCAAGCCGCTCACACTCCTCGTGCGGGACGAGTCCGGCCACGTGGTGAAGCTGGAGTCTGCGATGCCGCTGGCAAAGGCCGACAAGCAACCGCTCACGAGCGGAAAATTGAGCGAGCAGCTTGGGCGGTTGGGTGGAACGCCGTTCAAGCTCGGCGAACTGAAAAATAATCTGAAGGGCGAAGTGATGTTGCCGGTCAGCGAGCTAAATCGCTTGCGCCGCGACGCGGTGGCGGAGTTGGAAAGACAGCGCGCGCGACCGAAGCAGTGGGCTTTCGTGGCTGCGGACGTAAGTCCGCGGCAAACTTCAATTGCACGGAGCGAAACTCCAAAACAGAATTCAAGCCGCACTCTCACGAGTGCAGCCACAGAGTTGATCGTCCTCGTCCGCAACCTCGCCCAACTCGAAGCCGCGCTGAAATGCGGTGTGGAAACGGTTTACTGCGATTTCGAGAATCCGAAGAAGTATCGCGACGCGGTCACGATGTTTCACACGGCGCAAGGCTGCAACGCTCAACATTCAACATTCAACTCTCAACCATCCATCTGGGTCGCTCCGCCGCGCATTTTCAAAATGGGCGAGGAATGGACGCTCAACCAGGTGCGCTCCTGCAATGCGGACGGCTACCTCGTCCGCAATTACGATCACTTGAAGTTTTTTGCGAACGACCGGCGGGTCGGGGATTTCTCGTTGAACATCGCCAACCGACTCGCGGCGGATTATTTCAAAAATACATTTGGTCTGGAGCGCGTCACAGCCAGCTACGATCTGAACTTTCAGCAACTCGAAGCGTTGCTGCAAGCCGCGCCGCCGGAATGGTTCGAGATCACCATTCACCAGCACATGCCGATGTTTCACATGGAGCACTGCGTGTTCTGCGCGTTCCTGACGAACGGCAAGGACTATCGCGATTGCGGCCGGCCGTGTGACTTGCGCGATTTGAAGCTACGCGATCGCGTGGGCGCGGAGCATCCGGTAAAAGCAGACGTGGGCTGCCGGAACACCGTGTTCAACTCAATGGCGCAAACCGGCGCGGAATATGTGGAGCGGATGCTCGCGCAGGGCGTCCGGCATTTCCGCGTGGAGTTCGTGAATGAAACACCTGAGCAGGTCGCCCAAACCATCGCGAAGTACCGCCAACTCTTGCGCGGCGAAATCACCGGTGCGCAACTCTGGCGCGAGTTGAAGTTGTTCAATCAGCTCGGCGTCACGCGCGGGCAGATGGGAGGAGGGTCTTCAAACCAGACTTGACGCCGCGCCCGCGCCGGGACTATCGCTGCCGACAACATTTATGAATTCGAAATTCCTGGTTCACGCATTTCTGGTCCTGGTCTTGATTGTCACATCAGCGCGTGGTCAGGAACAAACGTCCGAAGTCAAAGCATCCAAGCCCAGCTCAAATGAGTTGCTTCAACTCGAAGGCGCGCGGGCAGAGATCTACAAGACGGTTGGCGACGTCAAACTGCCGATATACATTTTCGAACCCAAGGGCCACAAACCAGGCGACAAAACCCCGGCCATCGTTTTCTTTTTCGGGGGCGGCTGGACTTCCGGGACGCCCAAGCAATTCGAGCAGCAATGCCGTTATCTCACCTCCCGGGGCATGGTGGCGATGACGGCGGATTATCGCGTGTTCAGCCGGCACAAGACACTGGCGGTGAAGTGTGTTGAGGACGCCAAATCGGCTATACGCTGGGTTCGCGCCAATGCCAGGCGCCTGGGGATTGACCCGCAACGCATCGTTGTCGCGGGCGGGTCCGCTGGCGGTCACATCGCCGCGTGCGCCGGGCTCATCCGCAATTTCGACGCGCCAGGCGAGGACACGTCGGTCAGTTCCGAGCCCGAGGCAATGGTGCTTTTCAATCCCGCAGTGGTCCTTGCTCCCGTCAAAGGCCAGGAGCCCATCAAGGCGGAACGAATGGAAAAGATCGAGAACCGTCTTGGAACGAAACCCGAGGAACTGTCACCAATGCATCATGTCCATGGTGATGCGCCGCCCACGCTCATTTTGCACGGCAAAGCGGACAACCTTGTGTCGTATCGGTCGGTGGAAGCCTTCGCCGAGGCGATGAAGAAAGCCGGCAATCGCTGCGAACTGGTCGGCTACGAAGGCCAGGGCCATGCGTTCTTCAACTACAAGCCGGGCAACAATGCAAACTTCATCGCCACGACCACGGAGATGGATGAATTTCTCGCCTCGCTTGGTTACCTGAAAGGGCCGCCCGCGGTGGAGGAATTTGTAAAAGCCGCCGGGCCGAAATGACCTGACGATCTGCGGCGGGCTCGGCTAGAACAGGCTGTTGGCCAGGATGCCAACCACACTCAATGGCCCTTGGTCTTCCAACCCTTCCGTTGCCTTGTCAATTTTCTGCAAGGTGAGCTTGGCGTTCTTGTAAAATTCCTGGTCGTTGACGAGCTTGCCCACGGTGCCCTGACCCTGGTTGATCTTTTGCAGGATTTCCTTGAGGTTGGTCATCGAGGCGGTGGTTTCGTTGTACAGCTTGTCGTCCTTGATCAGCAGGCCGATCGTGCCCTGGCCGGCGTTGACCCCGTCAATGATCTTGCGCGCGTCGCCGATGGCCAGTTTGATTTCGTCGCTGGTGGATTGGAGGTTGGAAATCGTGGTCAGCGCGGAATTGTAGAGGGCGTCGTCGAAGATGAGTTTTCCAATCGTTCCCTTGCCCTGGACAATCTGGGTGGACATGGTGCGGATGTTGGTGATGGTGACGCTCAACGGGCCGGTGTTTTGCTTGAGGAAATCAATCATGGGGCCGAGCAGGTTGTCAATTTTCTCGCCGGAGAAACTCTTCGTAAGGTTCTCGACGCCCGATGCGACGCTGTCGAGCTTCTGCATTATGGCGCTGAGGTCGGGTTGTTCGGTCGTGTTGAGGATGGAGCCTTGCGTGGCCAGCGGGGCGGCCGGCGAGCCGAATTCGATCGAAACAAAATTCTGGCCCATCAACCCGGCGAACTTGATCGTGGCGATGCTGTCCGTTTTGACGCCGGCATCGGCGCGGAGTCGCATGGAGACCTTCACCTTGTTGGTGGCGAGGTTGATGGCTTCGACCTTGCCGATTTCAACCCCGGCCATTTTGACGCGGTCGCCAACCTTCAGTTCCTGCGCCGTGTCGAACAGCGCATAAAGATTCAAACCGCGTTGGAAACGGTCGAGGCCGCCGACGACGAACATGATGAAGAAAGCGGCGACCGCAACGACGGCGACGAACATGCCCAAACGGGTTTCGAGGGTGTTTTTCATAGATATCATTCGCGTTTGAAATCAGCCTGGAGGAACTGCCGGATGATCGGATTCTGGCTGCGCCGGACCTCGTCCGGCGCGCCAATGGCGATGATCCGGCCTTCGTTGATCACGGCGATGCGGTGGGCCACACCGAAGGCGAGGTCCCGGTCGTGCGACACCACCAGGGAGGTGACGCCCGTGCGCTGGTTGAGATTGAGAATTTCCTCGCCGATGACGACGGCAGAAAGGGGATCCAGCTCGCTGGTCGGTTCGTCGTAGAGAATCAACTGCGGTTCGATGACGAGCGCGCGGGCGATGGCGGCCCGCTTTTTCATGCCACCGGAAAGTTCACTGGGCATTTTCTCTTCCGTCTGTTTGAGGCCGACCGCCTCCAGTTTTTCGGAAACGATGCGTTTGATTTCAGCGCGCGGTTTGAGGCGATGTTCGCTGAGATAAAGGCCGACGTTCTCGCCGACCGTCAGCGAATTGAGCAGCGCTCCCGACTGGAAAACCATCGCCATGCGGTATTTGTCCATCACGCCCGGCGCGTGGACAGATTCGCCGTTGAGCAGGATTTCGCCGGCGTCCGGGACTTCGAGGCCGATGATGTGTTTGAGCAGGACGCTTTTGCCGCTGCCGCTCGGTCCCATCAGGACGAAGATTTCGCCGGGGCGGACCTCGAACTCGACGTCCTTGAGCACCTCCTGTTTGCCGAAGTTGCGGCGCAGTCCGCGGACTTGAACGCCGACGCCGTGCTGGTTGTTTGCGGGAGCGCTCATCAGTCCAACAGGATGCGGGTGAGAACAAAGTCAAAGATGACGATCAGGACGATGGAGTTGACCACCGCCTTGGTCACGGAGCGGCCGATGCCGCGCGGGCCGCCGATGGTCACCATGCCCTGGTGACAGGAGACGATGCCGATGATCCAGGCGAAGCAGAAGCTCTTGAAAAGGCCGTTGGCCACGTCCTTGAGTTCAACGCCGGTCCGGATGTCGGCGAAAAACGCCTGGAACGAAATGTCAATTTGTCCGGTGACGGCCGCGACGACGGCCCCGCCAATCCAGCCGACGAAAACTGAAAAGACGACGAGCATCGGAACCGCGGCGGCGATGGCAATCAGACGGGGCAACACCAGATAATGGACCGGGTTGATGTTCATGGTGCGCAGGGCGTCAATTTCCTGGTAAACGCGCATGGAACCGATTTCCGCGGCCATGGCCGAACCGATGCGCCCGGCGATCAAAATGGCCATCATGATGGGCGAGAGTTCGCGCACCAGGGATATGCCGACCATCTGGCCGACGTAGGTGTGCAGGCCGCGTTCGACGAGCACCGGGCCCGTTTGCAGGGAAAGCACGCCGCCCAGGAAGAAGGACAGCACGCAAACCATCAGCAGGCTGGCATTGCCGATTTCAAACAACTGGTCGGCAACCTTCTCGCGCTGTCGCCAGGTTAGCGGCAGGGCCAGCAGCGTGCGCCAAAGCAGCACCAACATTTCACCGATGTTCTGAAACATTTACGGAGTTTTTTCGCGATTTCGTCAGCGGCACATAAAAGAGCCGCAAGCGTTTGGTTTCGACGTCGGATTGATACTGGAAAAGGCCGAAAAGGAGCGAGCATTTTTTGGAGGTCGCCGTGGTCTCGTGCCGGTAGAGATTCCAAAGCAAGGACTGGCTGCCAGCGCCGGTCCGGGGATTTTTTTCCGCGCGCCACACGGACCAAAGGGGCGACCAGTTGCGTTCAACGCTCTTGTTGTTGGGCAGAATCGGTTCGATGGGCGCGAGCAACTGGAGTCGCGTGTTCCCATTGAAATCGCGCCGGTGCGTGAAAAACGGCCAGAAATCCCTCCGGGTGCGGTTGGTGCCCGTGGCGGTGTTGCGCTCGCACACGTCCGAGTAAAGGAACAGCAAAATACGCGTGCGCTCCCGGTCCAGCGGGTCGGAGTGGACGCGGTTGTACTTGTAAAGGGGCCAGAGATAGAAGTTGCTTGTGAGGTTGGTGCTGCTGGCCTGGCTGAATAGCGGGAAGAAGCGGGTCGTGGTTTTGCCTTCGCCCCGCGCCACCACCACAAACGGCCACGGTCCGTCCCATTCATGGTAGTGCTTCTCGCGGTCGTCTATCCACGTGAAGAACGGCCAGATCACCGAGGTTGAATCACGGTTGGGGGAGCGGACCGAGTAATAGAACGGCAGGACGCCGAACTGGTCCTGCGGATTGTCGGTGCCGATGCCCAGGGTGTTGTTGAAGTAAATCGGCCAAAGGGCAAAGAATCTATCATGGCCGCCGATGATTTCGGTTTCGCCAAAGCCATTGGTTTTGGAAGTAATATTCTTGTGCTCTTTCCCGACCAGAGGCCAAACCTGCCATCCGTGCAGAGAGTTCCCCTGGCGCAGGTGAAAAATGGGATAGAGGTAATTGTCGGTGACCACGTCACGCTTTCGGGTCCGGCTGTAAAGCGGGAACATGGCGAAGAAGATGTCATCGCGCATGAACCGTTGTTTGATCCGGCCCAGCACGGGGAACACAGCGGTATAATTGAAGTTCGAATCAACGGAACGCTGTTGGAAGTAGATGGGAAACAAGCTGAAGCGGCGCTTCATCACCTCCTGCTGGTTCTGCCCGCCGGCGAAACTGAGCAATTGGAACAACTGCCAGCGAAACTCCCGCCCGTAGCGGTCATAGGTCATCAGGGGATAGACAAAATCAAATTCCTCGGATTCGGTCGCCGGGTCCGACGTATGCGAGAAAAGCGGCGGTACCGCGAAAATGTGCTCGGACTCTTTCTTTTGGTCGTAGAAGACCGGTCCCAAGACTTCAGTCCGTCGGCCTGAATCCAGTGTCAGCGAAAACTGGTCGAAAATGAAGCCAGCATCCCAATCGGCTTGTTCATTTGCCTGCAAAGGTGACCAGAAGGAGGCACCCAAACAACAAAGGCTGAACACCTTGGCAATTAAACACGGGCTTTTGAACATGACGCTTTGCGCAACTATTCTAGGCAGGCTGAAGTTTGCGTCAAGCTGCGTGTGTGTGGCAGATAACGTTACCGGCCTGCTGGCGGGTGGGGTGCGGTTTGGCTTTTAACATAGAAGTTGACTTTGGTGGGGGTTCATTTAATCTGGCCTCGCACTTGAGGTTTTACCTCAGATTTGAGGTTGTTACCTCGGTTCCTCCCGACCCAGTGTCGATCGTGCATTGTCGGCACTGGGTTGTTTATTTTGCTGGTTGCGACGCTGCAGCAGGTTCAGAAGAGCCGGAAGAAATGTCAGACCGGCGATCATACAAGTTGCTACGCCAACGGACATCACGTAACCCAGACTCTCGATGCCCCGATGCTTGGCCAGAATCAGGCTGCCAAATCCGGCAATCGTGGTCAGACCCGACACCAATACTGCCTTGCCCGTGCTTTTCGCCAGGATGCTGGGAGTTTGTTCCTCGGCAAAGCGATTGAGGATATGAATGCCGTTCGTCACCCCAATCCCGATCACCAGCGGCAGCGTCATGATGTTCGCCGGGTTGAACGGAATACCGAAGTAGCCCATCAGCCCAACGAGCCAGATCGAGCCGATGGCCACCGGCATCAAGGCGAGGATGACCGCGCCCAGACTGCGGAAATGGATTAAGACCAGCAAGGTGATTGCAATCAGGGAATAAACCGCCGCTTCCTCATAGCTGCGTTTAAGCAGCGAAGTGTACTCAAACAACTGCACGGGCGTGCCGGTGACGACGGGCGAGTTCGTGTCATTCGGGTCAAGTGTGCGGCGCAGTTCGCCGATAAACTCCTCCTGGTGTTCCCGCTCCCAGATATTCTTTCGGGGATAGACCAGGAGCAAATACTTGCCCGTAACCCCCACAAACCGGTCGCGTAGCGCCGGGGGCAAATCCTCCACGCGCAATCGCTCGCGATTGTCCTGGTGCCGCAACGCATCGAACGTCTCCCCAAGGTCCTCGAACAACGCCTGTTGATAAGCCGTCAACCGGGCGGCGCGCGCGGCCCGCTCGGCCGGCTTGCCTGTGAACATTTCCACGCGCAGTCGCTCGACGGCCTCATGTAAAAAGCCAAGTTTCTGCGCCACCGCCGGGGCTTCGGTTTGCGCCGACTCCCGCGCCAGGCCCACGTAACCATTCAATGACCACAGTGTCCGGCTCAATTCTGAAACATCCACGGGGCGTTCGTCGGGCGGCGCGAAGCATAATGACGCGAGGTCATGCCTGATCTCGCCGATCAAGCGCAACTTCTCCTCCTGATTTTCGGTAAGAAATTTTGCGATGGAGTCCACCTCAGCCACGGTTGAAAGTTTTCGGATCTTCTCTTCGCATTCAACTGCTTGCTGCAACGAATCCGTCACCACCGCCGCGAACAACACGGACCGGCCGCTCACATTGGTGTCCGTTTCCGAAATCGTGTTCGCGGATGCGTAGATCAGCTTTTCCTCGAACTCCACCGCCGGCAACCCGGCGCTCTGCATGTTCAGCAGGTTGTAATCGAATCGGATTTTATGAAATTGGAGCGCGGACAGTGTGCATAAGGCCACGGTGACCAGGGCGACGACCATCGGCCGACGCAGCCACAAGTTTTCGATCCGGGCGCGATGGTCCACCTGACCGGCCAGCTTGTGATCCAGCACGTTCTGCCGGCCGCGCAAAAGCAGCACCGGCAGCAAGGTCATCATCGGTATCAGACAGATCAACAAACCGCCGCCGCAGATGACGCCCATCTCCTGAATACCCTTGAAATTGGTCAAACCCATGGCCAGAAACGCCCCGGCCGTCGTGAACGCCCCGGTGAAAATCCCCTGCCCCGTGAAGACCAACGCCTTTTTCATGGCCGCTTGCTCGTCGCGGCCCAGCCGCAATTCCTCCTCGTAACGGGTTACCAGGTGCACGCCGAAATCAATCGCCAGGCCGATGAGCATCGGCGCGAAGGTGATCGTCAGAATGTTCAGGTGTCCGATGAC
This sequence comes from uncultured Bifidobacteriaceae bacterium, assembly GCA_964458575.1. Classification (GTDB taxonomy): domain Bacteria; phylum Verrucomicrobiota; class Verrucomicrobiia; order Limisphaerales; family JADLHS01; genus CAYWMD01. Next base: position 5,419 of record CAYWMD010000071.1, on the reverse strand, counting down.
CAGCGTCGCGAACGCCATCGTGTACGCCAGTCCGACCAACAGGCAGATCGTCGCTTTCACCGGCCGGCCGGTTTCGCGGTAGCCGTAAATGAAAATCAACGCGCACAATACCAGCGACACGACGCTGGCCTTCGCCGTGTCTTTTTGGGACTGAAGCATCTCGTCGCGTTCCAGCACCGGTTCGCCCGTCAAGCCCACGTTCAGCCCCGGGACTTCCGCGCGCGTCTCCGCGACCAGTTGCCGCATGCGTTTGACCGCCGCTCCATTCAAATCCTCGGTGAGTGCCTGCGCCGTGGCCAGGTAGATCCGTCCTCCCGCATAGGTGATGTAAATGCTGCGCTCCGCCTTCCCGCCGGCGTCAAACAGCGCAAAAACTCCGGGCGAAGGCGGCACACCGCTCCGTCGCAAACTTGATGTCGCTTGTAGAACAATCCGTTCCAGCGCGGGAATCGTCCGGATCAGCGACTCCGTTTTCGCATCCTGCTCCCGGCGTGCGGTGCGAAACTGGGTGTTGATCATGTCAAACAACGACACCAGATTCGTCGTCTGCGAAAACGGATCCAGGAACGGCCGAAAGTCCTGTAGTTTCTTTTCCAGCTCCTGGAGATCCTTCTCGGGCACGAACAACAGCGCCTTTGACCCGAGCATCTTCAGGTCCCCTTTGTAAAAGATGTGATTGAACAGATTGGTTTCGACGGTTTCCTTCGCACCGGGAGACACGGGGATGCGGATGCGGGCGGCTTCGAGTTTTGCCCCCAGCCGTTCGACGAACTGCCGGTTCTTTTCCGGGTCTTCGCTTTCCACCACCACCACCAGGTCGTCCTGAGTGGGAAACTCCTTTCTGAACTGGAGGAAATTCTGGTGGTATTTCCGCTGGGCCCCCACCAGGTTGTTCCGCCGGGTGTCGAACTCCAGATGCGTCACCGTGTAATAGACGCTTACGGCGAAAAGAACCGCCTGCGGATAGATGAACCAGCGCGGATACCGGTAAAGCGCCTGCGCCAGCTTTGTCAGCAGCCGGGCAAACAAGCCATCATCGCGCAGCGTTTTCATATCACCCGGAACCTGCCCGGAACCACCGGCCCAAAATCATGAACGCGCCGTTCATTCGGGCAGTTCGGCGTTGGAGTACACTTCCTTCACATCGTCATGTTCCTCCAGTGCCTCGATCAGCTTCCGGAGGGCGGCCCCGTCGCCCGGATTCGCCGGTGACGCGGTTGTCACCGGCAACTCCGTGACCTCGGCCGCGTCACACTTGACGCCTTTGGTCTCGATCGCCTTGTGCACCGCTTCAAAGCTCGCGGGTTCCGTGATGATTTCGTATCCCTCCGGCTCCGCCTTGAAATCCTCCGCGCCCGCCTCTAACGCCAGTTCCATCAACTCATCCTCGTTGGCGGCGTCGCGCGCGATGATGAACTGGCCTTTGCGCTGGAACAAGCGGCGCACGGCGCCGGAGGCGGCAATGCTCCCGCCGGCCTTGGTCACGATGCTCCGGATGTCCGAGGCCGTGCGATTGCGATTGTCGGTGCTCACCTCGGCGATAATGGCCGCGCCGCCCGGACCGAAGATTTCATACGTCAATTCCTCGAAGGCCGCACCGCCGTCATCGCCCAGTCCTTTTTTGATGGCGCGCTCGATGTTGTCCTTGGGCATGTTGGCCGTGCGGCATTTGAGCAGCGCCATGCGCAACCGCGGATTCATGTCCGGGTCGCCGCCGCCGATCTTGGTCGCAATGGTGATTTCGCGGCTCAACTTGGAAAAGATCTTCCCGCGCTTGGCGTCAATGGCGCCTTTGAAGTGCTTTACCTTCGCCCATTTGCTGTGCCCGGCCATAATTCAGTCAGATTCCAATCAAGGTTTTCAGATTAAACCGCCACGGCCACCGACACCGCGGTGCCATAACAAATCACCTCGGTGATGCCCGCCGCGATTTCCGTCGCGTCATAGCGCACGCCCACCACCGCGTTCGCGCCGAGTTGGCCCGCATGGGCGAGCATCTGGTTGAAGGCATCGGCGCGCGCCCGCTCACACAGGTTGGTGTAGAGCGTGATGTTCCCGCCAAAAATCGCCTGAATGCTCGCGCCAAAATTGCCGATGATCGAGCGCGACCGCACCACGATGCCTCGCACGACGCCGAATGTTTTGACCACGCGGTAGCCCGGCAATTCAAACGTCGTCGTGGTCAACGGATGCGTGTCGCTCATAGTTTCGGCGATGATTCAACACGAAGCCGCGCGGCCAAAAAAGAGTTTTTTGTTGTGCGCGCGCGATCAGGCCGCGTTCGCCCCTTCGGTGAAATAGGGATGGGTCGGCGTGCCGCGCCGGCCTTCCGGACGCAAATCCACCTCGCGCCCCTTCCAACAGGCCACCCCGACGTGATTCAACCTCCCCAACCTCCACCGCCACGAGATTCCGTAAAGCGGATTGTTGGTCGGCCAGAAGGAAATGAAATCCAGCTTCGCCTCCTTGGCCATTTCAATCGCGCGCTCGATGTGTTCGGGGTGGTCGTTCCAGTTAAACAGCAGGTATTTCCATTCCAGAATCGGCTGCGTCAGTCCGCGCGCATCGCGGTAGGCCGCCATTTCCTTCATCGCCGCGTAGGCTTTGGTGAAATTTCCCCGGTGCATGTATTGCTCCGACATCTCGTCGCTGATGCCGTGCACCGAAAACAGAATGTGACTGAAACTCAGCGCCGCTTCGCGCTTGGCGTCCGTGTCGAGCAAAATGCCGTTGGTGGAAGTCACGATCCGGCAATCCGGATTCTTCCGGCGCAACATCGGCAGTTCCTGGTAAATCGTCGGCGATAGAAACGGCTCGCCGAGGTTCAGGTAGAAAATCTGTTTCATCTTCAACCGCGCCATGAGTTCCGCCATCTGTTCCATTTCAGCCAGCGGCATTTGCAGTTGCTTTCCCACCCGGATTTCCGCCGCGTTGCCGCGGGCGCAACCCGTGCAGTCCACATTGCAACGCACGGTGTTCTCCAAAAGCATTCCCCGCACGGGCAGCCTGACCTCCGGCGGTTTTGCATCGCGCGCCGGCAACTGCTTCAAATCGCCGCAGCGCGCGCAGGTGGGAATGGGCATTTTACCGCGGGCAAGCTCATCGCGAAATCTCTTTGCCACCGGTCCGTGGAAAATCTCCTCAAATGAATTCTGCCGCAGATCACCAATGTGCCCGATGCCTTCGTAATCCTGGCAGTTGCAGGAAACCGTGCGGTCGGAATTGATGGTGATATTGTATTCAGACTCCCCGTGCAACGCGCCACAGTAATAACCGCGGCCGGTGAACTTGGCCCGCAACTCCAGCCAGCGGGACATCATCCAACGGATGATGTCGCTCACGACCCAATTAAACCGCCGTTTTGGGTCGCGAACGTTGCTCGGAGAACGCGGGGCTTTCACACTGACAAACTTGGGCTTACCCACCGCGACGGGCAAGTTTCTTTTCCAATGCGCAACCGGGAAGTTAACACCGCAAAATGTCGGCGACTCCTCCGACAATACTGCCACGGGCGCACCGCTCTCCTTCTCCCTCTCCCAGCGGGAGAGGGTCGGGGTGAGGGAGAAACTTGTGTCAGCAGCGCGTCGAAATGCTGCGGCTGATCTTCGACCCAGCCGCGCTCCGTTATTTCGCAAACCCGCGCACCTTCAACCAGGTTTCGCAATCGCGCGTCCAGGGATGGCGCGCCTCCGGATTCCATTCGCGCGTGCCGAGACCAAGACCGTGCGGGCCGCGTTCGTAAACGTGAATCTCAAATCGCACCTTCGCCGACTGCAACGCCGCCGCAAACATCATCGCGTTCTCGATATGCACTCCGTTGTCCTCCCATGTGTGCCAGAGAAAACAGGGTGGCGTGTCCCTGGTGATTTGTTTTTCATTGGAGAGCAGTTCGATGAGTTCGGGGGGCGGGTTCGTGCCGAGGAGATTTTTTCGCGAACCCACGTGCGCATGCGGTTCGGTCATGGTGATCACCGGATAACAAAGAATGCCGAGGTCAGGCCGCGAACTCACGCGCTCGATGGGGTCGGCGGAATCGGATTTGCCCGCGTCGTAGTGCGTGACCAACGTGGACGCCAGATGGCCGCCCGCCGACGAGCCGATGATGCCGATGCGCTTCGGGTCAACGTTCCATTCGCTGGCGCGGGCGCGCACGGCGCGCACGGCGCGGGCGGCGTCGTTCAACATCGCGGGATGACGATAGCCCGCCGAGCCAAGGCGATATTTCAGAACGAAACCGGCGATGCCGAGTTCGTTGAACCAGCGCGCGTATTGGCTGCCTTCGTGATCAGCCAACCCGCCGTAGCCGCCGCCGGGGCAAATCACCATCGCGGCGCCGGTGGCTTTGGCCGGATCGGGCAGGTAGATCGTCAGGGTGGGGATGTCGTTGGATTTGTTTCCCAACGCGCCGGGAGCCCCGTCCGGCCAGAGGGCAAACGAGTTGGCAGGTTGTGCGCTGGCAATCAGGGCAAAGCCCAGCAGCGGAAGAAGAAACAACAGACGTTTAAGCATGGATTCAGGGTAGATGTGCGGGCCGGCTTATCAATTTCAAAAACACGCGGAAACCCCGCGCGGCCGGGCTGGTTTGATTGTGAATAATTTCCCCTTGCCAGTGCGGCTTTTCCCCCTATCTTACGCGCCGCCTGAACGCCGCGTGTGCGGACGTTCGTAGAGGCTGAGAAACGAAAGTTAACAATCAACCTAACCTTCAACCTCCGTTGCCCTGCAACGTCGGGTCCGTTAGGCAATGGAGCTTCGCAGGCCGTTCGCCCGCCTAGTCTCCCGCAGTTCAGAAAGAAAGTTCCGCATTATGCTCACGATGGAAGAAGCCCTGAAGCAAAGCACCGCCCCCATCCGCTTTGCCGCCGGCGAAATTGTTCCCGGTACCGTCATCGAAGTCCGCCCCAAGGAAGTCCTGGTGGACATCGGCTACAAGAGCGAGGGCGCCGTCCCCGCCAGCGAATTTGAAGACATCAAGATCGTGAAGGTCGGCGACCCCGTGGATGTCCTCATCGAAAAGCTCGAGGACAAGGAAGGCATGGTCATCCTTTCGAAGGAGAAGGCCGAGTTCAAAAAGAACTGGGAACGCATCCTCACGATTTGCAACGAAGGCGGCCGCATCGCCGGCAAGGTCAAGTCCATCGTCAAGGGCGGCCTCATCGTCAACATCGGCGTCGAGGCGTTCCTGCCCGCGTCGCAAATTGACGTCACGACGCCCAAGAACCTCCAGCAGTTTGTCGGCAACACCTACGATTTCAAGGTCGTCAAAATCAACCAGGAGCGGCAGAACATCGTCCTTTCCCGCCGCGAACTGATCGAGGCCGAACGCACCGAGCGTCGCCAGAAGCTGCTCTCCGAAATGACCCTGGGCGACATCCGCAAGGGCACGGTCAAGAACATCACCGACTTCGGCGCGTTCATT
>CAYWMD010000070.1:21142-33052 GCA_964458575.1 uncultured Bifidobacteriaceae bacterium | reverse complement strand
AATCAGTAGGACACCGCCCTTTGAAGGCGGCCGTGTTGGTGCAAATCCAGCCCCGGCAGCCAGTTTTAGCAAGTCGAGCTTCGACCGCTCGGTGGTGAAATAGCATCACGTCTGGCCTACACCCAGAAATCGAGGGGGCAGATCCTTCCCGAGCGACCACCTTCCATTGCCCCGTTGCATAACCAGCAGTGCGCTGGTCTCTGAAGCCGGAGGTCTGGGTGCGAATCCCGGCGGAGCAACCACTCTCGCCATATCAATGAAGAACAAACACCTCAAACGCGCGGAGCAGTCACGGTGTGCATGGTGGCCGTCCACTAGGATTTTTATGAGCGACATACTGAACAAGACAATTGTGCTGGTGCTCAACCGCAACTGGCAGGCGATCAACGTGCGCACCTCGCAAGAGGCCTTCTGCATGATGGCCACCAACGTGGCCACCGCGCTCGAGATCGAAGGCGAGAACCACATCCGCCCCGTGACTTGGGACGAGTGGATCACGCTGCCGATTCGCGACGGCGACAACCTCGTGCGCACTGCACGAGGTTCGATCCGTGTGCCGACCGTGATTGTGGCGGTGAACTTCGCCAAAGTGCCGAAGAAGCGTCCGAAACTCTGCGCGAAGACCATTCGCGAGCGCGACGGCAACCGCTGCCAATACACCGGCCAGTTGCTCAAGCCGGAGGACGGCAGCCTCGACCATGTCCTGCCCCGCTCGCGCGGTGGCAAGGACGAGTGGGAAAACTTGGTGTGGTCGAGCAAGGACGTGAACGCCCGCAAGGGCAACCGTCTGCCGCACGAAGCCGGCCTGAAGCTGCTCAGCGTCCCGCGCGCGCCGAAGGAACTGCCGGTCACGGCCCTCATTCGCAACGCGCACGGCGTCGCCGAGTGGAGGCTGTTCCTGAACGAGTAAGCCGACGGGAGAGCGGGTGTCAAAGCTCGCTCTCCTTTCAAAACTGAAGCATTGCAACAGACCGAACGCGTCACGCTGACCAACAAGGACGAACGTCGCCACCATGCTTTACGGGCTCTGGGCCGACCGACACACACGCTCAAGTTGGCTGCGGACGAAGACCGCAACACCGACAACGAAAGCGAACGCGTATGGTGTACCTCCGGCAAACGATTCCGGCTTTCCGTGAACCTGGTCGCCGCGGACTTAAGTCAGAGCCGCCTCACGTCGGCTGCCACGGCTAAAGTTTTCCGTCCGCGTAGGCCTGATAACGTTCGGCCACGCGGCCGGATTGAACATCGCCTTTGTGGACCAGCACGCCGACACGGGTCGAGATGGTTTCGCCGCGTTTCAGCGTGAAGGGTTTGCCGCTGCGGGCGTCCACGCGCCGCGGGCCGATGCAGCCGTAATCGCGGGTGAGCCAGGCGTGCGGATGTTCGTTGCTCGGATGACTGAACATCGCCAGGCCTTCGGCCTCCGGTGCGTCCGCGCGCGAGAAATCCACCCAGCGGGCGGTTTTCAGGTTGGTATTGGTCTGGCCGGTGCCGCCTTCGGAATTCACGAGCCGTCCGCCGCCTTTGGCGTTGAAATCGTCATTGAGCCGGATGAACGGCCAGGCGTAATGCACGGCGTCGCTGCGAAAGGTCACCGCGCCGTAGTTCGCGACCAGCGTGAATTGGAGGTCGAGGAAGTATTCGCCATCGCCGAGCGCCACGACGCGCAGGAGTCGGGTTTCGTCGAGCACGGGGATTTTGCCGTGGTCCATTTCCCAAAGTAGTTTGAAAGCCAGCTCTGCCCGACCCGCGCCGTTGGTTTGGCAGGTGAAGGCAATTTGGCGGATGTGATCGCGAAACGGCGGCTTCGGGTTTTTGCGATCACCCGCGCCGCTGTAAAGCGCGTTGTAGAACGACACCGGTTTCTGGCCTTCGAGTTGAACGGTGTCGGCGAACCAGAACGACCGGTGGTGCGGATAAGGTTCGGTCTGCTCGACCGTCATGGATTTTCCGGACGGACTGCGAACCGGGTAGAAGTGCGGCAGGTCAACGTCGTCGCCGTAGCGACAGACCAGCGCTGCCTTGCCGCCGATCAGAATTTGCATCTGCCCGCGCGCGTCGTCCGGCTTGCACTGGATGGTTTCCGGCTGCGCCAAAGCGCGGAACGCCGTGACGACGCCGAGGATGACCAGGAGGCGCAGGGAGGCAGGGCGCGGATTCATACGCATCGGATTCAGATTGTCTCCGGCGCCACCCAGGGCTGGCGGCGTTCGCGATCGAGGAATTGATTGGCTTCCGCGTCGCCGACGAATTCCTCCTTGACTGGATCCCAGCGCAATTTGCGCCCGGCCAGACGCGCGATATTGCCCAAGTGACAAACGGTCGCCGAGCGATGGCCGGTTTCGACGTCGGCGATGGGCCGGGCGCGGGTCTTGATGCAATCAAGCCAGTTTTTCATGTGGTTGTCGTTGAAATCGCCCGGGCGCTGGCGCAACGCCTCGATGGCGAGTTCATCCGGGTCGGATTCGCAGCGGCCACGGGCAATCGCCACGCGCCCTTTCTCGCCGAAGAACACCGCCCCGCCCATGGTCGCTTCGTCGCCGGGTTCGACCAACACGCCGTTCGCGTAACGGAAGAACACCCTGGGCGCGGAGCAGATTTTGTCGCCGCGGGCCTTGCTCTCGGGCTTTTCGTAGGTGGGCGGAGCGAACTTCGGTCCTTCCGTCCAGATTTCGACCGGGCCGCTTTCGTCCATGCCCAGGGCGCATTGGATTTGATCGAAACCGTGCGCGCCCCAGCCGGTCATTTCGCCGCCGCTGTAAGGCCGGAACGAGAGCCAGCCGGGATTCGCGCGCGGGAGGTAAAGGTCCTGATTGAACGGCACGAGCGGATTCGGGCCACACCACATGTCCCAATCCAAACCGGCCGGCACGGCCTGAGCCGGCAGGTTGCCTTCCCAGGGGCTGGGGTAATTGTAGGCGATGACCCGGATGATTTTGCCGAGCCCGCCGGTGCGGACGAGCCGGCAACCGGCGTAATTCTGCCACATCGAACGTTGCTGGCTGCCGACCTGGAAGACGCGCCGGTATTTGCGCGCCGCCTGAACCATCAGCCGGCCTTCGCGGATGGTGAGGGTCATCGGCTTCTCGGCATAAACGTCCTTGCCCGCCTGGCACGACTCCACGCACGTCAACAAGCGCCAATGCTCGGGCGTGGCGGTGATGACGCCGTCCACATCCTTGCGTTCGAGCAATCGCCGGTAATCCTGAACGGCGACCGCAGCGTGTTTGGCGGCGGTTTCGTTCGCCCGGGGCAGATTTACATCCGCCACGGCGACGACGCGGGCTTCGGGGCAGGTTTGCAGGACTTTAAGAAGTTCACCCGCACGCCGGCCCATGCCGATGAAGGCGATGCCGAGGCGGGCGTTCGCGCCGGGTTTTCCCTCCGCCGCGAGCACGCCCGAGGGCAGAATCTGCGGCAGGGCGGCGGCCGCCATGGCCAGACTGCCACGTTTGAGAAAATTTCTCCGCGAAAAACCGGTCCGCCAGGATTTTGTGTTCATCAGTCTGCCCATTTTCAATTTTGTTCCACCCGCCACCCAAGTTCCTGACGATCACCAGCGCTCCCATCTTCAACCCGTTTTACGGCCGTGCCGCCGGCGAACGCGCGGAAATGGGCGGGGCGTTGGCACCGGCCCGGGCGAATGCGTCATACGCCTTTTGCAGTGCCACGACCCCGGGCGCGCCGCGATGGACCCAGATGCGGTAAGTCAGGCGAATCGGTTTGCCGGGCGGGAAGGTCTGCGCGTTGACCCCGGGCCAGCCAACGCAGAGCACGCCGTAATGACGCGTCATGAACTCGGGCGGATAAGCCGGGTGCGCCGGTGCGATGAAGACCGCCGCGCCGCTGAGCCGGGACGCACCCGCGAATTGCGCGGACAAATCGGCCCATGGCAAATGGGCAATGAGCAGGTCGTTGGTGTCGCGTCCGGCGGGGGTCGTGATGAGCGTTTCACCGACGCGGGGCGCGAAACGCAGAGTCAATCCGCCGTAGCTCTTGCCTTCCGCCCCGCGCAAGGTGAGTGGCTCATTCAGCGGCGTTAAAATGAGTTCCAAGTCAATGGCGCGGCTGTCAGCGGTGGCGGGCCAGACTTTAAGCCACACCTGTTCTTCAACGACCTTGCGTTCGCCGACCATCCAGGCGTTCTGTGCACCCAAGACGGCCGCCGCTTGACCCGCGTCGCGGCGCAGCCAGCGTTCGAATTGATGACGAATGCCCTTGAGCAGCCAGAGGTCCGTTTCCTGTTCGCCGATGCGCACGTGCGGCCAGGCCCAGAAGAGTCCGCGATGATGATAGTGGTCCTTGGGAAAATCATCGGTCAGCACTTCACCATCCAGCCCATAGAGCGGATGCACATAACTGCTGCGGGCGCGATCGGCAGGGACGTTGGTCCGGCTGATGACGCCGTGGTTGTAAACCAGCACGGGACGGTCGCCCTCGGACAAGGCGAGCGAGCCATCGCTGACCTCGGCGAAATGAAACAACTGATCCGCCGCACGGGCGTTATTCAGCGCCGCCAGCAAAAACAGGAGATGACAATTCAATTTCATCACATCCGTTGTTCCAGCATGGGAAGCTCAACCATCCCCAAGCAGGCCGCGACCAGATTATCTGCCTTCCGTCAGGCTGCTGGGCAGGCTGGTCTCCCACGGCTGGGACTTGTTCCAAGGGAGAGGCGAAACACCGTCGGGGTCGGAGGTCGCGCACCCGCAACATCCAAGCGCGATCACGACCAGCAGCAACCCACCAACGCATGGCCGCGTCACAAAATCATCTGCCTTCCGTCAGGCTGCTGGGCAGGCCGGTTTCCCAGGATTTGGGCGAGTTCCAGGGGCGCTGCGAAAGATTGTCGGGATCGGAAGTGGCGCAGCCACTCAGTCCCAAGGCTATGAGGGCCAGCAGCAACAACAGCAGACTGGCGGATCGGGATTTCACGTTTCGGGATAGGCCGGAATGACCTGGTCGCCTTCCATCACATCACCGAGTTTCCAGCCCGGCAGCACGTTGGCGATGCAGCGGTCTTTCTGAATGCTTTGAATCCGGATCTTGGCGACGAGCTTACCGTTCCGGCTGACGAGCAACTCGCCGTCCTGGAGAACGTTCTTGTTTTCACCAAAATCGAGGACGACAAAGTCCCATTTGGGATCGGCCACCAGGACCTTGCCCTTCAAATCGGCGGGGAGGCGGACAACGTGACGAGGATCAATGAGTTTGGCCAGTTCTTCCTTCGTCTTGACGAGTGCGCGATCGAGAATCTTCTTCTCCATGTTCGCGACTTCCAATGCTTCCTCGGTTTGCTTGAGGACCTTGTCGGCAGTCAGAATCTGGGCGGGCGTCCAGCCGGTCACCTTATACGCGGTCAGTTGCTGCTGGGAATCAACGAGGTCGGCGGTGGTTTTGGTCAACTTGTCCGTCAACTCGGTCGCCTTTTTGGTTTGCGCGGCGGCCTCGGCAACGGCCTTGTCCTTTTCGGCGACGGTGGCGTCCAAGGTTTCCTTGGTCTGCTTGAGTTCGCCTTCGGTTTTGTTGAGGGTCTGCTTGGTCGAGGCCAGATCTGTTTGGGCTTCCACCTTGGCCTTTTGTTCCTCGGCCCGGTGTCTCTCGGTCGTTTCGATTTTCTCCTTCAGGAGGACAAAGTTTAGCACGGCGACCGCCAGACCGGCGACCAACGCGAGGATTAAACTAATGCGGATCAACATGGCGACATTCCAACAGGTTCAACCGACAGGGAAAAGCTAGACAATAGGGTAGGGGGTGTCAACAACGCATTCTGCAATTCCAAACCACCGACCGGCCTGCATGCCGTGGCGGCGCAGCCCGCCACTTGTCCTATCCCGGAAGCGGCGCACAGGCCGCCGAACCACATCGGGGTAGTGCCAAACGACAGGAGAAATCTCCAAACCACCTACACTGACTGCGTGCTACGGCCAGGCGGGCCGTTCGCCGGCTCGGGGCGCAGTCCGTAAATCAGTTTAATGCTCGCGCAAGGTGACCCGGCGGCGGCTGGCCCGCGCTTTTGCCGAACTTGGTTCGAAGGGAAGGGGGCTCTTCCGTATAAACCAAGGCCGAGCAACTTGTGACTGCGCAAATAATCGCCGCATCGGGAACAATGCAGGCCGCTCCAACAGAGGCGAACCATTGGCAATGGGCTGTTTCTAACAATTCAAACGTTGGTGTCGTTGCGGGTATGCTGTGCGCAAGGCTGATCGCTGGCGGGCATGCCAGGGACTTCAATCGGTCGTCCTCCCCTCCGAACCCGTCGGGGAAGGCGGAAAGGGCCAAAAGCGCAGGGCGGGATGGACAAAAGCCGACGGTTTGCCAAACCGCGATTAAACCCCCTCGTAATATTTGTAGAGACGGTCGTTGAGAAACACGCGGCAACGCTGGCCAAACAACAGTTTGCGCTCCTTTTCGATGCGCACGGTGAAGTTCTCGGTTTCGCCAAAGTTCAATGTGTGGGTCTCGGTCAGTGGCTCATTGAAAAGCCGGACCTGGGCTTTGACTTCCCTTCGGTTGACGCGGATGTGGAGCTGGCCGAGCAATTGATTGAAATCGAATTCGATGAGGTGTCGTTCTGTCTCCCCGACTTCCAGGCAAAATTTCATAAACTTCTTCTTGGCCTTTACCAAGCAGAAATGCTGCCACAGAAACGGCAGGGGCGCGCGGCGGCGTTTTCGTTAAGAACAGATGCTCTCCGGGTCGCCGAAACTCCCACGCGCGGCGGCCAAACCTTGACGCATCGCCCGCAATTTGGACAGCGCCTGTTCGCCGGGGATTCAGGGCGTTTACGGAATTGCCAAAGCCTGCGGGCTCAAGCTAAATACTCAGCGCCATGCCGACCGTTGCCGAACAACTCCGCGCCGCCCGGGAAGCCCGTAAACTGACGGTCTATCAAGTCGCCGAAACGACGAAGATCCGCACCGACCATATCCGGGCGCTTGAGGAGGGGAACTTCGACGCTTTCGTGGCGCCGGTTTACATCCGGGGTTTTGTTCGCACTTACGCCACACTCCTGAAACTGGATGTGCCCCAAGTCATGGCCACACTGGAGGAGGAACTGGGGCGAACGGAAAAGTTCAGCGAACCGCCGCCGCTGTCGGGCCAGTCACGCGGGCCGCTCGATTTTTTCACGCTGATGCTGTCCCGGCTGGACTGGCGCAAGACGGGGCTGGTGGCGGGAGCGCTGGTGTTCGTGGGACTGGTGGTGGGCATTTACGCGCTGGTCAGGCATTTCCATTCGCGCGATCCGCTGGGGGACTTGAAACCGGGCCTCTATCAGCCCGCCAACACAAGTTCCGGCGATACCCTCCCGCTGACCAACCCGCCGGCGCGACGGTAGTCCCCCAGGAAAGTCGCGGGCGGGGACAGCGCGCGGCGAGCCACCGCTCACATTTCGCGGAGGTATAATTCGCGGTTGCGCCACAGGTACAGCACGCCCGAGGAAGTGGTCAACAACACCGTGGCCCACAACGAGAGCAGCGCAAACGCCGGCACCCAACTTTTCAACAGGCCCTGCAACCATGGCCACCATTCCACGGACGCGTCCATCACCAGCAACGCAATGATGGCGACGATTTGCGAAATGGTCTTGTGCTTGCCGTAGCGTTCGGCCGCGAGCACGACATTTTTCGACGCGGCCAGCAGCCGCAGACCGGTGATGGCCAGTTCGCGCGTCACGATGACCACCGCCATCCAGGCTTGTACCTTGGGTGAAAACTCGTACGAGCCCAAGTGAAACACCGCCGGGGGCGGAACCAGAACATACCGCTCGACCAGCGCGATGAACGCCGAGCAGGTCAGCACCTTGTCCGCCAGCGGGTCCATCAAAATGCCGAAGTTGGTGATCAACCCGCGTTGGCGGGCAATACGGCCATCGAGAAAGTCGGTGATGCCGGCGAGGCAGAAGAAAACCAGCGCGAGCGTATCGTTGACCGGTGAACGCGAGAACATGGCCCAGAGAAACGCCGCTGTCAGAACGAAGCGTGACACGGTTAGCTTGTTGGGCAGATTCATCGTCGCCGACCACCATGCCGGTTGGAGGTTGCGGCGCGCAAGTTCCAAAAGCTCCGCCGACAACTTCAGGAAAACTGCTTTGGTCAATTCGCTTGGCGTGAAGGTTTGACACGACACAACTTCCCTTTAGCTTGGAGGCGTAGAATTGACGCGAAGGCCGTGCTTCCGTCACTCGTAACACCAAAACCGATATGTCCCGAACATGACCGCAAACGCCATGAAGCGAATCACCATCACCTGCCTGACCCTGCTTTTGCTCGCCCACTTCAGTTTCGCCGGGCCGATCCAGATCGGCGATCAACGTCAGGTGTTTATTGACGGGTTGTTCCTGACGGACGCCAAAGGCGTGGAAATCATCGTCCATCCACCGCGCAAGAGCGGGGAGATGTGCATCAAACCGGAGCGTCCGTGGGAGAAGGGCGGCATCGGGCCGTACAGCAGCGTGTTGTTTGACGGCAAGACGTACCACATGTGGTACCACGCCATGGACTCGGTGCAGTGGGACACCGGGCACACGAACGGCTGCGTCGGCTACGCCACCTCCGCGGATGGCATCCATTGGGAGCGCGTCCCGGCTGGTTTGGTGGCCTACCACGGTGACCGCCAGAACAACATTGTGTTTGGTCATGGTGCCAACGGCGTGATCCTCGGGCAGGACGCCGGGATGGTGTTCCTCGACCCCAAGGCCCCAACCGAGCAACGCTTCCGCATGGTGTGCCGATTCGGACCGGAAGGATCGGGGTTGCGGATTTATTCGTCCGGCGACGGCATCCATTGGAAGTTGACGCATCCGTCGGTCCTGACCGCGCGCCCGGAGGAAAAGCGCAGCCACCTTGATTCACAGAACGTGATTTTTTGGGATGACGCTTTGAACAAGTATGTGGCCTACGTGCGCTACAACCGGCCCGAACGCCGGGGCCGGGCACGGAGCATCTCCCGCGGGGAATCCGACCGTCTCGGCGGCTTTCCGGTGGTGCAGGACATGCCGGTGGTTTTCCAGCCAGACGATCAGGATCTGAAAGAGGACGACCTCCCGGCGGTGGACTTCTACACCAGCGCAGCGGTCAAGTATCCGTGGGCCGCGCGCGCTCACTTCATGTTTCCCACCACGTATTTTCATTACTCCGGCCGGCTGCCGGAGTTCACGAAGGAATCTCCGATCAACGCCGGCCCGCTGGACACCCAGTTCGCCGCCAGCCGGGACGGCATCAAATGGGAACGTTATGATCGGCGGCCCTTCGTACCCCTGGGGATGAAAGGGGAGTTCGACTGGGGTTGCGTGCGCATGCTCTGGGGGTTGGTCCCGGACAAAACGGGACGAGAAATGTATCTCTACTACCGCGGCGGTGAATGGCTGCACGGGTGGGATCGCAACGAAAAGAACAAAAGCATCCTCACCTCGAAAGGGTTGGGCGCGACCCAGGACATCACCTGCATCAGCCGGGTGATTTCGCGCCGGGACGGGTTCACCTCCGTCCGCGGAATTTACACCGGGGGAGAGTTCACGACTCCGCCGGTGGTTTTCTCCGGCAAAAGGCTCGTGCTCAACGTGGACACTTCGGCGACCGGCATGGTGCGGGTGGGAATTCTGGATGAAAATGGCGCGCCGCTCGAGGGTTTCAAACCCGAACAATGCGATCTCATTCACACGGCCAATGAGATCAACCGCGGGGTAAGCTGGCGCGGGAACCCGGACGTGAGCCAACTCGCCGGAAAGCCGGTGCGGCTCAAGTTTCTCGTGCGCGACGCGGATCTGTATGCGTTCCAGTTCGTGCAGTAACCCCGACCCGCGCGTTTTCACCCGAGCGGGCCGTCGCCCTTCAGCTTATGGCGTGAGGATGTTCTGGCTGGACTGATTCGGGCCCAGCAGATAGCCGTAGCCGGCATTGACCTTTTGCAGGACCGCCCCGCCGAAGTAGAACCATCGGGCCATGGACGGATCCCAGGTTTTGCCAAAATAGAGGCCGCTGGATTGGTAGAAGTTCATCTCGAGGCCCGGACCCGTCGCCTGCGTGCCGCTCGGATTGAACACCAGCGCGGTGGTCAGATCATTGCCCAGGTTGCCGCCGATGAAATCCATGCGCGGATTCACGAAGTTCAGCAATTGGCTGCCAGCGGTCGGCGGCGTGTAAGCCGAACCGGCCACCTGCAATTCATTGGTGAAACCAGCGGGATAATAGCGCCAGCGCGGGTAAGCCTGCTTGATCCAGTTCAGTCGTCCGCTCAAATCCGTGGTCGGCAGATTCGTGAAGGTCAACCAACTCATCACCTGTCCCCGCCCCGCATAAAGCGGCACATACAACGGCCATTGGCCATCCGGGGAGAGCATGGCACTCTGGCTGATCACGGTTCCATCCGCCAAACCGGCAACGAAGCGCAGCAGCCCGTTTTGATCCACGATCACCCGGCCGTAACCATGGCCCGTGGGCAACGCGGAGTCCGCCGTCTGGCCAGGCATGACGAGCGTGTAGAGGCCGGCCTGGGGCGCCGGGTTGTTCGCCGCGTTAAACGACGACCGGCGGGCGCCCAGACTCGTGGTCCAAACGCCGTCGGTCAGGTGTCCGCTGATTTCATCGCCCTGGTTGCCGATCAAGTTCAACTCGAGCGTGAGGGGAGTCTCCCCACGGCGCGCAATCACCAGCGTGCTCTGCCCTTGCAGATTGAACAAACCACTGAACGCATACCGCCGCGCGCCAATCAACAGCCAGCCCGAATACGTGCCGCGCGTGGATACCGCCAGCCGGAAAAAGCCGGACTGGTTGAATCGCACTTCATCGTCCTCGTAAAACAAGCCGTTGTAAACGCCGCGCGCGGCCGTGAATGGATTCGGCATGAAATTGGCCTGGATCAGGAGATTGGACTCCATCACGAAGCTGATGGTCCGCAACGAGGAAGCGACGCTGCCACTCCAGCCCACAAACACCTGATCCGATCCCGGGGTCGCCGTCAGCGAGTAAGTTTTCCCCACCGACAGGCTCTGCGCGGCGAGGTCCGGCCAGACCGAACCTTCGCCATTCATCACCAGGGTCAGCATCGTCGGCGGCGGCGGCGTTCCCAACACGCTGAGCGTGAAATTGGTGCCGGCGGTCGCCAGACCATCGCTGACGGTGATGGTAACGGCCGCATCCCCGCTCTGGTTGGCCAACGGCGTGAGCGTCACTGTGCGGTTGCTCCCACTGCCGCCGAATACAATGTTGTTGGTCGGGATCAGCGCCGGATTCGACGAGGCCGCCCACACCATCAGGTTGGTGGCCGAACTCTCTGAATCGCCAATCGTGAACGCAATCGCACTTGTGCTGGTGTTGGTCGAGATGACCTGATCACTGATCGCGCTAATCGTCGGTGGCGTGTTGCTGCCGACCGTCACCGTGAACGTGCGGGTCACGATATTGTTGCTCGCCCCACCGTCGTTGACCGTCACCGTGATCGTCGCCGATCCGGACGCCGACGCCACCGGCGTGAACCGCAATGTTCCCGTCGCGTTCGGGCTCGTGTAGGTAATCGTCGGTGTCGGAATCAACCCCGGATTGCTCGAACTGGCCGTCACTGTCAACGTCTGCACTTCGTTGCTCGCCCCTGTTCCAATCCCGCTCAAGTTCACCGTCTGCTGCCCCACACCCTGGTTGATCGCCAGGTTGCTCAACCCATTCAGCGTCGGCGGCTGGTTCACCGCATTGACCGTCACCGTGAAGGTCTGCGTCGCGATGTTGTTGCTTGCCCCACCGTCATTGATTGTCACCGTGATCGTCGCCGATCCAAAACCCAGCGCCACCGGCGTAAACCGCAATGTCCCCGTCGCGTTCGGGCTCGTGTAGGTAATTGTCGGCGTCGGAATCAGTCCCGGATTGCTCGAACTGGCCGTTACCGTCAATGTCTGCACTTCGTTGCTCGCTC
>CAYWMD010000070.1:0-21042 GCA_964458575.1 uncultured Bifidobacteriaceae bacterium | reverse complement strand
CCCGGATTGCTCGAACTGGCCGTTACCGTCAATGTCTGCACTTCGTTGCTCGCTCCCGATCCAATGCCGCTCAAATTCACCGTCTGCTGCCCCGCGCCTTCGTTGATGGTCAGGTTGCTCAACGCATTCAACGTCGGCGGCTGGTTCACCGCATTGACCGTCACCGTGAACGTGCGCGTTATAATATTATTGCTCGCGCCACCGTCGTTGACTGTCACTGTGATCGTCGCCGATCCAAAACCCAGTGCCACCGGCGTAAACCGCAATGTTCCCGTCGCGTTCGGGCTCGTGTAGGTAATCGTCGGTGTCGGAATCAGTCCCGGATTGCTCGAACTGGCCGTTACTGTCAAGGTTTGCACTTCGTTGCTCGCTCCCGACCCGATCCCGCTCAGGTTCACCGTCTGCTGACCCGTACCCTCATTGATCGTCAGGTTGTTCAGCGCATTCAGCGTTGGCGGTTGATTGGGCACGGTGGAGAGAGGCACAGTGTAGGAAATCTCGTCGGAATAATCGCTCTCCATACCCAGAAGATTGTAGGCCGTCGCGGCGAAGTAATAAGTCGCGCCTTCAACCAGGTTGGAAACAGTTACGCCGGTAGCTTCACCGACGTCCACGACGTTGGTGTAAACGTGACTCGCGACGCCGTAGTAGAGCCGATAGCCCACGACGTTGGGATCGGTGCTGGGATTCCAAGTCAAACCCACACTTCCGGCGGCCAAGGTCCGCAGTTCTGAACACACGAAGAGGCTGGTGAAGACAAGAAGGCTCCATACAACGCGCCTCAACCCGACGAATGATCCTCTGTTCCTTAACATCACACCTGGGCCAATCGCATAAGTTTTGCCAATGGCTCAGAGCGCAGGAATGTCCGGGGTGACCGCAGCGGTAAACTTGGGTGTCGAAGACTGTGAATCGGACCAACATCGTGACATTCAATGGGTTTGCGGAGTGCGGCCCGCGGGGGCGATTACTTTTTCCGAAACGGCTTCGCATATTCTCTTATCACGCCGCTGCACGCTGGAGTTTCCGAGGACAGGCTTGTCCCGAAAGAGAACGAACGTTTTGACCGCATTTCCAGACCGCAAGGACAGATGTGGCTAAAAAAATGGGCAATTGTCGGATTGATCGAACGACGGGGGACGCAAGACCCATCCCGACCCGACTTTTTACGGATGACCATCCGCAAGCTCCGGTCTAAATCCTTTTTGACCAGCGGTGTAAGCAGGCTATCATTTGACTGGTTGAAATGGAACAAACGTAATGCGGAGGCTGCATAATGACCAATGACTTGAAGATCAAGATTTCGGAACAGAACACCGGGGAGGAACGTCCAGACAGAGCGAGGGCGGGTCGCCGTTTTAGCGTGTGGAAGCTGGCGCCGGTCGCGTTGATCGTGGCGCTTTCCGCTGGTTGCCAATCCCCTTCTGGATCTTATCGGAACGCCGCCGCCAGCGGAGCGAAAACGACCCAAGCCGAGGCGATCATCCTGCGTGAGGGTGACGTGCTGCGGGTTACGTTCCCAGGCTCCCCAAATCTTGATGCCCAATCCCAGCCACAGCCCGTCCGGCGCGACGGGAACATCACGCTGCCCCTCATTGGGGAGGTGAGGGCCGCAGGGCTGACGCCAAGCGAATTGGAGAAGGAACTGTTGAAGAGCTACGCGACCCAGTTGGTATCGAAGGCGGTCACGGTGACCGTGGTCTCCTCAGCTTATGCGGTCTATGTGACCGGGGCCGTGCTACGGCCGGGGAAGGTTTCCTCGGATCACCCGATCACAGCATTGGAAGCAATCATGGAAGCCGGCGGTTTCGACTACACGAAGGCCAATCTGAAGGAAGTCACGGTGATCCGCCAGGAAGGGGGCGCGACGAAGAAATACGTGCTGGATATGAAGAGCGCCCTGAAGTCGAAAACCAGCACGGAGTCGTTCTACCTGAAGCCTTCGGACATCGTGTACGTGCCGGAGCGATTTGTCTGGTTCTAGAACGGCGGCCCGAAGGATATTCAAAAGCCCCTCACCCGGCAGTTGGGTGAGGGGCTTTTGCTTTCAATCCGCAAATCCCTCTTGGCGATTTAGGGCAGGAGCACGACGCGATAGAAACTTTGTGACAGTCCGAGACTGTTGGTTTTGCTCGCCGAGGAGCCGGTCGCCGTCAAGTCGGGAGGCACGTCGCTCCACGCTGCGCTGATCAGGTTCGTGCGCTGTTGCACCCGGTAGGTGCGGTTGCTGATGGCATCCCAGGTGACGATTACATTCCCGTTGTTCAACTTGATGTCGGTGATCCGCACCACACTGGGAACGACATCGTTGACAACGACCGTGAAGGTATTGGTCACCATGAGTGGCGGCTCGGACAGGTCGCTGGCCACCGTGGTAATTGAATAAACACCCGGCCCCTGACTCGCGTCCGGCGTCCAGGTGATGACGCCATTGGGACTGATCACAGCACCCGCCGGCGGCGCGATGAGCTGGTAGTTGACACGATTGGGCGGATTGCTTACGACGACATCCAACCGCGTCAAATCCAGGTTGGGAAAGCCCGAAGCCGAGCCCCCGGTCCAGATGCCCAGACGAGGATTCGCAAATGATTGGGCGGCACTGGCGATGGAAATCCAGTTGGTTTCATCCGGACTGTAGAACGCGCTGACGTTGCCATTGGTGGCGTTTCGATCCAGCCGCAGTTGCAGGGTCGAGGTGGAATTGCTTTTCGAGCCGATCAGCACCGGCGAACCGTTCAGTTCCCGGATCAGCGTCGTGGCTCGGCCGCCCAGGTTGGTGTTATACCCGAATCCAGCCTGGAGGTAGTTGCCGTCGTCCTGATACAACGCGAACTGCACCTGCTGGTAATTCTGCGTCGGGGAAAAGGACAGAAGCAAACGCGCCGAGACCCAGTTCGACGATATGTTGCGGAACAAGCTGTTGCGTGAGTTGTCCGCGGCGGCCCAGAGATCCCCGATGTCCACGGGGATGCGCAGGGAGCCGGGATGCTCAAACTGGTCATACGAAACCACCGCGCCATTGGTCCGCTCGGTATCCCGGGGAGAGCTGTTGGTGGTCCGCGCAAGGAAGTCCCATCCGTCAGCCAGCAGCGCGTCGCGGTTGGCGTAGGTGAAATTGAACGTGTTCGATACGACCTGGCCAACGTCGTTGGTGGAGAGGCCCAGATGGGTCGCGGTGTTGGTCACGATGAGCAGTGTCAACTCATCCAAGGTGCGGTTGGTCTGCGCAGGCAACGAGAGCGGGTTGGCCGTCACCGCAACGATGAAGCTGTTGGTGGCACTCAGATTCTGTGCGTTCACAGCCAGCGGGTTCGTGTCCGTCACCACGGTCGTGAACGTGTTGGTGCTCGGCGCCTGTTCGGCCACGGGCGTCCACGTAATCACGCCGGCGGAATTGATCACCGCGTTGGTTGGCCCCGCGAGCAGGGTGTACCCCAGAGAGTTGGCGGGGAGGTCGGCATCCGTGGCCGCGTTGACCACCGTCAGCAACGTCTGCACCACCATGATCCGGTCGGATTGCGGCGAGAGGACGGGAGGCTGGTTGATCTCGTTGACGATCACCGTGAAACTGTTGCTCGCGCTCAACGCCGGCAGACCGTTGTCGGTGACGATCACGGTCACGATGAAATTTGACCCGCCGTTCGTCTCGCCGGGCGTCCAGTTCAACACGCCGCTGGAATTGATGGTCATGCCCGCCGGTGCCCCGGCGCCCAGCGAGAAAGTCAATGCGTTGGTTTCCGGATCCGTCGCGGAATTGGTAAGGATCAGGGTCTGTCCTTCGCCGATGGCCACGTCGGCATTCGTCGCCAGCACCGGCGGATGATTGGTGATATTTGAAACCCCCAACTCAATGCGCTTGGGCGTCGCGGTCATCAAGGTGTCGAGGAAGAGCATCGTTTCCCCGCCAACCGTCCGAATTGCATAATTCGTGGTCGCAAGGCCATCAACCGTAACGTTCGTAACCGCCGGAATTCCCGTAACCTTCACCTGCAAGGTCAACAGGTCGTTGGTGGTCATGGATGTTTCAAAATCCCGGAGGATGGATCGCTCCAGGGGAAAGCGGTAACAATCGAAACGAATGTCCCCGGTTGTTTCCACATAATTCGAAATCACGGTCCGGTCGCGCTGGAGGACGTATTTGCCCACGACACCGCCTCGTGCCACCCAGATGTCCTTGCCGACCGAGTAAGCGACCGCACCGTCGTCGTTGTTGAGGCCGTGGAAGACCAGGTTGGCCCACTTGCCCTGGGCAATGGCATCATCAACGATGGTTTTGAAATCGGCGGGGTTGGGTGGACATGCGGGATTGTAGGAACTGGGATCGTTCTCGTGCGAGTTGAACGCCTTCAGGAACATCCAATCGTAGGGGCTGGGGTCTTCCAGTTGATTGACGTTGTAACCGCGCGTGATCAGGAAATAGTCGGCAGCGGCGGCCTTCTGCCGCACACCCGCCACGCCACAGGGAAAAGCGAATGTGATCAAGTCTTCCCGGCGCGCCGGGGTGAACTTGAGAATGTCAGCCACGTTGGATTCGATCTCGCTACGCAACTCCCGCTCGTCCATCAGTTCGTTGCAAACGTGGTGAACCGTGTGGGCGCCCAATTCCATTCCAGCATTGTAATAGTTCGTAAAAAACGTGGGAATGAAGTGGGTGGCATCAACTCCCCATAACAAATAAGAGCCGGTGTACCCGTTGGTCTGCATGATGTTGAACATCACTCCGGAGGAATCATCCACCCAGACGCTCATCGCGGCCTTCTTCCCCCCGCGCCAGGTCGCCGCCCGGGCACGAACATCCGGGTTAAGAATCAATCTCACATTAAAAGTCGCTGGATCGTTGGCCGCACCGGGCGCTCCAAATTTAAGGGCGGTTTCATAAATCCCCGCGGGCAGACCCGTGGTGTTCACCGAAAGGTCAAAAGCTGTGGCGCCATCCCCATTCGTAACACTGGTTGAAAGCCACGAGGCCGTGTTCGTCAAAGTCCAATGCAAGCCGGCAGGCCCACGATGAATCACCCGCGCCCGTTGCAGGTTGGTACACGGTTGTCCCGCCACACCACTAAACACGAAGGTTGACCGTTGAAAATCCAGTGCCGTCACCACGGGCGTATCGCTGGTAACGATGTCCAGCCGATAAAGGTCAACACTCGGGAAACCACTGGGTGAGCCACCGGCCCAAATGGCCAACCGTGGATTGACAAAGTCCTGGTCCACGTGACCCAACGCCACCCAGTTCGTTCCGTCCAATGAATAAAACCCCATGACCAGGCCGAAATATAAATCCCGGTCCAACCGCAGGAAGAGATTCGTCACCGCCAGGGCCGTGGAAGCCGTAACATGCGGAACCCCGTTCGTTTCCTGGCTGAAGGTAACGATGGGATTGGTGGGATAGGTATAGACCGATCCAATTTCGGCGTAATTGTTGTCATCTTGATACAGGACTAATTGCATCTGCTGAAATGGCTGGGTCGGAGCGAAGGCCACTTGCAAACGCACACTCGCCCAATCCGGTGACAAATTCCGGAACAAGCTGTTACGGGTGTTGTTCGCCGACATCCAGAGGTCTCCCGTGCCCGCCGGAATCCGCAACACCGTCCCGAAGTCGGCGTTGGTCCGGGCGTAGGCCACATCCGGCGGTGACGTCCCCGCCGTCGTTTCCGTGTCCCGGGGAGATCCATTGGTCGCGCGCGCCATGAAGTCCCAGCCATCAGCCAGCAACGCCGCGCGATTGGTGTAGGTGAAAAAGACGGTGTTGGTGGTATAACTAACCGGACCTCCGTAAGTCTGGTTGCCGATGGCAAAGTCGCCGAACGCCGTCACTGCCAGCACGCTGGTGTTGGTTGCCGTTCGCGCAGCGACGGTGTTGGTGGACCACGTCCCATCGTAGCGGCCAACCATGAATGTCGAGGTGTTCACGTTGGCATCCACATCCGCGCCCACGCCAACGTAATTGAAGGTCACCAGATTCGTGGCGACCGCGATTCCGGCCGGCGAGTTGGTCAACGTCCAGTATCGGTTGACGCTCTGATAAAGATTGAGGGGCGAACTGCCAACCAGCGGATGATCCCCGGCCGTCGCCCGTGCGGTTAAACTGCCAGGCGAGGTCACGTTCAGCGCAGTGAGGTTGATTGGGCTGTAGGAGAGTCCGTCGCCCACGGCGAACATGAAAGATTGACCGTCGCCCGCGCTGAAATCCTTGCGCAAGCGGCCATTCACATGGCTGGCCGCGTTACCCCCCGACACCGAACCGCCCGTTGTTATCGTCAACGTGTTGGTGCCGGTGGTCAGAACTCCGCTGGCAAGGGTCAGCGTTCCGTTGACCGAAACCGAAGCGGACAGCAGGAACGGGCCGGCGCCATTCACGGTCAGGTGGTTGTAGTCACCCAGCGCACTCGTGACCGCCTGGGTGCTCGCCCCGACGTATTCAATCGTGCCCGTCCCCGCCGTAAACACCCCCAGCGCAGCAACTGTGACCGATCCGCCCAATCGCAGCCGTCCGCCGGCCGTAAAGTCCAGACTGCCCGTGCGGTCACCACTACCCAGGATCATGTTTGTCGCGCAGGTCAACTGGCTGTTGCTTTGGAAAGCCAGCGTGCCATTTCCGAATGCCGCGCTGGTAGCACCCAACTGCAGGCTGGCACATTGCGCATTCGTTGCGTCCACCGTCAACGTGGCGCCATTGGTGACCATGACCGAGTCCGTGGTGTCCGGCACCCCCGCCGGCCCCGATCCACCGGTCAGCGAACTCCAGTTTGAATTCGATCCGACCACGATGGTTGCCGCCGGCGCCGCCGCGACCGCGGCCAAAAAGACTGCGCCCAGCAAAAGAAATTTGGGAAACCTCCGCATGTTACGGTGATCTAAAGATATTGGATTGGGCCGGCTACTTCACAGCAACTCAATTTCACCAATTACAATCAGCCGTCGTTCGCCCGCAACACGCGCGACCAGCCGGCCACATCGATTGGTTAAAATGATTCATCGTTGTCCGCTACGATCCGTCTCGACTCAAAAGGTCTGGCTTCAAACATCGGTCAATCGGCGACAACCCGCCCAGCCGCTGCTGGTCGCGCCAATCCGGGATTGAGCATTGAATTTGCGCCACATTCGGGGAAAGCGCAAGTGGGTCTTACGCATGAAAAATGGCCAGAATTGCCAATGCGGCCAGTGCCCAGAGCGGGATAGGCCGCGATCAGAACCGGTATTCCAGTTCGAGACCGACCTGATTGCCGGTGAAACTATAACCCTCGTCCGTGGATGAAACTTCTCCATACTGGTAGAAAACGGCCGCCGTCCCGCGTTTCAGGACCTCGCAACTCAACCGCGAGTTGAAGGTGTAGTAATCGTCCTCACGGTCTTCATTGGATGAATTCGATGCGACGTATTGGATATTGCTGTAACCACCTTCCAAGTCCAGAAAGACCTTCTCGAACAGGCGCTGTCTCACGCGGCCCGTGACGGACGAGGTTTCCGTGACCTGGCTTTCGGAACTGCTCGTGGTCACCAACGCCGTGTCCACGGTATGCAGCGCATGCAGTGACAACCGGGTATGTTCAAGGGGCTCGTACTGAATCATGGCGCCGGCAACAGGATTGACCGCGTCATCCTGGCCGCCGTCCAAAAACTGACGCACCTCCACGCCGCCATGCACCTGGAAACTAAGTTTGTCGGTTGCCCGCCAGTTGACCCGTCCTTGAAATTGTTCGTAGCTCATGTCTGACCCCGTCTCCACATCCACGTAGCCAAACCCCAACCCCACGCCGGCATCGAGCCGGGCCCAAAAGGTATAATTCAACCAGTCCAACGTGGACCATTCCTTGGAGCTCTGAAATTCGTCGGCGGAGATGATCTCCTGTTTGACCTCCGCGTCCATGGACATCGTGCTGTTGAACTGATACGAGGCGGTGAGCGTCGTCAGGTAGGTTTGCTGGTCGGTTTGCTCGCCGGTTTCCACGAGCGGTTGTGAGGAGATATCACAAATCTGTGACAGCCCGAACACCCAGTCTTCGTAAGTCGTGCCCCACAGCAACCGTATGTAGTGATCCAACGTGTCGTTAAAATCCGAGCTGGAGTAGAACCGCAACGTCGGCGTGTAGTCCACGCTCAAGTGACTGCCGATGTTCAGCAACATTCCCGGCGAAACCTCTTGGACCGTGGACTCGACATGATTGGTGCCCGAAGTGGGCAGGGCGCTGGCGTAAAGGAAACGGGTGTGCGCGTGGGGCCGGAATTCGACCGGCCCCCACTGGTATAACGGTTTGTCCGGATGGGTGACCGAGGGCGGGGGCGCGAACACCTGCATCTGGTTGTTGGTCTGGTACTCCACCACGGCGGGCGGGGTCATGGCAAACGCCGGTCGCGGCGACAGAACCGTTTGGGCGCGGCCCCAGTGGGCGGCGAGGACGAGCACGAACAACAGGAGTACCCGGGTCAAGGCGACCATCCGGCTGGCAGATTTGGTTGTCATGTTCGAGTCGGGTTGATTTTTATACGAGATTATGGGCGAACTCAATGCAACACCAGTTCCAAAGGATGGGCCGCACACTGCCAGTTGCGCAAGGAATCTTCCAGCGCCTCTTCCACCGGCCGCATGGCGACTCCGACCCCCAACAACTTGGTGGTTTCCATGATGCAGTTGGCACGGGGGGCGCGCGCGGCATGGCGATAGAACTCCTCGTCGTCCTTCCAGAACACGAAATCGTGCTCCGGTTTGAGTATTTCCTGAATCATCTCCACCACCCGGGCCGTGGTCACGACGCCCGGGTTGACCACATTGTAGGTCCCGAACGGCGCCTCGCCCTCCCAAAGCGTGAGGCAAGTCCGCACGAAATCCTGCACGTGCGAGAGCGGATGCACGCCGTGATAGACCTTGGGATACTTCTGAATGCGCCAGAGAAAATTGCGCAACTCCTCGTGCTCGTTGAACGGGATGCCGGGACGCCAGATGTAGGTAAACGGGTTGCTGCGGATGGCTTCCTCGGCCAGCACCTTGCTCCCGCTGTAGAAATTGCAGGGGGGCGAACTGAAGGAAAAATTCGGCTCATCCCATTCCGTGAAGCCGAACACGTTCTCCGGGTGTGCCGCCAGAAACCGGCGGAACTCCGGCTGGTTCAGGTCTTTCTCCACCCGCTTCCGGCCGTTTTCCAGCACCTTGGCTCCCGCATAGATGCAACCGGAGGAGATATGTCCCCACGGCGTGTGCGTCAGCGCACAAACCCGCGCCACCGTCTGGGGCAGCAACGTGTTGGCGGCCAGGGTTTCCTCGCGCGCCGCTTCGCAGGCATCCACGTTGGGCGAACCAGTCAGGCCCGCCGCGTTGATGATGAACGCGGGCTTCATTTTGCGGACGTAATCGAAGAGCAACTCGAAGTTCGTGTAATCAATGGCCCGCCGCGTGAGCGGGATGAAGCAATGCCCGCGGCGGCGCAATTCGCACGCAAATGCGTGGCCGACATACCCGCTTGCTCCCAGTAACAGAACCATAGGCCCTTTGGTTGCGCGACCACGGGACGACATCCCGGCCACTGCGGTTGGTGTCCGCGGGGCGGGGCTTCGTGGTCTCGCTTTCCTAGCTCAGGCTTTCCAGACTTGTCCGGGTTTGGTCTTCACGATCGCCATCGCGTTCCGTGTGTCCACGATGCACGGCGCCCATTGGGCCAGTTCCTCGTAGTTGATGCATTGGTGGCTGGTTGAAATGATGACCGCGTCAAAGCCCGCAACCGTTTTCTGATTCCAATCCACGGACTTGGTGCCCGCCCAGTGCGGGTGCTCACGCGTCGGACGGATGACAGGCACATAAGGATCGTGGTAAGCCACCTGCGCACCCCGTTTCTTGAGCAGATCCATCAGCACGTAAGTCGGGGATTCGCGGTCGTCATCCACGTTCGCCTTGTAAGACAGCCCGAGCAGCAACACCCGGCTGCCGTTCATCGCCTTGCGGCTGGCATTGAGCGCCTCCACCGTCCGATGGATGACGTATTCGGGCATGGAGGTATTGACCTCGCCGGCCAGTTCGATGAAGCGCGTGTTCTGCGCATACTCGCGCGCCTTCCATGTCAGGTAGAACGGGTCAATCGGGATGCAGTGCCCGCCCAGTCCGGGCCCGGGATAAAACGGCATGAATCCGAACGGCTTCGTCTTCGCCGCGTTGATCACCTCCCAGATGTCAATGTCCATCGCCCCGTAAACCAGCTTCAATTCGTTCACCAGGGCGATGTTCACACTGCGGAAAATGTTTTCCAGCAGCTTGGTGGCCTCCGCTGCGCGGCAGGACGAAACCGGCACAACGGTCTTGATGGCCTTGGAATAAAGCGCGCGGGCCCGTTCCAAGCAGGCGGGCGTGTAGCCGCCCACAACCTTGGGGATGTGCGCCACTTTGCTGTCCGGATTGCCCGGGTCCTCACGTTCGGGTGAGAATGCCAGATGAAAGTCCTTGCCCGCCACCAACCCGGAACCCACTTCCAACACTTCACGCAGATCCTCGTCCGTCGTGCCAGGGTACGTGGTGGACTCAAGAATCACCAACGTTCCCTTCTTCAAATGCCGGGCGATCTTCTTGCCGGTATCGATGATGAAGGAGATATCTGGTTCGCGGTTCTTGTTGAGCGGCGTGGGCACGCAGATAATCACAGCTTCCACTTCCGCCACACGGGCAAAATCCGTGGTGGCGGAAAAGGCGCCGGCCTTGATAGCTTCCCCGATGGCCTCGGCCGGGATATGCTTGATGTAACTCCGACCTTGGTTTAACGCGTCCACCTTGTTGTGGTCAATATCCAGGCCCAGCACGGACACTCCCGACCGGGCGAATTGCAGCGACAACGGGAGTCCAACGTAACCCAATCCAACGATTGCTATCTTCATTTTTTGTTTATCCTTCCTGACTTATTTCATTGTGGTTCCGGCAGGGACAATCAGGCTTGCATCAAGCCAAACCCTCCGTCCGCCTGCCGAATTAGTTGTTTGTTTGCATCCGAAAAAAATTGCGACGGTTCTGGGATTCAATTCTGCGGGTCTGAGGGCGCCAAACGAAGCAGCCGCAGTACCTTCTGGACGCCTTGCGGCAGCCGTTCCCAAGGGACCAAGGTGCAAAGCGCCCTGACCGAATACAGGCCGAGCGCCACCGTCACCACCGAACCCAGAATGGCGGCCCCGACACGCGGCAGAAAATACCAGCTCGTGAAGACCACGCCGACGAGGGGCACGAACACCAGTGCGAGCTGGCGGTTGGCCACCGACCAGCGGAATCCGCTCAAACGGCGCACCACCATGTAAATCCCAATGGCATAGACCACATACAAGCCGAAGAATGCCATCCCGGTACCCGCCAGGCCAAACAGGCGCACCCCAAACCACACCAGCACGAGTTGCACCGCATTGCTCGCCAGTTCCGACCAGAAGAAAAGCATGGCCTCGCCCTTGGCAACCAGCACGAAGCCCAGCGGCCAGCAAGCCACCCGCAGCATCATGCCCAGGCAAATCCAGCGGAGAATCTCGACCGCCCGGTCGAATTTGCTCGAGTAGAACAGATCAATGACCAACGGAGCGAACGTCAGTGTTGCGACGACGCCCGCGCCGGCCAGCAGCAGCCCCACCTCCGCCTGCTCGTTCACCAGCCGATTGCACTCATCATTGTTCCGCGCCACGGCCGACAAGCGCGGGAAAAAGTCGGCGCCCATCGCCTGCAAAATGAACCCGATGTAAAGCCCGCCCAGCACCCAGGCCGCCTGATAATAACCAGCCGCATCCTCGCCCAATTTGCGCCACACGATGATCCGGATCAGCCAGGCCGCACCCAAGGTCATCAAGCCGGTGGCCATGAAGACAAACCCCAGTCGCAGCAATCCAGAAGCGGCGCGGAGAACTTCCGCCCACTTCATCACCGCCGCGGTCACCGGGATTTTCCGGGTGTACCACCAGGACCCCAGGAGCGTCATCGCGCTGACGCACACCAGCGCCAAGGCAACGCCCCGGTTGCCATCACCGGTCCGCGTGAAACCGTAAACCACCAACACGGCGCAGATCGTCCCAAGCAGTGCCCCCAACACGTTCGCGCGCGCCAGGTCCGCAATGCGCCGCATGCCCTGCAACAAGGCAATCTGCCCGGCGGACACCGCGCCGAGGAAAACCGCCACACCCAACAACGCCACGCTGCCGGCATGCCCGTCGTCACGAAATGAAACCCACGCCACCGGCACGCACAGAGCCACCAATAGCAAACCGCCAAGTATGGCCGTGAGCCTGACCATGCGCCGCAGGGTCGTCACCGTGCGCGCAATGCGTTCCGTGTCACCCGTGCCCGTCGCGTCGGCGATTTCCCGCACGCCACTGCTGTTGAGGCCCATGATGGCCACATTGCGCGCCAGCTCATAGATGGAGGTCAACAACCCCAGCAAGCCAATGCCCGAGGGACCCAGCATGAGGGCCAGAACCTTGGTTCGCACGATGCCGATGCCAATGTTCAACGCCGACGAACCCCCGATCAGCGCGGAAGACTTGATGATCTGTCCGTGACTTCGCTTGCCAGGGTTGCTCAATGCGGCGGCTTGAGGTTGCGCGGTCATGGTTGAATGCAGGTCGGGCGGCTAGAGCGATTTGATCGCTCGACGCACCTGCTCGATCACCGCGGTGGATTGTTCCGTGGTCAGGTGTGGGCCCATTGGCAGGCTCAGGACAGAACCGGCCATGGCTTCCGCGGCGGGCAGCGAGCCTTGCGGCCATTTGCCGTTCGCATACGCCCCGGACCGGTGCGGCGCCACGGGATAATGAATCAAGGTGCCGATGCCGGCCTCGGCCAATCGTTGTTGCAACGCATCGCGTTTCGGGTGGCGAATCACAAAAAGATGCCAGACCGGATCGGCCCAGTCCGGCACGTATGGCAACAGCACGTCCCTCGCGGAACGAAGTTCCGTGAGATATTGCGAGGCAACTTTTTTACGACGGCCGTTCCACTCGTTCAATTTTTTCAACTTCACTCGCAAGAAGGCCGCCTGGATCTCGTCCACGCGCGAATTGAAACCCTTTTCGTCATGAAAATACTTCCGCTTGGAACCATAATTCCGCAACGTTCGCACCCGGTCGGCCAGTCCATCGTCATTGGTGGTAACCGCACCGGCATCGCTGAACGCGCCCAGATTTTTGCCCGGATAAAAGCTGTTGCCCGCGGCGTCGCCAATGGCGCCGGTGCAACGCCCTTTGTAGCGGGCGCCCTGGGCCTGCGCGTTGTCCTCAATCACCTTCAGACCATGCTTGCGCGCGATCGCAAGAATCGGATCCATGTCCGCCGGCTGCCCATAAAGATGGACCGGCATGATCGCCTTGGTCCGGGAGGTGAGGGCGGCTTCGATGCGTTCGGGCGCGAGATTGCAGGTCTGCGGATTCGGCTCCACCGGCACGGGCGTGGCGCCGGCGTAGGAAACCGCCAGCCACGTGGCAATGAAGGTGTTTGACGGCACGATCACTTCATCGCCTTCGCCGACGTCGTAGGCGCGCAGAATCAGATGCAACGCGTCCAGTCCATTGCCCACCGCAATGCAATGCTTCGCCTCGCAATAGGCCGCGAATTCCGCTTCAAACGCCTCGAGTTCCTTGCCCAGCAAATAGTGGCCGGACTCCATCACCCGGTGGTAGGCGGCGTCGAACTCGTTGCGGAGTTCGTCGTAGGTGGGTTTCAATTCAAGGAAGGGGACTTTCATGCAATCGGCGGGAGCGCGTTCAGGAAATCCTGGTAATTGCGGTAGTAATCGGATTCGTCGTAAAGGTTGGAGGCCAAGACCAGACACACGGAACCGGAGGAGAAGTTGTCCAGTTCCCGCCAGATCATCGGGCACACATACAGGCCGTAATAGGAACGGTTCAGATGGTAGCGCTGCTTCTGCCGCCCGTCGTCCAGAACGACGTCGAAACTGCCGGACATCGAGATGATCAACTGGCGCAGCTCCTTGTGCGCGTGACCACCGCGGTCCGCACCGCCGGGCACGTCGTAGAGATAATACACCCGCCGGATGTCGAACGGCACGTGTCGTCCGCCCTCAACGAACGTGAGGTTGCCCCGCGGCTCGTTGATCTTCGGCAGATTGACGATCTTGCAGTCGGCTAAAGGCATGTTGGCAGCACGTTCCGGCTAGGCTTTGGATTGGGCGAGTTTGCCGCGGACGAAGGCCGCCAGCTTGGCCACCGAGTCGAAGTTGTCCGGCGTCACCTCGGACTGCTCGGCCGTCACGCCGTATTGCTTCTGCACGAAAGCGACGAGTTCCACGACCCCGAGCGAGTCAATGATGCCCTCCTGGAGGAACGAAGCGTCGTCGGCGTAGGCGAAGCCCTCCGTGCTGTACAGGAGGTTCGCGGCGATGAATTCTCGAAGGTCCTTTTCGATTTGTTGCGTTTGAGTTGCGTTTGTCATGGTTTTGTATGGATGTCAGTCTGATGTTGGATAAATGGTTTTTGGCGTTTCGCGTACCATCAGGATGCCGATTCAATTGGCAACACCGGCGGCGGCAGGCGCAAATACTCCGTGGTGCGATGCTTGCGGGTGATGTCATCATACGCCCGTTGAACCTGGATTTCCGTCAGTCCGAGCACTTTGGCCGCCTCAGCCGCGGACACTTTATGGTCCAATGCGCACCAGATCAAATCCAGCGTCTCAAAGGGCAACCGGTAGAAAAACTCCTTCTGATCCTGGGGCGCGCTGTAGGTGTCCGTCGTGGGCGTGCGCTTTTGAATTCCCTCCGGAATGCCGAGATGGCGCGCCAGTTGGTACACCTGCGTCTTGAATAGGTGCGCGATGGGCTGGATGTCGGCGCCGCCGTCTCCGTATTTCACGAAAAAGCCCAGGTCATGCTCATTCCGATTGCCGGTGCCGATCACCGCGAAGTTGCGCGCCTCGGCCTGATAGTAAAGCGTGCTCATGCGGGAACGTTGTTTGAGGTTGGAAGCGGCCACGATTTCCAAAAATTCGCGCGGTCCCAACGGCCGGTTTTCCTGGCTGCCGTCTGGCTTCACGACGGTCACGGAGAAGAAATTCAACGTGCCCGCTTCAAGCAAATCCGGCGGGAGGACGATCTTCGCCTTGTAGCCCTTGGCGTCATCGAATTCCGGAAACACCCGGCGGATGGCGTCGTCGCGCCGCCGGTAGCAATCAAATCCCTGCAACGCGCCCGTGATGCTCTCGAGCAGCGGGGTGACGCCGAACTTGGCGGCCAACTCCCGAGCCAGTTTCTCGCTGAGCGGGTCGGAATCCTTCTCCGGAATCATCACGCCCACGGTTTTTTGCGGGCCAAAGGCGCGCACAGTAAGAGCCAGCACGACAGCGGAGTCAATGCCGCCGCTAATGCCGACGACACCGCCGGAGCGTTTCATGACTTGCCGCACGTTCTGCTGGATGAAGCGGACGATGCGGTCGGTTTCGCGGGCGGGATCGAGGTTCAGGGATTGTTTGCTGAATTGCATGGGCTGTTTTTTCTTTGGTTTCGGTTTACATCAGTTGAGCCGGCAGACCTTGACGCGGTCCTTTGCGGAAAGCGGTTCAGTCCGCCGGAAATTCTTCACGAAATTGTGATGGACGAGTTGGGTCGAAAGGATGCCCACCAAGGCCATGTCGTCGGTTTCGCCCACGGGCGCACCGCCATCAATCTTGGCGACCAACTGCTCGACCGGCCCGGTCTTGAAAATACCCGTTTCCTTAATGGCGCCGGGGCTCAACATCTGGCGCACGTAATCCGGGGTGGCATCGTTGAAGAAGCTCTTGTGAACCGGCGCGCGATAAGGACGTTTGGGACGCTTGCGGATCGCGTCCGGCAGCCACGGCTGGGCGGCTTGTTTGAGCAGCCACTTTTCACGCAGGCAACGGAGCTTCATCCGCGCGTCGAGCCGGTTGCAGAATTCCACCAATCGCACGTCGAGGAACGGGAAACGGCCCTCGATGGAATTAGCCATCCCCATCCGGTCGCCTTGCGATGACAATAGATACTGTGACAGGAAAATCGTTATTTCCAGATACTGCGCCTGAGCCAGTGGATTCCAACGCTTGAACTCGGCAGGCAAAACCGAGGCAACACGCGCGAAATGGTTATCCGAGGACGCGGCCAGCACCTCGTCGGCGAAAAAGCGACGCGTCCGGCGGTTGTTGCGCCAGCGAACGGCGTGCGAATACCACGGTGAATCCACCTCAGCCAGTCCTTCGCCAAAAAACGCGGAGAGATACGAAATATTGCTCTGCGACAGGCCACTGATATCCGGATAAAGACGTTTAAACAGCAGCGGCCGGATTTTCGACTGCGGTTGGCCCGCCCAGAACCGGCGCACTTTTGCTTCTTTGAAGATATCGTAACCCGCCAGAAATTCATCAGCCCCCTCGCCTGTCAGCACTACTTTGAAACCCGTTTGTCGCACGAGTTTCGACAGCATGAACATCGGCGCGGGTGCCGTCCGCATGATGGGAACTTCTGTATGCCAGACGACCTCCGGGAAGACGCGGCCAATGTCCGCGTGGGTCGCGCGCACGACGTGATGGTCGGTGCCGAGATGACCGGCCATTTCCTGCTGGAATTCGCTTTCGTCAAACTGCTGGTCGGTAAAGGCGATGGAGAACGTCACCAAGCGGTTTGAAGTGTGACGCCGCACCACCGAGGCGATGGTCGAGGAATCCAGTCCACCGCTCAGGTAAGCGCCTACCGGGACATCCGCGCGCAAGCGAACCTGGCAGGCGTCAATCAGCAGTTCCCGGAATTGTTCGACGGTTTCCTTGATCGCGCCATTGGTCAACGGCCGGTGCGATAGGTCCGCTTCCACCGGAAACTGGTTCTTCCAATACTGTTCGGTGCGCACGGATTCCTGGTCCGCGATCAGAAAATGTCCGGGCGGCAGTTCCACGATGTCGCGGAAAACCGTGTTGGGGGTCAGCGGCGCCCAGAACCGGAAAATCTGTTCGACGGCCTGCGGATCAATTTCCGCCCGCACCCGCCGGTCGCTGAGGATGGATTTGATTTCCGATGCGAAGAGCAATGTGCTGTCCTCGATCTGCGTGTAAAACAGCGGCCGGATGCCGAGGCGGTCGCGCGCCAGAAACAATCGGCGACGGTTCTTGTCCCAGATGGCGATGGCGAACTGGCCATTCATCTTCTCCAGACAGCGCGGGCCATATTCCTCGTAAAGGTGCAGGATCACCTCCGTGTCCGAGGAAGTTCGGAATTTATGGCCGCGCGCCTCCAGTTCCGGGCGCAGTTCGACGTAGTTGAAAATCTCGCCGTTAAAAACGATCCAGAGCGATTCGTCCTCGTTGGCGATAGGCTGGCTGCCGCCGCTGAGGTCAATGATGCTGAGGCGCGCGTTGCCCAGGCCCACTTCGCGGTCCAGCAAAATGCCGAACTCGTCCGGCCCGCGATGACGCAACATGGCCAGCATCTGGCGCATGTCCGTCTCGGCGACGGTGCGCTTCGCTTTCCGATCAAACATTCCAGCTATGCCGCACATTATCGTAAATCTATTCTTCGGACCTTACCCGAACCGGTTTTCGGCAGTTCGCTCCGAAATTCCACCTGCCGCGGCACCATGATCTCTTCGAGGTGAGCCTTGCAGTGCGAAATCACCGCAGCTTCGGTCAGGTCGGCCCCCGGGGCCACGATGAATGCTTTCACAGCCTGGCCCAGTACCGGATCGGGAACGCCGACCACCGCGGCGTCCTGCACGCCCCGGATGGTATAAAGGACGTTCTCGACTTCCCGCGGTGCAATTTTTTCGCCACGGCTCTTGATGATGTCATCCTTCCGGCTGACGAAGTAAAAGTAGCCTTCTTCGTCCGTGCGAAACAAATCACCGCTAAGGCAAATCCGCTCCCCGGGCAACGACCCGGGCCGGAACTTCTGCGCCGTCAATGCGGGATCATTCCAGTAACCCCGCATGACATGCCGGCCCCGCACCACCAGTTCCCCGACTTCACCCGGCCCCAGCCGCCGGCCGTCTTCATCTTGTACCCAAAGTTCCGTCCCCGGCATCGCAATGCCGGATGAACCGGGCCGCAGGTTCGCTTGGTCGGGAGGTAGATACATGGTTCGAGCCACCTCCGTCAATCCATGCATGAGATAGAGGTCCACGTGCGGCAACGCCTGTCGCAATCGTTTGACGTGTTCGACGGGCAGGCCCGCCGCGGCGTTGGTCAGGTAACGCAGAGCGGACAAATCCAGACTTTTCAGGTCCATGCCCAGCAGGATGGAATAAATGGTGGGCACGGCGGCAAATCCGGTCACGCGCTCCTGGGCCATCTTCTGGAGCACAGCCGCCGGGAAGGCAAAGGATTCCTCGAGCACCAGCGTGCCGCCCACACAGAACGTCGCCAGGAGCTGATAAAGCCCGTAGCTGAAGGCCATCGGCAGGACGTTCAAAATCACGTCTGCTTCGGTGTTCTTCAAGTACGACACAATTGCGTTGGTGACAAACACGACGTTGCTGTGATCGCACATTACACCCTTCGACTCGCCGGTGGTGCCGGAGGTGTAGATGAGACACGCGAGATCGAGATCAATATTGATGCACGGCGGTCGTTCGGCGGAGGCCGAGGCCTGCAGCGCGGCCATGTTCACCCAGCGGGGTTCGTGATTCGATGAACTCAACGGTTGATTGCCACAAACGACGACGGACTGAAGCGATTTGGCCTCGGCGAGCAGCCGGTCGCCCAAACCGTGTGCCAACCCGCGCGCGTCCGCGATCAAAGCCACCGCCTGGCAGTTGTTCAGAACGTAAGTGAGTTTCTCCAACTTCATCGCCCGGTTGACGGCAACGAAGACGCCCCCGGCTTTCAAGGTTGCGAACATCGCCACCACGAGTTCGATCGAGTTGTTCAGGTAAATGGCCACCCGATCCCCACGGCGCACCCCCCGCTCACGCAGCGTATTGGCCAGGCGATTGGCCATGGCTTCCACCTGGGCGTAGCTCAAGCGCTGACTGCCGAAGACAAGCGCCGTCTTGTCCGGATGGCGGGTCGCACTGTGCTGGAGAAAATCCTGGACTAACATTTCAAATTCCTCGGTGGCTTCCAATTCAACAGGTCTTCAGGCCGGTTCAATCCACCCCGTCTTTTCGAGCGTGTCAATCAGTTCGACATTGAGGCTGTTGTTCACCAGAAAGAAGGCAATGTCATGGTTCTTGAAGGCCTCGCCTGGTTCCGGCGGCACCAGAAACTTTGCGCCCTTGCCCTCCAGGCGGGGAATCTCCGTTTTCATGTTCTCGCAGCGAAAGCACAGATGATGAAGGCCACCGCCCCGGCGGGCGAACAGGAACGCCGGCGAAGTCTGCTCGGTTGGCTCCACGAGCTTGACGGGCAGCGACCCTTTCTTCGCCAGGAACACTACCCGGACCTTTTGTCGCGTGTTCGTCACGATGTCCGAGTTTTTCTCGTACCCAAACAGGTCCTTCCACTGGCTGATCCCCTGCTCCAAGGAACGAACGACAATACCTAGATGGTCAATGGTCATACGTGTCTATTTGGCCACCGCTTGTTCCTTCCAAACCTCGTACCCGATTCCTTCCCACGGCATGCCCCGGTCAAACCGGTTCATCCACGGGTAGGGGTTGCCCTTGCCCATGACAATGAACTTGCGGACGTCCATGACGACCTTGACCGGATCGCCCATCGCCAGGGAAAAATCCGGCAGACGCTTGTTCACGACCGAATTGGCACCGATCAAGCAGCTTTCGCCGACTTGGATTTTCGGGAGAATCACGGCGTGGACGCCGACCACCGAATAATTTCCGATGTGGCCGCCTTTGATATCAGTCGAAGGTGGACAGGGATCATTCGTCATCACCGAGAAAGGATACATGAAGACGAAATCGCCGATCGAGCAGCCCTGGGCGACATGCACGTTGCTGTGCAACCGGCAATGATCGCCGATTGTCACGTTGCCTTGAATGTCCGAAACGGTGCCGATGGAACATCCGTCGCCGATCACGGAGTTCTCGCGAATGGTGACGCGGTGACCGGACGAGAACGCCTTGCCGATCGTGCAGGCGGCATAGATGATCGTGTGGCTGCGCACGATCGAGCCCGCGCCGATGACCGTCGGCGGGTTCTGGTAATCGGCGGCCTCATAATAGGCGGCGAGCGGTTCGCCAAGGACACAGTCATTGCAGATGATGGAGCCGTCCCCGATCTCCACGTTGTCGTAGATGGCAGTGTTGTCCCCAATTTTGACGTTTTGACCAATCCTCGCCTGGGGACTGATAAAAACATTTCGGTTATTGAATTTCATAACTCCACCGGGTTGTCCGATCTCGCCGGCCCCACTAATGCGGGCCTCACTTTCTTTGTGTAACAGTGCATTGTCATCAAGTCGCTTCATTGCCGTGTTGTTCAAGGCAGAAGGATTGCCCGATAAAAGCGCTGTGTCGTCCCGACGACCGAGTTTGTAGTGCTGGCCGATGCTCCGGTCGCAGTAATGTCGGGCACCAGGTCGTTCCAGTCCGGATCCGTCAGGTTGTCCTTGTATTGCACCCGGTAGGTCCGGCCATCCACCGCGTCCCAGGTGATTGTTGCGATGTCATTGTCCACGCCGATTGACGTGATCGGGAATGACTGTGCCGCCGGCAGAATGACCAGGGTATTGGTCGCACTGCCCGTGTAGTTCAACTCGTTGATCGTTCCGATCACTTCGTAGCTGCCGGCGTTGGTCGGCGCATTTGGACTACCGTCGTAGGTTACGTTAACAGCCAGGCCAGCCGGCTCCGTCGTCACGCTCGCAGTCTTGGCGTTGCCGTCATACGTCTGGCTCAGGTCGCCCAACGTCACCACCGCGTTGCTCGGCGCGATCACCAGCGTGTTCGTCGCGCTGCCCGCGTAGTTCAATTCGTTGATCGTTCCGATCACTTCGTAGCTGCCAGCATTCGTCGGCGCTTCTGCGCTGCCATTGTAGGTCAAGGCCACCGTCAGACCGGATGGATCAGTCGTGGCACTCGCGGTCTTGGCGTTGCCATCATACGTCTGGCTCAGGTCGCCCAGCGTCACCACCGCGTTGCTCGGCGCAATCACCAGCGTGTTGGTCGCGCTGCCCGCGT
>CAYWMD010000069.1:0-33840 GCA_964458575.1 uncultured Bifidobacteriaceae bacterium | reverse complement strand
CGTGAAGATGCTGCCCGGCGGCGCGAGGCCATCAAAGGCGCGGACCTGACCAAGCAGGAGAAGGAATTCAAGCACATGGAAGCGATGATTTGCGGCATGACGCCGAAGGAGCGCAAAAGCCCGCAGATTCTCAACGCAAGCCGCCGGCGCCGCATCGCCGCCGGCAGCGGCGTGAGCGTGACCGAACTGAACACGATGTTGAACAAGTTCGGCCAGATGCAGCAGATGATGAAGAAGATGGGGAAATTCCAGAAGATGATGGCCCGCATGGGCGGCGGGATGCCCGGCCTGTTGCGGCGATAAGCGGCAGGCGCCGCACGCGCCGGCCCACGGGCAGCGCATCACGTCAAAGCCCCGACCGGCCCAAGTCATTCGTTGATGCCCCAGTGCCGCCAGCTCTCGACCCTGGGCGACGCCGTTGGCAACCAAGCCGCCATCGCCGGCGGGGTTGCCATGCCGACCGCCGGACCCGGCGTTTCCGCGTCGGCAATCAAGGCACGAGGGATCGCAGGCGCGGAACGTTCGGCGAGCAAGAGCGGGCCAGCATCCGGGTTGTCTTCGAATGGATCAGGTCTCATCGCGGCACCCCGGCTTCAGAGGATGGCAGGTAATGAAACGCCGCATGATGCCCCGCCAGGCGCGCGAGGCGTGAGGCAGTCGGTTCGGCGAGCAAGGCGCTCACGGTCTGGAGCAGCACGGGAAAATCGAGCGGCTTTTCCAACAACGCGCCCACGCCCGCCCCGAGCGCGGTGAAAAGCTGGTTGGGCCGGGCGGTAATGACGATCACCGCAATGAACGGATTTTCCGCCGTCAGCTTTTCGAAAGTGTCCCAGCCGTCTTTTACCGGCATGTTGAGATCCAACAGCACCAGGTCAATGTGATTGGCGGAAGCGATTCCCAGCGCCTCGGCGCCGTTGGCGGCGCACAGAACGAGGTAACCTTCGTTGGCCAGCACCCGCCCGATCATGTGCCGCACCGATGGATCGTCGTCCACCAGCAACAACGTGCCCCGGTTCGGCGGGCCGACCGGGCGGGGCCGGGCCTGCATTTTCATGCCGGTCCTTTTTCCGCAAAGCCGGCCGGCGGCGGCGGGCGGTACAGAAACGCCGTGTTGAACTGCGGATCGGTGAGCCGGCGCGTGCGTTCGGCTTCCGATTCCGCGAGCAGACCGTGGATCGTTTCCAGCAGCAGCGGCAGGTTCAAGGGTTTCTCCATGAGCGCGTCCACGCCCAGTTCCACCGCGTGGGCGTACTGATGCGGGCGGGCCGTGATGACGATGACCGGTATGAACGGATGCTTTTCGCACATCAGGCCGAACGCCTGCCAGCCGTCCTTTTCCGGCATGTTCAAGTCCAGCAGCACGAGGTCGGGCGGGTTGGCGGCGAATTTCCGCGCGGTTTCGGCCCCGTTCGTTGCGAACATCACTTGGTAATGTTCGGATTCGAGCACGCGCCCCAACATTTCACGCACGCCCGGGTCGTCATCGGCCAGCAGGATGCGTTTGCTGTCACGGCCCGCGCGCGGGGCATGGGGCGCCGGGCGATGGTCCGGAAAAGGCCTCGCCGGCCAGGGCCAATATCTTTGACGGGGACCGCGGGCGGTGCTGCGGGGAAACAAATTGGTTTGCACAGTTGTTCTTTCGTTTTTAGTTCACGCAGCGCGACATGAAGCGAAGCGCATCCACTACGACTTCTGAACTACTTCATCGCGCGTCTGTCTATCCCCTTAGCGTCAGCCGTGCCACGCCGCGCACGGTTCTTGCGCAAGCCAGTACCTGATGATTTTTGAATATTGCGATCCCAAACCGGCGGAACAGGTGGTCAGTCACCATGCTCCGCCGGCAAGCCACTGACCACCACGCCATGAAGATTCAGCTCAAACTCCGATTGATCGGCCTGGCCACCGCGATTGCGCTCATCGGCCTGGCCATCGGCTTTATGACGGTCAGTTCCCAGCGCCAGACCACGGAATTGCGCCGACGCTTGACCCAGGTGGACTCGGAAAGCTTCCACATCGCGGATCAGTTTGGTGATTACCTGCGCCGGTTGAACAATTCCCTGTACCGCTACGGGGACAGCCACGCTCCGGCGGACCTGGAACAGTTTCGCAACGCCAGCACGGAACTGAATGCCTGGATCGACACACAGAAGCCCAAACTGACAACCGAGCCGGAAATGAAGGCGATGCAACAAATTGACGCCGCGTACGACGATTATCTGCGCGCAGCGGCCGAATTGCAGACCCGGCTGAAGTCGCTCGGCAACCAGAACGCCACTCTGGCCGATTACGCCCGGTTGATCCGGGAATCCCAGCGGCTCTTTGATTTCGGGCAGGCGCTCGCCAAGGCGCATTACGATTCACGAGCGATCGTGATTGCGAATGTCAACCAGGCCATCCTCGGCGAGCACGTGTTGTTGCTGCTGTCGCTCAGCGTCCTGTTTCTCTTTGGCCTGCTGCTGGCCATCGTGGTTTATCGCGACATGATCGCGCCGTTGCGCGTCAAACTGGTTGAGACCCAGGCGCTGGTGGAACGCCAGGAAAAACTCGCCTCCCTGGGGATGCTCGCCGCCGGCATCGCCCACGAAATCCGGAATCCGCTCACCGCCATCAAGGCGGCGCTGTTCATCCAACAGAAAAAATTTCAACCGGGAACGCCCGAGTTCGCGGACGCCAAGGTGGTCGAACGCGAAATCATGCGGCTGGAGCGGATCGTGAACGACTTTCTGCTCTTTGCGCGCCCCACCGAGCCCAAACTGGCCACCGTAGCTGTGCAGCCGCTGTTTGAGGACGTCCGGACACTGATGCAACCGCAACTGGCCCGGAACGAAATCCAGCTTGCGGCCGAGGTGGCCGCGCCCGTGCAGGTCAGGGCGGACGCCGCGCAGATCAAGCAGGTCCTGATCAACCTGATTCAAAATGCCGCGGACGCCATCGGCCGGGGCGGGCTCATCAAATTGCACGCGCGCCGTACCCGCAAACGCCTCGGCAACGTGGAAACCAACGCGGTGGTCCTCGAAGTGACCGACAACGGGAAAGGCATTCCGCCCGAAGTACAAAAGCGGCTCTTCGATCCGTTCTTCACCACCAAGGACACCGGGACGGGACTGGGATTGTCCATCGCGGCGGGCATCATCCAGAAGCATGGCGGCGCGCTGGAATATCAAACCCAGGCGAATCACGGCACGACTTTCGGCGTCCTCCTACCCCAAGCGACGAATGAATGACGCAGCCCGCATCCTGTTGATCGAAGACGACCCCGGCATCACCGACACGTTGCAGCGCGTGCTTGCGGAGGAAGGCCACGCGGTGGCGGTCGAAAAGCGCGGGGACGCCGGTCTGGCCCGCGCCACGGCAGAAACATTCCACGTCGTCATCACCGACCTGAAGGTCCCGGGAGTGACCGGACTGGAAATCGTCCGGCAGTTGCACACCGCGCAACCGCGCCTGCCCATCATCCTCGTCACCGCGTTCGGCACGACGGACACCGCCATCGAAGCGATGAAGTTTGGGGCTTACGATTATTTACTGAAACCGTTCGACATGCCGCAGATGATCGAACTCGTGAACAAGGCCGCCGACAGCAACCGCCGCATGTCCGAGCCGGTGGCGCTGGGCGAGCCCAGCCGGAGCCGGGACGCGCTCGTGGGCCGCAGCGCCGCGATGCAGGCCATTTACAAGGAGATCGGCCGGGTGGCGTCCAAACCCGTCAACGTCCTCATCCGCGGCGAAACCGGCACGGGCAAGGAACTCATCGCCCGCGCCCTCTACCAACACAGCGACCGGGCCAACGCGCCGTTCATCGCGATCAACTGCGCGGCGATTCCGGAAACGTTGCTGGAGAGCGAGCTGTTCGGGCACGAGCGCGGGGCGTTCACCGGCGCAGAAGCGCGGCGCATCGGGCGTTTCGAGCAGGCGGACCACGGCACCATATTCCTGGATGAAATCGGCGACATGACCCTGGGCACGCAAGCGAAACTGTTGCGCGTGCTTCAGGAGCAAACCCTCCAGCGGCTCGGCGGCAAGGAAACGATTTCCGTGGACGTGCGCGTCATCGCCGCGACGCATCGCGATCTGGAAGCCGCCATGCGGGAAAAGCTCTTTCGCGAGGACCTCTATTACCGGCTGAACGTCGTCGTGATCAACCTGCCGCCGCTGCGGCAGCGCCGGGAGGACGTACCCGAGCTGGTCCGCTTTTTCCTGAGCCGGCACGGCCCCGACCTGGGCAATACGACGCCCTCGATTCATCCGGAGGCAACTGACTTTCTTCAAGCGCAGTCGTGGCCGGGCAACGTGCGCGAACTGGAAAACGTGATGCGCAAGGCGCTGCTCGCGGCGCAGGGC
This sequence comes from uncultured Bifidobacteriaceae bacterium, assembly GCA_964458575.1. Taxonomy (GTDB): domain Bacteria; phylum Verrucomicrobiota; class Verrucomicrobiia; order Limisphaerales; family JADLHS01; genus CAYWMD01. Next base: position 29,499 of record CAYWMD010000069.1, on the reverse strand, counting down.
TACACGATCAGTCTGGACCACGCGCGCCGCGCGTTGAACAAGGGCGGCGACCCGGCGGGTTCCGCCCAGCAATCGTTGGGCGACTATGTGGACGACGTGCTGGCCGCCGCGCGCCGGGAGGAGCTGACAGACGCGCACGCGCGCGTGATCGAAACGGCCGAGCGGGAGCTGTTTGCCCGCGCGATCCAATTGGCGCACGGCAACCAGGCCAAGGCCGCCCGCTGGCTGGGCATCACGCGCATCACCATGCGGGCAAAGCTCATCCAATTCGGCCTGCATCCCCGGCAGGAACCGGCATCGGACGATTGAACCGCCGTTTGGAAACCATTCCGGCCGGAGGTTCAACCGCGCTGCCGTCCGCCGCCGCGGGCAGGCGCGTCACTGGGGAACGTTGCGCGGCGACATTGCGACGCCCAACGTCCGCATTTCGGCGGTCAGCTTGCTCACCGTCCCGCGCACGGACGGGGCCAACTCATTCACCCGGGTCGCGACGCTCTTGATGGCCGCGAGGCCGCCGGGCGTGAGGTCGGCGTTCAAGAAACGGTGGATATCCCACAGGTCCGATTCCAACGGGCCGATTTCGATTTGCGCTTTCAAGCAACCATTGCGCACCGCGTCATACTGGTTTTGCACCGCGATCCGGCGATCCTGTCCGCGACGGCGGATTTCCTCGTTCTGGATGGCGGCCAGTTCCTTGTCCCACGCGGCGAAATAATTCGTGCCCTGCGCCTGCAGATGTTTGTCCGCCAGTTGAATGGTCTCCGCCAAGGTGCCGCGCTTGCCCAGGGCCGCGGAAAAGGCTTTGAATTGGGGCCGCAGATCCGACTGGGGGTTGTTGATCAGGTCATTCAGGGCGGAGACCGCGGCATCCGTTTTGACCAGTTGCGCGTCAATCCGGCCCGCCTCCGTTTGCAGGCTGGCGCCCACGTGATGACCCTGCTGATAGCCCGACGAGGCGCAACCCGTCAGCCCGAGGGCGAGACCGAGCAGGAGACAGCCGGCACCGATTCCGATTGGCGTTAACATTTTCATAGTCTTTGGCATTTTGGTTTGCGCGCGGAGCTTCGCAAAAAACAGCGGAGCTGGCAATGGCAACCCGATGGCGGGCAGCCGCGTCAGCTTGCGCCGGGTTGCTTCAATGCGGCCGGGGTGTATTCTTGCCGGCAGATTTGCATGAGCATCTTTAGCCGTTTGCTGGCGCTGACGTTGATGGCCACCAAGGTCATCGCCGTGGACCAGACCCTGTTCGATGATTCACTGCAAGAGGACTGGCAGGATTGGAGCTGGGCCGCGACAGACACGAACAACGCGTCACCGGTTCACACCGGCGCCAAATCAATTCAGGTCACGGCGGGTGCGTGGGAGGCGCTGTACCTCGCGCACCCGGCGCAGGACGCATCGCAATTCTCGGCGATCACCCTCTGGCTCAACGGCGGGGCGAGCGGCGGCCAGTTGCTCTGGCTGCAGGCGCTCACCAACGGCAGCCCGGTGCTCACCACCAACCTGCCGCCGCTGCCGACCAACGCCTGGCGGGAGTTCACGATCCCGCTCGCGGCGCTGGGCCTGACCAACCAGACCACCTTCGATGGCTTTTACCTGCAAAGCCGGACGAATTCGACCCAGCCGGCCTTCTTCGTGGACGACGTGGTTTTGCTCGGAACCACGAACCCGCCAACCCCGGCGTGGGTGCGCGTGGACGCGGCGGCGGGGCGACGGCGCATTGATCCTCGGATTTACGGCGTGGCCTACGCGTCGTCGAACGATTTGAAATCGCTGAACGCTCCGCTCAACCGCCAGGGCGGCAATCCCACATCGCGCTACAACTGGCAGCTCAACGCCGACAACCGCGCCTTCGATTATTTTTTCGCTAGCCTCGCCTACGCCAGCACCAACGCCGGCGAGCACGGCGACAGTTTCATCCGCGAGTCGCGCCACGGCGGCGCCGAGCCGAGCCTGACCATGCCCATGCTCGACTGGGTTGCGAGACTGGGCCCCAACCGCGCGCGGACGTGGAGTTATTCCGTCGCGAAATACGGCGCACAGCAGGATGTGGACAACGAAAACGGCTGGCCCGACATGGGCAACGGCATCCGCCCGAACGGTTCGCTCATCCTCACCAACGACTCCAACGATGCGAACGTGCCGGCCGGGCCCGCGTTTCAGCAGGGCTGGCTTCAGCATCTCACCAACGTGTGGGGCCGCGCGACCAACGGCGGGCTGAAGTATTACCATCTCGATAATGAAATGGGCCTCTGGCACTCGACCCATCAGGACGTGCATCCCGGCGGCGCGACGATGAATGAAATGCGCGACAAGCTGACCAATTACGCCGCGCGCATCAAAGCCACCGATCCCGGGGCGCTCGTGCTCGGCCCGGAGGAATGGCATTTCTACGGCACGATCTTCAGCGGCGCGGATATGCAATACGACGGCACGAATGGCTACGCGGGCGTTTACCCCGACCGCATCGCGCACGGCGGCGCAGATGTTTATCCGTTTCTGCTGCGCGAAATGAGCCGCGCCAGCAGCAACGCGAACCAGCGGCTGCTCGATGCCTGCACGGTGCATTATTACCCGCAGGGCGGCGAGTTCGGGAATGACGTGACGACCGCGGTGCAGTTGCGCCGCAACCGTTCCACCCGCTCGCTGTGGGACGCCAGTTACGTGGACGAAAGCTGGCTCGCGGACAATTCACTCACCCGCATCGTGCAGCTCATCCCGCGCCTCAAAAGCTGGGTCGCCACGAATTACCCCGGTACGCTCACCGGCCTCACCGAATACAATTGGGGCGCGGAAAACCACATCAACGGGGCGACGGCACAGGCGGACGTCCTCGGGATTTTCGGACGCGAGGGCTTGGATCTCGCCGAGCGCTGGACCACCCCTCCGTCCAGCTCACCGACGTTCAAGGCGATGCAAATGTATCGGAACTACGACGGGAACAAATCCACCTTCGGCGACATCAGCGTAAGCGTGAGCAATTCCGTCAGCGCGGATGCGCTCGCCGTCTTTGCCGCGCAACGTTCGAGCGATGCCGCACTCACCGTGATGCTGGTTCACAAGGCGCTGACCGGTTCCATCAGCGTGCCGGTGGGGCTGACAAATTTTACCGGCACGACCAACGCACAACTCTGGCAACTCACTGCCGCCAACACGATCACGCGCCTGGCGGACGCGCCGCTGTCCAACGCAACCATCAACCTCTCCCTGCCCGCGCAAAGCATTACGCTGTTGGTCTTACCCGAACCGAAACCGCGATTGGAGACTGAACCGGGATACCTCCGGCTCACCGGCACGCCCGGTCAACTTTACCGCATCGAAGGTTCGACCAACTTCACTCAATGGCTCGCGGTTTCGACCAACACCGCAACAGCGTCGCCGCTGGTTCTGCCCACGCCCATGACCGTGCCGCCGTTCCAGTTTTTCCGCGCCGTGTGGCTGCCCGGGTCCGAATGATTGAACACCACCCGTGAATCAAAACCAGTCGCGCCGCGTCTGGGTTGGACCATGCAGCGATTGTTTCAGGTCCTTGGCATTTTGACTCTGGCCGCGGCGTCGAGCAACGCCGCCGGCGGCGGCACGTATCGTAACCCGCTCCTGAATGGCGCCAGCATGGCCGATCCCCACGTGATCAAGGTCGGCGACACTTATTATCTGTATGCCACGACGCACACGAAAGGCTACGACGCTTACATATCGCGGGACCTGGTGAACTGGGAGAACAAAGGGCGCGCGTTTGACGATCCCCGCGGCGGGGCGTGGGCGCCGGACGTGTTTCACAACGCCAAAGGCGACGGCAAATTCTATCTCTACTACACGGACAACCTCCCCAACCGCAAATCCGGCGGGCCGCAGAAGCAAATCGGCGTGGCGGTGGCCGATTCGCCGCTCGGGCCGTTCGTGGACAAAGCCGCGCTCGCGACCGACGCGATTGATGCGCACCTGTTCCGCGACGACGACGGGAAGTTTTATCTCTACTACGTGGACCTGTTCGAGGGTTTCAAGATCCGCGCCCAGCCGATGAGTGATCCATTAACGAAACAAGGCAAAACCACCATTGTCATCCGCCCCACCGAAGCGTGGGAAAAGATTAGCGGCCACGTCACGGAAGGCCCGTTCCTGCTCAAACGCAAGGGCGTTTACTATCTGATGTTTTCCGGCACCGGCGCGGATTCACCAAATTACGGCATCGGCTACGCCACGGCGAAATCGCCGCTGGGTCCGTTCGAGAAATTCACGGGCAACCCCATCGCGCATCGCGGCGGCAAGGTGCTGGGTCCGGGACACCATTGCGTCATTGAAGGACCGGACAGGAAACTGTGGCTCGTGTATCACCAGAAGTGGGACGACAAGACCAATTTCAACCGTTTCCTTGCGATTGACCCAATGTGGTTCGACGACCAGGGCGTGATTCACGCCAAGGTTTCCCGCGAAACCGACGAACCCGCGCCGTGAAAGTTTGGAGCGCGGCTGTGTCGAAGACCAGCCGCAGCGCAAAGCAAACTAGGAAGGGGCGAAGGAAATGTGAGTGCTGCGGCTGGGACAGCCGCGCTCCGTTCAATTATTCCTCATCGCCGATTCCTCCGGCACGATCTCCAGCGACAACTTCTCCGAGTTGCGAATCACCGAGAGCGGTGAACGCACGCCGACTTGTGGGCCGGTGAGGTGCTTGTGCAAATCGTCAATGCCCGCAATTGCCTGCCCGGCGAACTCCACCACCATGTCCCCTTCACGCAGACCAGCACGGCTCGCGGGGCTCCCGGGTTCAACGCCGAGCACGAGCATGCCGGTTTCATTTGGCAGACTGAAATGCCGCACCACGCGCCGATGGATCTTCGCCGTCTGCCCGCCCGCGCCGATATAACTGCGCCGGATCACGCCGTCCTTGATCAGCCAGCCCGCGATGTATTTCGCCGTGTTGATGCCGATGGCGAAGCACAAGCCCTGCGCCGGCAAAATCACCATCGTGTTCACGCCGATGACTTCGCCGCGCGAATTGACCAACGGCCCGCCCGAATTGCCCGGGTTCAACGCCGCATCCGTCTGGATGAGGTTGTCCATGAGCCGGCCCGACTGCGCGCGGAACGACCGGCCCAACGCGCTCACCACGCCTGCCGTCACGGTGTATTGGAAGCCGTAGGGATTGCCGATGGCGATGGCGAGCTGGCCCACGCGCAACTGGTTGGAATCCCCGAGGCGCACCGGCTTCAAGTTCGGCGCGTAAATGCGGATGACCGCCAGGTCCGTGTCCGGGTCCGTGCCCACGAGATGCGCATCGGGCCGGCGACCGTCGGCGAGCGTGACTTCAATCCGCTCCGCGCCCTGCACCACGTGACTGTTCGTGAGAATAAAACCGTCCGGCGTGATGATGAAACCCGAGCCAGAGCCAGCGCCTTCTTGCTGACCACGCCGTCCGCCTTTCTTAAAAACGTCAATCTTCACCACCGACGGACTGACCGTTTCCGCCGCCGTGGTGACCGCATTGGAATACGCGTCCAGCAACGGCCTGTCCTCCGCCAGCGACACATCAAAATCTTTCTCGGCAGTTTTCATAACAACGATCCTGTTTTGCGGGATTGAAACATAAGTAAGCGATGAAGGGAGTCTGTCAAATGAGGTGGTGAAGGAGCGCGACTGTGTGCGAAGCATCAGTCGCAGCAGCGGCGATGAATTGAGCGCGTTTGAACTTCTCGAAATTTCTCTGCAATCGCACGTGCTGCGGCTGGTCCGTTGGACACAGCCGCGCTCCGACCCAGTAACGACGATAGAGAATGGTTGTAACGCTCGCCCTCATCCCAGCCTTCTCCCCCGGGGAGAAGGAGAATCGTTCGCCGGCTTCTTGGAATGTCGTGTGACTGGGATGGCAGGAGCGCTGTCGAGCAAACCGAAAACGGGCGATGGCTGTTCCCTCTCCTTGGGGAGAGGGTCAGGGTGAGGGAGGACGTGAAAAATAATTGAGCGACTGGATGTCCGACGCCAGCATTTGCTGGGTATAGAGTGGAACACCGCGCTCACTCAAGGCGCGCTGAAAGGTGAAGAAATCCACGCCAGCCATCTCCGTCGCCGCGACCTTGCCGATGCGCGCGCGTGCGTACAAGGCACAGGCCAGTTCCAACCGCATCTCTTCGGCGGTCAACTGTTCGCCTGCGGGCGCGTCTGGCAGTTCAATCGTCATGACGGTCTTTTACTCCTCCTGCGACCGGGAGTCAAACCTCGCGCTCAATCCGACACCGGCCTTGCCGCGCCGAAGCCTTGCGAAGGCGGGAACACATCAAAATCTGTCTCTGCAATTTTCAAAACAACGACTGGTTTGGCAGTCGAAACACCAGTAAGCGAGAAAGGGGAGATATCAAACTTGGGAAGGCAGGCTGCCCATGGGAAGAAAATGCGAATTGATAATGAATCAACGATCTTGCTCCAGTGCTTCAGGATTCAACTCGTAGATGCGGATCCTGCTGTCACCCTCAGGCTGTAATAGCCAGCCAAGCTGCACAAGTTCGGACACTGCGGCTCGGAGAACTGTTCTCTTAACTATCAAGGCGTTGCCGCTTTCTGTCGTGTTCGGAATGAAGAGGGCCTCAGCAGTGCCGATGGAACTCCCGCTGAGGATTTCGGTTAAACCGCGTTCTTCCGGAACTGAATGTGCAAGAATCATTTCGAGGATTTCTTTTCCGGCAGGAGAGGTAGGTGGGAATACCTTCCGTTGGTCGGAGGAGGCTGAGGACGGCATTGGCGAGTCTGGCGGCTTGCCACTGAACAAAGTCGGCTCTCCGATGGTAATCTGTTGTTCGGTGAGTTTGCATTGTAGTGAGGTGGCTTTACAGTCTTCCGCTGTTAACTTGATGGAAACCGTAAATGGGCTCGAACTCCTTTCACAAAGCGGAATACTCATAATCACGGCGTGGTCACCTGGATTCAAAGCATGGCGATAGCGCAGAGCTCTCGGATTAAGTCGCCCGTCAGTTGTTGCTGGTTCCCAATCTTCGTGCTCACGATGAGCAATACATCCGGTCTCGGAATGAGTGATGGTCGCTTTGATACCGCGCGCGGAGCGGTCGCCGTCATTTGCCAAACGAAGGATTATTACGGCGGTCAGGCCGGTCTTCTCTTTATTTTCCCTACGAATGAAAGCCACCGCGCTAAACGCTGGACCTCCTCCTTGTACTCCCATGACGCCCCATTCTATCAATTTACGTCGGGCAGTGGCACAGCGTTCGTCGTGAAGTTGCGTGGTAAGATCGTCGCCATCCATCAATTCAATTGGTCTGTCTTGCTTGTTTCGCCATTCATCGAACCACCGGATGTCTTCCTTAGTTAGTCGAAGAGGGACACACAGCGTCCATTTACTGAGATTGTAGTCTGCATTGTTCCGAGCGGTTTGATACGCGCTCCGGATTTGCTGTTTTTGTGAGTCGCCCCAGGGCGCTACGAAATATTTGACCTGATATACGTCCGCTTCGCCATTGTTCCCAAGCGTCCCGGTAAAAGTATCGATGCCGCCATCGCCGCGATACACCCGGACGCGCCTACTGCTAGGGTGCAGGCATTTTAGAATAAGGGTGACAATGTCCTCGAATGCTTGACGCGGCTCGACGACCATGTCTTGAAGTTGTTCGAATGGATTCCGAGCCATTTGTTTATGGTTTTACTTAACCGATAGGAGAGTCTCCAATCCATCGCGCCAAGGCAATCCGCAATGCGTATCGCGCTGGTTTCGAATTGAAACTCGCGCCGCCGTTCCCGCCCCCCTATTTGCTGCTCGCCATTGGCAGCCAGCACGGAAAGTCGGCCCCTTTGTCTTCCAGTCCGCGCGTGAGCAGGCGAGGGCGGCGACCGTCGGAATCCATGATCCAAATGTTCGCGACATCGCCGGTCGCGGCGCGGCAGAAAATAATTTGCCGGCCGTCGGACGATTCACTCGGGCGAAAGTCCCACACCGGCGGTTCGCTGTGGGTCAGGCGCGTCACCGAGCCGTCGCGCGGGTTGAGCCGGCAAATCTCCGTGCCGCCGCGCGCCAGTTCCGGTTTGAACTCGCGATTGAAATGGTCCTGGTCGGGCCGGTTCGACTGGAATTCCCACGGCACTTTCGAGTCCGGAAGTTTTTTTGAGAAGAGGATGCAGCCGTCGCGGGTCCACGTCGGCATGTTCGAACCGCCGGCGTGGTGCTCACGCGGGCCGTAACTGGCGCCGAACCATTGCACCTGTCCGCTGGTCAGCACGCGATGTTCCGAGCCGTCCGGGCGGCCGATGCAGATGTCCGACCAGTCATGGCCGGGATCGGTTTTGGATTGGCAGTCCTGGTAGAGAATCCACTGGCCGTCCGGCGACCAACTGGTGCCGAAGTAAAGGTGGCCGGGCTGCGCGGCCACGCGCACGGGGTTCGCGCCGTCGGCGTCGCTCGTCCAGATTTGGTAGCCGCCTGGCGTCGCAAGATGGAACGCCACGCGGCGTTGGTCCGGGCTGAGGCTCAGTCCGTAGGGCATCCCTTCGCCGGCGCGGGTGAACTCGCGCGCGTCCGAGCCGTCGAGGTTTAAGCTGAAGATCTGGCCGACGTTGTTGCGCACGACCTGCACGAGCATGCGTTCATCATTGATGATCAGCGCGGGCGTGTAGAACACGGCGAGCCGGTCGCGCGTCGCGATTTCGGTCAACGTTTCCCGGTCGAGGTCGTAGAGCCAGAGATGGGTCGGCGTCTGGCTGTAATATTCCGCGAACGGACGCCCCGGCCCGTCGCGCCGCGCTTCCATGCTGAGAAACACCACGCGCCGGCCATCCGCGAGAAACGGTCCCGGTTGCCAGGTGGCTTGATTTGGCTGGTGGAATTCAAAGTAGCGCAGCCCGGTGCCGTCGGCGTTCATCACGGCGGTTTTTCCCTGGGACGTGAAAAAGAAGCGGCCCGCACGCGGCGTCCGGGCGCCGGAGGAAGCAGATGGTTGCCGACATGACGTGACGGTGAGGGCCGGGGTCAGAGCTACCAAGGCGAGAAACTCGCGGCGATTCATGGCGCACGCACGAACCGGAATCAAACTGCGTGTGCGTTCAGCGTCCGGGTTGGATTCCCGCGCCGCCCATACGTTTCATCATTTCCGCTTGCATCATCGCCGCCATGTTCTCGTAGCGTTTGAAATCCGACGGCGGCTCGAAGAGGCTGGCCTCGGGTTTTGCGAACTTCACGTCTTTGAAGAGCATGACGCTCGTATTCCCGTGTTCAACGCTTTCGACCTTGACCGGGAATTTCTTCAGATCGGTGGCGTTCCAGACAGTGAACTCGTGTTTTTTCTCCTCCTTGTCGGTGACGATGACCTTGTTCTTAACGCAGGGATGGCCATCCACCGTCTCCTTGCCCAACTCGGTGACTTCAGCTTTGAAATCCGAGTCCGGCTTGTCGGCATCCGAATCCCGCAAGGGGTTTTCCGCATAGGCCTGGAGGTCGGGATAAACCATATAGATCAGTTTTTTGTCCGGCCGCGAAATCGCGATCATGCTGCCCATGCCCATTTGCTTCATCTGCGCGGCGGCCTCGGGCGGCATCCGGCCGCCTTTCACTTGGGTCATGTCCATCTCGAAACGGGATTTCCCATCCAAGGCGGCCATCTTTCCCGGCATGGTCATCGTGTCACTGGACGACTCGCCTTTGCGCTGCATCTCCAGGTTGGCGGAGAAGGCGGTGTGTTCGCCGAAGATTTTCTTCATGCTCCCGCTCAGGCTTGGGCCGGGGGGCGGACCGCCCATGCCGCCGCGCATACCGGGTTGGGCATGGGAGGCGAGGACGCTGCAACCAATTACACTGGCAAGGAGGATTGAGTGTTGGGTTTTCATATTGATGAGTTGCGTTGGTTTGACCGAGAGACCAATAACAAAGGTCCGGCCAAAGACAACAAAAAGTTGTGCGCCAAGCCGTTACCGCTTTGAGCCGGGATATATTGCTCCGCACGAGTGCGGCAGCCGGGCGGTCCGGAGAATTGAAATGCAACCGCAATCCATCCACTCTGACTCGCGTTGAAGTCATTCGAACAACCGCGTCCAAAAGCTCTGTCGCTGAACGGGCTGCTGGAGGTCGCGAGCGCACTGGTCGGCCTGGCCACGCTGGCGGGCTTTTTGGGCAAGTGCTGGTGGATCTTCGAGTTGACCACGCACTTTCGTCCGCATCTGGCGGTCGTCGCCGGAATCTTCGCCGTGCTTTGGGCGATCAAGCGACGCTGGCGTTGGACAATGTTCACAGGTGCGACCGCCGCCATCAACATCGGACTCGTGCTGGCTTTGTTCTGGCCGCCGAAACAAACCGCGACAGGGCAGGGCACACACCTCCGATTGGTGTCGGTGAATCTGCACGCCTCGAACACGCACACAGAACTCGCGCTGGAGTTTTTAAAGAGGATGGACGCCGATGTCGTGCTGTTGATGGAAGTGAATGAACGTTGGATGAAGGCATTGACCCCGTTACGTGATCGCTATCCCGAAGTCATCGCCGAACTGCGCGAGGACGACTTTGGCATTGCGTTGCTCAGTCGTGTTGCCGCGACCAACAGTCAGGTGATCTATCCCGGCGAAGCGGAAGTGCCCTCCATCAGCACCACGCTCTTGGTCGGTGGTCAGGCGGTGAGACTGTTGGGGACGCACCCGTTGCCGCCGGGTTCCGCCGAGTACGCAAACGGGCGAAACCAGCAACTCCGGGAAATTGCCGCGCTGGCTCGCAAAGCGAATGAACCCATGATCGTGCTGGGGGATTTGAACGTCACGCCGTGGAGTCCTTTCTTCACCGAACTGCTGCGTGCCGGCGGACTGCAAAACACCTCGCAAGGCCGCGGGCTGTTCGCCTCCTGGCCGGCGGACCTGCCGTTGGGGCGCATTCCCATTGATCACTGTCTTATCACGCCCAACTTAAAGGTGCGCGACAAACAGACGGGGCCGCAGATTGGCAGCGATCATCTGCCGCTCATCGTGGAATTGGAAGTGCCGAAGCCCTGACCGGGCGCCGGTCCCGGCAGGTTTATTGAAGCTGCAACCGGTAAAACGAACGAGCGTTCGACGGCGACGTCCGGTCACATCCCCACCGCACTCCGGGCTGGTCAGGAATGGCCCGGGCCGGGTAGCGTGTCTGACTTTGAACATGACGACGCGCATTCACATCCCATCGCGATGAGATCCATTGGCCAGCTTCCTAATGAAACGCAGGCGCGTCGGTTTGGCGATTATCTGGTCGCCCAGGGCATTCGTAACGCCGTTGAACCGGACACGGGCGGCGCCTGGGTGGTGTGGATCACGGACGAAGATCAGGTGACCGCAGCGCAAGGCGCGATCGCCAGATTTCGCATCAACCCGGACGGCGAGGAATTCCACAAAGCCCGCGGCGTCGCCGCCAGGACGCGGGAAGCCGAAGCCAAAGAGATGGCGGAGTATCGCCGGCGGATCCGGACGCGGCGAAGCCTCTTCCCCAAATTTGGCGGTTATGGGGCCGGCCCGTTGACGTTCTCCCTGATCGTGCTCTGCCTCGCGGTGGCGGCGTACTCGAAACTGGGTTTTGATCATGAAACGTTGCGGCCATTGCTCCTGGCCGACCCGGCGAATGCCAACGGGACGATGCTGCCGGAAGTCCGCGCGGGTGAGGTGTGGCGGTTGATCACACCCACGCTGATCCACTTCGGTCCGCTGCATTTGATTTTCAACATGATATGGCTTTACCAACTTGGCTGCATGATCGAGGCGCGCCGCGGCGCGGTGCAATTTGCGCTGCTGGTCGTTGTCACCGGTGTCGGCCCGATGCTCGCGCAGTATTGGGTCTCCGGCCCGGGGTACGTGGGCGGCATGTCGGGAGTCATTTACGGCCTGGCCGGTTACGTGTGGATGCGCGGCAAATACGACCCGGCGTCCGGCGTGTTCCTCGACCGGCAAAGCATCCAATGGTTGTTGATCTGGCTGGTGATTTGTTACACGGGAATCATCGGCAACGTTGCCAACACCGCGCATGTGACCGGACTGGTCATCGGGTTGATCTGGGGGCGCGTCACCGCGTACTTCGCGTCGCGAAGACCGGAGTGACGGAATCCCCGCGTCCGCCAGGCTCGCGGATATGCCTCGTGTTGCCGCTGGATCAACCACCCGGTTTTCGACCCGAGACCAGGTAGGTCACGCCGCCGCCCCCGGCGTGAAAATTGCCAGCGAGGATCGCCTGTTGTTCGCGGGTGAAATTGGCCAGCAGGCCGGCAAAGACCCGCTCAAAGAATCCGTCGCTGCCACCACCGTCGAGCACACAACGCCGCACCGCTTCGCGATTCCAGGGTCCGAGGGCGGCGGCTTTCGCCCCGCTTTCCGCCTCGAGAAGCACCTGCTGCGCGGGCGTGGTATATGGCGGAAAAATCGAGGCGGCCCGGTCGGAGAGATGCACGGTGATGTCCCCCAGGCCAAGCTGCGCAAAATATCCCGGCAGCAAATCGCCGATGGTATGATCCCCGCGGCCAACCGCCTGCAGGCCGCGGTGGTAACGCAACCAGAATTCGAACCGTTCCACGAGCAACTCGACAGGTTCGCCCGCACTCAACGAGGTAAACGGCAGGTAATTCCAAAGGTTGTTCGGTTCGACACAAACGAGCAGTCCGCCGGGGCGCAATATGCGGAGCATTTCGCGCAACGCCGCCAGGGGCCGCTCCAGGTGCATGAGCAACGTCTGGCAGGTGACAACTTCGAAAGCGTGGTCCGGCAGCGGAAGCTTGGTCGCGTCGCCCTCAACGAAAGTGAATTGATCCGGCGCGGCGTTCGGAAAGGCGCGGCGGAAGTTTTGCGCTGCTTCCGTCACCCAGCGTGCTTCGCGGTCCACACCGGTCAATCGGGCGGGCACGCGCAAGTACGGGTAGAGCAAACGCGACCAATGACCCGGCCCACAGCCGATGTCGGCCAGCGACCCGGCGGCGCGCAACCGCCAACGCGTCGCCATGAGGTCGAGAAAATCCCGATGCCACCAGAAGTCGCGTTGCGGGCCGAACTGGTCGGCGGAGTGAGGTTGGGGTTGCATTTGCGGTCAAGGGTGGCCCCGGTTCCGGCCTCAAGGCAATCCGTAAACCCGCCGCAAAAAGCCGGCTTGTGACGCCGGGCTTCCGCGCCTAATCTGCGCCCGGCATGCAACAGACCACCAGGCGGGTCTCGAAACTGAAGGTCGTTCTGCTTTGGGCGCTGCTGCTGGGTAACCTCGTGTTCTGGGTCAGCCTGGTGGCTTGGCGCCATCGAAACGACCCCACCCCCGCATCCGGCCCGGAAGGCGGCGTGGATCCGATTCGTTTCATTTTCATGTTCATTGTCGGCGGCTTCTTCCTGGCCGCCGGCGCCGCGGCTTACGCCATCGTGCTGCTGACCAACTGCTTCACGTTCGATTTCCAACGTCCGTTCTTTTCGTCATACAAGGGCAAACTCTACGTGGCCAAGATTTTCATCCCGATCCTCGTGGCCGTCGGGCTGGCGTTGATTCTGGGCGTGTTCCTGGAACCGGTGATGCGCGCTTTTGGTCTGCGCGGCCAGATCACTTTCCTCGTACCACTGTTTGCCGCGATCATCGGCACGCAAATCGTGCAAATGTGGGTGGACATCTGGACGCCGCTCACGCGAAAACTGATCGCCAAACGACTGGCGGCACGGGGCATTCTCCCGGCGCAACTGCAAAGCGCCGTTCTCGTCGGCATTTCCGACCCGGGCCGGAGCAGCTTCAAGAAACTGACGCTGGTCGAGGACGACATCGGCGCGCTGTGGATTGGCGGGCCGCAACTGGTGTATTGGGGCGACGCGGACCAGTTCGGGATCACGCCCGCGCAGATCGTTCAACTCGAACGCCGCGCGGACGCGGGCAACACCTCGATGCTCAGCGGCACCGCGCATGTCATCCTTCATCTCCGGCTCCCGGACGGTGGCGAGCGGCAGATTCGCTTCCACACAGAGGGGCACTGGACGCTGGGCGGCGGTCGGCGCGCCATGGACGAATTAAGCGCGGCGATCACCGCCTGGCATGACACCGCCACGAGAGTGCCGCCGCCGCCGGCCCCGGCCAATTGAGCGCCGGTCAGGGAGTTTGATGACGATCCAGCGCACCGATCAATCGCTGATATGCTTCATCACTCACGCTGCGCGGAAGGGCGCGACACACTTGCTCGAAGCCGGGAAAGTTCCAGCGGTTCGGAAAATCCCGGCATTGCTGCGGCTTCACGGCCTGAACCGAGCAATCGTTGCCCTCGAAGAAGACGCATTCGCCGTTTGGTTTTTCCTGCAACGCCAGTCCGCGGCGGTCGTGGCGCAACCGCATGAAGCGCTGAATGAAGTCGTGCTCGCCCAGACCCTTGAACGCGGCGAGCCGGGTGATTTCCGCTTCCGTCACGCGCACCTGCCCGGGCCAGCGACAGCAGGCGGTGCAACGCTGGCATTCGTAGAAGATCGGCACAACACGGACGCGACGAGGCGCGATGATGCTTACGCCCGCTGAAGTTTCAATCGCCCGCCTTCCAGCCGGCGCGTGGGAATGATGGCGCGGTCCAGGTCGCCCCGCAGGGTTTCAAACAGGTCCGCCGCGAACACGCGATTGCCAATGTGCCAGGAGTGATCGAACGAACCGATGGATTCCCACTGGTCAGCCGCCTTCACCGCAGGGTCGGAGTCCAACCGGTTAAAATAGTCCGAACAATCCACGTCCACCGCCTTGTCCGGATGATTTTCCGGCAGCCCCACCCGGCCCACGCGCGGGGCCAAGCCGATGCGCTTGACGTTGGAAAGCTTCAACACCGAGTCGCCTCGGTTGGAATAGTTCGTCAGCCGGATGCAATGGCGATACAGCGATTGCGAGCTGTCGCTGTCCGCCGCCATCGAGCCGCTGGAAATGTCGCCGCCAATGAACGCAATCTGGCTGATCATCCACGAGGCGTTGGCGACTTCGGTATCGTCCGCGTCGTCAAACGCCTCGCGCACCACGTAAGCGCCGGTCGAGTGGGCGAGCAGATGCACGTTGATGCAGCAGTCGGGCGTTTGTTTCGCCGCGAACAGCTTGATGCAATCGTCCACTAATCGTAGCGCCGTGGCCTTCGCGTCGTGCCGGTCTTCCAGATAGTTGAGCGCCATGTTCGCGCTCGGCCAGTCGAACGACACCACCGCGCCCTTGAACCCGGCGGTGGCCAGGTCTTCCTTCAACCGCCGTTGCCGCCGCAGCACCACGTCCTGCCCGTTGTTGTAACCGTGCACGAACACGAGGATGTCGCCGCGCGGCGCGCCGGTGCGGCTGTCCTTGCCCCAGATGGCCTGCTTGAACAATTCCCGGATCCAGGCCTCCACTTTGGCCTTGTCGGACGGTTGGGGCAGCGGCGCGTTGTGCTTCACCTTGAGGAACGTGGTTGCGCCCGGTTCGGGAACGAAACGGTCGCCGTCCGCCGCGCGCGTGCAGATCATGAAGTCGGTTGCCATAGGTTTAAACGGGTTGCATCCGGACCCCGGGGATCGCGCCGGAAGGCTCTGAGCGCCGGTTTCCGAATTGGTTGTGGCGCAGATTCCTTGCTGTCCGCCGGCGCGTCGAGCGCAAAATTCCGGCTTTGGAATTTAATCGCGGTTTCAGGACTCCGGCGGAGCAACTCGCTTCACCCGGCGTCGGCCCGGCACCAGTTGCGCCGCGCGTTTCACCAACTTCATGGCCACCGAAAGATTCAGGTGTTCGAGTTTCCGAAAGCGGACGCAGCTTTTGCCAGTGGCTACCTTGCCCAGCCGATCCTTGTGCTGCTCCACGAGGTAGCCGTCGCCTTCGCAAACGCACACGTAGAGGCTGATGTGATTTTTCTGGCTGGCGAGCCCCACGACGACCCAATGTCCTTCCCGGCCGTTGGCGTACCGGTGATGCTGGATGCCATAGCCGAGCATGCCGTAGCAGAGGTTCGGTTTGAGCGCCGGCGCGGCCTTGCGGATGGCGATGTGAACGGTCCGGACCACCGATCGTCGCGGTTCGGGGAGGCTGGCAATGTATTGCGCCGGCGTTTTGATGTTGGCGGATGCTTTCATGGTTGTTCGCGTTGCATCGCCCAGGGGTGGTCGGCAGACCGCGCCGGCGATTGCGTCGTCGTTGCTGGATGCTTGCCTACGATGCGGGACCGGCGTTACGGCGTCAACCACAGTGGCAAATGAAAAACGCGGCCCGGTCGTGCGTAGTGCAGCAACCGGGCGGCCTCGAACCACGGCGCATGCGCCGCCTGAAAACTCCAGCGACAACGCCCCACGTTCGTCGTGGATTCGTCGAGGACCGCGCGGATTTCGTCCGGTAGGGCGCCGCCCGTTTCAAATTCGCGAGGAAGGACGGCATCGCCGTTTCAGAATCGTTACCAATTTGTCACCTGGCCTCTGTTGATACCGGTGGCGCGTTTTGATTGGCTGTCAAGGTCTGAAAGTCCACCGGCGACGCAATAGCGCCGGCCCAAATTCCTCCGGGCCGGCGCTTCTCGTTTCGCGAAACCGGCCGAAAATAAGCTCCGGGAACAGCGTGGCGCGAGGCGTAATGTTCGGGGGCCAATCGTGTATGCCGATATGCCGAAGATGATTCTTGCCAATGCCGGGGCGGGCGGGTAAAAGCATCGCACAGCACATTACTTCCTGCCTGCGACAGGATTGCGAGTTTTTCACACGCTTGAATTATGACGATCCAGATTTATTTCGATTCGTGGCGGCCGACGGTGAAATGTCGGGTTCGGCCGCGAGCGCTGCCTGTCTGGCTCACGGCGATCAGCCTCCTGTTCACGGGCGTCCTCAATACATTTGCCGCCGACGCGCCCCAGTGCGTCCTGGTGGAACGGCAGGGCAAGGTCGAGGTCGCACGCAAGGGCACTGCGACCTGGGCGGCCGCCACAACCAACGAGGTTTTGCAGGTCGGCGACCGGCTACGCACCGGGCTGCGCAGCCGTGCGACGTTGCGCTGGTCGGAAGCCAGCGTTGTGCGCGTGGATCAACTCACCAGCATGGAAATCCAGCCGCCGGAAAAACCGACGGACAAACCGCAGCTCGATCTCAAGTCCGGCGCGACGTATCTCTTCAGCCGCGAGAAGCCAACGGAGATTCAATTTCGGACGCCGGTCGCGTCCGGCGCGATCCGCGGCACGGAATTCAATCTGGCCGTGGCGGACGACGGACGCACGGAACTCGCGTTGTTGAACGGCGAAGTGAGCCTGGCCAACGCCCAAGGTTCGGTTTCGCTCGCCAGCGGTGAACAAGGAACGGTCGCGCCCGGCCAGGCGCCGATGAAGTCGCCGCTGATCAATGCCATCAACGTGATTCAATGGGTGTTGTACTATCCGCAAGTGGTGGCGCCGGAAGATCTCGCTTTGTCCGACGCGGACAAGCAGGCCCTGGCAGCGTCGCTGGACGCCTATCGCCAGGGCGATTTGCTGGCCGCACTGGCGCGCTATCCGGAAGGCCGGCCGCGCGCGACCGGGGTCGAGCATGGTTTCTACGCAGCGTTGCTGCTGTCCGCCGGCCAGGTGGCGGAGTGCGAATCGGACTTGAAAGCGATGCCGGAAAATTCGCCGGTGGCCCACGCGCTGCGGGAGCTCATCGTTGCGGTAAAGCACGGTCAACTCGCGGACCTGCCCGCGCCGACCACGGCCAGTGAATGGATGGCCCGCTCGTATTACCTGCAATCGCGCGGCAAACTGGCCGACGCGCTCAAGGCCGCCAACGAAGCGGTGGCGCGGGCGCCCGATTTCGGCGCCGCCCACCTCCGCCAGGCCGATCTGCTGTTTGGTTTCGGCCAGGTCAAGGCGGCGCTCGCGGCGCTGCATCGCGGGCAGGAATTGTCGCCACGCAACGCCCAGGGATTTGCCTTGCAGGGTTTCTTGTTGAGCGCGCAAAACAAGAATGCGGCGGCGATGCAGGCTTTCAACGAGGCCATCGCGTTGGACGGCGCCCTGGCGAATGCCTGGCTGGGTCGTGGACTGCTTAAAATCCGGGAAAGCTTCAACCTGCTCTCCCTGCCGCGGGCTGGTTACGTCGCGGGCGTGCAGGATTTGCAGGTGGCCGCGACGCTCGAACCGCAACGCGCCGTCTTGCGCAGCTATCTGGGCAAAGCCTACGCGGATGAACACGACGCGAAGCGCGCCCGCAAGGAGCTGGGCCTGGCGCAGCAGTTGGATCCAAACGACCCCACGAGCTGGCTGTATCTGGCGCTGCTCGACTATCAGGAAAATCGCGACAACGAGGCGATCAATGATTTGGAGAAGTCCAAGGAGTTGAACGACAACCGAAGCGTGTTCCGCTCCTCGCTGCTGCTAGACCAGGACCAGGCCGTGCGCAGTGCGAACCTGGCGGCCATCTACCGCGACGCGGGCATGTTTGACGTCAGCGTCCAGGAGGCCTCGTCCGCGGTGAATGCCGACTACGCCAACGCCTCCGCGCACCAATTTCTCGCGTCCAGTTACGATTACATCCGCGATCCCAAGCTCATCAATCTCCGTTACGAAACCCCGGCCTACAGCGAATTTCTGATGGCCAACCTGCTCGCGCCCGCGGGCGGCGGCGGCCTCGCGCAAACGATTTCCCAGCAGGAATACTCGCGCTTTTTTGATTCGGACCACATCGGCGCGTATTCGGACACGGAGTATTCCTCGCACGGCGACTGGATCGTGAACGGCTCGCAGTACGGGGTATTGGGCAACACCAGTTATTCGCTCGACGCCTACTACCGCAACGAGCGCGGTTACCGGCCCAACAACGATCTCGAGATAACCAGTTTCGCCGGCCGGTGGAAGCAACAGATCACGCCGCAAGACAGCGTGTATGTGGAAGCCTCCACGCTGGATCTGAAGTCCGGCGACCTGGCGCAATATTATTCGCAGAGCGATGCCAGCACGACGCAACGGGTGAAGGAAACGCAGGAGCCGAACGTCGTGCTCGGTTATCATCACGAGTGGGCGCCGGGCAGCCACACGCTCCTGCTGGCCGGGCGCTATGATGACAAGCTGAAGATTGACGACAGCGATCCGGGTCTGCTTTTCCTCCGCACGCAGGTCAACATTTTCACCGGCGCCACGAATGTTTCAATGATTGACCCGCCGTTTTTCGACTCCGACTACCGGCGGCACCTCGAGGCCTATACCACCGAACTTCAGCATTTCTGGCAGAACTCGGTGCACACGGTCATCGTGGGCGGACGGTTTCAGACCGCCGACGTGGACACGGACAGCGACCTGACGCGCAACTTCGGTGGCAGCACGCCCATCACCGACCAGAGCATTGATAACGACATGGACCGCGAATCCATCTACGCCTATCACTACTGGAACATCCTCGATGAACTGCAGCTCACGTCGGGCCTCAGTTACGACCGGCTGCATTATCCGGCGAACGTTGACACCGCTCCGATCACCACCGGGGAAAAGACCATTGACCGCGTGTCCCCGAAGGCGGGCATACTTTGGAATCCGTGGCAGGACACCTTGTTCCGCGGCTTTTACTCCAAGTCGCTCGGTGGATTCTCGCTCGACTCCAGCGTGCGCCTCGAGCCGACCCAAATCGCCGGCTTCAATCAGGCCTTCCGCAGCCTCATCCCCGAGTCCGTCGCCGGCCTGGTGCCGGGAACACGGTTTGAGACATTTGGCCTGGGCTGGAACCAGAAATTCAAAACGGGCACCTACCTGCTGGTGGACGCGGAACTGTTGAAATCCGACGCCGCGCGCGCCGTGGGTATCCTGACCAACAGCAATCCCTTCGCGCCGATTGCGGACAGTCCCTCCAGCACGCGGCAATCACTGGATTACCGCGAGGAATCCCTGGCGGTCACCCTGAACCAGCTCGTCGGCAAGGAAGTGACGTTGGGCGCGCGCTATCGCCTCACCTACGCGCACCTGGACAGCGACTTCACCGCCATCTCCCCCGACGTTCCCGGCGTGCCCGACCAGGATGTCTCGGCCACGCTCAATCAAGTCTGGCTCTACGGCGTGTACAACTGCCGCTGCGGTTTCTTTGCGGAGGCCGACGGGGTCTGGACGACGCAGGCCAACCACGGCTATTCCGGCACCGAGCCCGGCGACGAATTCTGGCAGGTCAATTTGAACGCCGGCTACCGTTTCTGGAACCGCCGGGCCCAGGTTAGCGTGGGCGTGCTGAACGTGACCGACAAGAATTACAAACTGAACCCGCTCACGCTGTACAACGAGCTGCCGCGCGAACGCGCGTTCGTGGCCGGGTTCAAATTCTTCTTCTAAGCCCGAGTCCGCCCGCTAAATTTAGCGGCACGCTTTGAAGAAAACATTCCAGCAACGCCATTTCGTCGCCGCACTCATCGCCCTGCTCACGGCGGGGTTGGGCCTGGCGCTGCATGTTTTTCCCCTGGGGCGCGGACTCATCAACGCGAGCTACGATTTGCTCATCGTTCTCCGCGGAGAAAAACCGGCCACCGAAGCCGTGATCGTGTATCTGGACGAGAAATCGCACCAGGCATTGAACCAGCCGCTGAATGCGCCGTGGGATCGCACCCTCCACGCGAAGTTGATTGACCGGCTGACGGCCGCCGGCGCAAAGGCCATCGTTTTCGACGTTGTATTCAGCGATCCGAGCGTGGCCGGGCCGGCGGCGGACGAGACCTTGGCCAAGGCCATCAAGTCCAGTGGCCGGGTGATTCTCGCGGCGGACCGCGTGCCGCTGGGACCGAGGCAAAGCAAGATGATTCCCCCGATCGAACAGTTGCTGAAGAACGCGGCCGGCATCGGCTCGGCAGAAGTGCGGCCCAGTCCGGATCTTGTGGTGCGCGAACATACACCCGAGGAGGAATTGCCCAGCCTGAGTTGGGCGGCAGCAGAGTTGGTTGGTGCGGCCGCAACAACCAACACGGCGGCGCGTAACCAACAGCGCTGGATGAATTATTACGGTCCGCCTGGTTCGGTGGCCGCGGTGAGTTATGTGGACGCCCTCGACCCGGCTGCCGTAACCGATAAGTTTTTTCGTGACAAGACGGTGTTCATCGGCTCTCGGATCATCACGAAGTTTGCCGGCGAGCGAAAAGACGAATATCGCAATCCGTTCGGCTTTTTCATGACTCAGCAAATGATCGAAGAGCGCGGCGCAATGTTTGTGCCCGGAGTGGAAGTGCAGGCGACCGCGTTCATGAACCTGCTCCGCGGCGATTGGTGGTCGCGACTGCCGGAAAAGGTGGAGCGGGGGATCATTGTGCTCCTCGGATTGGTTTTTGGGTTCGCATTGACGCGATTGAAACCTCTCCCCGCAACGCTTGTCGCGGTTTTGGCGTTGGCGGCACTGGTGTTCGCATGCCAGTTGGCGGCCGCGCAACTCTCGTGGTTCGTCCTGTTTCTCGTCGCCGTGCAGATCGGTTTCGCCTTGGTGGTCGCGGTGGCCTACAACTCGATTCACGCCTATGTGCAAAAGCGATTGGCCGAACAAACGCTCGCCCTCTACCTTTCGCCCAAGCTCGTCAAAAAGTATTCCGCGCAACAACAACTGTTGAAGCCGGGCGCGGAGAAACAGGTGCTCACGCTGTTCTTCAGTGACATCGCGGATTTCACGCGCATCTCGGAGGGCATGGACTCGGATCACCTGGCGCACATGATGAACGGTTATTTCGAGACGGCCGTCTCGCAGTGCATTCACAAGACCGACGGCACGGTGGTGAAATACATTGGGGACGCGATTTTTGCGTTTTGGAACGCGCCGGAGGCGCAGACCGACCATCAGTTGCGCGCGTGCGAGGCGGCGTTGCATTTTCGGAAGGTGCGGATCACCGCGCCCGACGGTTCACCGTTGCACACCCGGGTGGGCATTCACACCGGCGAGGCGAACGTTGGCAATTTTGGCAGTGTGGAACGGGTGGATTATACGGCGCTCGGCGAGAACGTGAACCTCGCCTCTCGCCTGGAGGGCCTGAACAAGCATCTGGGCACGGCATGGCTCATCAGCGGCGCCACCAAGGAAGGCGTGCGCGACCGGCTGATCACGCGGGCGGTCGGACGATTTCAGCTCAAGGGCTTCGAGAAACCGGTCGAGGTCTTCGAGCTGATTGGCTTCCCCGACGAGGCTGAAGCGAGCCACCCTTGGCGCGAGGCGTTTGAACGGGCGCTCAAGAATTATCAAAGCGGCGACACCATCCTGGCGGAGATGGGATTCCGCCAGACCCTGGAGTTGCGTCCCAATGATGGGCCATCGCTTTACTATCTGGCCCGCCTGGAGGAATTGAGCGCGCAACCGTTGCAAGGCGACTGGACCGGCGTCACGATGATGAAGGAGAAGTAGCCACCGAGGCTACGGTACAACCTGGACCCGGTAGTAGCGGCGGAGGAAATTCGTGGAGCGCCAGTCAACGAAATCGTAGAGATACACCGGCGCCGGATTGGTCGAGAGCGGAATCCACGCGGAGAGGTTCGAGGAAACCTGGACGACAAACTTGTTGGTGATGCTGTTGATGCGGAATTTGACGGCGCCGTTGGTCGTGCCGAAGTTGGAGATCTGCGGGGCGCCCGCCGGCGCGGAGGGATTGAGCGTGTAGTTCAGCACCACGCGGCCAAACTTGCCGTTCACGCCGTCCACGCCGATCAAATAATTCTTGCCCGCCACCACGGGGACGACCAGCGCGCTGTTGGTGCCGCCCAGACCGCTGTTGTTGTCACAGCCCAGCAGCACGGGCGGCAGGTTTGATTGCAGGACCGCCAGCAGTGTGTCAAAGGAACTGCCGTCGGTGTTTAGCGAGAGCACGCCGCTCGCGCCCGGAACAAAGTTGAGCCACTCGGACGAACCGCCAATGACACCGCAAAAGACTTCGCCCTGGCTGGTGCCGGCCACGGTATTGAAGACCTGCGAACCGCTGTAACCGGCCACGACCACGGACGCCTGCGCGCTGATGAGCCCGTCCGGTTGGGCGCCCACGCCCAACTGGAGCGGCGTGCTGTTGAGGGCGTCCTGGATCTTGTCGAACACCTGGACGGTCTGCGAGTCGCCGTCAGTGACATTGATCTGCAAACTGGCCACCTCGCTTTCGACGCCGCGATTGAGGACGTGGACTTTGACCTGGTAGTTGCCGACGCTGTGCTCATTCACGCCGTAAACCGTCAGTTGGGCGTTGGTCTCCCCAGGGAGATCCACGCCGTTGAAGTGCCACTGGTAGTCAATCGCGGGGATTCTGCCGCCGGGATAGTGACTGCGCTTCTGGCAATCCTCTTCGCCGTTGCTGCAAACGGAAACCGCGACGACGAAGAACTGCGCGTTCGTCCCCGGCACCACCGTTTGGCTGACCGGGTTGGTGCGGATCACGGGCAACAGATAGGTCGTTCGTTCATGCTCCCATTGCAACGCGAAGTCGCCCGACTCGCCGCTGAAGCCGTCAATGGCGATTTGGTATTCCTGGTTTTTCACGGCGTTGAACTGCAAGCCGCTGGTGAAATAACCACCGCGGTCCTCGTCGCCGCCCACCGCCACCAGATTCGTCACTGCGACATTGGCGGAAGCCAACCGATAGACCGCCAGCAAAGTGTCGAAATCGCTGCCGACCGTGCCCATGGTGGTGATGCCCGTGGACGGTGCGATCCATTTGTACCAAACCGATTTGCCTCCGGGTTTGCCCGCGTGCAGCGGTTCGCCGGGTTCGCGCGTAGCCGAGCGGTTGGCGCCGGCGACGATGCCATCGCTCCATTCGAGCTTCACGCGATCAACGAAATTGTCGCCGGGCGCAAGATTGGGCAGCGAAACCAGCCAGGTGGCCGGCGTGGTGGTGGTCAAGCCGATGCCGTTGACGATGACACACACATAACTGCCGCTGTTGGTGGTTTGGGCCGCCGGGACGATGTAGCAGGCGTTGGTTGCATCCGGGATGTTCTGTCCGTTCAACCGCCATTGATAAAGGATCGGCGGTGTGCCGGCCGCCGTGACGCAGAGGGTGACATTGGAGCCGGAGTAGAACACGGTGTTGGTCGGCTGCGAGCCGAGCACCGGCGGCGTGTGCACCGGGACCGGCGGCGAAAATTCCGAGGTGTTGCCGTTCGGATCCGTGGCGGTCGCCGTGACGAACTGGTTGAACGCCGCGGCTACCGGGATCGGCACCGCAAAATCGCCGTTGCCGTCGCTTTGCACGAACTGATCGAGCGATCCGATGAACGTCCGGCCTTCGCCAAACCCGGAAGCGTTGGTGAAGTCGTTCAGGAAGAATTCAATGCGATACGTCCGGTTGGGCGTGCTGTTCAACGTGCCCGAAACGACGGTGAAACCGCCATCCGAAGTGGCATCGGCCAGCACCGGGAAATTCTGAAGCCGGTTCGCGCCGGAGTCGAAATCATTTTGGTCATTGGGCGTCGGACCGTCGCTGCCCAAATCAATACCCAAACCGCCGTTGGAATGAATCGAATTGCCGACGATGGCGTTGTTGCTGCCTGCGGCGCCGGTCAAGGCCACGCCATTGCCGCCGTTGAACGCAATCAGGTTCCCGCCGCCGGAGTAGCCGCCAATGAGATTACTGCCCGAGCCGATGCGGATGCCGTCGCCACTGTTGGGCACGGCGGTCGTCCCAGTCGGGCCGGTGCCAATGTAGTTGCCCTGAATGAGATTCCCGCCGTTGGTTTCGATGAGAATGGCCATGGTGAATCCATTCAGCACCAACCCGCGCACCGTGTTGCTGCCTGCGACGAGATCCAGACCGATGACATTCGTGCCCGCCAGGCTGCCGGTGATTTCAATCAACGGCGCGTTGCTGAACCCGGGCTGTGACCAGCCATCAATCGTCACCGGACTCGTGATCGGCGGCAGGGGTGCGAGCGGCTGGATGGTCTGCACCCCCGCGCCGGGAAGGTTGAACAGCACCAGGTTGGCATCGGGCGAGTCGTTGGCATCAAGCAGGGCTTCGCGCAAGCTACCGGGGCCGGTGTCGTTCGTGTTGAGCACATACAACCGATACGGAATCACGCGAATCACAAACGAGCAGGCGTTGGTGTTGCCCGAGCCGTCCGTTGCAATGTTCTGAACCGTGGTATAGCCCAGCGGGAAATTCGTTCCCGAAGCCGGCTCGGAAACGAGGGCGGGCACGCTGTCGCAAATATCACCGGCCGTCGGCGCGAACGTCACCACGGCCCCGCCCGAATCGCGCGGCGCTTCCGCCACGATCATGTTCGACGGACAGGAGATTTGCGGCGGGGTCGTATCAACGACCGTGACGGTAAAGCTGCATTGATTGGAATTGCCGCTGTCGTCCGTGGCCGTGCAAATTACAACGTTGGTCCCCAGCACAAAGAACGTCCCGGAAGGCGGAACACTGACCAGCGTCACGTTTGTGTCGCAGGTGTCAAAGGCGACGGGATTGAACAGCACTTGCGTTCCGGGCGGGCCGGCACACTCAACGACAATGTTGCTCGGGCATTGAATCACCGGCGGCGTCAAATCCACGAGGGTGATGGTCTGGCTGTAGGTCGAGGTGTTCGTGCACGCGTCCGTGGCCTGCCAGGTTCTCGCCGCGGCAAACGTTTCACCGACGAGTTGATTGGTCACCGTGCTGACCAACTCGACAACGACATTGGTGCCGCTGCAAACATCGTCTGCCGTTGGCACATCGAAATCCCACGTGTCGCCGCACTCGACAGTGCGATTGGTTGCGCCGGACCAAACGGGCGGAGTGGTGTCCACCACCGCAATGGTCTGGCTGCATGTGGCAACGTTGGTGCAACTGTCCGCCGCCTGCCACGTCCGTGTCGCGACGAAGGTGTTGCCACACGTCGCATTGGTGACGGTATCCAAAATCACCACCGTCACATTTGTCCCCTCGCACACATCCAGCGCCACGGGTTGATCAAAATCCCACACACTGCCGCATTCCACCGCGCGGTTGGTGCCACCCGCCAATACCGGCGGGGTGGTGTCCAGGTTGGTGATGATCTGGCTGCACGTGTTGCTGTTGCCGCATTCATCCACGGCCAGCCAAGTCCGTTCCGCCCAGAAACTGCCGCTACAGATTGGGTTGGTCACCGTCGTCAGCACGCTGACAAGGATGTTGTTGCTGGTTGAACATAGATCGCTAGCTACTGGCGCATCAAAGTCCCAAGGGTCGCCACATTGCACCGTCCGGTTGGTCCCACCCGTTAACGAGGGCGGAGTGGTGTCCTGCACGATGATCAGCTGGACACACGTCGAGGTGCTGCCGCAACTGTTCACCGCGCCGTAGGAACGCGTGATGGTGATCTCGCAACCGTTGGTTGCGGCCAGATCGCCCAGGAACAACACCGCAACCGCATTGGTGGTCACGACAGAATTGGTGTCGGGCGGCGGGATGTCCACCGGACATGGCAGCAGCAAATTCGTGGGACAACTCAAGCCGGCCAGGGGCATGAGATCGAGCGTCACGCAATTCGTGAAGCTGTTGCAGGGGCCAGTGACCTCCACGCAGTAAGTTCCCGCATCGGCAACCGCCACGTTCGTGAGGGTGAGCGTTTCCGTCGTGGCGCCGGCGAGCACATCGCCGTCTTTGCGCCAAAGGACGCTATAACTGGGCCCGCCCGCCACCGTGACAGCAAAGACCACGATGTCCCCGGCGCAAGCAAGCTGATTCGTGAGGCCCGAACCGCTGATCAATGCTGGCACGAGCACGTTCGTGGTCGCCAGTTCGTTGGTGGCGCCGATGTCCACGAGACAATCGAGCGTGAATTCCCCGCTGCCCGCGACCAAGACGCCAACCGAAACGGTGTTGGTATCGCCGATCAGGACAGCCCCGGCGGAGTTGTTGGTTCCAACGGACCAGGCATAGATGCCGTTGGTCGCATCGGTGGTCACGAAGAAGAAGTTCGTCGTGCCGACACAAACAGTCGCCGGTCCGACCAGGGAACTGTTGCCCACGGCGGACACCAGGGGCGTGATGGTCAGCCAGACTAAAAACAACCGCCGGACCACCGCCGCGAATACACCATCGCGAGTATTCGCAAAGCGTGGTCGGCAACCGATACCTTCCCACATAAAAAAGTTCATGCAAAATTCCTGACCCAGTCGCCGTGCGCTGTGATTTCAAGTCCTCCGGTTCAGACAATTCGCCGAATGGCCACCACCGGTTCGCACCAGTCGCAAAGGGTTGGAGCAATGTTAGATGTGTCCGCCGTGTAATCAAGATAATTCACTCAAGTAGGGCCATTTACGGACACTCCCGTCTCCATCGAGGCATGCTTCAACGGACTTGAGCTTCGGTTTCCCGCCGGCAATTCCCCTTGTTACGCGCGGGAACTCCTCCCAGGCGTAACTTGGTCCGTGCTTCCGCGCGGATTTGTCGCGGAGTGGACTCCGCATTGTTACGATTTGGAAACAATTGCGAATGGCGGAGCACGACAACGGAAGAGCGTCACACGCATAGGAATCGAGCGCTCAGGCTTCCGGATTCATTTTGCCGCCGCGGCGCGTTGCTCCGCGGTTGGGCTGTTCGCGCGTCCTTGCCTTACCGCTCGCGCAAGATTCTGGCGCCGGAGTGACAAGCGCTAGCTGCTGCCGGGTGGGGTGGCACTCGGGGAAGCCAAGGCGGTTTCCGGCGGGTCACTGAGTTACTGAATCACCCGCGGGAATCCGGAAAACTGGACGACCTGAGAGCGAAGTCTCCGGCGCCGGACAGGTTTGCCGACGGTAGGAATCAAGCCTCCACGGCCAGCGGCGCGCCAGCGACGGCGACCCTTTCAGTATCGGAGGACTCGTCGTTGTCGCCATCCGAGAACGCGAGATAGAGTATTGAAATCAAATTGGTAATCGGGAGCAACAGACCGATCGCCACCCAGACACTTTTCCGGCGGGCCCGAACGATCTTGAAGCACCAGACAATCTGGATGATCAGGTTGACCACAGGAACGAACAGCCCCAGAAAACACCAGGCGGACATGCTTGCCGCACGCAGGAGGGGGAACATCTGCAGCATGGGCAACCAGATCAGGAAGCCCGGGTTGTTGCCCGTTTTGACGCAAATCAACTTCAGGCAGTAACACATCAGAAGATAAAAAACGAGGAATCCGCCGAGAATTATCGCCAGCACCACCGGTCCGGGCGGGCTCAATGCCTTCAAGACGGAGAGGGCCGCCAGTTGCTGGTGTAGTTGACCATTCACGTCCGCCAGGTATGCCGAGGCTTTGGCCCCGGCCGCTTGAGCCGTAGAAACAGTGTCGGTCCCCGCGGATGCGCCCCCGGAGGCGTCCTTCCCGTCGCCATTCGTGCCGGCTGAATTCAGCCGGGCGATCGTTTCCGGGTCGAGGCTGTCCAGTTTGATGTTGCCGATGCCGCGGTCATGACGGATGAAAATGTCGGTTTTGGACCGCCCGTACACTGTCACGTTTGTGAAGGTGTCTGTCCGGGTCTTGAGCATGTCCAGATGGATGTCGCCATGCGTTACGCCCGGTTGAAACACCAAAGCCAGCCCCACGGCAGCCATGCCCCATTGCCGTTTTGCAAACTGTCTGAAGCCGCTTCTCGTCTTCATTGTGTTTCTTTGTGGCCTGTTCTTTTTGGTACAACTGCCCGCCCCCGTGCGGACGGGAATTCCGGCGCACAAAACGTGCCATGGATTTTCCGGTGCATCGCACAAGCGCCTTGGTTCCAAAGTGCAAATGGACTTGGCCGGCGGTTCTGGTTAGCCTGCACGCATGTCCGGTCAAACCCTGAATATCCTGGCGGTCGTTGGCAGTCTGCACAGCGATTCGGTCACGCGCGCCGTGATTGCCAAAGTGGCCGAGCGCCTGCGCAACGAGGGTTGCCACGTGGACCTGCTCGATCTCGGGAAGGAAACCCTGCCGCTGTTCAATCCCGACACCGCAGAGGACCAACCGGGCTTCCCGGCCCTGCAAGCCCGGGTGGACCGTGCCGACGTGCTGATCCTGGGCACGCCCGATTACCACGGCAGCATCAGCAGCACGTTGAAGAATTTCCTGGACCACTTCTGGCATGAATTTACCGGCAAACTCTTTGCCACCGTTGTGGCATCGCACGAGAAGGGCCTTACGGTGACCGACCAATTGCGCACCGTCGCGCGTCAGTGTTATGCCTGGTCGCTGCCCTACGGTGTGTCGTTTGCCGAGGGGGCGGACGTGAAGGACGGACGGATCGTGGGCGAGTCATTCGGCAAGCGCCTCGAGATGTTCGAGCGTGACCTGCGTGTGTATGGCGAAGCGCTCGCGCGCCAGCGCCGGGCCGACCTCGCCGGCACCGAGCCGGGGTTCATGGCGCGGCTGCGGAACAAATAATGAAACGGTGGGCCGCACTCACGGTTCTGCTTTATCTGATCGCACTGATTTTGCTATCGGCCCCGCTGGTCGCGCTCGCGTTTGGCAAGTTTTGGGCGAAAGACGGAGGATTGAGCTTTGCCGGCAGTTTTGAAGTTTTCCAGCAATGGTATTACTGGCTTTGGCTGGCGATCATGGTCGCGGGGCAGGCACTGTTCCTCCTGCTGCCGCAGGACCAACGCGAACGCAAACTTACACCGCGTCGACCGTTGTTCGTTCCGGTACGGGCGCAACTTCGCACCACCACCATCAATTGACCCAAAGTTCGTCCCAGTGACCA
>CAYWMD010000068.1:0-34418 GCA_964458575.1 uncultured Bifidobacteriaceae bacterium | reverse complement strand
CCCCGGCCCTCTCCCATCCGTTGGGAGAGGGAGAATCATTTACCGATTTCTTGGAATGTCGCGCGGCGGAGACTGGTCCACAGTCAGCAGCTAACCAAGGACTCCCAATTGCTGTCCGCTCTCCCATCGGATGGGAGAGGGTTAGGGTGAGGGCAAGTGGCTCACCGCTTCCCCGCCGTCGTCAGCGGAAAATCATCCGTGCGGAAGGGTGACGCGGGCAGGCCGTCCTGGTTCCACAGGTTGACCACCGGATAATCCGACCAGCCGTAACGCACGGCGACGGGATTCGTCACCTCGGGGCTGCTGACCGCCACCTTGTCCTTGGCCACGATTTCAGCCTTCGCCCAGACAAACTTCCGGTCCGCACCGCAAATGGCAAAGCCTTTCAACTCACCGTCCCGGGCGATGAGGCCCTTGCCGGCATGATCGAACTGCAAAATGATCTTTCCGTCGGAAACTTTCATCTCGCGATAGATCGGCCCGGAGGATTCGATCTTTTCGCCATACGCGATGGTGCGGGCCGCGAGCGCGAGCCGCGCGCCGACGGGCTGCTTTTTTGTGGGATGAATGTCATCTTTGTCGCCGACATCCGTGATGACGGCCATGCCGACCTTGGGCAGGTTTTTCGTGGCGAGATATTGCGCCTCGCGCAATTCGGCCCACTCGCTGTCTTCCGGCTTTTCCGTGATTTGTTCCAGCGACCGTTTCTTATTCTTGTCCCAAGGGGCGAGTTGCACGCAGAGAAACGGAAAATCGCCCTGCCCCCAATCCCGCCGCCAGTTGCGGATCATGTCCACGAACAAGCTGCGATATTGCTCCGCTCGACCGGCGTTGGATTCGCCCTGGTACCAGATGGCGCCTTTGATCGTGTAGGGAATGAGCGGGGCAATCATGGCGTTGTAGAGCTCCGTGGGCCGCCAGCCGAATCGCGGCGGATCTTTCTTGAACTTCTCGCCTTTGCTTTCCGCCAGCGCCTTGTCCACCTTGTATGCGCCCATCGCCTCCAGGTATTTGCTCCACGCCTTCTCGCCCGCTTCGAGGACGTTCGTCCGGTGATCGTCGTTCAGTTCGAGCGCCTCGCGGCTCATCCAGACTTCGGCGGGCGAACCGCCCCAATCCGACTGGATCAAACCCACCGGCACTTTGCGCGCCGCCTGCAAATCGCGGCCAAAATAGTAACCGACCGCCGAAAACCGCGCCGCGGTTTCGGGGGAACATTCGGTCCAGGCGGCGTTGATCCGCACCGTGGGCGCTTCGGCCTTGGCTTTTGGCACCCGGAACAACCGGATCAAGGCGTTGGTCGCGCTGGCGATGTCGGCCTCCGGCGCAAACGCGCGACTCAACGGCCATTCCATGTTCGATTGTCCGCTGCAAACCCAGACTTCGCCAACCATGACGTTGGTGAGCGTGATGAGCGTCTGGGTTTCGGTCGTGAAACTGACGGAAAAATTGGTGAGCGCCACCGAGCGGGTTTTCAGTCCGATGGACAGATCGTCCGGCCCGCCAGCTTTGAGCGGGCGGAGTTTGACCGACCATTTAAGGTTGTGCGCCGTGGCCGAAACCGTGTGACCGCGAAACCGGACGGTCACCACGTCGCCATCGTTGGCCCAGCCCCAAATCGTGACCGGCGCGCCCTGCTGCAAGACCATGTTATCAGAGAACAGCGCCGGGAGTTGGACCTCCGCCCGCACGGCCGTCGTCGCGCCCAGCGTGAACCAAAGAACCCAGGAGAATATTTTTTTCATGTGCCCGTAGTGCAACCAAAGGCGACTCCGCAGTCAACGGAATTTTCATTTGCGCCCTTCCACTCAACCGACGGCGGTGGTGACGGCCGTTCAATGTGTTTGCCAACGTGGTCAAAGCCCCCGATTCGCCCGCCAGAGCAGAACCGCGCCCACCGCTTGAAAGATGAAATTCGGCAGCCAGACGATGAGATGCGGCGCGTACTCCGGTTTGGTGGCCAGCGACTGGCCCAGGACAATGAAGCTGTAATAGAGGAGCACCAGCACCAGCGCGATGGCGAAACTGACATTGGTTTCCCGACGATGCACCCGGATGCCGAGCGGAATGCCGATGAGCGTGAAACCGAAGCAGGCGAACGAAAACGCGATCTGCCGGTGAATTTGCACGCGGATCGGCGAGGTCAGATCGGAGCGTTGCTTGGTCAGTTCGCGTCGCTGGTTGCGCAGTTCCTCGGGGGAAAGACCCTGGACCGGTGCGGTGACTTGCAGGCGTTCCTCCAGAGTGTGCAGTTCCTCCCGCAGTTGGGTGAACGTCATGTCCGTAATCCCGGGTTTCTTCAGCGCTTTGCCCTGGGGCTTCAAGCTGATCAAGGCGCTCGCGGCTTCGCTGGCCCGACTTCGGCCATCGCTGATGGTCACGCTTTTCACGTCGAACAGCTCGACCACCACTTCCCGATTGGTGTTGTCCACGTGCAAGAGCCCGCGCGGGGCACGCATGGTGGTGCTGACGTTCGTCCCTTCGTCCCGGAACACAATTACATCCTGCAGATTCAGATGCCGGTTCCGTCCCACGTAAAACATGTAGCCGGGAAAGTCCGTGATGAAACGCCCCTCGGGCAACCGGGCATTCATCAACTCCACCTGGACATTGAACAGCAGTTTCTTGTACGCCACCCGGCAGCGTGGCGCGATGTCCAGATTGACCAGCGCACAGATGACGCAAAGGAACAGGCTCAACAACAAGACCGGCGTGATGAGCGACAGCAGGCTGATGCCACTGGCGCGAACCGCCGTCAATTCCTGGTCCGCGCTGAAACGCCCGAACACCAGCAAGGTCGCCGTCAGCATTCCCATGGGCAGGGCGAACGGCCAGACGAAAGGGACGAGCAACCCGATCGCCTCGACCACCACCCCCGCCGACGCCTGCCGATTGACCAGCAACGTGAGGACTTCCTTGAGGATGTTGCCCAACAACAGCACAAAGGTAAAAACCACGACGGTCATCAGCAGTGACGCGACGATCTGACGGATCAAATACCAGTGCAATGTTTTCACCGGCCAAATCATCAGACATTTTCAACCACAAGGCAATGCGTCGAACGTCTGAATGGTTGCCCCGCTAAACTGAGAGACTCCGCGCCAATTTGTGCCCCTCTAAAATCGCGTGCTGAATCGTGCGCGGGGCAAAACAGTCGCCAATCAACTCGACCCGCGGCACTTTGCCCTGCAACTGTTTGCTCAATTCGTCCACGGCCTGTCCGCCGTAGGCGTAAACGAACGCGTCGAAGGGTTCGAGGATTTCCTCGCGGTTGCTCCAGACATTTTGCGCGATGGCGCGATTTGATTCGAGCGCGACGACTTTCAGATAGCCATGCACTTTCACGCCTTTGCCATAAAGCCGTTGCAACGTCGGTGGACGCGTGGTCGC
The DNA here is from genome assembly GCA_964458575.1 of uncultured Bifidobacteriaceae bacterium. Lineage (GTDB taxonomy): Bacteria > Verrucomicrobiota > Verrucomicrobiia > Limisphaerales > JADLHS01 > CAYWMD01. The sequence continues at coordinate 31,028 of CAYWMD010000068.1, read as the reverse complement.
ACCCATGAAGGTCGCGATCGTGGCTTCGGAAGTGACGACCTCCACCTGCTTGCCGCGATCCAGCAAATACTCGGCGACCGACGGACCCTGGTGAGCGTATTCCTCGTCAATCACGAGCACGCGTTCGCCGGGAACTTCCACACCTGACAAAACCTCCCAGGCGTTGAAGCCGTAATCGTCAATGCCGGGAATATTCGGCTTGAACGCCCGCGCGCCGGTGGCGATCACGACCAGGTCGGGGTTTTCATTCAGCACCAGGTCCACGTTTGCCTCTGCGCCGAGCCGGAGGTCCACACCATGCTTTTTGCACTGAAGCTCGCTGTAACGACACGCGCCGTCGAAGTCCTGGCGGAACGGCGCTTTGCGCGCGATGAGCGTCTGCCCGCCCAGTTCGGAGTTCTTTTCGAACAACACGACGTTGTGGCCCGAAAGCTTCGCCACGCGCGCGCATTCCAAGCCCGCCGGTCCGCCGCCGACGATCACGATCTTCTTCAGCGAGGATGTGCGCGGGAGGTCGGCCCAATCCTTTTCGCGGCCAATCACGGGATTTTGCACGCACGTCACACCCAACCCCGTGTAGATGCGGTCAATGCAACCCTGGTTGTAACCCATGCACTGCCGGATGTCGTCCAGCCGGCCCTCCTTCGCCTTGTTCGGCAAATCCGGGTCGGCGATCAGCGCCCGGTTCATGATGCAAAGGTCAGCCTGGCCCCCCTGCAAAATCTTCTCCGCCACCGCCGGGTCGTTGATGCGGCCCATCGCAATCACCGGCACGTCCACCACGGCGCGAATCGTGGCCGCCAACGAGGCGTACATACCGAGCGGAAACGACATGTCCGGCACGGCCGCCGCCTCACCGACATAGACCTCCGCCGTCGCCCCGATGACGTTGAAGTAATCGAGCAGCTTCAACTCGTTCAAACGCCCCATGATCTCCTGACAAGCGGCATTGTTCAGACCGCCATCCACAAAATCATCCGCCGTGACGCGGATGCCGACGATAAAATCGCCACCGACCCGCTCACGCACCGCTTCGAGCACGCGCACGCCGAACCGCATCCGATTTTCAATGCTGCCGCCGTATTGGTCGTTGCGCTGGTTCACGTTCGGCGTCCAGAACTGGTCAATCAAATGGCAATGACTCGCCATCACCTCGCACCCGTCAAAGCCACCCTTCTTCAACCGTTCCGCCGCGTCGGCAAAGGCTTTCACAAATTCGTTGATCGTGGCCTCGTCCATTTCGTGAGGTGTCTCGCGATGATTCGGCTCGCGAACCGCCGACGGCGAATACATCCGCTGCCAACTCACGTGACTCCAGCCGCGCCGACCGCGATGCGTGATCTGCGCCACGCACGGCGCGCCATACTTGTGCATCGCCGCCGAGAATTTTTCGAGATGCGGAATGACGCGGTCTTCGAACAACTCGACGCCGTTCCAATCGCGCGCCGGGCTGCTCGGGTGCACGCCCGCCGACCCGAAACACATGATGAACCCCGCGCCGCCGCGCGCCTTGAGTTCGTAATAACGAACCGTCCGATCCGTCGGCATCCCGTCTTCAGCGAGCGCGTCCGCGTGCGCGCTGCAACAAATGCGGTTCTTGATCGTGCGTGGACCGATTTCGATGGGGGAAAACAACGTCGGGAACTGGTTGCTCATAAATCGTTCAATCGTTCAACAAATCGTGGTGTGCAAGATAGCGCACAAATTCTTCCGCCATCTGGTCGGGAGTTTTCGCGCCCGGCTCTAAAGTGTTCGACGCTGACGGGGTGGCGACTTTGCCCACGCCCATCAACGCGCTTAACCGATCCAGCCCGCTCGTCGGGGCGGCGACCGGCGTCGCACCGAGCTTTGTGCGCGGACGTGAAAGCTGCAACGGCCCCAACTCGGCTTCTTTTCGTGAGCCAGCCGGCACGTTGAGAGAAATCTGTTCAATGGCTCGGCTCGCGACGTGAGCAATCCGGGCATGAGCCACGTATCGCGAACGGAGCGTCTCGGCTTGCAATCGCACAGCCGCAGGCAATGTTGCGGTTACGCTCTCGCAATCTCCGCGTGCCAAGTGTCGGATTGCTCGAAGTTGTCCATCGCGCATTTGCAGTTGATCCAATCCCGCCAAATGCGCCCATCCCATGCGAGCGGCGAGACGACCCGCAATCCTGTCCGCAATGACGAGATCGGGTTTCTGTTCGCGCACCCATTCTGCCAAGGACGCGACCCAATCCGATTCAAGGCCGGCACTGGGTAAATTGATTTGAACCGCTCGGCTCGCTCCCGCCGCCAGCGCGTGACGCAACGCCGCTTCATGAACACTGCCCAGCGAGAACGCCACCACTTCGCCACCATTTCCGCGACCGTAGCAGCCGACGTGAGGAGACTCTGACTTTCCGGAAGAATGAGCCTCGTTACCTCGGCTGCTACGAACCAAGTCCAACGCCGTCGTCACCCCGAATCTCCCCAGTGGACTGACGCGCATCAGCACATCGCCATTTTCGACGACGGGCATGCCGGTCTGCCGATCCACGCGCACATTCAGCGTGGGATCAACTTCACACCAGACCTGAACAAAAATGCGGAGTGGCATGCGCGACTTCGACCATCAGGGTCAACGCCCAGCTTGCCTGCTTAGATTCGCTGTTGCAATCACCGGAATGACGATCCGACCGCCGAGATTGACGACCGCGCATTTACCAGACAGCCTTGACTCATGCCGCCGCGCGCCACGATGGACACCAATGTTCTGATCGCCGGACTGCGTTCGCGCAGCGGTGCATCTTTTGAACTGTTGCGCCGGTTGCGCGCGGCGAAATGGAAACTCGTATTGAGCAATACCGTGCTGTTTGAATACGAGGAGATTGTCAAACGCGACGCCCGCACACTCAACCTCACACTGGCCGATGCCGACAAGCTGTTGGATGCCCTCTGCCTTTTGGCAGAACCGTGGAGCACGTCTGAGCAATGGATCCCCATCCTGACCGATCCCAGTGACGAAGCGCTCGCACAACTGGCGTTCGAGGCTAGAGCTGATTATCTGGTGACCCACAATCTCCGGCACTTTGCCCCGGCTGACGCGCGGGGCATCAAAGTGCTCGCTCCCCGGCAATTCCTGGATATAGTAAGGGCGTTACGATGAAGACGATTACCGCCAACGTTCCGGATTACCTGGCAAAGCTGGCCGCCGAGGCTGCCGACAAGGAAAAGATTTCCCTCGATCAGGTGGTTTCGCTGGCGCTGGCCTCGCAAGTGTCCGCCTGGCAGGTGCGCGACGACATGGCCACCCGCGCCAAACGCGCCAACCTCGCCGACTTTGATCGCATCCTTGATCGCGTGCCCGATGCCCCACCTGTCCCGGGAGACGAATTGTAAGCGCCGGTCTCCCGCTGCTCCATTTCCGGGATTAAACCGGATTAATCTCTGTTGCCGCGTGCCAGGACCCGATCCCTCACCTTGTCCATGTCCGCCCGGGTCAAAGGCGTTTCGGGACCGCTGGCGAGCGCTTCGTCGATCTAACGCTGGTCGCGTTTGGTATTGAGCGCCGCCTCGATTTCAAAACTTTGCTGCAAGCGCGCCATTGCCTCCTGATCGAGCGACCTGAAGTTGGCGTCCGCCTCTTGTTTCAACTGCGCGTGCAAATCTTCCGGGATGTCTTTGAGAGTGATGCTCGGCATACGCAGAAGCCTAACGCAACCCGATGGGTTTGCAAGCAAGCCTGTTGATAGACGTTTAAATGCTTCAACTCGGTGTTGACAGTCGTGAAAGCCCGAAATAAAACCACAAGGTGAAAACGGAGAATGTCCGCCCTCACGCCGCGGTTGGCGCACTGATCCTCGTTGCTCTGGTCACTTCATGTACTAAGCAAGTGCCGGCGTTCGACGCGGCATGGTCGCCCCCCGAAACATTTCCTGCTTCTGACCGGGCGTTTGTGTCCAAAATGAATGGCGTAACGGTCTGTATTGATGGGAATGATTTCTATTTTTTGGCTAACGATGGTACAACTTGGGTAAAGAAAGCTTTCCTGCCAGCAATCAACATCCCCAACGCTGTCCCTCAAACCGACCCGGCCAGCACAAAGTTCATTTTGCACGACGGAAGCGCTGGTTTTGGAAACGTGCGTGACGGTCAATTTCAAGCGCGAATTGCCTGCTGCTCCTTGGACCCGGCTATGGGTATCAGAACGGTCTTTGACCAAAGTTTTACACTCGATCGGAACGAGTTGCTGGGAACTAATACCACACCGACGTGCGATATCCAAATCCCTCCAGCATGGAAATCGCTTGGCCCACCCCGACCAATGCCAGAACAAGGAAGCATGGTAGGAAGCTTAATCCTTGGAAAAGATGTTTACGTCACATACAGCTTTCGGTGCGCGTCATTCTACGGACCGAACGGAGTCACTGGCACCGGACCAAATCAAGCAGGTTTGCTCTGCGGTAGCATAGACAATCCGCGTTGGACAAAGCTGAAACTACTCGATTTTGATACGTCCTTTGAAGAACTCCTTGCGACCAGCAACTACGTGTTTCTCATTGCAGCTCCGGGCAGGGGTTTGGAAAAGGGCTTACGACGGGGGCTTCGCAGCGTGCAACTCACACGCACGATGACTGGGCAACCCAACATCGAAATAATTGCCACACATTTTACCACATACGGCGGCTACTCAGCCGTAGCAGACGGCAACACTGTTCACGTGGCATGGCTAGACGGCAGGCGCGAAAGAGATCATCCGATCAGGTCCATGCTCACCGACACGCCATCGCTTGAAGGCAACTGGGAACTTTATTACCGGCAGCGAAGCGATTCGGATTCTGCTTGGTCGAAGGAAATACTCCTGTCCAAAGGATTGGATTTCACTTACGACCCGCATATGGCGGTGGAGGGCCAAAATGTCGTCGTGGTATTCGGTGGATACGCGAAAGATGGAAACAAGGCAGTGGCGCGACTTCACCCAAGTGATATCTATTTTACCACAAGCCGGGACGGAGGCAAAACTTGGAAGCCGCCCGCTCGCTTAACGAACAATGCTACAACGGGACTCACCTCCGTAAGACCTCACGTGGCACTGCATCGTGATGTAATCCATCTCATATACACAAGTGGAGGTGTCATCTATCAACGGCGACCATTCCCAAAGAATTGAAGTGGGAGACATCTGGTTTACGCCAAGTTTTCCACCACCAACTCCGCAATGTCTTTCACCCGCCACTGCCCCAGCCCCGCTGGCAATGACGTGCGACCCGCTTCCAGCATTACGCGGCAGAACGGACAACCCGTCGCCACCGTCTGCGCGCCCGTGCCCGCCACCTGCGACGCGCGGAGGTTTTCGACGCGGGTCTTGCCCCGAACGTCGAGCCAAATTTGGCCGCCCCCACCGCCACAGCAGGAAGTCTTTTCCCCGTGCTGCTCCATTTCGACGCGTTTGCCCGCGAAGATTCCATCCAGCACCGCGCGCGGCGACCGGGTTTCGCGGTTGGCGCGGGCGAGGTAACACGGATCGTGGTAGGTGATTTTCTCCGCGCCGTTGCGCAGCTTCAGCGTGCCGTCGCTCATCCGGTCTTGCAGCCATTGGCTGTGATGCATCACCTGCGGCATCGGGCCGACCGCCGGATACTCGTTGCGGAAGGCGTTCATGCAATGCGGACAGTGCGTCAGGATTGTTTTCACCTGGTGCGCGGCAAACTTGGCCTGGTTCTCTTTCGCAAGCGTGTGCCACAATCCTTCTTCGCCCATTCGCCGCGCCGGGTCGCCCGTGCAACGTTCGTTGGGGCCGAGGACACGATAGTTGATCTTCAGGTGATTCAGAATCTTGACGACGGCCTTCGTCACCTCGCGTCCTGCCGGATCGAACGCACCCGCGCAACCCACCCAGTAGAGCAACTCGACCGCCTCCCCGTCCTTGGCGACGGGCACATTCAATCCCGCCGCCCAATCCATGCGCGTCGAGTTGGGTTGGCCGAAAGGATTAAACTTTTGCGCCGTGGCTTCGAGCGCCGCCGCCGCGGTGTCCGGCACTTCGCCTTCGGCCACCCGTCCGCGCCGCATCGTGACAATTTTGTCGAGGATATTGATGTTGATCGGGCAGGCGTCGTCGCAGGCGTGGCAGGAAGTGCAGGACCAGAGCATGTCGTCGGCGATTTGCAACGGCAACGCAACGTTCGGCTTATCGAGATGCTCGCGCAAACCGAGCACGACCGAACGCGGATGGAGCGGTTTGCCCGCAGCCTCGGCGGGACAGACCTCGTTGCAACGGCCACACGTGAGACAGGCGTCGGCTTGAATCAAATCCACCCGGCGAAAGTGCGCGAGGTCAACGCCCGTGATGACCGGCGCGGGTGGCGCGGTGGCGATGCCGGGCATGCCGACGGGTCGCGCCACGCTGTAGGAAGCGAGGAAGATGTGTTTGAGCAGCGAGATGGGAACGAGAATGAAAAATCCAATCGCCATCGCCGCGTGAAGAATCCACAGCGCCCGATGAACCGGCACAACCCGCTCGCCACTCAGCCCGACCGCCGCCATGACTTTGGCCGTGGCGTAACCGACAAAGCTCCACGTCTCGAACGGGGGAAAGTCTTTTGCGATGCGCGCCGCTTCGAGCAGGAATCCACCGATGCCGAGCGCCAACATTCCAACGAGCAACCTGGTGATGGCGGGATTCGGTTGCAACCGTCCGTGGGCCTGCTCCGAACGCCGCCGCCACAGCGCCATGCCCAACCCGACGCAGAACGCCACGCCGCCCAGGTTGGAGATGAATTTGAAGACCAAATACGTCGTGCCCGTAAGGAACACCATGTGGCCATGATGTTGGATGCCCACCAACGTCGTGGCGATGAGCAGAATGACGAAGCCCCAGAAAATCAGAGCGTGCATCAGGCCCGCATACGGGTCACGCCGCACTTTACGATGGGTGGCGAGGTATTCAGCCAGGCGTTTCAGCCCGTCCCGCCAACTCAACTGGCTTGCGACGACAGCGCCGCGTTTCCACAACTGCGAACGCCGCGCGAACCAGAAAACGATCCACGCGGCACACAGCGCCGAAAGCACATACACCACACCCATGACAGCGGGCGGGATATTCCAAAGAATTTCGCGTTGCGGCGTCATGCTTTCTTAGAACGCCCCTTTAGTTTTCCGACGATGGCGGGAATTACTTGCCGCAAGTCGCCCGGCAACTTCAGATGCGCGACCTCATGGATAGGCGCGGCGGCATCGGAATTGATGGCGACAATGTGTTTGCTGTCACGCATGCCGGCGAGATGATGCGTGGCGCCGGAAATCCCGCACGCCACGTAGAGATCAGGTTTCACCGTTTTGCCCGTCTGGCCCACCTGCCGTTGCGGCGGCGCCCAGCCCAGATCAACGACCATGCGCGAAGCGCCGAGCGACGCATGCAGTGCGTCGGCGAATTGCTCCACCAGTCTGACCCCCTCCGGACCACCAGCCCCCCGTCCGGCAGAAACGATCCGGTTGGCAAAGGTAATGTCCACGGTCCTGGGATCGGCGGGAATGAATCGCTCCACGGCGGTAAGCGTTGGAATATGAGCAAGATCAACTTCCACTTCGAGCACTTCAATGTCACCCGGTCTTTCACGCCGCGCTTCCGCCACACCTGCGCGCATGGTGACCACGACGGGACGGTCGCCGGCAGGTTTGACGTTGCGCCAAAGCTTGCCACCCGGTTGGACAGCGGTGATGTCGAGTGAACCGGCCCGCGTCACCGCCAACGTAAGCGCATCAGGAATCCAGACCGTTTGCAGCTGATGAGCCGCAAGCGCGGCCACCTCCTCGCCCCGCGCGGTGCCGGGCAAAAGAATCAAGCGCACCCCCGGCGAATAGTGTGCCACGAGCGCCGCCGCCACAGCTTCGGAGGCCCAATGCGTGAAGCGCTCATTCTTGAGATGCCGGACCCGACGGCAGCCATGCGCGGCCAATTCACTGAAATCAAGCACGGGATGCGCCGCGGCTGTGAGCACCCACGCACCAACGAATCCGTTCCAACGGCCAGCCAACATTCGTGCATCGCTTAACAGTTCCAGCGAATGGGTATTCCACTGGCCGCGCGCATCCAGGTCGGCAAAAGTCTGGACGAGTTCGTTGAGGTCGGGCATGGGGTTGACTCTAGCCGCGGTCACTCCTGCGTCGCAAACTTTTCCGCTTTCCCGCGCAGCGCACCTGACTATGCTCGACCCGCATGAAAATCACCGCCATCCGCGCCACGCCCGTCAACATTCCGCTGGAGACGCCTTACCATTGGTCGCCCGGACTTTATCCCGGGACCTCGAAAGTTGTCGTGGAGGTTGAGACGGACGCGGGCTTGACCGGCCTGGGCGAATCGCCGTCGTGGGATTGTGCCGCGGTGATCAACGAAGTGCTCGCGCCGAGGCTGAAAGGGTTTGATGCGCTGGATCGGGCCGCGTGCGAGGAGGTTTGCATCCCGGAAGCGCGCGTGGTGCAGAACACGGACGACTCCTCCGTCGTGAAATGCTGGGGCGGAATCGAGATGGCGCTGTGGGATTTGAAAGGCAAGTTGTGGAAGCAACCACTGTATCAACTGCTCGGCGGCGCGGTGCGGAAGCAGATTGCGTTCACCGAATACTTCGCTTTCCGGGAGAAGACCGGGCGCATCGGCGGTGAGCACACCCCGAAGGCCGTGGCCGCGTATTGCGCCCGCATGCGCGAAGAACACGGCTCGAAGTATTTCGAGGGAAAAATGGCCACCGGCGATCCCGAACTGGAAATCGCAGCGGTCAAAGAAATCCGCCAAGCCATCGGTAACGACGCGATGCTGCGGCTGGATGCGAACATGGCGTGGTCGCTCAGCACGGCCCGACGCATTTTGCGCGAGATCGAACCGTGCAACATCCGCAATTACGAAGACCCGGTGGCCACGTTCGAGGAGATGGCCAAACTCCGCCAGCACAGCGCGATTCCGTTTTCGACGCACAATCCCGACCTCAAACGCGCGGTGGCGCTGGGCGCGCCGGACACGTTCGTCATCAATTTCACCGTGCTGGGTGGGATTGCGCGCACGTTGAAATTCATCGCCGCATGCGAGGCGATGGGCGTGGGGTTCTGGTGTTACAGCGGCGAGACGGGCATTGGCAGCGCGGCCTACCTGCACGTGGTTGCCGCGACGCATTGGATTCACGAACCGAGCCAGTCCTTGTTCCGTTGGCAGATTGACGACGTGATTGAGGAAGGCCCGTTCAAGCCGAAGAACAATTTGCTGCCCGTGCCCGAAGCTCCCGGCCTGGGCATCACGCTATCGCGCAAAGCTCTGAAGCGCTGCCACGAGCGGTTCTTGAAGGAAGGCCCCTACAATCACTATCACGATCCGAAAGCGCCGGGAAAATTCCGCCGGCTGCCGCTGGACTGAACCCGCGGCGGCGGCGATCCGACCGGTTATCAAAAACTCGACAAGGGCGAAACTTGCTCGCGCTTCAATTGCCCGCCTGTTAAGACAGACGTCGCCATGCCCGAGAGCGAACCGAAACCCGAACACCGCCGGCAATTTCGCTGGTGGATGCTGGCGCTGTTGTTTGCCCTCGCACTGGTGGGGTCGGTGTTGTACCTGCAGCACAGCGTTACCAACGTGATTCATCCGGCGCTCGACGAGCTGTCGGCGGTCAGCCTTTCGGAGCGATGGTCGCATCCGCAGATGCTCAGGATTCGGGCGCTGGGAGTGGAGGCCGTGCCCTCGCTGCGACGCGTGCTGCGGGAAAAAAACAACCCGACGATCCGGTTCTTGTTGTGGGTCAAAACGAAATGGCCGGCGGTGACCAAATACTATGCTCACTTTCCTGACTCGCAGAAGTTGACGGAGCGTCGCTGGGTCGCCTGCCAGGCCTTGCGAATGCTGGGGCCAGCCGGAAAGGCCGCCGCGCCGGAACTTATTGAGATTCTTAAAGGCAATGACCCGATGGATTTGAACTCAACTTCCATGGCTTTGCACGCCATCGGCGTTGATGCGGAGATATGTGAGCAACTGGATGGGTTGCTGGAGCAAGGGGTGCCGCCCCAAGCACATCTTCAAATCATCTTCGCGCTCAGCCGGGTAAAACCGCCCTCGACGCGGACACTCAACGCACTCGCGGCTTCGCTCGCGGACCCCGCACCTTATGTTCAACAGCAAGCCGCGCAAACCCTCGGCCAATTCGGGATCAGCACGCCCGAAATTGTCTCTTCGTTAAAGAAGCTCCAGTCCACCTCAACCAACAACCTCGTCCTGGTAAGTGCGTCGGCGGCGCTTTGGGACCTCCAAAAAGACTCCAGCCTGGTGTTGCCCCGGGTCTGGCCGGTTCTTCAGGAGGAATTGACCCATTTCACCAAATCCGCTTTCTCCGGAACCGGTGGCCAGGGAGTTTCAGCAAGTGAACAGGTGATCATGGCCAGCGGTTCGTTGTTCCAGCGGATGAATCTTCTGGATCATGACCGCGCTACGGCGCTGGGTTTGTTGGAGTCCTACTGCGAGAAATCCGGCCGGATTTTCATTCGTATGTTGCTGCTCCCGGCAATGGCTGACCTCGGATTTCCTCCCGACAAGTGCCTCGCCGCGTGCCGGGACGGATTGAGCGCGAAGGAAAATTACTATCGCATTCAGGCCGCCCGGCTCTTGGTCCAACTGGGCGAGAGATTTCCCCTCGACGGCGCGGATCCTGACGCCTTGCTCCATGATCGCGACGTGAGTGTTCGCGTCTATGGCGCAAAAGCGCACTGGCGCAAGAACCGTGAGGTCGGGACGGTTGTTTCGGTGCTGGTAGAATCACTCGACCGCTCGAAGTACGAATCCTATTACTACACCGAAACTCTGCCGGTGGCGTTGGCGGTTCTGGGAGAAATCGGACCGGAGGCCAAAGCCGCGATGGATCCGCTGGAGAAGCTTTCGAGCGACCCGAACCCGGAAGTGGCAAAGCTGGCCTCCGACGCCTTGACGAAGATTCGCAAGTAGCAAGTTACGGCGAGAAACGCGCGCCGGAATTACTCTGATTTCCTCAATGGCGTGCGGACGATTTCGGTGGTTGCATCCCATTGGTCGAAATAAAGATTCCTGCCGTCCACTTCCACTTCGCCGCGCTGGAAATCCGCCGGCTCGGAGCGCAGGGAGGGCTTGGGCGGAAACAACTCGCGGCCCCAGTCCAGGTTCACAATCCAACGGTAGCTGTCCTGGTGGCCGCAGTAAAAATCAGCGATGCGCGGGTCGCTGGCATCCTGCACGCCGTAGGAAGCGTCGGCGGGCAGCCAGCCCCACTGAGCGAGGTAAATCTCCGCCCAGTCGTGCATGCCCCATTTCTCGGGCTTGGTTTCGAAGCCGCTTTGCCAGCGCGCCGGAATGCCGGCGATGCGGCACATGGTGATGAACACCGTGTTCTGCACGCCACAATCGCCACGGCGCGCGGTGAAGCCTTTGATCGCCAGGGATGGAATGAGGCAATACTCATCCTCGGCGTTCCACGGGATGTTGGCGCTGACCCAGCGGAAGATTTTGCGCGCCCGGACCAGGGCATTGGTTTCCCGGCCCACAATCGCCTTCACCTTCTTGCGCATCGCCGGCGTGAAGACGATGTGCGGCGGTCGTTCGCCGAGATACGCCCCGTTCCAGTCCGCGGGCAGCGGTTGGACGAGCGCCTCGTCGAGTTTCGGGTGGTAGGCGAATGAGGTGAACTCCACGACCTCCTGAAACACGAGCGGCTGCTTGGGATCGGCGACGACTTGCTCGAAATAAATCGTCCGTTGCGCCCCGCCGGTGACGGGATTGCCTTCAACGGCGTTGGGTGCAATGAGTTTCGGTTCGGGCGAGGCGCTGATGAGTTTCACGTCGCGTTGCTGGCGATATTCCTGCGGGAACGGCAGCCACACGCGCACCAGCGCGCCGGGTTGGAGCCCCGGAGCATTGCTACGAATGGTCAGCGTGTGCGTGATGCGATGGCGGACGGGTTGGACCTCGATGTTGCCGGTGCGTTCGGCTTCCGCCACAACCTCGGCGAGATGGTCGGTGAGCTTGAATTTGGATTTCTCCGGCGCGTTGCCCGCCGCGGCACGCCGATTTTTCGCCGCTTCGCTGAAGAGGAAAATGTTCTGCGGTTCTCGGCGGAAATAAAATTTCCGCCCATCAATCACGAGGTAACGAGCGCGGCTTTCCCTGGCCCAACGCTGAACTTCCGGCGCTGTGGCGTCGGGCACGGATTTCCTCACCTTGGCGAGGAGGCCCGCTTCGTCGAGAGAGTATTCGTGTCGAGTGCGCCGGATGATCTCGATCAGTTCGCCGCGGGCGCGGAGGTTGGCTTCGGTAACGTTGAGATGCTCGGCAGAAAGGAGCGTCTCCGCCGCATCAAATTTTCCGGCTTTCATCAGACGACGGGCCTTCAGCACAACCGCGTCGTCGCTCGTGAACGCCAGCGACGCGGCCGGTGGTTCGGCCGCCGGCAAAGCCACCGGCGTGGCCGGACCGCTGAGAATCATTCCCGTCAGAAGCATCGGAACGATGCCTTGAAACATCCGCTCACGCATCACGGTGGTGACAGCTCGGCTCATGACCGGATGAATCTTGCAGTGCCCCGCCGGCACCGCAAGTCCAACCCGCACTTCATCCGTGGTCGCGAACCACCGCCGCATCCGACCCGTGATATTCCGCGAGGTCAGTTCCCGTAATTGAACGGGTCGGAATACTTCGCGTCTGTGGCAAGGGTCGGATCGGTCAGCGTTTTGAGGAACGCCACGAGCGCGGCTTTCTGGTCGGGCGTCAGGTTCAAACGCAATGGACCGCCAGGCGGCTGCCCGGGCCCGGTGGGAGTCCGCAACGGCGGCGAGAGATTCGGATTGTTCACCACGCCGGAGTTGTAGAATTCCACGACCTGTTCCAGCGTCGCGAAGCGACCGTCGTGCATGTAGGGCGCGGTGAGTTCGAGGTTGCGCAACGACGGGACTTTGAACTTGCCGTTGTCCGCCGGGTTGCCTGTGATGCCGCCCACGCCCAGGTCCACGAAGGGAAATTCCAGCCCGTTGTTGTTGAGCACCGCGCCGGGAACGAAATTGTCCGTGCCGTGACAGGCCGCGCAGGTGGCGGGCGGATTGCCCACCTGACCAAAGAAGATTTGCCGGCCCAGATTTTCCTGCGGCGTGAAGTTGGCAAAGCCGCTCGCAACACCGGCGTCATACTTAGACCGGACGGAAACAATTGAGCGCACGAATTGAGCGAGCGCCCGCGAAATCCGGTCGGCGGTCACTTCCGGCGATCCAAACGTGTTGGCGAAGAGCGCGGCATAAAAGGGCTCGGCCGCCAGACGGTTGGTCAGGGCACCGAGGGTCATGCCCATTTCCACCGCGTTTTGAATCGGCTGCAGCACCTGGTCTTCGAGCGTGTTCGCGCGTTCGTCCCAGAAGAAATGGCGGCGCTGATACCAGCGCGCATTGCTCAAGCCCATGGAATTGCGCCCGGTCAGACCGCCATTGAAGCCGACACTGAACTGGCGCGGGTCAGAGAATCCATGCTCACGCTGGTGGCAGGAGGAACAGGAGATGGTTTGATTTGTGGACAGGCGTTTATCGTAGAAGAGGACGCGGCCCAGCGTCGCCCCCAGGTCGGTGGTGACGTTGGTGGCCGGCATGTTGTCCTGCGCCGCGATGACCGGCGTGAAAAACTGGGGCGGCAGTTGCGGGGAAGCGTAGTTGAAAGGCGACGCGGGCAATAGCAGCGCGTTGTTCAAGGTGCTGGCGATGTCCTGCCGGGCGGCATCGAAGTAGGCACGGTAGAAAAGCCCGGCGACGTTGGCGCTGATCGGAAAGGTGCGGTGGTAACTGCCGTTGTGAATCTTCCACACGTCAACTTCGATCCAGTCGGCGAAGTTGGTTGAGCGTTGGATGATCCAAACCTGGTTGGCTGCGTTGTGCGCGGTGAGCCGGTTGACCGACGGGTTGCCGGCTGATGACAGTTCCAGCGACGCCTCCGGCACGGAAACAGTAGCCGCCGCGAGGCGGGTGGCCGACAACGCCAAAACGAGCCTGACCACCAGGGTTTGACCGATACGTGAAGGGTTTGTTTTCATAAGTTTTGCTCTGTGGGTCATATCTTGACCTTCGGGATGAAAGCCGCGCCGGGTTTGGGACCAAGCCGGACTTCAAGGGGATGAAACCGATGAACCCCGGGACGGGACCGGGAAGTGAAGACCAAATCCCCATCGTCGTCCGGACACCGGATGATGCCCGGGCTGGTTTTCAGATCGCGAATGTATTGCTGCAGGCGGACCGCATGTCTGGAAGCGGATGCGTTTCGGCATTATCCGCTCAAGGCCCGGCCCGTCCGTCCGATAGTAAACCGACGGTCCGGTGTCGCCGGGCCTCGTCGCCTATGCCTGAAATCGTTACAGCGCGCGCCATGGCCGACCTGGTGCGCCAACTGGCTTTGGAACTGGCTTTTGCCGAGCCGGGCAAGGATTCGGGACTTTTGCCCGTCAATCACTGTTTGCTGCAAATCGAAGAGGCGATTCAAACGGATCCGCCGCCAGTTGCGATTCTCGATGCTGTCCGCCGTGCGCGCGCCTGGCTGGATCACATTTTCGACACGACCGTCACGCTGGATGCCGGAACCATCCAACGACTCGGGGACTGGCACGGCTGGATGTCCACAGCTGTGGATCGGTGGCAGGAGAATGCCACGCTCCCGGAATTTCCCGTCGCTTGGACCGACGCCGGCAGCCGCCCTACCCCGACCCCGCCGCCACCCGCAGCCATTTCCGATCCGGCCCCAGCGGCGACACACACCGGGGCAACCGACTCGGTCTCCCCTCTCACGTTGAATCTTGAATCCGACCGCGAGTTGTTGACCGAGTTCATCAACGAATCCCAGGAACATCTTCAAAACATCGAGAACGGCGTCCTGGTTCTGGAAGACGATCCCACCAACGCCGAAACGCTCAATTCCATCTTCCGCGCGTTTCACACCTTCAAGGGCGGCTCCGGCTTTTTGAACCTCACGCCGATCAAGAACCTCGCGCACGAACTCGAATCACTGCTCGACGCGGCCCGACAGCAGAAGCTCACGCTCAACTCGGGCATCATTGACGTCATTCTCGAAGGCGGCGACACGCTCAAGAAATTTGTCGTGCAAATTTCCGCCCAGCTAAACGGAACGCAACTGTGGCGGCCCATCGTCATCCCCACCGGACGCCTGACGGCCCGCGTGAAGGCGATCCTGGCGGCCCCGACCACCACACCAGCGAAGACCCCGGCCGAATCGCCGGCTGAAACGACCTCGTCGGTCAAGGTCGCCGCCGTCCGTGAAGCCGACATTCCGGCTGCCAGCGCGGGTGCCGCCAACGCCACAACCGGATTCGTGAAGGTGGACACCGTAAAACTCGACAGCCTGATTGATCTCGTGGGCGAGTTGGTCATTGCGGAGTCCATGGTGGTTCAGGACCGCGAGTTGAAACAGGTCCCGAGCCGGTCCCTGTCCCGCAACCTGGCCCAACTGCATCGCATCACCAGCGAACTTCAGCGCACGGCGATGTCACTGCGCATGGTGCCGATTCGCGCCACGTTCCAGAAAATGAACCGGCTCGTGCGCGACCTGGCGGGCAAACAGCAAAAGAAGGTCCAGCTCGTGCTCAGCGGCGAGGACACCGAACTGGATCGCAACATCGTGGAGGAGATTTCCGACCCATTGATTCACATGATCCGCAACGCGGTGGATCATGGCGTCGAATTGCCGGACGTGCGCAGCGCGCACGGCAAGATCGCGACCGGCAGGATCCATCTCCGCGCGTTTCATCGGGGGGGCAACATCGTCATCCAGATTCAGGATGACGGCAACGGCTTGAACAAGGAGCGCCTGCTCGCCAAGGCCCGGGACAAGGGTCTGGTCAAACCAGAGGAGCAACTGTCCGATCCGGAAATCTACAATCTCATCTTTGCGCCGGGCTTTTCGACCGCAGACCAGGTCACGGAGATTTCCGGCCGCGGCGTGGGCATGGACGTGGTGCGGCGCAATATTGAGAAACTCCGCGGAAAAGTGGAGATCGAAACGGTCCTCGGGCAGGGCACGACTTTCACCATTTATCTGCCCCTGACCCTGGCCATTATTGACGGGATGATCGTGGGGGTAAGCGAGGAGCGGTACATCATCCCGACGCTGTCGGTTCGGGAATCGTTCCGGCCCAAACGCGAAATGATTTCAACCGTGCAAGCGCGCGGCGAACTGGTGAACGTTCGCGGCCGGTTGAGTCCCCTGTTGCGATTGCACCAGTTCTTCCAGCGGCCCGCGAAGGTTCTCGACCCAACGGAAGGCATTGTGGTGGTGGTCGAATCCGGGTCCCAGACACGTTGTTTGCTGGTGGACGAGTTGATCGGCAAACAGGAGGTGGTCATCAAGAGCCTCGGCGGCGCGCTCAAAAAAAACCCGTCCCTGGCCGGCGGCGCGGTGCTGGGGGATGGCCGCGTGGGATTGATTTTGAATGTGGATGCCCTGGTGAGACTCGATCAGAACGTATCCTTAACCGCATAAAGGATTAAAGCTCCGGGAAAATCAGCCGATGTATGAAGCGATGAGTCGCGTTCGTCCGTGACGGGCCTCCGGGTGTGCCCTGCGCGACCAGCGAAGCTGAAATCATAGTTATGGCTACTGCAACCGCCGAACCAACCTCCGGCAGCCTCAGTCAGCGGCTGGCGGGGAAGTACCTGAGCTTCATCCTGGGCCGCGAGTGTTACGGCGTGCCGGTGTTAAAGGTGCGCGAAATCATCCGCCTCTGCGACATCACCCCGGTGCCGCAAATGCCCACGTACATCAAGGGCGTTCTGAACCTGCGCGGCAAGATCATTCCCGTGGCCGACTTGCGGCTCAAATTCGAACTGACAAACATCCACAACACCGACCTCACCTGCATCGTCGTCGTGCAGGTTTCGCTGCCGGACAAATCGGTATCGCTGATGGGGCTGATCGTGGACGCGGTGGAGGAGGTTGTGAACATCGCCACCACGGACATCGAACCGACCCCGGATTTCGGCGCGGCCCTTGATACCGAGTACATCCTCGGCATGGCAAAGGTCCGAGGCGCGGTCAAGCTCCTGCTCGACATTGACGGGGTTATTACTGGCGTTGACGGAAAGCGACTTCAGTCCGGCACCACCGCTTGATCTGCCCCCCGCCACAAGCACCCGCCAACCAACATGAACAACCTGAAGCTCAGTACAAAGTTGTATGCCGTGGGGACGATACTGGTGGGTGTCGCCATTGCCGTCGGTGTTCTAGGCATTGCCGGCATTCGTCGCACGAACGGCGGACTGGAAACGGTCTATAACGATCGCGTTGTCCCTCTCAAGCAACTTAAAGCTATTGCGGACGACTACGCTGTGGCGATCATTGACGCGGCCAACAAGGCCAACGCGGGACTCTTCACGGCCGAGGAAACCCTCAAGAACGTGGCGGAATCCAGCAAACGCATCCATGAAAACTGGCAGGCATATTCTTCGACCTACCTGACCACGGAGGAGAAAAGGCTCGCCGCCGAGGCCCAACAACTTTTTGTTCCCGCTGACCGCGCCGTCGAGCGCCTGCGGAAGTTCCTGTCGGGCAGAACCGGCAACGTCAAGGGGCAGATGGGGGAATTCGACGGACCGCTCTACCAGCACATTGATCCCATCAGCAGCAAGATTACCGAATTGGTGGATCTGCAACTGCAGGTGGCGAAAGAAGAGTACGATGCTGCCCATGCCCGATTTGAAATGATCCTCTGGACCTCCGTCGCCACCCTGGCCTTGGGCATTCTGTTGGGCGGCGGATTTGGATGGACGTTGATTCACGGGGTCGCACGGGTCTTACGCGACGTGACAGGACAGTTGTCGGGCGGTGCCGCGCAGACCCAGTCGGCGGCGCACGAGGTTGCGTCCGCCAGCCAGTCGCTGGCGGAAGGTGCGAGCGAGCAAGCGGCCTCCCTGGAGGAAACCAGCGCTTCATTGGAAGAAATCGCCGCGATGACCAAGCGCAACGCGGACAACGCCGCCAGCAGCCACACGTTGAGCAACCAGGCGCGTGAATCCGCCGTGACCGGACTTGAACGGATTTCAGAAATGGGCCGCACCCTGACCACCGTCAAGAGCGCGGTCGGTGAAATGGAAACCGCCGTGGGGGACATGCAGTCCTCCAGCCAGGAAATCGCCAAGATCATCAAGACGATTGACGAGATTGCATTCCAAACCAACCTCCTTGCGCTCAACGCCGCGGTGGAGGCTGCGCGGGCCGGCGAAGCGGGGGCTGGCTTTGCCGTGGTTGCCGACGAAGTGCGGTCGCTGGCGCAGCGCAGCGCGCAAGCCGCCAAGGACACCTCCGAGAAGATCGAAGCCGCCGTCAAACGCAGCGCGCTCGGCGGAGCAGCCAGCCAGAAAGTCGTCTCGAGTCTGGGCGAGATTGAAAACAACGCCCACAACCTCGAACAGGTGTTCAACGGCATTGTCAGACAGGTGAAATCGCTCGACGACGTCATCGCTGAAATCGCCACCGCGACCAAGGAACAGAGTCAGGGCATCAGCGAAGTGAATGCGGCCGTGAGCCAAATGGACAAGGTCACCCAATCGAATGCGTCCGCGGCGGAGGAAAACGCCAGTGCGGCGGAGGAGATGAACGCCCAGGTGGGCGCCTTGCAGGACATCGTTCAACGACTGCAAAAGCTGATTTCCGGAGTTGCCGCGGAAACAAATCCAGCGCTTGCAACCACCCCGCGCCCGGAAAGCCGGCGGCAACCGGTGCGTCCGCCAACAGCGGCCAAGACCAGGTCCCCGCTGCCGGCGGCACCCCCTGCGCCTGGTTTCCGCGCCGTGCCCGGGGACCGCGACATTCCGACGCCGGAACCGGTTGCAAAGCGGCTCGATGGATTTGAGGACTTTTGAACAACGCAGCGCACAACTTTGGGAAAGTGAAAACCTACCGAGGAGATCAAAAGATATGATAGCAACAACCATCGAATGGGTCATGAAGCATGGGGTGCAGAAATTCCCCATCGGCTTCAGAATTCTCAGCGGCGTGGCGCTCGCCGTGATTTGCTCCACGCTCGGAGCCATCATCACGGTTAACTACCTTGCCGGAAAGAACCGGGTGGAGGAATTCCGCCACAACATGAGCAGCCTGCTGGCGCAATCCGAGGTCATGATTGAGAACATGGACGACCTCCACCGGGTCTCCGCGTTTGACGCGCCACACCTCGCGGCGCTCGCCAAGGAACAGGCCGGCGGCCGGCCGTTGCTCGAGGCGTATGACAAAACTGACTTGTACCGGACGATCCCGGTCGTGGCCGCCTGGCAATCGGTGGCGGAAGCCGCCAAGAAGGAAGGCTACGAGTTTTTCACACCCTCCCGCCCCGGCTTCCCGGCGCGCAATCCGAAAAACAACAACGGCGCACAATTCGCGGAGGCGTTCAAGGCGTTTGCGTCTGGAAAGACAGAGTTCTTCGCGCACGATAAGAAGACAGGTGAACTCACTCTGGCCCGGCCCATTCATTTGAAACGGAGCTGCCTTTCCTGCCACGGCGATCCGGCCACCAGTCCCACCAAGGACGGCAAGGATGTCCTCGGTCTTCCAATGGAAGGCGCCAAACTGGACGAGCTCAAAGGGGCCTTCGTGTTGAAGACGCAGATGGCGGGCGATCCGGTGGTGCGCGCGACCGTGACGTCCATGGCCATCGTCGGCTGCACCATTCTGGTCGTGGTCATCCTGGCGTTTCATCTGATGAACAAATACCTCCTGGTGAAACCGCTCCGCGGCGTGATTGACCAACTCGGCCGGGGCGCGGGGCAAACCGGGGAGGCGGTCCAGCAAATCAGCGCCGCAAGCCAGTCCCTAGCCGAAAGCGCCAGCGAGCAAGCCGCCTCGCTGGAGGAAACGAGCGCCTCGCTGGAGGAAATTGCGAGCATGGTAAAGCGAAACGCCGAAAACGCCTCCAACGGCACTTCGCTCGGCCGGCAGACACGCGAAGCGGCGAACGCCGGCCTCAATCAACTGAATGAAATGAACCGGACGCTGAAGGCCATCCGCTCCGCCGTCGGTGAAATGCAGTCCGCGGTCGGCGAAATGCAGTCCTCCAGCCAGGAGATTTCCAAGATCATCAAGACCATTGATGAGATCGCGTTCCAGACGAACCTGCTGGCGCTCAATGCCGCGGTCGAGGCCGCGCGCGCCGGCGAAGCCGGCGCCGGCTTTGCCGTCGTGGCCGACGAAGTGCGCTCCCTCGCGCAACGCAGCGCGCAAGCCGCCAAGGACACGTCGGAAAAAATCGAGGCCGCGGTCAAGCGCAGCGAACTGGGCGGCGCCTCCAGCAAAAAAGTGGTGGAGAGCCTCGCCGAGGTGGAGGCCAAGGCGCAAACCATCGAGCAGGTCTTTTCGGGCATCGTCACCCAAATCAAATCACTCGATGAGGTCACCACGCAGATCGCCACCGCGAGCCAGGAGCAAAACCAGGGCGTGGCCGAAGTGAACGTGGCCGTGGGCCAGATGGACAAGGTCACACAGTCCAACGCCGCAAGCGCGGAGGAAAACGCCAGCGCAGCGGAAGAATTGAACAGCCAGGTCGGTTCGCTGCAAAACATCATCGGTCAGTTGCAGGTCATCGTTGCCGGGAGCGGTTTCGGCAGCCACGCGGCGCATGCGGCGGCACCAAAGCCGAGTCCGGCCCCGGCTGCAGCCACGGCCTTCGGGATGTCACCGAAAATCATCAAGAACAAATCCCAGCTGCCGGCCGTGCCCGCCGCGCCGGGATTCCGCAAGGTACCGGTGCAGCCGGACATTCCCATGCCGGAGCCGGCGGGCAACGGACACAATGGCTTCAAGGACTTTTGAGTCACGCCATGCCTGCCATGCTTCACCAGACGATCTCCGCGGAGGCCTACGAGTTTATCGCCGGCAAAGTGTATGCGCGGAGCCGGATCCGGCTTGGCCCGGAAAAGCAGGCGCTGGTAACGGGACGCCTGGGCAAACGGCTGCGCCAGTTGGGCATGGACTCGTTCGAGGCGTATTGCGAATTCCTCGAATCCACGCAGGGCGAACAGGAGTTGGGCCCGTTGGTGGACCTGATTTCCACCAATCACACGCATTTTTTCCGCGAGATAGAGCACCTGGATTTCCTGCACAAGGAAGTCTTGCGGGAGTGGGTGCCTCAACTGGTGCAACGCGGAGAAACGTTTCGTTGCTGGAGCGCCGCCTGCTCCTCGGGGGAGGAGCCTTATTCCATGGCGATCGTCCTCGCCGAATATGCCCGGAAGCACGGAACGTTTCACTGGCAGATCGAGGCTTCGGATATTTCCACGCGCGTGCTCGAGCGGGCGCAGCAGGGAATTTATCCGGCGGAACGGGTGAAGGTGCCGCAACCGGATCTGCTCCCGCGTTACTTTCAGAAGGGTGTGGGGGCGAATGTTGGTTTCTACCGGGTCAAGGATGCGCTCCGGCAGGGCGTGCGGTTTTACCAGTTGAACCTGTTGCAAGCCCAGTATCCGGTCGCCGCCTCCCAGCAGGTCATCTTTTGCCGCAATGTCATGATTTATTTCGACACCGCGACGCAGCAGGAACTGATCACAAAGCTGACCGCTCATCTGGCCACGGGCGGCTGCCTGATCGTTGGCCACTCGGAAAGCCTGCTGGGCGTCCGGCATCATTTGAAGGCGGTGCGGCCGGGAATCTACCGGAAAACCTGATTTTGGAATGACGAACATCATGCATACGAAAGCCAGTCTGTTGAGTTTGCTTGGGACCACGGCCGGGCTGGCCATGCGACGGCCTCCCTTCCGGCCGCGCGGAAATGTTTCACCGGATCTGTTTGCACCATGGCAGCGCTGAAACTGCAATATCTTTATGTCACACCGGGCACATGTGGCGGCACCCCCGAGATGGGTGGTACCCGCGCAGAAGAAGAGTTTTATCGTCGGCATGGGCGACATGCTCGCCAGCAACGACGCTTCAGCTCAACTGGTCACCTACTCATTGGGATCATGTGTGGGTGTCACGATCTACGACCCGGCGGTCAAAGTCGGTGGAATGCTGCACGCCATGTTACCTGATTCCACCATCAACGCCGAACGCGCCGCGAGCCGCCCCCACATGTTTGTGGACCTTGGGCTGCCCGCGATGTTCCACGCGGTGTATGCGCTGGGCGGGGTGAAGCAGAATTTGATCGTCAAACTCGCCGGCGGCGCCGAGTTCCTGGATGAGCACAAGGTGTTCAACATCGGTCGCCGCAACGTTGACACGGTGGTCAATATGCTGACGCGCAACGGGGTCCGGCTGGCCGCGCGCGCCGTTGGCGGTCACGAAAGCCGGACCATGCGGCTGAACCTTGAAACCGGCCTGGTCACACTCGACCTGCCGGGCCGAAGAGGAACGGAATTATGAAAGCCGAAACGCTGATCGGCCGAACGCCCAACTTGCGACCACCGTCGCCGACAGTGGTGCGGTTGTTGAATCTGCTGGATAATCCGAACGCGGACTACGACGCGGTGATCGCCACTGTCAGCCGGGATCCGGTGTTGAGCGCGAAAATCCTGGCGCTCTGCAATTCGGCCAGTTACGGCCTCGCCCAGCCGGTCGCCTCGCTCGAACACGCCGTGCTGTACCTGGGCTACGGGGAAATTCACCGCCTCGTCATGGGGTTGAGCTTCGGCAGCCAGGTCGGCGTGCAATTGCCCGGCTACGACATCGAAGCGGGCGCCTTGTGGCGGCATTCCCTGGCGGTGGCCCTGCTTTCTCCGCGGGTGCTCGCGGTTTCCAAGCAGATCAGCGCCGACACGTCGGTCGCCTACACCGCCGGCTTGTTGCATGACATCGGCAAGCTCGTCATCGGTCAGGCGCTGGACGCAAAGGAACGCGCCCGCATCCGTGAGCTGGTTGAAACACGCGAGTCGTCGCTGCTGGAAGCCGAAAAGCTTGTCATTGGTTGCAATCACGCGGAAGTGGGCGCCTGCCTCCTGCGGCGCTGGCACATTCCGGAGGTCATCATCGAAGTCGCGGCAAACCATCATCAGCCTCCCCCCGGCAGCCCGCCGGCCCTGTCCACGGCCATTCACATCGCGGATGCGATTGCGCACCAAACCGGCGCGTCGCCCGGCTGGGAGAGCTTTGCCGTCACGCGGCATAAATCGGCGCTCACCGCACTGGCTCTGTCCAGCGCGGAACTGGACGCCCTCACTATCGCGGCGGTTGATTGTCTGGAACAGGCCGCCCGGCACGAGCGGATCGCCGCGCCCTCAAAATCCGTCCCACCGTCGGAAAACATCGTCAAGTGCGCTTTCTGATCCCGCCATGATCAACCACTCAAAAATCAAAGTGCTCGTGGTGGACGACTCGGCCGTCGTGCGGAAGATGATTTGCGACGCGCTGGCCCGGGACCCTGGCATCGAGGTGGTGGGCACGGCACCCGATCCTTACGTCGCCCGGGAAAAAATCATCGAACTGCGTCCGAACGTCCTCACGCTCGATATCGAGATGCCGCGCATGGACGGGATCACCTTCCTGCGCATTCTCCAACAGCATCATCCGATGCCCGTGGTGATCATCAGTTCGCTGACGCAGGCCGGATCGCGCGCCGCGCTCGCGGCACTCGAGGCCGGTGCCGTGGACGTACTGGCCAAACCCAATTCGGCCTTCGCCATCGGCAATCTCGGCGAGCAACTGGGACGACGCATCCGCGCCGCCGCCGTGGCGCGGGTCACGGGCCGCCGCCGACCGGCCGACGCGCCCGCGCCCGCCCTCTCGGCCGGAATCCGTTTTCACCCGGCACAAATCATTTGCATCGGCGCATCCACCGGCGGCGTGGAAGCACTCACGGAAGTGATCACCCAGTTGCCCGGGCAACTGCCGGGCATCGCCATCGTCCAGCACATTCCGCCCTACTTCTCCAGGGTTTTTGCGGAGCGCCTGAACACGCAGTCGCGAATCGAGGTGCGCGAAGCGAAGGATGGCGACACGCTGGCCCCCGGTCTGGCGTTGCTCGCGCCGGGTGATTTTCACATGACCTTGCAGCGCATGGGCCCGGCCTACCGCGTGGCGCTCAATCAAAACCCGCAGGTCCATCACTGCCGTCCCTCGGTGGACGTCCTGTTTCGCAGCGCCGCCCAGCTTCCCGGCGCGCGGGTCGTGGGCGCGGTTTTAACCGGCATGGGCAGCGATGGGGCGTTGGGAATGAAAGCGCTCAAATCCCGCGACGCCACGACCATCGCGCAGGACGAGGCAACCTGCGTCGTGTACGGCATGCCCCGCGCGGCGATCGAACTCGGCGTCGTGGATCGGGTGTTGCCACTGCCCCAGATTGCGCCGGCCATCGTGCAGGCTGCGCAACGACAGTCCGCCAACGCTGCGTGCGAATTGCATTCAACTCCAGCACTCCCATGAACACTCCCACCCTCGCCTTCAGTCTCCCGGAACACATCGGCCAGCTTGTGCCCAACGTCTTTGAAACCATGCTCAACTGGCAGGTTAGTCCGGCGGCCGCCAGCGGTCCAATCAACTCAAGCGACCGCGTCAGCGGCACCGTCGGGGTTGCGGGCGAGACGGTCACCGGTGCCGTTTACGTGCATTTGCCCGAACCGCTGGCCCGGGAGATCGTCCGCACAATGCTTGGCAGCCCACCCGACGAACCGTTGAGCGAAAGCGACCTCAACGACGTGGTGGGGGAGATCACGAACATGATCGGCGGCGGGCTCAAATCGGCCCTGTGCAACGCCGACCGTCCCTGTGCCATCAGCACACCCTCCATCATCCGCGGCGAATTCGAAATCGAAGTGCCGCAGGACTTGAAGGCGGAGAAGTTTCGGTTTCGTTCCCAGGACCAATATTTCACGGTGGAGATCCACCTCAAACTCGATTGAAAACCAGCTTATGAAAATCCTTAGCGTTGACGACAGCAAGACGATCCGCCTGATCGTGAAACGAACCCTGGCCCCGTACGACTGCACGGTCTGCGAGGCCACCAACGGCGAGGAAGGGCTCGCCGCCGCCGCGCGGGAGAAGCCCGACCTGATCGTGCTCGACATCACGATGCCGGTGATGGATGGCGTGACGATGCTCACCAAACTCAAGGAAAACCCGGAGTTGAAGGGCATTCCGGTGCTCATGCTCACCGCCGAGTCCGGCCGGGAAAACGTGGCTTACATTGCCCGGCTGGGCGTCCGCGACTATCTGGTGAAGCCGTTCAAAGACAGTCAACTGCTCGAAAAAATCAATCGGACGGTGACGCTGTCGCCCCGAACCGCTGCTCCCGCGCCGGCTTGAACGCACCAACTTTTGAAAGCACAACCAACCGCGAGCTCGTCCACCCCACAACCCGGAGAAAATGAACGATAACCTCCAATCGCAACCGCGGCCCCATTCACCGGCGAACCACCCATGAGCACCTCTGCCCAGACCGAGATGATTGCGAAACAGTTTGGCCTGGAATCCATCCCGGAGAGCGTGTGTCGCCTGGGCCGGCTCGTCAGCCGCCCGGACGCAACCCTGGAGGAGGTGGCGACAATCATTGCCCAGGATCAGAATCTGGCCGCCGCGTTGCTGCGGCTCGCCAATCCTCGCGCGCAGACCGCGGAGGACTACGCCGCCACCACCGTGGAAGAAGCCCTCCAGCGCACCGGTATGGGCAGCGCCATGTTTCTGGCCATGCACGACCTGTTCCTGAACGCCGTGCACAAGACTTTCCGCACCATGCTGGAACTCGAACTTAAACAAACCTTTTCCCGCCTGCCCATCGAGGGCCACCACGTCTTTTGCGAAATCTGCTTCAGCGGCAAAGCCAAAGGCGCCGCCGGCCTGCGTCTCATGCCCGAATCCGCCCAGTGCATCGCCGCGCGGATGCTCGGCATCGGCCGGGAAGAACTCAATTCCACCGCCGCAGTGGACGACGTCATTGGCGAACTGACCAACATGGTTGTGGGGAATTTCAAATCGAACCTTTGCGACGCCGGTCTGGATTGCAAGCTGCATCCGCCGGCGGTACGTCGGACGGACGACTTTGTGCTCCGGGTTCAATCTGGCAACCTGGCCCAGCGGCTGGGACTGAGTGCGCCGGAAGTGAATCTCCTGGTCGAACTTCACGTTGATCCCTGGAGCGACTGATTCGGCGTTGGGCCGGGGAGGAAGCGCCCGGAATCTTCATGGTCATGTCGGTTCATGGCCATGTCGGTTCATGGCCACGGCGGTTCTGGACGAAACCGTCAACAACCGCTACTTTGTCGCCATGCCCGCTATGTCGCGTTTGATATGGATCAGCCTCGCTGCCTGCGCGTGCCTGAAAGCGGCCGCCACGCCCGAACTGAAGTTTGATGTCGCGACGTTTTGCTGTCACTGCGACCCGGACAAGACTTTTTGCCAGCCGCAGTTTGACCACCTCAACTGGCCGACGACCAACGGCCACTTCCTCGCCATGGGCACGGACGATCACCGGCTCGAACTCGCCACCAACGGCAACGTGCTGGCCGTTTATTACGACACCTTCAACGCAGGTTACTCCACCAACTCGGCGATCACGCAGGCGTCGAACATCAATTATTACGCTGTCAGCCGGTTCACCAGCACCGGCCCGCGGCCGGATTGGATCGTGCTCAACGAAATTTCCACCTCACTGTGGCAGAACGATTCCGCTTACCGGGTTTGGGCCGCGGCGGTGGTTCGCGAGTTGAAAACTAACTACGGCTTCAATGTGATTTTGTTTTCACCCTTCGCCACTGTGGCTGCGAACGGCACCGACTGGCAGGCCGTGTCCGCGAACGCCTGGATTGGCATTGAAAATTACCTCGACGGCGCGCAAATCAAGGCCAACGGCTATTCGGTAAGTTGGTGCCAAAGCCAGTATCAAAGCTCCATCACCGCTTACACCAACCGCGGCGTCCCGCTCGCGAAGCTGATGCTGGGCGAACATTTCGGCCAGACGGTCGCCGGCACAGGTTGGGGGCGCTCGGGCATCGCGTCCAACGAATGGGATCAAGCCATCGCGGCCCGCAGCAAAGCGGCGATCAACCTGGCCTTTACCGGCTACCTCACCTACTCCTGGGGCGGAAATGGCATGATGGTTTCGGACGACGAAATGGTTCATTTCGAGGACACGTACCGCACCAATCCCCTGCCCTATCTCACACCCGTCACGGCGCCTTACATCATCCTGCAACCCCAAAGCCAAACGCTGCCCCAGGGTTCGGACGCCACGCTCCTGGTTTATCGGGCGGGCATCGGACCGATGACCTTCCAATGGCGTTTCAAGGGGACCAACCTCGCGGGCGCAACCAGTTCCTCCCTGTCGCTGACCAACATTTCCGTGGCGAACCACGGCACCTACAGCGTGGTCCTGAGCAACTCCGCCGGAACACTACTCAGCTCGAACGGGTTTCTCAATGTCAGCGTTCCCCCCGCCATGGCGTATGAACCCTTCGCACCGGCAGTGACAGCGTACGCCGCCGGTGACAACCTCATTGGTCAGACTAACGCGGCGGGCCAGCGCTGGACCCAGGCCGGACCCGATGCCGGCCTTACGAATCAACCGCTCATCCTCGGTGGAAACCTGAACGGCGGCGGGCTGGCCGGCGTGCGCGGCAACAGCGTGAAATTCGGCGGCAACGGGACGAGCGCCCGGTTCAATCTCGGCACCAACTCCGCCACCGGGTCTTGGTATTTTTCGTTGCTCGCCCGTCTGACCGACATCACCGGCCTAAGCGGCACGGGAGTTTTCTGGGCGGGTTACACTGAATCGTCCGGCGCGCAAAGCAGCACGCCCACCGTCGTCGGCACTCGCGTCATCACGAAGGCTGCGGCCGGCGGCTACCAGATTGGACTCGATAAAAACCGCGGGCTGGCCGGCTTGTTTGTCTTCGATCCCACGGTCTATACGACCAACGACACACTCTTGCTCGTCGGTTGCTACACGTTCAATCCCGGCTCGACCACGAATGACGTTTCGGAATTGTGGATCAATCCGCCCGCCGGCAGTTTTGGACTCGCCACCGCGCCGCCGCCAAACCTGACCAGCACGGTTTCGAATGACCTCAGCCAGATCGCGAGCTTCGTGCTGTTCAACCGTAACGCCGCCCAGCCCGCCCAGATCATCGCCGACGAAATCCGCATCGGCCAATCCTGGGCCAGCGTCACGCCACCCGCCGCCGTGATTCCGCCGCCGGTGTTGAACACTCTGCAAACCGCCAACAACCTCGCCCTCCGGTGGAGCACCAACGCTGAAGGCTATTTGCTGGAAACCACGTCCGATTTTGTCTCCGGCCCGTGGTCGCCGGTCATCGGGCCGGTTTATGACACCGCTCCGCAATACGCGATGACCAACGGTATCGGAGGAACGTCGCGGTATTATCGGCTGAACCAGCCGCAGTAAACTGATCGCCCGGCTTTTGCTCGTCCTCGCCTGGTGGCTGTGTTCGTGAGAACACGGCCGGTTCCAGTCAGCCGCCGTCTCACGACGGCAGCCACGCGAAAACGCTCAACGCCCCCGCACCCTGCTTCCGGTTCATTTGAAATGCGCGACAAGTTCCTCGACGAACAAACGCGCCTTCTTGGCTTCAGTCGTGATTTTGGCCACGTCGCCGCGCGTCACACATTCCACCACGAGCGGACCGCGACGAAAACCGCCCTGGTTCAGCCGGGCCAGCACCTTCGGGAAATCCACCTTGCCCGTCCCCGGCGTGACCATGACTTCCTTCGGCGGCAGAAAATCCTTCACGCTCATGCCGACGACCAGGCCGTCCACGCTCGCACAATCGTCCACCGGATCAAGCTTGCCCTCCGAGTAATAGAAAATGTTCCCCGGATCGTACCAGATGCCGAAGTTGCGGTTGTTCACGCTCGCAACCAATTTCCGGCATTGGTCGCCGGTGGCGTTCTGACCGCCGTGCGGTTTCACGCTCAGGGCAACGTTCTTTGCTTTCGCGAAATCGCAACATTCCGCGATGGCTTTGTAGTAATTCGCGACCAACGATTCCTCCCCGACCCCGCCCAGCAGCAGATTCGGCGAACCGCAGGCGGCGCAGCGCTCGATGATTGTGCGCAACTGGCCCATTCCCGTCTCCAGCGATTCCTTGACGCTGAAATCGGCGTAAACCGAAATTGCTTTCAGTCCCCGCTTCCTGACCTCGTCGCCGATTTCCACCGCCTCCTCGGGCGTCGTCTTCGGCGTGATCATCACCCAAGTTTTGCCTTTGGCCGTCATGATGCCCGCGTATTTGAATCCGGCTTCGGCAATGCCGTCGAGCGCCACGCGGTAATCGTGTTGATCCCACGGGCGCGTGTAGCAACCGACTTGATAGGCAGACGCGCCCGCGCCGGCAACCAATGACGGCAAACCCGCCACGCTGGCCACAGCAAAGGTTGATGTCGCCTTCATAAAGTCGCGGCGCGTGTAGCGCAGATTGGCAATCTGCTGTGTCGCCGAATGCGATTCGGCAGCGGTGCGGATTGCCAATCCGCAACACGGCAGGCTGACAGCCTGCGCTACTGTGGCGGTGTGGAAGCGCGTCGAGTTCTCATTCATATCAAATCTTCCACTTGTCCAGCTCCGCATTCCCCTGCATCGCCGTCGGGTAACGGCCGTCCGGACCGGGCTGGACGGGTGGCTCGACATCCCACCCGTAGCGCGGCAACGCGTAGGAGCGCCGGGACTTGATCGCGTCCTCCCACCCAAGCACCGAACCGGAGTAACACGCCATTTGCGCCGCC
The DNA here is from genome assembly GCA_964458575.1 of uncultured Bifidobacteriaceae bacterium. Lineage (GTDB taxonomy): Bacteria > Verrucomicrobiota > Verrucomicrobiia > Limisphaerales > JADLHS01 > CAYWMD01. The sequence goes on along the minus strand of CAYWMD010000068.1, from coordinate 1,375 downwards.
ACGGCCAGTTGCGAACTCAAACACATGTAATGTCCGTTGTTGATCGGCTTGCCCGCGCGGATCGAAGCAAACAACTCCCGATGCTCGACATCATACATGTCCTCCTTTTCGCCTTCGAATCGCCAGTTCTTCTCGCCCGTGATGTTGAAACTCAACAAATCGCAGCGCCCCTTCGTGCCGAAGATCGTGTCGGTGACGTTGCTGAAACATTCCGGCTGGTCGCGCGTGAATCCGAACACCCGCACGCCGTTCTCGTATTCGAACACGACCGCCTGATGATCGAACTGGTCGCCGAACTTCGGCGCGAGGCACGTCTGGCGACCGCCCATGCCCCAGACTTTCTTCGGCGGTTTGTCGCCCAGCGCCCACGATGCCTTGTCCAGACTGTGAATCAACTGCTGTGCGGTCTGGTCGCCGGAGAGCCAGTTGAAGTGATACCAGTTCCACATTTGGAATTGCATCTCGTTGTGACCGGGTTTCCGCTCTCGCGCGTAATAAGGCACGGTGAGAAAATTTTCCTGGATCGCGACGATGTCGCCGATCATGCCGTCGTGGATGCGCTTCATCGTCTCGCGCACCGGCGGCGAATAGCGCCAGCAAAGCCCCGAGACCAGACTCAGCTTCTTCCGCTCCGCCGCCGCCGCCGCCTCGCGACAAATCTGCACGGCGGGCATGTCCAGCCCGTGCGGCTTTTCGCAAAACACATGTTTGCCCGCGCCCACCGCGGCTTTGAGGATCGGTGGAATGAAATGCGACGTCGGCGCGATCAGCACCACGTCCACGCCGCTGGCGATGAGCTTCTCGTAGGCATCAAAACCCACGAAACAACGCTCGTCCTTCACCTCGACCTGATCGGGCTTGGCTTTCTTGAGTTGATTGAGGCTGTTCTGGAGACGCTCGTCGAAGATATCCGCCAGCGCAACGAGGCGGACATCTTTGCCGGCGTTCATGGCGTTGGTGGCCGCGGTCGTGCCACGGACGCCGCAGCCGATCAAACCGATGCGGATCACGTCGCTGCCGGCAGCGTGGGCGCTTTGTTCGATGGCGAGTTGTCCCAGCGCCGCGCCGCCGGCGACGAGGGCGGAGGTCTTCAAAAAGTCACGGCGCGTGGATTGCGGGGTGTCGTTGGCGGGAGTGGTATTCATGGCGATTTGGACGTTGCGATGGTTCATACGGTTCAACCGGTATTGGTCGAGATTCACCTGAGCGGAACACGCAAGCAAGCGAAGTTTTGCATTGCGAGCAGTTGGGTTTCAGCAGTGACGAACAATCTCTTTCCAACGCACGGTTCTCCCTCGCCCTTGATCCCTCTCCCGCTGGGAGAGAATTCCCCGAAAAATTCGCGCTTTGAACCCCTGAACCCGGTAGGGACGCG
>CAYWMD010000067.1:0-34578 GCA_964458575.1 uncultured Bifidobacteriaceae bacterium | reverse complement strand
CCTCTTAATCTCCCCATTCCCATTCTCCTCCGCTCCCTTTCTCCTTTTCTCCCCTGCTCCCTTTCCCACTCACCCACTCACCCACTCACCCACTCACCCTTCTCCCGTCCCGGTTTCCCGTTCAAGTTTCCTTGGCCCGTGAAGTTCATGGCTGCTTCACCGGGCAGCTTTCCCCTCTCCGGCCCGGCAGACCAACCGCCATTATCAGCCCAGTTTATTGAACAAAAAAAACTAAACAAAACTGTTGACGCTGGTTGCTGGCTTTGGTAAGCGGTGGATTAGGTTTTGCGAAGCATCACCGGGCATGGGCAGGGCGCGATAGGCGCGCCTGCGGCGCAAAACCGCGTGGCAATGGCTGCGCGGCAGATACGGGTATGAAAATGCCGGTGAAATGGGTGATCGGATGGGGCGAAACGGCTGGTCCCGTTGGGCGGGACACGAACCGAGAGTCCACAGCGAACCGCAAAGGAAAGACGGGCGCCTTTACCCTGATCGAGCTTTTGGTCGTTATTGCCATTATCGGCATTCTTGCCGCGCTGCTGCTGCCGGCTGCCTCACGCGCCAAGGAGAAGGCCAAACGGACCCAGTGCATGAACAACGTGCGGCAGATGGGCCTGGGCAGCCAGATGTACGCCGACGCTTCATCCGACGGCGCGTATTCCGACACCCGCAACATCGGGGATGACGATTTGAGCTGGCTGCACCCCACTTATGTTCCCACGTTGAAAACCTACATCTGCCCGGACACACAGAATTACATCCGCACCGATGTGAAGAACAAGGCGGGCGTGCTTAAGGACCTCAAGCACAATGGGCGGGACAAGCTGGATGCCGGGCATAGTTACGAGGTGTACGGTTATTTCCGGGGGACGAACTGGGTGGGCAGTTACGGCAAGGGCAACGTGCGCAAGACCATCAAATCCGTGTTGCAGTACAGCCACACGCGCGACCGGCGGAAATCTTACGGACTGATAACTGGCCCGGCGCGGACGTGGATCATCTTGGACTGTGTCAAACGGCGGAACGCGGGCGGAGAAATCTGGTCGAACCTCCAAAGCAACCACGGAGCCATCGGGGCAAACGTTGTGTACTGCGACGGACATACCGAGTTTGTCACTCGGCAAGAATATGCCCATAAAATCGAGATGTCAGAGGACTGAGCTGCTTCTTATGCATTTGAAAATCAAAGCAGATTGCGCTCTTCTGTTTGTCTCCCTGCTCGCTGGGGGTTGCATTGGTCGTCCAACAGATGTTCTTGGCATTGAGTACTACGCAAACGGTTCACTCGTACTCCAGAATGCGGGGAAACGGGATTCTCTGAAGACAAACCTGTCAAGTGCCGATTTCCAGGTCGAATGCAAAAATACTGCTTGGCAGATTAGCATTATGTGGCAAGGGAACATTCAGAGTTGGTTGAGCTATGACGGGCACGATTACTACCGGATGACGAAGATGCCAAGGCCAGAACAAATTAGTGCGGGGACAGCGAACTCGAAATTGGATCCAAGAAGCCTTCCCGAATTCGAAAAAATATTGCTTTTCGTATTTGGCCTATGGCCAGACCCTCCTTCCGATATGGAGAAGGGCTTGTCAGTACCGTTTCTCGGCGGACCAGACCCTGCATCCGCTATTTACATTTGGAACGTTACTCGCTCTAAACTGACCCCCGGAATCCCTACCTCCGGTTCCTTTTCTGTTTCCGATAGTCTTCTCAAATCCGTCTTGACAGGTTTGTCTTCATCAGGCCCAGACCACATCTCAACGATGCGGTACATTTCGAATATGTACCCGACGGATCTGCCTCACGCGCAATATGAACTATCGGCGTCGCGCAAGACGCAGGAAAATGAGCTGCCTGTGCGCTTCGCATTTGTCCATCCTTATCGAAAAAATGGCGTTGTGGTAGAACGCTGGTTCAGAGGTGAGATCACCAATTTTGGCCAAAAGGTCTCGGGCTCTCTCCTTCCTCCGCTGGAGAAGAATACCTCTGTTCAAGACGTTCGTCTCGGTAAGACCTTTCTGTACCAGGCAACCGGCGCAACTTGGCTGTCCGCGGAGGATGCAGCGACTATTGGCAAAAGGCTCTTTGCGGCTCCGGCAGCCCCCACCGGAAAGTTGGAGCGTTCGTCGGGTTCTTTTACACTGCTGATTCGTGGAGTTCTCGTCCTAATTATTCTCGCTCCCTTAATTGTCGTATTACGGAGGTGGATGAAAAGACGTATCCGGGCGGATGCGTAAAGGTCAAGAACAGCACGGCTTTTTCCATAAAATGTTAACAACAATAATGATCAACAACACAACCAAATGAAAACCATGAAGAGAAGCCAGCATCCAAGTAGTCTCCGTTTCAGTATTTGGCTCGCCCTGATATATGGGATTTGCCAGAGCGAAGTGCTTGCATTTTTTGACAGATGCCTGACTGTGGATGGCCGAGCGGCCATAACATGCACAGCGTCGGCCGAAGACCCAACGGTCTGTACAGGTGTTTGCTACCGTAACATTACGCTCCCACCTGAAACTGTGTGCAATCGATGCTACACTTGGCCGCTGACGAGTTGTACTTATGTAGCAACATACTTCGTGAATGCTCTCGCGGAGATTGGGACGTGTAAGATTCCACAAGCGGGCGGACAATGTACATGCGTTTGGAGCGATCCGCCTGTATATGCGGTCGTCGCCATCCCATGCAACTGTTAGTTTAATCCGCAACAGTATCAGCCCTTCATCTGTGAGCCCCACCCGAAAAGCGATCGAGCGTTCGCCAGGTAGAGGAAACCAGCAAGCGGTGTTTACGCGAACTGCGGGCAACGGTGTGGTGATTCGTGGTCGTGGCTTGTCGCTCGACGCAGCGAGAAATCCGTATTTCCTTTCAATGGCGGGTATCCTTTGGTTCTTATTAACGCTGACGACTTGCGTGACGATTTTCTCTTGGGGCGAACTCGCCGTTCCGGATTCCCTGTATCCTATGTGCAGCGTCCGGTGCATTCTATTGTTTTTCTGCTTGGTGGAAACACTGGTTCTTGCGGTGTTAGTATTTGGTCGCTCTACTGAGCCAAAGGCCATTGCCGTTCTATGGGTCTCGTCAATCTGGCTGCTCTATACGATAGGAGTTGCGGTTGGCCATTTGGGCAAAGAGTGTGCAGTTGTGGAGAAGGAAAAGTCAGTCCTAAGTCAATTAGGAGTTGAGAGCTATGGGCAAATTGGCATCGTCCTGGTGTGTAGCGCTTGTATCATAGGATCCAATCTACTTTTAGGGAAAGACAGAACATTCAAGAGCAAGCTGCGTGTAACGCGCTCGAACTCCAAGGACGCAGCGGGATTCCACCAGCGCGTGTACGTCCCTTAATACTGATTACAAGAATGCGAGAGACCATTGCATGTCGGCGTTGGGTAACGATGAATAACGCGATTTCCACGTGGTTTGTTCTGAGCGCCGGAGCGATTCTGGGCGTGACCGGAATCGCCAAACTTTGGGCTTCCTTCGGAAACTCCAAATTGTTGGCGGTGTCAGATCCCATCGTAGCGGTCCCATTCGGCACGTTGCTGGTTGCGGTCGGTCTGGTGGAAATTCTCACCGCCACGGTTTGTTTTTTTGCCAAGCGACCGGTGACGGCTACCGCGCTTGTGGCGTGGCTCGCCACCGGCTTTCTGCTATATCGCATCGGCCTGTGGTGGATCGGGTGGCACAAACCGTGCGGTTGTCTTGGCAATCTTACAGACGCGCTCCACATCTCGCCGGAAACGGCGGACAACATCATGAAATTGGTGTTGGCCTACTTGCTCCTCGGAAGTTATTACCTGCTTTTCCGGTACTGGAGGAAGAACAAATTGAAGTGTTGATGCGAAAGATTGTTTTCAACTTGAGAGGGCTCTCTGGGTGCAACGTTTTTTTAGCGGTTTTTGCGCATACGAGCTATAATATGACTGCCGATGCAATAACTCTTCAAGGTGAATATACAGTTGTAGAATACCAAGGCCAGAATGCAAAGGGCCAGGAGATCCTACAAGCCGATTTTTCTGCTCACGTTAAAGCGAATTCATGGAGCATTTCTGCCACCAATAGGCAGAACCTGGCAAAGTGGTTGCAACTGGCTTACGATGGCACAAACACAGTCGCTCTGATGCCGTACGAAGGCCATTTCGCAGTGCCGGCGCCTCAGAAAAGCAAGCACTTCGCAACGATCTCCCCAACATGGCAATATTTCACTACGGTCACAGACGAATTGTACATGTTTGTTCCTTGGGTGGCATTTGGGCTGTCACCCAACAACCTGAAGGCTATAAATACCGAGCTGCTCCACCTGCCAGCCCCTTGGAAATATTCGCGAAAGAATGTCTCCGCGTACGGTTATGAGTGGCGCGTTGGTGCACCGCCGAATTCCCGGTTTGTTACTAAGGTCGAAGTCGTGAGAAACGCTCTGCTTGATTTGCCTTTTGAAAAAGAGCTCTTGCGCCCTGACTTGATTTATCCCGCTACTATTTCTGACTATGACAGACAGCGCGACCTTTGGGCGTTCAGGAAAGCGATACCAAGCGGCTTTGTTGATGCCACATACGAATGCCTTCAGTGGCGAACATTAAACGGAACAGCGATTCCTGCTTCAGCTATCTTTCGACACTTCAAACTTGCAAAAGATGGAAAGCCGTATTTGCGTTTCTCTGTTACGCTCACCGTAACCGGCGCATCCTTGGAAGAGATCGTGGGCGATTTACTACCGGCACTGACTGAAGCAACATACACTCGAGATTCCCGATATACCCGGAGAAATGAAGCGCGCATATATAGGCATGCGACATACGTTCAACCCCCGGGTAAATGGCGGGCGGGAGATGATCCAAAGCTGATCGCCGAGGCGGAAGAATACCTGAAATCGGGACCCCGCTTTGGGGTGTATCAAGGCTCGCGCAGGAGTTTTTGGCTGCGGATCATTTTTGTTGCGACCCAAGTCTCGATGATTGGGGGGGTAGTCTGGCTAATACGGAAGAAGAAAGCATGACTATCTGTCCTCTTCAGTGAACCACAAACAGAAAGGTGAGATAATGAAGAAACAAACGAAAAAGTGCGCGTACCTGATCGCAGTCACGCTCATGCTCGGGATGGGGAGTTCGGTGGCATCCCTCTTGATGTGTCCCGAGCCGAAGGAAGATGGGTCGTGCGAAGCCAAAGCGTGTGACTACACCGATGATGAGGGAGACGTTCAACGCGGAATATGTGCTAAGGCGCCGACACCCGGCCCGCATGAGGGTAGTTGTATTTGTGACGAGATATAAGCACAAGAAGAGGACCTGGTCGGGGAGCCGTGCGGTTGTCTCGGCAACCGCACGGCCGCCCTCCACATCTCGCCGCAAACGGCAGATAACATCATGAAACAGGTGTCGGCTTACCTGCTCATCGGCATTTACGGCCACTTAATCTGGCTATGGTATCAGCGACGGAAGGCAATTGCGCCCATAGAGGAAAGCTCAGGTTTTCAATCTCAGTAAGCCATTTGCATGAATCTAACTCTAATCGCAAACGGCTGTGAAACGAAACAAGGACTAGGTACCCGGGCCGGGAGAGAAAAAAAACTTCCACCTGCCACCGTCTTTCAAGTTGGCGTCGTATCGCTGTTATTATTGCTTGAGATGGCGGTCGCGTCGGCTGTCGAATTTGAGGTGGATGGCGTGATGAGCATTAATTCACGAAGTTACGGCATTCTTCCATCTCGCCAAATGCATATCAGCTATCACGATTGCAAGTGGTCAATCTTGCAAATGCGGGAAACCACCACGAACAGGTGGGTCTTGGAATTAAGCGATGATGGCGAGTATATTTATCAAACCAGTCATGTCGAAAGAAAGGTTGCGGCGTCCTTGGTGGACAACTCGTCGAACCGACAGCCCAATAGTCTGACTGCACAAATATTTCGCAAAAGTTTCCCTGATCGCATTCTGGCCCCGGAAATAGTCATGTTGTTCTATGCCTACGCCGCATCCTGCTATCTGGATTCACGCACGAACCAGTGGCTCGACCCGATTAAGTTTCAACCACATGATCTTGATAGAGGAGACCAATGTGTCAAAGCGTTTATTTCGCGTAATCCAGACTCGCTTCGTTTACCAAGAGCAATTTGGTTCTTGTATGCCGATCATGATCGCACAAATGCCATTTTGGAGGCGTCTAATTTCACCAACTTGGGCACTTTTCAAATTCCTTCTAAGGTAGTCCTTACGAGGTTTGCATCCAGTGATCAAAAACCTCTGGTTGTCTTTGATTTTCAAGTTAACGGGATCCAAGGAAAGTGTAACCCGGATTCTTTCAGGCCGGGCCTGCCAGAGGGGGCATACGTTGAAGATCATAGGTTTTCCCGGGGGCAAGCCTTGGTGCCACCCGTGGTCCATGGCCGAGTGTCAAGCGGCTGGCCAACGGAAGAGAACTCAAAATCAAAGCCCAGTTACAGGGCAACCCAATTGAATTGGGAGAAGATTCAACAATTATCGGAACTTCGGAAAATGACACCAAGGCGATCTCCCGCGTTCGTTCGAGTCATGCTTCTTTTGGTCGCTCTGTGTGGTGCCCTCAGCATTTTGATTTTGAAATCGTACAATGCGAAACACCAGAAGGAACAGGAAAACCAACATACAAAAATGAAAGGAAATGATGAAATATGAAGACATGGGCTATAGTTGTATTACTGAACGTCGCTGCTAGCCTGATGGCACAAACTCCGTGTCCAAACAACTCGCCGTCGAATTGGTCAACCGAGGAAGGTGGGGTGTGTAGCACCAATCTCCCTTTGGATTGTCCGACGAGTGAATGTTACGAGACTTTGGCGTCGAGATATATTTTTTGCCGTTCTGCCGTATGCACTGCATGCGTGGAAATTCCAATAATTTATCCACCGTCGGACTGGGTCGTTGTAGTACAATCATGGAGAGGGCATTGTCTCGTAGATGTATCAGGACGCTGTACTTGCAGTGACCTAGAGGCGGCTGGGGACTACTATGTTGCGATCGTTCCTTATTTCAAGGAGTTATCGACATGCGTAAAAATTGAGGGGGTCTGTCAAACTGAGCGACAATGTACACCTTCACATTCGGGCCAAGAAAAGTGTTATATTGTGTCCCTAAGCGCGACTCTCGCTTCGCTCGGCCTGTTGTGTGTGACGGGGATTGGCTCAACGCGTCGTTACGTTTGATGTTTGAGAACAAAGGGAATCCTCTCATGAGTAAACGGACGAGGAATTGAGTGCGACGCAGTGCAAATCAAAGTAGTGCGGTTGGTCGCTCCAATTGAATGAGGCACGCGCTGCTTGGCGGTTCGACACATTGTTTGGCGAAGGACTCCGCAACATTACGTGTGCATATTTTGGTGGGTTGTGCTTGCGAGCATCGGCGGAACCGGTAGTCCGCTCGGCACCAGAGAGCCTGTGGTAATCAGCGTTGATAATGCGTAAAACCGACCCGCGCGGAGGTTTCCCAAAAGGGGAAACGGAGACATCCGTTTTCAAAGGATACGTTTACTCAGGTACAGCAATCTTGCTCGTGCTCGCCGCTGTAACCCCATTCGTGATCACGGAACGCTTGATGGTGCTACACAGATCGGATGTTTTGTTTGGACTTAGCAATCGCAATCTGCTGGTTCTGGCAGGACTACTGCACTTGGCTGTCAGCGGTTACGTGTTCGCAGCGCGAAGTCTTACAACCCAAGCCACAGTGCTCTTGTGGCTGGGACTAAAACATCTCATTTACCGCGCCGGGTTAGTGTGGATGCACGTGCCCGAGCCGCCGCCCGTGCTTGAGGCGGTGGGACTCAAGTGTGGGATTCGGCCAGCGTTACTGGATACCTTCTGGAAGGGATTTATTGCCTACCTCATCATCGGGAGCGCGTTGGTGTTGTTTTCCGAGTGGCGACGCGCAAAGCGGGAGCGGGCGGAGGAATTCATGAAGAATTATCAGAAGAAGCGGCGGCAGCTTAATCCCGAAAGCGGACCCAAATGAGGCAGCCACGAAAAGGCACAAAAGGCGCAAGAGTTTTCAGCGCCATGTGCATGTTGTGCCTTTTTGTGGCGCTGGCCTTTTGCTTGTTCGGTTCGGCGCGGGGCTTGCGGAGCTACGGCACCGTGGGGACGTGGATTCAGGAAATTGAGTTCACTCTTCGCGATACTGAGACGCAATGGATGGTGTTTGCCTGTCTTGCGGTCTATTTCGTCACGTTTGCAATTTTGCGGAGGCGGCAGGTAGGTCGCCACTCCGAGCGCGCCGCAGTTCTTAATCCTAATCTTCCTCTTAATCTTAATCCCGATTCCGGCGCGCGCGGAGCGACGCGCCCTACCTCATGGTTTAGCAATCCGGACCTGTGGTTGATCGTCGGTTTGATCATTACCGTCCTCACGTATGCGTTCCAGTATTCGGCGGCGTCCAAATCCACCGAGGCGCTCGTGTTGCTCGGTGGAATTGTGCTCGGGAAAGGCGCAGCCGTTTGGGCGAGATGGGGGAGGGCGGCTGCCGAAGACGGAAGATGGAAGATGGAAGATCGCAGGGCCGGCGCTGTGATTTTCATTTTCACCGTTCTGCTGCTGTTCGGTTGTTTCTGGCAATCGGAAGAACTGCGGCAGTTTCAATATCGCGGCCAGGAGCGGTGGAATGGGTCGTGGGATAATCCGAACATTTTCGGGATGTTGATGGGAGTCGGCGTCGTGCTGGCGCTGGGACAAGTCCTGATCCGTGTGGGTAACATTCAACCTTCAACATTCAACCTTCAACCTTCAACCGGGAAGTCATCCGCATGGCGATGGGCGCAAATCCCTTTCTGTCTCACGGCTGCTGGCGTCATGTCGTTCGGGCTGATCAAGAGTTACAGTCGCGGCGCGTGGCTGGCGACGGCGATGGGACTTGCCTATCTCGGCTACCAGAGATTCAACCACGAAATACACCAAACACACGAAAAGGAAACTCCCTCTCCGCCCATCGGATTTCCCTTCTCCGCAGCGGATGGGGAGAAGGTGGCGAAGCCGGATGAGGTGTTTCCAAGGGGAGTGGAGCGGGCCGGGGTGAGGTGGGTTTTTGCCCGCCTTTGTTCGTGTATTTCGTGTCTTTCGTGGTCGCGCAGAAATTGTTTTGCGCTGGGCTTGCTTGTTCTGTCATTGGCGGTAATCACATTCTGGAACTACCGCCACACGGAACGCACAGTTGCCCGTCGGGCGTTCTCCGTCGGCAACGTGAATGATTTCTCCTGGCGCAACCGCGTCGCCGCCTGGGAAGGTGCATTGCAAATCATGGCGGAGGAGCCGTGGCTGGGTGCCGGCTGGAATCAACCGCAACGATTGTACGACCACTACTATCTTCCTGCCAAGGCCAGCGAAAGCGCCGCCATTCAATTGAACGACTATCTCATGCTCGGCATGACGCTCGGCCTTCCCGCGCTCGTATGCTTTGGCGCGTACATCGCGATGTCGCTCAGTCCAAAGTCAATAGTCCAGAGTCTTGCGTCTAAAGCCGGCGACTTGAGACTCCAGACTCCAGACTCCAGACTCAAAGCGGCGTGCCGTGCCGGCGCGATTGTTCCGCTCGTCGCTTTCTGCTTCGATGGCGGCTTGTTCAAGCTGGCGACTGGTGCCACGTTTTGGATTCTATTGGAGTTGGGCAGAGAAGAATGAAACCAATCGTCCATTCGTCATCGGTAGGGGCGCGTTCCACGCGCAGCAAGGTAGCGCAGACTGCCAGTCTGCTGTGTCGCGGATTGGCAATCCGCCGGCCTTTCGAACTGCGGACGCCTCGCCGACTACCAGTCAGCGGAAACAGCAGATTCTCAATCTGCGCTACGGCCACGTCGCGTGCTATCGGAGATTCGCGCCTTCAACCCCGGAACCGGACGGGCGGAGCGCCGGTCTGTGACCGGCTTTGGACGTTCGACACCCCGAAAGCCGACTGCAAGTCGGCGCTCCTGTTCGTGGGGGGGTGTCCGCAGGACGGGTGAGGGGAACATTCATACAGACTGATATGCCTTCCTTTACCCAGACTCAAATTGCTCGCGGCCCACACGGCAGCAACCCGCAATCAAGGTTGGCGCGTTGGCTATCTTCCATCCTCCATCTTCGATCTTCTCCGAGTTCAGCCCTTCCTTGTCGCGTCGTAGCATCGCGAAGATGGATGTGCCTCTTTGTGGCTGTTGGGTTTTTTGCGGCGTTGCTCTGGGCCAGGAATCGCGATCCGTTCACGCGGATGGAGTTTTCATTGCGGACGCCACACGCGGGCAAGACCGAAGGCATGGTCGTCCTGCCCAAGCCCGCGGCGCGATTTCCCGTGGTGGTATTTCTCCACGGCTCGGGCGGCAGTGTGCCCGCCAGCGGAAAAATACTGCGGCAATTTGCCGAACTGGGGTGCGCCGCCGTGGCCATCGAATACAGCCAGACCAATCAATTGCATTTCAACGAGCAATTGCTGGCGTTGAATCAATATCTCAAAGGCCGGAAATGGGCGCAGAGCAATGCGGTGGCGTGGGTCGGCTTCAGCCTCGGAGCGCAGCGCAGTCTGAGCTTTCTCCTCACGCATCCTGAAGTTCAACCGCAACTCTACGTCCGAGTTGCTGGAGGACTCGTTGAAGAACTGAAAGACAAGCCCCTCACCCCATCCCTCTCCCCGTCCGGCGGGGAGAGGGTGGCTTCCAGCCGGGAGAGGGGTGTCCGTTCAGAAACCCCACCCTCAACCCTCAACCTCCCGTCGCGCCGAAGCCCAGCGAAGGCGGATCAACCCTCAACCATCCAATGTCCCATCTTGCTCATCCACGGCGAGGGCGATGAGGTCTTTCCCGTTGCCGATTGCGAGAAACTCGGCGCCCTCATGCAGACCAACGGGGTGAAGGTCGAAACACGGATTTTGCCCGGCCTGCCTCACGCGTTCGGCGAGGACAAGGCCGTCGTCATGCGCGCCGTGGTCGAGTACTGTGCAACGCATCTGCCCTTGGCGGATTACGCGGCGGCTTTGCCGGGTTGCAACCTCACAAGCGCGGAAACGGAACGTTTCAACGCGGCCATGTCGCGCGCCGGCTCGAATCGCCGACAGCTCTGGAAAGCGGTCACCTCCACCCGCGAACCGGAGCGGCGGACAACGATGATGTTGATTGGTGGTATGGAAGATCATGATCTGGCGCACATCTCCGCGCGTCACCTCGAAGAAACGGTCAATGTGGCTTGGAAGGCCCGGCGTTCCTATCCGTGGTGCCGGGACACGCCGCTGGACGTTTTTGAGAAGTTCACGGCGTCGCCGCGCGTGTTTGACGAACCATTGGAGCGGGTCCAGTTGGATTACCAACGCAAGTTGCGCCCGGTCGTGAAGTACTGTCGAACGATGGCGGATGTTTGCGACACCGTGGGGCGATGGGAGCGGTTGCGGGCGGTGTGGAAAAGTTTTCCCGGCGCGGAGGATCCCATCCCGAGCGAGGTTCTGGCCAACGGCGGCGGTGATTGCCAGCACCTGATCTCGCTGTTTATTTCCCTGGCCCGACCCGTTGGCGTGGCGGCGCGGCCCGTGACAACGACCTGGCCGATCCTCGGCAGCGGGCATTATTGGGCCGAGATCTGGGACGTGGACCGGCAGTCGTGGCATGGGTTTGACGGCTCCGCCGCCGAACGGCCCTTCGATTATGATTGGATGATGCGCGTACCCAAGGCCGCCACTCACGCCGCGACCGGCGAACGCGGCGGATGGAACGCCCGCCGCGAGAATCGCTGGGACGCTTACACGAACACCGTGGGTTTGTTTTATCCCAGTGGCACCGTCCGCGTGAAAGTGCTGGAACGCAACGCGCCAAAGGTCGGGCAACGCGTGAACGTGGAAGTTTGGGTGGAAGGCCGGATGGCGCAAATGACCAGTGCCAGGACGGACGAGCGTGGAGAGGCAAGGTTCACTCTCGGTCAGAGTGCCCGCAGCCCGTACCGTTTCGTGCTTGCCGGAAAAGAGTCTGCGGACTGGGAGTGGCTGGCGGTTCAAGCGGGGCGGCATTACGAAATAACTCTGCACCCAGAGCAGGGCAAACCTTTCGACCCGGCCACGGAGCCGCCGGCGCTGGGTTTCCCGGCGTGGATTAACCCGAACAGTTCCAGAAGCCGATGAATCGAATCCTACAATTCATTCGCTGTCGGGGCGTTCACTCGCGAAAGCGTGGCGAAGCGCTTTCCGACCCGCAAATTGCGTTGGCGGGAGCGGTTTTGTTGGCGCTGGCGCATTACACGTTTGGCGAATGGGTGTTTCATCCGGGGCTGGCGCTGTGGCGCGAACGCGCATTTTGGGCGGACATGCCGTGGGTGGCTGCCGTTCCCGTGATCAATTGGCTGGTGTGGGTTGTCGTCTCGCTGGGGCGCGTGAACGCAGCGCGCCCGCTTTTCCTGGCTTACGCGGTCGTGCTGGCCGGAGATTGCCTGTGGTATCCGGCCCGCCAATACGCGCCTTTGATCGGCACAAGAGTTTCACCCGATTACTGGTATTGGTGGACCTATTGGCTGCCTCTGGTGTTGGTCGTCGGAAATGTCGTCATCGCCCGCCAGTGGTGGAAAGAAATGCGTAGTGGCGCAGCCGTCCCGGCTGCGAGTACAGGCGGCGTCCCGCCGCCTGATGCAGCGCGGAGCGAGATGTTCTGTGAACCGGCGACCCCTCACCCCATCCGGATCGGTTCTCCTCGCCCGTCGGATGGGAGAGGAGTCAGAGGTGAGGGCAATGCGAGTGGGGAGGGTGTCCAGGGGGTAGGTGAGGGGATGGCCAGCCCAAAACGCCAATTGACCTGGCTGGAAACCGGTTTGCGTCTGATCGCGCTATTCCTTGGCAGTTTGGCCATTTTGCTGACGGCGGTTCATCTGGTGCCGCCGCGTTGGCCGGTCAATGATTTCACCCTTGATCTCGCGGCAGAATTCCTCGTGCGTCCTGAACAGAAATCCGATTTTGAATTCGTCCTGCAAAATGCGCCGTGCCGGGGCAAACGGCTCGGCGCCGTGTTGCAGCACGTCGAACTCGCCAATCTGCAACGCAACCAATTTTACCCGGACCTCGATGCTTCTACCTTCCAACAATTCATCCTTTCGCCCGTTGTGGACAACCTGCCGTTGCAGGAATTGGACTGGCGTCGCGCGCTTTGGGAAAACTTCTATCCTCGGGTCCGTCGCGAATCCGACCCAGCCAGCGCGGCCCACGTCGTAGTCCGCTTCCTGCGCGAACGCGTCGGCCTCAGCCCGGACTACCCGTATCGCGTCGGCGTCGAAACCATCTGGACCCAAGGCATGACAGACGAGCCGGGATTTGATCGAATTTACGTCGCCGCCCTTCGTTCCGTGGGCATCGCCGCCCGTTTGAACGGCAATCGTCAGGCCGAACTCCTGACGAACGGCCAATGGCAGCCCGCCCCCCGCCCGCTGCTCACCAGCTTCTGACCCCATCCGCCTTATCTTAATCTTACTCTTCTTCTTAATCTTAATCTCCCCGTGGCGCACCCTCGCGCTTTCCACGATCAGTTTTCCTCGGCCCGTGAAGTGCACCGCTACTTCACCGGGCGGCCTTTTCCCTTCTCCTCCGCTCTCTTTCCCCTTTTCTCCCCTGCTCACTTACCCACTCACCCACTCACCCACTCACTCCCTCTCTCCGGTCTCCGGTTTCCCTGGCCCGTGAAGTGCACCGCAACTTCACCGGGCAGCCTTTCCCCTTCTCCTCCGCTCCCTTTCTCCTTTTCCCCTTTTCGCCTTTTCAAGTTGGGCGTTGAATGTTGGATGTTGAATGTTGGACGTTCTCATTCACTCCGCGTTTGAATGCTTTCCAGTCTCAGATTTCAGCGTTTCAGAATTTTGCTCTTTTTTCACCCTACCCCCGTAGATGTCCGACCCTTCGCGTAAGATTGGGCCGAATAAACATGACCATCATATGAAAGACGAACAAACGATTCAGCGCTTCATTGACCTGCGTGTGCAGGGCAAAACGTACAGTCAAATCGGGGCGGAACTCAATGTTTCCAAACCCACCCTCATTGCGTGGAGTCGCAAACATCAGCATCTCATCGAGAATCTCCGCGCCATCGAACGCGAGCAACTCATGGAACGAATCCTCGCCTCCAGCGAGGAGCGAATCCAGGCGTTGGGCGAGCAACTGCGCGCCGCCCAGGCCGAATTGGCCAAACGCGACCTCTCCACCCTCTCGACCGGCCGCCTGCTCTCTCACGTCGAGAATCTCCGCCGCCAGATTCGCCACGAGGCGGGCCAGATGAAATTTGTGTCCGCCGTGGACAGCATCCCCGAGGACGAATATGCCGATCGCATCCAGGTGTGGAACCCGTAGCGCCCACCGCTCTGTGTGGCGCTGTGCCGACCGTCCGTGGTCGCGCCTGGGACCGCGTTCGCGGCGCCGGCATAATCCCTTCGCCCAATTGACGGTCGCGTTGCGCGCGTTAATTCGCTTGCATGAAAACCATCCAGACTGGTTTCCCCGTCTCAGCCATTCCTTCGACCAGCAGCGGCCAGTCGCTGTTCCTTCTTCTGGCGGAGATTGTCAGGATGATGGCGGGCGTGGAGCATGCACCATTTCCTCACTTCCCAAAACTTGACCGCGACCAAATGCCTGTTTTTGGTAAAGAAAAGGTAAACTTTTTGGCCCGTGCGGTGGGGCGCGGCACTCCGTACGCGCCACCGCTTCCTTCAGCGAATCAACGCTTTACGCTTTCTGCTTTCCTGACTCCTGCTTTTGTCTTCGTGGTGCATAGTCCCGTGGTCACGATTTCAACATTCCATTTTTCAGGGTTTCAGCTTTTGCCCGTGGTCCCCTGGCTCGCTTTTCAGCATTTCAGTTTTCAGCCTGTCAGCTTTTTATGGAGGCTTTCCGCCTTCAGATTTCCGATGTCAGGTTTCAGGTTTTAGAATTTCGTATAAAAACCACCCATGATTAATTCATCACCCCGTCCCTGGCAGCGTCAACCCGGCGAATCCGCTGCCGATTTCAATGCCTTCGTCACTTACCTGCGTCTGAAGGGTCGCCGCTCGGTGCGCTCGGTGGCCGCGCAAGCCGGACGGTCGCCGCCGACGCTTCGCCGGCTCTCGGCGCAATTCAACTGGCCTGGTCGCGTCCTCGCCTTTGAGGAACGGCTGGCCGAGGCGAAACAGGAAGCGGTGGATGCCCTGATCCACACCAGCGCGGCGGTCGAGAAGGCGCAGTTGGAAAAATTGCGGCTGGATGAGTTTTCGCTCGCGCAGGCGGTACTGCGTGCCTCGGACCGGTGGCTGGCCGCGGCCTGCAATCCCCGTCGGCGTCTCGTGCCGCTCGCCCAGGTGGCACGCCTCATCGAGTCCGCCAGCAAACTCGGCCGCCTCGCCGCCGGCATGCCAACGGGTGATGAAAAACCCCGCTCCAAACCCGAACCCCCGGGCTACTGGACACAGCCTTCGGTGGAGGAAGCCCTCGAGAAAATCTATGGCGCTGACGCGAACCCATCCACTGACCAGTTCTGATTCCCCCGGCCATGCTTGTACCGTCGGCCATCCTGGCGGCCGTAAAGGGTGTGCGTCCCGCCACCCGGAAACAACCCTCGAGGGATTCAGCCGCCTTGCAGTTGATACTCACCGATTCAACGACATTGAAACATCCAGGTTTGATCGCTGCGGAAAGGACAAGAACGTTCTCGTCCGTTGGGAAGTGGTTTTCTACCGACCATTCTCCGTAGAGCTTCGGAAACTCTCGCGCTTTCCAAACCGTCACCACGCTGCTAGATTCCCCGCTCAATGAAAGGCATTATTCTCGCCGGCGGGGCCGGCTCACGTTTGTATCCGCTGACGCTCGTCGCCAGCAAACAGTTGCAACCGGTTTACGACAAACCGATGATTTATTATCCGCTCACGACGCTGATCGAGGGCGGGATTCGGGAGTTGTGTTTGATTTCAACTCCGTGGGATTTGCCGCGCTTCAAACAATTGCTCGGCGACGGCAGCCGCTTCGGCATGACCATTGACTATCGCGAGCAGGCCAAGCCGGAAGGCATCGCGCAGGCGTTTCTGATCGCCGAGTCGTTCATCGGCCAGGACCACGTGACGTTGATTTTGGGCGACAATATTTTTTATGGCGGCGACGCGTTCAGCCGCGCGTTCGGCGAATTCAAAACCGGCGCGACGATTTTTGGCTATCACGTCAACGACCCGGAACGCTACGGCGTGGTGGAGTTCGATGCGGAAGGTCAGGCGATTTCCATCGAGGAAAAACCGAAGCAACCCAAAAGCAACCATGCCGTGCCGGGTCTTTACATTTACGACAATCAAGTTGTCGGCCTGGTGAAGGCGCAAAAGCCTTCCGCGCGCGGCGAGCTGGAAATCACGGACCTGAACGTGGCGTATCTGCGGCGCGGCCAGTTGCGCGTGCAGCGATTGGCGCGCGGCTTCGCGTGGCTGGACGCCGGCACGAGCAGCAGCCTGCATGAGGCCAGCGCGTATGTGCAGACGATTGAAAAGCGCGCCGGCATCAAGATCGGCTGTCCCGAGGAGGCGGCCTTCCGTAATGGCTTTCTCAAACTCGCGCAATTGGAGGAACTCACCGGCAAGATGCCCAAATGCGAATATCGCGAGTATCTGGAAAACGAAGTGATCGCCGAAGCGCGGCGGCTCGCATGAACGTCACGCGTTGCGACATTGCCGGGCTGTTGATCATCGAGCCGAAAGTGTTCGGTGACGCGCGTGGTTTCTTCCTGGAAACCTGGAATGAACAACGCTACCGGGAGGCGGGCCTCGATCTGCGTTTTGTTCAGGACAACCTGTCCTCGTCCCGGCGGGGGACGTTGCGTGGTCTCCATTTTCAGAATCCGAAAACCCAGGGCAAGCTGGTTTGGGTGATTGAGGGCGAAGTCTTCGACGTGGCGGTGGATTTGCGCCGGAGTTCGCCGACGTTCGGACGGTGGCACGGATTGAAGCTCTCGTCCCAGAACCGGCTGCAATTTTATGTGCCGCCGGGTTTCGCGCATGGTTTCGCCGTGTTAAGCGAGTCGGCGGTTTTTGGCTACAAATGCACGGAGTTCTATTCGCCCAAGGATGAATTGACGCTGGCCTGGGACGACCCGGACGTGGGGGTGAAATGGCCATTCGGCAACCCGGTGCTGTCCGAGAAGGACCGCAAGGGCGTCCGCCTGAAAGATTTGCCCCCGGAACGGCTCTTCGCCTGACGAGTTCTGTGATCATGGAGTTACCGAAAATTCTGCTCATTGGAAAAAACGGCCAGGTCGGCTGGGAACTGCGCCGGACCCTCGCGCCCCTCGCGCAAGTTCTCGCCGTGGATTTTCCGGAGATTGATCTGACCGACGCCGCGGCCGCGCGTCAGTTCGTGCTGGCGAACCGGCCGCGCGCGGTGATCAACGCCGCGGCCTATACGGCGGTGGACAAGGCTGAATCGGATACCAAGACTGCCCAACTCATCAACGGCGTCGCGCCCGGAGTGCTGGCCGAGGCGGCCAAACAGGTGGGCGCCCTGATGGTCCATTATTCGACGGACTATGTCTTCGATGGGACGAAGCCGACGCCGTATCTGGAAACGGACGCGCCGAATCCGCTCGGTGCGTATGGCCGCACGAAACTCGCAGGGGACGAAGCGGTCCGTGCAGCCGGAGGCGACCATTTGATTTTCCGTTTATGCTGGGTTTATGGGGCGCGCGGGCAGAATTTCATGCTCACCATGCAGCGGCTGGCCCGCGAACGGGAAACGTTGCGGGTCGTCCAGGACCAATATGGTTGCCCCACCTGGTCGCGGTTGATTGCCGGGGCAACCACGGCGGCGCTCCGGCAGGTTCTGGCGGCACCGGACGCAAGCGCCTTCACCGGGACGTATCATCTGGCGGCCCGCGGCAGCACGAACTGGCACGCGTTTGCCTCGCGCATTATCGCGCTGATGCCCGAAGCCGAACGGCGTTGCCGCGAAGTCACGCCCATCACCACGGCGGAGTATCCCACCCCCGCCCGGCGGCCCGCTTACTCCGTTCTCGATTGCAGCAAACTGAAGAATACTTTTGGCATCCAGCTTCCCGATTGGGAGGATGCCTTGCGGCTCGTACTCGACAAACCATGAAACTACTCATTACTGGCGGGGCCGGCTTCATCGGCTCCAATCTCATTCAACACGTCATTGACTTTCCCGAAGTGGAAAAGCTCGTCAACCTGGACACGCTGACTTACGCGGGGCATCTGGAAAATCTGGCCAGCGTCGGCCGCCATCCCAAATATGTCTTCGAGCAGGTGGATCTGCGGGACAAATCCGCCGTGGTCCGCGTGGTCGAACAACATGGCATCACCCACGTCATGCATCTGGCGGCCGAATCCCATGTGGACCGTTCCATCACCGGCCCGGGCGATTTCATTTCCACCAACATCGTCGGTACGTTCAACCTGCTGGAAGCCTGCCGGGGTTTTTGGGGGAGCGATCTGAACGACAAGCGATTCCACCACGTGTCCACCGATGAGGTTTACGGTTCGTTGGGCGCCACCGGATTGTTCACCGAAACGACCCCCTACGCGCCGAACTCGCCTTATTCCGCGAGCAAGGCGTCGAGCGACATGCTGGTGCGCGCGTATCATCACACCTACGGGTTGAATACCGTCATCACGAACTGCTCCAACAACTACGGCCCGTTTCAATTTCCGGAAAAGCTGATCCCGGTCGTCATTCAAAGCGTGCTGGCCCGCAAGTCCATTCCCGTGTACGGCGACGGCATGAATGTGCGGGACTGGCTTTATGTGCGCGACCACGCCGGCGCTCTTTGGCTGGTGCTCACCAAAGGCAAAGCGGGTGAAACCTACAATATCGGCGGGCACAACGAATGGGCCAACATTCATATCGTGCAGCTTATTTGCGACACGGTGGACGAGTTCGCCCCGCAACTGGGCGGCAACTCGCGCAAGCTCATTACCTTCGTCAAGGACCGTCTCGGCCATGATCGTCGTTACGCGATTGACGCCTCGAAAATCCAGCGTGAGCTCGGCTGGACGCCCGCCTACAAGTTTGAGGGCGGCATTCGTGAAACGATTCGGTGGTACCTCGATAACCAGGCGTGGGTGAAAACGGTGTTGAAGAAGGCTTGAACGGAGCGCGGACAGCCTTGTCCGCGCGTTTTTAGGCGCAAGGCGGCGACCACCGGACAAGGCTGTCCCCGCTGCTTTCGCGTGACTTTACTGGGTCGCCTTTTTGAGCGATGATGTTCGCGTGAACACCGTCATTTGCCGGGCTGTGGCACTCGTTTTCGCCATGCTTACAGCCGCCAGTTTGTACGCTGGCGGCAGTGGTTTGAACATGGTTGTCGTCGTCAATTCAAACAGCCCCAACTCGCTCCAGCTAGGGAATTACTACTGTGAAAAGCGGGGAGTACCGCCCCAAAACGTCCTCCGCATCAACTGGACCGGCGGTAACAAGGAATGGACAAAGGATGAACTGAACACCGTCCTGCGCGGTCCGCTTAACGCCATGCTGGCCAGCCGTCAGCTTACCAATCAGGTGGATTACGTTCTGCTCTCCATGGACATTCCATACTTCGTGTCCACGATCACGGACGGTTACAACGGCGCCACTTCCACCTTGTTCTACGGGTTCAAACCGGATACGCGCAGTCTTGACACCTGTCCCGTCGCGCCCGGCTCCGCGAGTTTGTACGCCGCCAGCGAGGCGATCTTTCGTCAGAAACCGCCGGTCAGCGCCACCAGTAATTCCTGGCTCGCGGTCATGCTCACCTCGTCCAATCTTGCGCAGGCCAAGGCTTTGGTGGATCGCGGCTGCGCCAGCGACGGGACTTTTCCGACCCAGACGGTTTACCTGGCCAAGAGCTTCGATGTGAACCGCAACATCCGTTACCTCAATTTCGATGACGCCGTCTTCAACACGCGATTGCGCGGGAATTACAGCATGCAGTCCACCAATATTTCCTCGAATTACGGCTTGGGCACGATGCTCGGTTTTCAAATTGGCCGCCAGCAGTTCACAGTTTACGGCGACTTCGTGCCCGGGGCCATCGCGGACAACCTGACCTCGTATAGCGGCGATTTGTTCGGCAGCCCGGATCACACCCGGGTGCTGGAATTCATCAATGCCGGGGCGACCGCGAGTTACGGCACCGTGGCGGAGCCGTGCCCCTATCTGGAGAAGTTTGCTTCCCCACAAATCTATTTCTATCAGGCGCGCGGTTTCAGCATCGCGGAATGTTACTATCAAAGCGTCACCAATCCGTATCAAGGGATTCTGGTTGGGGAACCGCTCGCTGCGCCCTTCGCGCGCCCGTGCGACGGCGGCTGGAGCAACCTCCCGGCTGGCGTCGTGCTTTCCAGCACGACAAATCTCACGCTCCACTTCTCGGCGGCGGATGTGGAACGTCCGGTGCAGCAGGTGGATTTGTTTCTGGATGGCACATTTGTCCAGACGCTCACCAATATCGCGCCCGCCCGGTTCAACGTTCTTTACGTAACCTTGCCGGGTAAAACGAACCTGAGTTACACCGTGCAGCTAAATGAAACGCTGGCGACGGTCGCTTCCGGTGTTTATAACGTGCTGAACAACGGCGGAAACAAAACGGTCACGAAGGTCTCTCCCTTTTTGCACGGCGACCGTCTCGAACTGCAATCCACTGACGCCAACCGGACCGGCGCGGATACGTTCATATCGGTGAGCAACTACATTGGTACTGCGAGCGGGTTGACGACTCACCTCCATGTCAGCCAGCCGAACTTTCTGGATACCATTGCCTACGGCATGCGGCGCATCTCGGTCGGTGGTGCCGTGGTAGTGGGCGACTTTCTCCAACTTACGGCCACCAAGACCAACGGAGCAATCGAGCTCGTCAGTGTTACGAACACGACCCTGGGCCTGACGCTTTCGCAATTTGTGCAGCAGTTCATGGATGCGATCAATACCAACAGCAATCTTCAGGGCGGGGACGGTTTGCTGGCCGAAGATCTCGCCCCCAGTCGAACGCTGGCAAACACAATGGAGTTCAATCTTCGCGCGCGCAGCCAGGGCGTCGAGGCGGCGGACATGCAGATGCTGGTGGCCGGATCGTTCGTGATTACACCCGTCGGCACTCAGACGCTCAAGGCCAACCTCGCGGATTTGCAGCCGCGCAATCACCTTTATGTGACGGCCGGGGCGACCAATGTGCCGTTGACCTTCGCCTTCAACACCACGACCCGGCCGGATGGCTGGCACGAACTGACGGCGGTGGCGTATGAAGGCAGCCACGTTCGCACGCAGAGGCGCGTGTCCCAAAATGTTCGCATCCAGAACACGACTTTGTCGGCCACGTTCAGTTGCTCGCCCTGCGACACGAATACGGCCGTGGAGGCGACTCTGCAGTTCGGGGTGACCGCCAATACAAATACGGTGGTGCGCACGGAACTCTTCAGCACCGGCGGATCATGGGGCGCGGTGAGCAATCAACCAGCCGCCAGCTTCTCCCTCGCCGGCACGAACCTTGGGGTTGGTCAGCACCCGTTCTACGCCTTGGTCACGCGTAACGACGGCAAACAGTATCGGACCGAAACAAAATGGATCCGGCTGGTGGGGTCGGAATCGCCCTTTTCCGTCGCCGTTGCCGCCGGCGCGCCCACCTTGTCCTGGCCCGCGGTGGCCGGCCGGCGTTACGAGGTGTTGAGCACAACCAACGTGGCGAATACTTTTCTATTGCGGGACGCCATTACTCCGACAAACTCCCCCGGCCAGTGGGCCGAAACCAACAATGCCGCCGCCGGCCGATTTTACCGCGTCCGCAGCGTGCCGTGAACCGAAAGCTCAACTTTACGGGTTTTCAACGTTTTAACCGCTTGAGCGTCTAATACGTCACCTGATGAAAATGCGCCTCGGTCAACGATGGGGTTTGGTGATCGCCGCCATGTGCTTGAGCACCGTTCTAAACGCGGCGGCGCCCAAATCCGCCGACACCCTGGTTTGGAACAAGGCCAAAGACCGCGTGGACGCCGATGTGCGGGGGCTGGGGCTGGCAACGTTGCTCGAACGGATTGCGGCGGAAACCGGCTGGCAGGTGTTCGTCGAACCGGGGACCACTCGTGCCGCGTCGGCTAAATTCAAGGACCTGCCAACCGGGGAGGCGCTGCGGTTGTTGCTGGGCGACCTGAATTTCACTTTCATTCCTCAGACCAACGCCAATGGGCGGCTTTACGTGTTTCGGACGGATATGAACATGGCCACCAAGCAGGTGCGCGCCTTTCGGATGGCCCCGGGCTCAAAACGGATTCCCAACGAGTTGATCGTGCAATTGAAACCGGGCGCGGACATCAACGAACTGGCGCGTAAGCTGGGTGCGAAAGTCATTGGTTGTATTGAAAAACTTCGCGTCTGCCGTCTTCAGTTCGTAGATGCCGATGCCGCCGATGCTGCGCGCGAGTCGCTCGCGCTGAACGACGATGTGACGGCGGTGGATTACAATTATTCCATAGACCGCCCGCCGCTGCCGGCCACTGCCGCCGCCGCCGGCGCAGCGCTGCCGCAATTGCAGCTTAATCCGCCCGACGACAATGGCCAGGTGGTGATTGGGTTGGTGGATACGGAATTTCAGAGCCTGTGCGGTGACCTGAATAAATTCATCCGAACACCGGTTTCCGTTGCCGGAGGCGGCTCTATTCAATCGAGTGCTCCCACGCACGCAACGGCCATGGCGAATATGATGTTGAGCAGTCTCCAAACGACCACCAAGGGCAGCACCGCAGTGCAGATTCTGCCCGTGGACGTTTACGGGCCAAACTTGACCACCAGCACTTATGACGTGGCCAATGGCATCGTGACCGCGGTCAACAATGGCGCGAACATCATCAACCTCAGTCTCGGCGGACCGGATGACAGTCCATTTCTGCAAAGTGTGATCAAAGCCGTTCAGGATCGGGGAATTCCCGTTGTCGCCGCGGCCGGCAACGAACCGGTGACCACGCCATTTTATCCGGCGGCATACTCCGGCGTGATCGCGGTCACCGCGTTGGATCGCGGGCAGATTGCTTCGTACGCCAACCGCGGCAACTTTGTGGACGTGGCGGCGCCGGGGTCGGAAGTGTTTTGCTATGGCGGCCAATCCTATTTCGTCGCGGGCACCTCCGCCTCCGCCGCCTACACCACCGGTGCCGCCGCGGGGCTGGCCGATTCGACGAAAAAAGGCTGGAGCGACGTCTTGAAGCTTATCCAACAGACGTACGCCGTTCCGACGGGAAAATAGCGGCGATCCAAAGCAGCCGGAATTCAAGGCGAGGCTTCGCGCCTTGCTTTTTTCAGCGGAGTGTTTGTGCGCCCCACAGATGTGGCCCACTTGTCAAAAGCTGTGGCGAGTTCCTTGAGTTTCGCTGGATGCTTCGCCGCCAGATTGTTCAGCTCGGTTCGGTCGGCTTCCACATCATATAGTTCCCACTTTTCGACTTCATGATCCCAAACCAGTTTCCATTTTCCCTGGCGAACGGCGCGATTCCCGAGTTGACCCCAAAAAAGCATCTCCGGCGGCGGTCGTTGGCCCCCGTGGAAAATCGGCAGCAGGCTGCGGCCTTCGACCGGTAGAATACTGTTGCCCTCGAACGTCTTGGGATAAGCAACACCGGCAAGATCCAGACACGTCGGCATCAGATCAATGACATGGCCGATCTGATGCGTTAGCGTGCCGGGCTTTACGATGCCAGGCCAGCGCACGATGAGGGGCGTCGAAATGCCGCCCTCGTATGCCCACGTTTTGTATCGGCGAAATGGTGTGTTGTGCGCCCAAGCCCAGGCCGGCCCGATGTAAGTGTAACCGGATTTTGGTCCGGGAGCGTGGGAAGTGTCGCGATTGTCGGCTTCCTCACTGTTGCTGCCGTTGTCGGAAAGAAAAATGACGGCGGTGTTTGCTTCGAGGTTCAATTCCTTTAAGGTTTGCAACACGCGGCCAATGTTCTGGTCCACGCGATCCACCATTGCGGCATACACGGCCATGCGCAGGTCTTCCCAATCATGATCGGCCGTCTGCCAGTCGTAAACCAGCGGGTCGCGGTCAGCGGGTTTCCATTGCTGCGGAAAGAAGTTCAATTCCGCCTGCCGGGCGATGCGCTTTTGCCGCAGCAAGTCCCAGCCCATCGAGTATTTGCCTTTGTATTTCGCAATCTCCTCAGGCCGTGCCTGGATGGGTGAATGCGGCGCGGTGAAAGCCAGGTGTAGAAAGAATGGCTTGCCGGTCTTAACGAAGCGTTTCACCGTTTCGATGGCGTGATCCGTGAAGGCATCGGTTGTGTAAAAGTTTTCCGGAAACTTGGTGATGCGCTCGCTGTTATGCATGAAAATGCGGGTGCGCTTGCTTTCATACGGCGGGTCGGGAATTGAAGGATCGAAGTAATTGCAGCAGCCATCCGTGAGTCCGTAGAATTCATCAAAACCGCGGTCAATCGGCCGATGCGGCACGTCCGGGCCAAGATGCCACTTACCACTGAGAACGGTCTGGTAACCCGCTGTGCGTAGGACTTCGGCCACCGTGACCATGTTTGGCGTCAGGCGGAACTTGTCGCCTCGCGGGTAAAGTCCGGTCATCAGCGACGCACGCGTGGGAACGCAAATCGCGTTGTTGTAAAACTGGGAGAAGCGCAGCCCTTCCGCCGCGAGCCGGTCAATGTTGGGCGTTTGAATTTCGCTCCCGTAGCAGCCAATGTCCGAATAACCGAGGTCGTCGGCCATGATGAGAACAATGTTGGGTCGGGTCGCCGGCTTCTCCGCGGCAAGGCCACTGAGACTCGCGAAAGCAAGCAGGGAAGCAAGCAATCCCATGCTGGAAAAACTTCGCTGGCGGTGCATTTTACAAAAGCCCCACATCGCGTTCGATGATGAGAATTTCCTCCTGCCGAAATTCCCGTTTCAATTGCTGCTTGAACTTCGCGAGAAAATCATGGGCGCGGACAGAATCTGAACTGAGCACCCGGTAGATGACAATCTCGTCGCGGTAGGTAATGTTGCCGAATTTCCAAAATCCCTGGTTGGGCTGCGGAAAGTAGGTCAAGCCTTCAAATTGTTCCAGAAGCCGGTGCTGTAGATGCTGAAACTTTGACGGTTCAACCGGAGTTCCGTCGTTGTAGTAGAGGGGAACGAAAAGGTCATACTCTTTCACCGGCGACCTCCTCCAGGCACGGCACGGCGGCTTCACGGCTCACCTCGGTAAAATGGATGCCGGCTGCACGCAGCGCCCGCAACGCATCTTCGGCCAAAACATAAGTCCGTTGGGGCAGAACCATACCCGGAGAATGACGCAGGAGAATTGGCAGGGCCTTCGCCTCCGCTTCAACCGTCAAATGAATGGCGACTTTCATCCCGGATGTTCCAGTGTTCATGCCCGCCAAACTAATACCGAACCGCCGATGAAACAAGCGCAAGTTCGAATGCACGTTCGAATGCACGTCTCGTTTTCACTTCGTTGTCAAACGCACGGTCGCCCATTCCTGCTTTTTGTAACCGTCGTGCGAGCGGGGGTAAACGACGATGATCTCCTTGGTTTCCCGATCTTCGAGCAGCGTGAAGTGCGACAAATAAAGCTGGCCTTCGGCGCGATCATCCGGTTGTTCGGTATCGAGCACCAGCACGCTGCTGCGAATCAAAGTGAGTTTCTGCGGTTCAACTTCGCCGATGAGAACGGGCCAGCGTGGTCGGTTGCCCTGGCAATTCGTCGGGCTGATGTTGCCGATCCAAAAAGTCCGGCCGCTCGAGTGTTTGAACAGCGCGGACATGGAGGATGGCGAAAAAAACGGCTGGCCATCGTCATACGTCCAAGGCTCAGGCTGAGTCCATGTTTCGCCGTCGTCGCGGGAAACCGAAAACCATTTGTAGCTGGGCATTTGAAAGTTCGGGCGGGCTTTGCCGTTGTTGCTCCCGCGCATGACCATCAGGATGCGTCCGTCTGGAAACTCCGCGATGGTCGGCTCGATCATGCCACGCGTGGACCGCTTGGGGTCGCCGGCCACGCGCTGGGATGCATGCCAACGGATCCGATGTTCGTTCGTCCAAGTCCCAATCAGCACCAGGGAATCAGTGTAAGTCAGGCCGCCCGTCGGATTCCAGAGCTTGCCGTCCGGGCCAACCAAAGTCATTTGCGTGGGCAGCAGAATACGTCCGCTTCGAGTTTTCAGCGGAAAGGAACCCAAATCTCCCATGAACATGCCGTTCGTTCCGATCCAGAGGTCGTCGAAAGGATGCTTCTGAGTATATGCGCCGGCTTGAATGATCGGCTCCTCGAAGAGCCACGTCTTCGCGCCATCGGTCGAGACGCGGTAACGAAGATAGTAAGTTTCCAAGGCGATTGGCGGTTCGCCGATCTTGGGGTCAAGACCCGGTGTGTCGAGCGAGTTGACAATGGTGAGCCACGATTTGGTGGCGGGATCAAAAAGCGAGGTGGTTTCATTGCGGCGAAAGCCGTAGGGCAACCCCTTGGCAAAGTCCGGCGTCATGGGCGACTTTTTCCAAGTGCGTCCGTTGTCGTCGGAGAAATTGTCGCCTGACCTCAAGCGCAGGCCCGATTCCCCGACGTAAACCGCATTGTGGAAACCCGGTTCTTCCAACGACAGTTTCCGGCTTGCAACTGAGAGAACTGGCGACGAAGCGGCAGACTTCTTTGCTGCCGGTGCGTTGGTCTGCTGGATGACATCGAGCGCCAGTTGCGTTTCCAGATACATCTGACGCGCCATGCCCACGCGACGGGACAGCGTGTCGTCGTTGGCGATGAGGCGTTCCGCCTGATTTAGGTTTGTGGCCATGCACAACATGACTTCTGGCGTGAAGATTTTCGGTCCGAGAAGCCTCATGCCGGAAACACCTTGGAGTCCGTAGGAGACACAGCCGTTCCAATCCTGCATCGAACCCTCCATCGCCATGAAATAATTCCGCATCGGCGCGGCGGCCGGCCCGTAGAATTTGGTGAAGTAGTCTTCCAGCAGCGCGTCCACGTTCAAATCAGCGTTCCAACAAAGCTTGGCGGCGACGTAATAGTTCAGACCGAGCCGATGCCAAAGGTTGGCGCTAAGTTGCGTAAAAAAACCTTCCGCGCCGCGATCGCGGTAAAACGGAATGTCTTTACGGATCGTGTGCAGCATGGGCCAGGGCAGGTTGGCCTTGGCGATACCACCAATGGAGTAGTACTCGTAAACGAACAGATCCGGCGACAAACGCCGCCACTGATCAAGAATCTTGCGGAACTCCTGGTTCGGTTGGAAGTCCTCACCTTCGGGGCGGCCCGAACTTTGTTGGTAAGTCACTCCGGGCTGGCACGCGTCGCTCCCGACCGGATGATTGTGGCAGAAGTAGAGGTGACAAAGCTGGTAAAGCAGGTTTGGTTCTGGCCGAAAGTTCTTGTCCAGCGGCGGACGGGCATACATGGCATACGCACCGACCTTGATTTTCACGTTCGGATACTTCTGTCCGACGATCTTGGCGACCTGATTGTTGAAAATGGCGAGGCGGCGCGAATACTTGGCATGCCAATCGCGCCCCGGCTCGTCCAGCGCGCGGCAGTTCGCACATTCGCAAAAGCCGTCACCGTCGTTGGGCGAGAGCGCGATGATTTCGATGCCCGGTTCGGCATCGAGCGTGAGAATCATTTTGCGGGCGATCTCGCGAACAACGTCCGGATTGGAAGTGCAAAGTTGATTCTCGTGGGTCTTGCTGTTGCTGACCTTCCGCTCTCCTTTGACCAACGCAAAGTATTCCGGATGTTGCGCGTGATATTCCTCGGGCGGCATCAGGATGGCGAAAGTGTGGAAATGCCATTTCCAATTCACGCCGACGGGCCGGCCGTTCGCGGTGACGAACGCGTTCATACGCTGACGCAACGACCATTCGCCCTCACCAATTCGGCGCACGCGGAAGGAGGGTTTGAGGGTCAGATCAAGTTTGCCAATTCGCAACGTATCGCGCCTGGGAACATATTCGCCGATTTCACCGGGCATGAACCAGCGCACATCGAATTCCCGCTCCAGCAATTCGTAAACGCCGAAGACCGTGCCGAGGTCGTTTTGCCCGCGCACGACCAACCCGCCGCGCACGGAACGCATGATGAATCCATCACGGCCCAATTTGCGTTCATTGGATTTGATTCCGAACTTTGCCGCCTTGCGCGTGTCACCCAGGTAAATCGAAAAGGGAAGAACTTCTGGGTCGCCCTCTTTGACAATCGGCAACTTCGCGCCGGAAATCTTGCCGAGGTAAGCTCGCAACTCAGTCGCCGCGAATTGTTCCAGGTAGGTTGGTTGAACCGGAGTGACAATCTGCGCTTTGGGTTGCCGGGACTGGACGATCTCAGTAAATGGTCCGCGAGGTGTGCCATATAATCCGTCGGCTGACACTTGACCGAAACAAACCAATGACAGGAAAATGGATGACAGGAAAATCCGGCGAAGAATGTGAGGCAGGGAAAAAAATGGCAGGAAAATGTGAAATCGCTCTGTGTTCATTTTCTTGCCCTCTGTATTCCTGCCGGTTTCCCATTTTTCATGTCATCCATCTTCCTGTCATTTCTACGGTTGGTTGTTCTCCGTTAATCGGCCCGGATCTCGCGCTCGTTTGCCGGTGCGCTGGGTAAGCGAATCCCCAAGTTCTTCGCGCGACTCCTCGGCGTAGGCTGTGAGACGTTCCACTACCTCTGGATATTTGCCCGCGAGGTCGGTCGTCTCGCTGATGTCATTGTCCAGGTCGTAAAGCTCAGCCTTCTCGATCTTGCGCGTCTGGTAGGCAACCGGCCTGCCGTCGCGACCGCCGCGTTTGCCGCCCAGCGTGCGGTAAGTGTGCGGCAGTTGCAGTTTCCATTTTCCGCTTGTCACGGCCTCGAGTTGATTATTGCCGAACCAGAAAGCGTAAAACTTGTGTGGGTTCTTCGCCTTCGGATCGCCCGACAACAGCGGCCAGATGTCCAAGCCGTCAATCGGGTGCTTCGGCAGTTCCGCACCGATGAGCTTGGCAAATGTGGGGAGCAGATCAATCGTCATGGCCGGTTCTTTGCACACGCTGCCTTTCGGGATTCTGCCTGGCCAGCGGGCGATGAACGGCACGCGCACGCCACCGTCCCAACACGTGCCTTTGCCTTCGCGCAAGGGCAGGGCGGAGCCCGCGTGGTCGCCGTAGGAAAGCCACGGGCCGTTGTCCGATGTGAAAATAACCAGCGTGTTTTTATCCAGCCCATTCTTCTTCAACGCGCCGAGAATCTGGCCGACCGACCAATCAATCTCCATGAGCACGTCGCCGAACAATCCTCGGGCGGACTTGCCTTTGAATTTGTCGCTCACGAACAGCGGGACGTGACACATGTTGTGCGGCACGTAGAGGAAGAAGGGACGGTCCTTGTTCTTCTCGATGAACTTCACGGCGCGTTCGGTGTACCACGTCGTGAGATGCGTTTGGTCTTCGGCTTTCACGTCGGGGTTGATGACTTTGTCGCCTTCGATCATCGGCAGTTCAGGAAATCCTTGCCCGCGCCGGCGTTGTTCGGGCGTTTTGTCGAGATGCTCGGGGTGATAGGGCCACATGTCGTTCGAGTAGGGCAGGCCGAAGTATTCGTCGAAGCCGTGGTGCGTCGGGAGAAATTGAGTCTGACAACCCAAATGCCACTTGCCAAAAATCGCCGTGGCGTAACCGCGCTGCTTTACCATTTCGGCAAAGGTCATCTCGTTGCTGTTGATGCCATGTCTGGCGTTTGGCCCCAGCGCGCCCTGAATGCCGACGCGACTTGGGTAGCACCCGGTCATCAATGCGGACCGGGAGGCTGAGCAAACCGGTTGCGCGACGTAGAAGCGCGTGAAACGAATGCCCTCCTTCGCCAAGCGGTCAAGGTTCGGAGTTTTGTAACCTTGGGCGCCGAAAGGGCCGATATCCGCGTACCCGAGGTCGTCGCAGAAGATGATTACGAGGTTTGGGGTGGACGATCGACCGGGTGCCGCTTGAAGATCACATGTTGCCGGCACGGCGAGCAACGCACTCCCGAGTAGAAAGGTGAACAGGCGCGGTTTCATTTTCCTGCCAATTGTGCCCCTTTCTTCCGGAGGAGGCAACGACGCGTACCGTTCCAGTTTCAACATTCGGACGCGCAAGCGTCCGGATTACCAAGATCGGTTCTCCAATTTTCCGTTTTGTAGGTATGTGGAATTTCCCTGTCCGCTTCGGGCGGACGCGGTTACCATGGCTGGTGTGAGCAATCTGTTGGACTTGCATCGCAGCGGCCCGTGCCAGGCGGTCGCGGCTGGGAAATGTGCCGAGCCAATCAGGCGACTTGCATTGACTGTCAGTTTCGGAATTGCCAGAAAGAAGGGGATTTCTGCATGGTGCAGACTGTGAAATCATTGGCAGTAACTCGATCATGAACAGGCGACTCGATCAAGCCGGGCCGATTTCATCAAAATGGTCTGC
Source organism: uncultured Bifidobacteriaceae bacterium (assembly GCA_964458575.1). Lineage (GTDB taxonomy): Bacteria > Verrucomicrobiota > Verrucomicrobiia > Limisphaerales > JADLHS01 > CAYWMD01. Next base: position 4,227 of record CAYWMD010000067.1, on the reverse strand, counting down.
GCGCAAGCGTTTCCAGTTCGCATTGCTCCGTTCGCTGCTTTTCATGCTGGTTGCGGTTGCGACCGGATTTGGATTTGGTGCGGCGGCACGACCGCCGAATGTGATCACCATCTTCACCGATGATCAGGGGTCGGTGGATGCGAACTGCTACGGGGCAAAGGATTTGAAGACCCCGGCGATAGATCGCATCGCCGCCGAGGGGGTTCGGTTCACCCAGTTCTACGCCGGTTCGGCAGTTTGCTCGCCCAGCCGCGTGGCGCTTTTGACCGGAAGATTTCCACTGCATGCCGGGCTGGATGGTAACGCCAGCCCGCCGCCAGTTCGTGGTCTTGACGATGACCATGCGGGCGACGGTCTGCCGGCCGGGCAGGTCACGATTGCCCAGTCCTTCAAGACGGCGGGCTACGCCACCGCGCACATCGGCAAATGGCACCTGGGTTACAAACGCGGCCAACGGCCAAATGATCGCGGGTTCGACGAAAGTTTCGGTTTCATGGACGGTTGCATAGACAATTACTCCCATTTCTTTTACTGGGACGGTCCCAACCGGCACGACCTCTGGCACAACGGCAAGGAAGTGTTTTATCCGGGCGTTTTCTTCGGCGACCTGATGTTGACTAACGCCACGAATTTCATGAAGGCGCATCGCGATCAACCGTTCTTCATGTCTTACGCGATGAACAATCCTCACTATCCTTACCAAGGCTATCCGCGCTGGCTGGAGTATTACAAGAGTCTGCCGTTCCCCCGGAATCTTTACGCGGCGTTCATTTCGACGATGGACGAGAACATTGGCAGGCTGCTCGATGAAGTGGACCGACTCGGGCTGCGCGATCAAACCATCATTGTATTTCAGTCGGACCAAGGTCATTCCACCGAGGAACGAGCGTTCGGCGGCGGCGGGAGCAGCGGTCCCTATCGCGGCGCCAAGTTCTCGCTATTCGAGGGCGGCATCCGCATCCCGGCGATCATCGCCTGGCCGGAGCATCTGCCGCGCGGGGAAGTGCGCGATCAGGTCGCGCATGGCTGCGACTGGCTGCCCACACTTGCGGAATTGTGCGGCGTGAAACTCCTGCAACCGGATATTGACGGCCGCAGTTTGGTGAAGGTCATCCGTTCCGCCGATGCGCCATCACCGCACGATGTGCTGCACTGGACCATTGGCAAACAATGGGCGGTGCGGGAAGGAAACTGGAAATTGATTCATGCGGTTAATCCCGCGAGGAATGGGCCGCCGCTCAGTGCCGCGGATCGTAGGTTCTTTCTCTCCGATCTGGCGCATAATGTTGGGGAGACTCACAATTACGCCGCCGAGGAGCCGGATCGCGTGAAGCACCTTGAACAACTACATCACACTTGGGTCGAAGGATTAGACGTGTCGTCGTCGCAAACAAGTAAACCGCCCGGCGATAACTGACTTGAGCGCCTGTGAGAGTATTCCGCCATCTGCCGCTGTTTTTATTGTTAGTAGAAGGCATTGCCAGCGGATCCGGCGATACTCCTGCCGATAATGAACTGGGCGGTATTGGAGTGCAATTGCGCGCGGCTGGACAGGTCATCGTGGTAAATCAAATAGTCCCGGACACGTCAGCAGCCGCCCAAAAAGACCTCCACGTCGGCGACCAGATCATCGCAATCGCCCAGGACGGAGGACCGGCTGTCCCGGTTCAAAACCTCGCGCAAACGGCCCGGGCGATTCGAGGTCCGAAGGGCACGACGGTGCGGTTGACGATTGTCTCAGCTGGCGAAGACGACTCTCATGCGCGGGTGCTGAGTTTCGTGCGCGGAGAACTCAAGAGTCTCTGGGGAGACGGCGTGCTACTGCCCATCGGAACCAAGGTTCCCGACATCGAAATGCTCGAACTGGCCAACAAGACCTCCGAGCACCTGTCAGATCACACCAACAGAATCGTGGTTCTGGAGTTTTGGGCATCCTGGTGCGGGCCCTGTCAAGTGAGGATGGCGCAGCTTCAAGGGTATCCAACCAAATATCCCGATTGGAAGACGAACGTCGTGTTAATTGCCGCCAGCATTGACGACAGCGCAGATATGGCCAGCAAACACCTGAAGGCGAAGAGGTGGAACGAAACCTACAACGTCTGGGTGGATAACCACGCGATAAAGGCCTACCATATCAACGCCATTCCCACCGCATACATCATTGACCCACGAGGTAAGATTGTCGCTATCAATCCCGCAAACTTGCCAGAGGCCGTGAATCGCGAGCTTCAAGCACCACAAGCGGCGGAGACCGCGGAGCAGAAGAAGGATTGACTCCGGTCATCCTGTTCGCGCCCGCGTCTGTCTTCCATTACAGTGGTCCGTAGTTCCTTAGTCCCATTTTTCCAATCACTTTTTTGTTCGGTTTGGCGGTTCGGCGGGCTGTTACTGGTGGTTGAAGATGACGGACAGTCAACAGTTGCTCGCCGAATACGCCCGACACAGCGCGGATGCCGTCTTTCGGGAATTGGTCAGCCACGATCCAGTCACTCGCCGTGATAAATGGTTGGTTGCGTGTCCTTCGAGGGCCCGCCGCCAAATTGTTTCCAGTACTTTACCTTGAACGGATTTTCCTTTGGCCCGGTTACGTTCTCGTTTTCCAAACGGGGAAGAACGTCAGCCCACCATTTGTCATAGACAGCGTCGAGTTCCTTCACCACGTCTGGATGCTCGGCGGCAACGTCGCGCTTTTCGCCGGGATCATTCTTCAGGTCGAACAATTCCCATTTCTTGCTGCCGTCCTTGGTGTCGCAGACGAGTTGCCAGTTCGTGTTGCGGATGCTGCAGTGGCGGTATTTTGATTCCGCGGCTTTGCCTTTAGCCCAGCGTCCTTGATGCGCAATGAGGTAGCGATCCGGCCACGGCGCGTTCGGATCCTTAAGCAGCGGCACAAGACTGCGGCCTTCAACCTGTTTGGCAACTCTGCCCGTAAGTTTGACGCCGGTCATTTCTGCCAGGGTCGGGAGTACGTCAATGTGCGCCGCGAGCGATGAGATGTCGCCGGGTTGCAACGTTCCGGGCCAGCGCCAGAACGAAGCTGCGCGGGTGCCGCCGAGCCAGGGCGTCACTTTCGCGCCGCGCATCCCGGCGTTGTAAACGCCGATGCCGCCCGTGCCGCCGTTGTCGTTCATCAGGATGACCAGGGTCTCGCGCTCGATGCCCCAGTCCTTCAGCTTCGTGAGCAACGCGCCCACGTTGTCGTCAATGTTCGCAATCATCCCGAAAAGCTTCGCCGTGTTGGATTTCACCTGGCTGGCGTAGATCTTTTCGTATTCGGGGGGCACTTGCAGCGGCGAGTGTGGGGCATTCAATGGAATGTAGGCAAAGAACGGCTGCGTGCCCTTCTGCGCTTCGATCCACTTCAGCGCCTGGCCGAAGAAAACGTCCGTGCAGTACCCTTTGGTCTTCTCGAACTTGCCGTTGTGCAGAATCGCCGGGTCGAAATACGTGTTGCCAGGCGCATCGCCGCAACTGCCGATAAACGATTGGCCAATGCCGCCACCGCCATGGATGAACACCTCGTCGAAGCCCCGTTGGTTGGGTTGATAAGGGGCTTCGTCGCCGAGATGCCACTTGCCGAAGATGCCGGTAGTGTAGCCGGCTTTCTTGAGCACTTGCGGCAGGGTGACGGCCTTGAGGCTCATGCGCTCGCGCTCGTAAATCGTGTGCGTGACGCCGGATTTGAATTCGTGTCGGCCGGTCATCAGCGAGGCGCGCGTGGGCGCGCAGGTTGGGCTGACATGGAAATCGGTGAACCGGCGGCCCTCGTTATGAATCCGGTCCATGTTGGGCGTCTTGAGAATGGGATTGCCATTGCAGGAAAAATCGCCGTAGCCCTGGTCGTCCGTTAATATGAAAATGATGTTGGGCTTCGCGCCGAAGGGAAGGGCGGACCTGGCAAACACATTTCCCGCTACCAACACCAACAGCGTTGCGGTCAACGAAACAAGTCGAGTTGTTCTCATCGTCATCTCTCACTTTCTGTGGACGTAAACGTAGTATGCACCGCTGAGTTCATTTCCGTCAGCGTCATAGAACCACGATTGCAACTGCGTGCGCCCGGATTTTAGCTTCACGTCAAAGGTTTCAGCCGTGTCCGTCGGACCAACACTTTTGCTTTCGTCGAAATTCGCGACTTTCAACCGGACCTTGGCAATCGGTAGCGCCACGCCGGCGGGGAATTCGCCATCGGTATGCTTCTGCGGCGGCAGGCCCGCGACCATCGGC
>CAYWMD010000066.1:0-34722 GCA_964458575.1 uncultured Bifidobacteriaceae bacterium | reverse complement strand
TGAAGAACAAGGTCGCGCCGCCGTTTGCCGAGGCCGAGTTTGACATCATCTACAACCACGGCATCAACAAGGAAGGCAGCATTCTGGATGTGGGAATTGAGGCCGGCGCCGTGGACAAGAAAGGGGCGTGGCTACAGTTCGCGGGCGAACTCATCGGCCAGGGCAAAGACGCCGCGCAGAAGGCGCTCGCCGAGAATCCCGCACTGGCGCAGAAGGTCATTGATGCCATCATGGCGAAGCGCGGCGCGTCGGCGACTGCTTGAGGCGGGCGGCCTCGCGTTGGCGCGGCCAATTGCAATGGCAGGAGCTTTCGGCAGGCAGGGTTAACCTGAAGCGGACAATGGCCGTTCATTTCATTCGGATTCCCCTCAGCAAACAGTTGAGCTTTCCGGACGTGTGTCCATTCTCGGGCAAGGCCCAACCAAGGCGGACGGTGCGAATCTGGCATCCGGCCTTTCAACTGGTTCCGCCCATTCCGATCATCGCCGCCTTGTGGCGGAAACCGGTGACCCGCGTGCCCATGCCGACGGTGCGGATCCGGGCGTGGGTGGACAAGGCCCTGAGATGGTTGGCCGCAATCGTGACAGTCGTCGCGGTGGGAGCGCTCCTGTTCGGTAAGTTCTTCCTTCGGCCGGAACAGCCCAGGGGCGTCGTTGTTCCAAACGATGGGGCGGACGCCGCCACATGGCGTCTGGTCTTGTTTGTCTTCGGTGGATTCGCCTGTGCTTTTTTGCTTACGCTCGCCAGACGGTTCAACCTGCGGGCGGTGCGCATCATTGATGCTGAACCGGGGATGGCTGAGTTGCAGTTCACGGATGAGGCGTATGCGCGGCGCTTTGCCGAGTTGAACGGCTTTGTTTGTCATGAGCGGCCGTTCAAGGAGCGCCACCGATTTGTGCCGTAAAACCGCCGACACCGGCGGCGATTTTGCGGGCCAAAACGCCGTTGATTCAATGGTTTCGCCCCGTCCGGTGGTCGCGGCCGGCTGCAAAATCATTTACAAAAGCACAACTGGCGGCTACACTGGGCCGGTGAATTCAGTTCGACAGGCCAGCCGAAAAGCCACCTGCCCCCGGGCCGGCCACGAAGCGCAGAAAACCAACCAATCAGACCCGCACGTTATGAAAAGAATGTCCACCGCTGTTTTGAGTCTTTCAGTGGCATGGTTCAGCTTTAACGCACCCGATGCGCTGGCAGAGTATGTCACACCCAGAGTCGCGCCGATCATCCAGGCGCAAAACCATCCGCACCCCCCGCCGACGCCCGGGGTGCTGTATGTCACCAACACGCGCGACGACGGTCCCGGGTCGCTCCGGGCCGCCATTGCGAATGCGGCACCGGGAAACACCATTCGTTTTGCCATCAAGCGGCTGCCGGCCACCATTCTGCTGCGCAGCACGCTGGTGATTGACAAGGACCTGACGATTCTCGGGCCCGGCCCCAAAAAACTGGCCGTCGTGCGCCGGCCGGCTCATCACGCGCCCAAATTCCGCATCTTTCAGGTGGATGACGGGATCGTCACGATCGCCGGCCTGAGCATTGCCAACGGCCGGGCGCTCAATCCCGACGGCAACAGCGACAACCTCGGCGGCGGTATTTTGAACTGGAGTTCGTTGACGGTCAGCAACTGCGTCGTCGCGCAAAACGCGGCGTTGGCCGAAGCCGGCGGCAGCGGTTTTGGCGGCGGCATCTTCACGATCGGGCCGCTCCGGCTGGTGAACTCCACCATTCGTGGCAACAACGCGAGCTTTGCCGGTGGCGGCGTCTGCACGTTTCACGCGAACAACGTGCAAATCGAGGGCTGCACGATCAGCGGGAACTTTGCCGGGATCCAGGGCGGCGGGCTGAACTTCCAGGGCCGCACCGGCAGCCTGAAGAACAGCACGGTCAGCGGCAATAAAACCCTGGTGGATGGAACGGCGAGCGCCCTGTTGCACCTGACGTTCGGGAGTGAAGCCTCGGACCTGGACATTTCCGAGTGCACCATTGTGGACAATTGCGGCAACACCAACGCCGCCGTGGTCATTGCCGGATTACCCGGCAATCTGGGCATCAATACCCGGATGATCGGGACGCTGGTTGCGAACAACCTCACCCAAAACTTTTTCCTCGATGGCGACGCGACACTGCAATCACTCGGACACAACCTGGACAGCGATGGTTCCAGCGGATTGACGGACGGCGTCAACGGCGACTTGGTGGGCACGGCCGGAACGCCACTTGAAGCGCGGCTCGGGCCGTTGCAGGACAATGGCGGGCCGACACGGACCCATGCCCTGTTGCCGGGCAGCCCGGCTTTGGACGCGGGCGTGGGCGTGGATGTCAACGGCAACACGGTGGCGACGGATCAACGCGGGCTGCCACGACCGCAGGGTGCGGCTTGTGACATCGGTGCGTTCGAGAATCAACCGCCTGATTTGCGATGTCCCACCGCCAAGTACGTCGAGTCGTGCCACGGCGATTTGACGGCGTCGGTTTTTGACCCGGATGGCGACCCGCTTGTGGTGGTCTGGTTCGTGGACGCCGTGGCGTACCGGACGAATATCGTGGCCGGATCGCACCCGCCGTGCGCGCGCACGGTTAAATTGACCGTGTCGCTCCCGCCCGGAAGCCACACGATCGGATTGAGTGTTTCCGACGGCAAGGCCGACCCGGTAGAATGCTCGACAACGGTTACCGCGCGGGATCATAAGCCACCCAAGATCTGGAGCATCAAAACCAATCCCAAAACCCTTTCACCTGCCAGCCAACAACTGCTGCCGGTCCAGGTGACGGTTGATGTCGAAGATGCTTGCGGCCCGGTTACGTGCAAGATTGTTTCAGTCGGGTGCAACGAACCCGTGAGCAGCGGACCGGATTGGATCATCAGCGGAAACCTGACGGCACTCCTGCGTGCGAAATGCTCGGGCAACAATTCCGCCCGTGTTTACAAGATCAACGTCGTATGCCGAGATGCTGCCGGCAACACGAGCCTGGGCAGCACCGAGGTGATCGTGCCCCGGCATCAGTGAGTGATCGGTTGGCCTTGGTTCAGGTGTCCGGCACGAAACGGCGGGCCCGCGTTACGTCGCGGTTGGCGAGCCAATCCGCCCTACGCCGCCCGTTTGACGGCAGGCATGGGCTGGAGGTCTGTCAAAATAAACTTGCGTTGTGCCGGCTTTGAGGCTTATTTACGCCAAAATGTTGAATGGCCAAAGGCTATTAGTTTGACGCAGCATACATGAATCCCAAACTGACGGGGGCGTCTTGAGTCGCCCTTTCTCTCCACGCGGTTATTCCTCTCCCGGATCGTTTTTCAGGATCAACGGCAAAATCCGCGCCCGTGAGGTCCGGGTCATCGGAGCCGACGGCAAGCAACTCGGCATTCTTTCGCTGAACGAAGCCCTCGCCATGGCGCGCACCAGTGGTGTGGACTTGGTGGAAATCGCGGCCACCGCCACGCCGCCCGTCTGCCGCTTGGTGGACTACGGCAAATTCCGTTACGAGCAGGCCAAGAAGGACAAGGAGTCCAAGAAACACCACCACGCCTCGCAGGTGAAGGAAGTCCAGCTCAGCCCGCGCATTGACCCCCATGATCTGGGCGTCAAAGTCGGGCACGCGATTGATTTTCTGTGCGAGGACATGAAGGTGAAAGTGGTGCTCAAATTCCGCGGCCGTGAAATGGCCCACACGGAATTCGGTTTCCAGGTGATCAAGGCGTTTCTGGAATCGGTCGCGCCCTACGGCCATCCGGATTTCGAGCCCAAGCTGGTCGGTCGCGGGGTCACGGTGATGGTCAGTCCGTTGCCGCGCAATAAACGGGCAAAGAACCCGCGCGAAACCGAGGGTGCGCCGGTCGCGGTCAAAATCCCGCCGCTGGACCCAAACCAGACCGAACCAGCCGCCGGGTCGCCGGTGGTTGTCAAACGGCCCAATTCGGTTTCCCCCCGCCAGCCGCCGGCGGCCTTTGGCAACAATCCTTTTGCCAAACTCGACCTTCCCCCGCGCCAGGATGCGCCGGGCGAAGCCTGAACAGTTCCCGGCGCAAAGCCCGAAGTTCAAGCGCAACGTCATCCCTCCGGCAAGGTCCCCGGCGCGGTGGTCTGTGGGGTTGGGAGCAGATTGTGAATAAATTTTCTTCTTTCTGATTGACCAGTGGCGCGCCGTATGGCGGGATGATAGGCCATTACGCGGGTTTTGCTCAGATGGCCAAAGCTTCAATTAAAAACGGGAACGGGACGCGCGCCACCGGCGCGACCAGATACGACGCACACCACAGAGTGCTTTCCCAAACGTACGGTGCTTTCGCGGATTTACGCCGTGAATTGTCCGATTCCAAAACCACGGTGTCCGAGCGCGAGGAGATTTTGCGCAACTTCGCCGTGTGTCCGGACTCACAGCGCGCGTGGCTGTTGCTCGAGGATTATTTCGAGAAACTGTCCCTATCCCGGCGCGATTTTCCCGCCACCGATTGGTGGCCGCGCGTGCTGGCGGCGCATGGCAATTCGCGGCTGGAGGAGGTGGCGTTTCTCTTCCTGCGGGCCAACCGCTCCCTGCCGAATGAACTTGCCCCGCACGCCAACCGCGAGCGGTTTGCCCGGGTGGAGGCCGCGGAGCAGGAACGGAAGCTGGTTCAGGAACTTGAGCACTGGCTTTATCCGCCTTCGCCGCCGCACCTGGACACACCGCGCGCCACGTTGCGCGTGGTCTGCCAGCCGCGACCGGACGAGGATCAGCCCGCGCGGTTTCGTCTGGGAGTGCAATTCCAGCTTTTCCGTCCGCGCACCGGCGAGCGACCCCGCACCTTGCGGGACATGATTGATCTTGTGACCCGGGCCGCGCACGAACAGGAATTGTTTCCGCCCGACGACTGGGAATTCATTCAATGGCTCACCGACACCCACCGCACGCGCCGGGATGGTGACGACACGCTGGTGTTGTCCGATCTCGAACTGCTGCACTGGCTGGCACGGTGGGGGCACACGCGGCGGCTGGTTTCGGCCGCGGACGGCCAACCGCTGCAATTTCACGGCGAGGTGGCCGTGTTGACGCCGCATCTGGAAAATGGCGACAAGGAACTTTCCTTCACGCACCGGCTGACGGTGCCCGGCGACCGGAATCACCCGCTGGGCGAGGTGAAATTTTTCAACGCGCAGCCGCCGCTGGTTTTTGTGGATCACACGTTCTATCTGCTGCGCAACGCGCCGCCGCCGAGCATCGTTGAGCGTTGGGCCAGCCAGCCCGCGGTCGCGGTGCGGCGGTTGAGCCACCGGCTGCTGACCCATCTGCGCCGCACGCGCTCCAGCCACGGCATGGATTGGGAGCAATTGTGCGTGGCGCATCCGGCCACACCGCAATTGGTGTTTGAATTGCTGGATGAAACCGTGCGCCTCCGGTTGCTGGCAAAAAGTTCGCGCGATCAAAGCTTGTGGATCTGGAACGGCCACGAATGGCAGCCGAACGAGCGAAAGAAACGCGCGTCCGACAAGCCGGAGGTTCTGGACGATGGCCGCCTGGAACCGGCGACGCAGTGGTTGCGGAAGCTGGACTGGTTCACGCCCGAGCCCGGGTTATGGGTGGGCGACGCAAACGAGAATTGCCTCGGCACGCTCGCGCAGGCGTGGCAGGAACGGCCGCAAGGCGTCGAGTTCCTCGGCAACCCGGCGTTTCACCGTTTGTTCCTGACCCCGCGCCGGCTCAAGCCGAAGCTGATCGTCAAGGGCAGCGGCATTGACTGGCTGGCGGTTTCCGCGGAATGGGAGGCCGAGGGGATGAAATTGAGCAAGGCCGATCTCGAACGGCTGGCCAGCGCCACCGGACGCTTCGTCAAACTGCCCAACTCCGGCTGGGTGGAGCTGGACACCGACGCGGTGCAAAATGCCCACGAAGCCATGGCCGACCTCGGCGTGGACGGCCTCATCGCCGTTCCGCAGAAGGTCGGCATGGAAAACGTGGCGCACCTCGGGGAGGAGGAGTTTTCCCGGTTTGCGGATTCGCCGGAAGCGCGGGCGTTGCGCACGCGCGTGGCGGATTTCCGCGGGGTGCCTGCCGTTGGCATTCCCGCCAGCGTGCAGGCCGAAATGCGGCCGTATCAAAAGGACGGCTTTGACTTCCTCTGTCACCTCGTGCAAATCCGGCTCGGTGGCATTCTCGCCGACGACATGGGCTTGGGCAAAACCCTGCAAACCCTCGCGTGGCTGGCCTGGCTCAAAGACCGCCACCGCAAGGACCCCAAGCCGTCGCTCGTCATCTGTCCCGCGTCCGTGTTGCACAACTGGCGGCGCGAGGCCGAACGTTTCACGCCCGGCCTGAAGGTGCTCGTCCTCGAAAGCGGCGCGGCCCGGCACAACCTGCGCAAACAGATTCCGCAACACGACATCATCGTCACGAACTACGCGCTGCTGCGGCGGGATCTGGAGGAGTTGCAGAAGTTCAATTTCCGCGCCGTGATTCTGGACGAGGCCCAGTTCATCAAAAACCCCGGCGCGCAGGTCACGCAATCGGTCAAGCAGCTCAAATCGGAGGCGCGCCTCGCCCTTACCGGCACGCCGCTCGAGAACCGGCTGCTCGATTTGTGGAGCATCGTGGATTTCATCCAGCCCGGTTATCTCGGCAGCCAGGAACAATTTCTCGAAACCTACGAACCAAAAGGCGAAAACGCCGAGAGCGAACAGCGCATCGCGCGCAAGCGGCTTTCCGCCAAACTGCGCCCGCTGCTGTTGCGCCGGTTGAAGAAACACGTCGCGAAGGATCTTCCCGACCGCATCGAACAACGCCGCGATTGTCCGCTCGGCGACGAGCAGCGGAAACTTTACCTCGCCGAACTCCGGCGCAGCCGCGACCAGATCATGCAGGCCGTCGCCACGCAGGGTCTCAACAAGAGCAAGATGCACGTACTCGCCGCGCTCACGCGATTGCGCCAGGTGTGCTGCCATCCGCAACTCGTCGGCAACGATTCGCCCAGCGGCAAGACCGAGACCTTGTTCGAATTGCTGGAGCCGCTGCTCGAAGAAGGGCAAAAGGTGCTCGTCTTCAGCCAGTTCGTCCAGATGCTGCAACTGCTCGAAAAGGAATGCGGGCAGCGGCAGATCAACACGCACATCCTCACCGGCCAGACCAAGGACCGGCAGCAGGTCGTGGCCGCGTTCCAGAACGATTCCAATCCGGGCGTGTTTCTGTTGAGCCTCCGCGCGGCCGGTACCGGGCTGAACCTCACCACCGCGAGCTATGTGGTGCTTTACGATCCGTGGTGGAATCCGGCGGTTGAAGCGCAGGCCATTGACCGCTCGCATCGCATCGGCCAGACACAGACCGTCAACGCCTACCGGCTCATCGCGCCCGGCACCGTCGAGGAAAAAATCTGGGAACTGCAGCAGACCAAGGCCCAGACCATCGCCGACGTGCTTGGGGAAGAAGGCTTCGCCCGCAGTCTGACGAAGAACGATTTGGAATATCTGTTCGCCGAGGATTGAGCCCGCGGCGTCCGTGCCGACGCGGCCAAAGCTCGCGAGCCAACAACCGGCTGTTGCTTCGACTCCACGGGCTTTCCCTGCCCTGCTTCGGCGCCGGGGAATGAAATAACCGACGAGCGGATGCTTCTGCCGCTCAAGTTTTTAGCCCAACTGCCGATGAGGAGGCCGGATCTGTTGCGTGCCGCGGAAGGACGCACCCGATACCGGGCAAATGCATGACAACCGTCGAATTACCAAAGGCCACCGGCGCGCACCCGACCGGTGACGAACTCAACTCTGTCACCGCGCCGCTCAACCCGTTCGGCGTTCCTGACTGCCGTTTGCTCTTTGTGGGCGGCGATCCGTCGTGGCTGAGCCAGTCGGAACGCGATTTGCGCTGCCTGGAACCCACCTGGCAGTTTCGGCGGGTGGCGGAGGATCAAATCAAGGGTGACCTGGCGACCGCGTCGTTCGACGCCTTGATCCTCGATGAGCGCGTGGCCGAGGGCGCGAAATGGGTCCGGCAGGTGAGCCGGCAATTTCCCAAAGCCATTTGCCTCGCGCGCTGCGATCTGCACGATGCCGCCACGGCTGCGGAATGGAGCCAGACCGGCGCCACCCTCGTGGCCCACGACGCTTCCATAACCAGTTTGGTGGCGACCTTGAAACGCATCATGCGATTGCGTGAATGGATGCACGACGAATCCATCCGGCGGCTGCTCCCGCTCATCCGCAAACTGCCCACCGCCCCCAAGCTGCACACCCAGATCACCGAGGAATTGCGCTCACCCAAAGGATCACTCGAGGTCGTCGCCCAGCTCATTTCCCAGGAGCCGGTCATGGCCGCCAAAATTCTTCAGGTCGCCAATTCGGCCTTTTTCGGTCTCGCGCACGAGGTCAACGACACCCGGGAGGCGGTCATGGTGCTGGGCGCGGAGCGCATCACCGGGTTGATCCTGCTGGCCGGAGTGTTCTCGCAATACAGCGGCGGCAAATGTCCCGGGTTCTCCCCCGAACCGGTTTGGACGCACAGCGTGCAGGTCGGCATCTTCGCCCGCGCCATCGCATTGGGCGAGACCCGCGATGCGCGCAACGCGGAGGCGGCGTTCACGGCGGGCTTGCTTCACGACATCGGCAAACTCGTCCTCGCCGGCAACGTGCCGGAAATGTACGACACCGTGCGCCGCTTGCAGGCGGCGCGCAAATGTCCGCCACGCACCGCGGAACTCGAAGTAATGGGCACGACCCACGCGGAACTGGGCGCCTGCCTGCTGGCGACGTGGGGATTGCCGCTGCCGATTCTCGAAGCCATCGCGTGGCATCATCATCCGGAACACTACACGGACCGCGGATTCTCGCTGCTGGCGGCGATCCACTGCGCGAACGTCTTTGCGCAGGAAACCGATCCGGGCGGTGGTGAGGCGCCCAAAGATCGGATTCACGTGGAGTTTTTGCTGAAGGCGGGGCTGGGCGATTGCCGGAATCGCTGGCGGGCATTGTGCGGCTTGGAAGCGCAAGCCATCGAGGCAACCGCCGGCGAACAATTACGCCGGCGCCGCGAAGCCAAGGAGAATTGAAATCTCCCGGGAGCGCGGGCCCGGTTCGCGCTGCTTGCGGCCGGTGACGACGAGCACGTCCAATCAGCGATGCGTCCGGGCTTCGCCGCTGCGGTGCTTTCGCGCTTGCTCAAACGCAATTGCCCGTCCATCACGGCCGCCTTAGTCTAGCGCAATGCCTGACACCAGCCGCACCGCGACCACCTACCGCTACGAGCGTTGGCGCGCGGTGTCCGCCGGAATTCTCGAAACGGCCGGGGTCACCTTTCTGCTGCTCATCGCCGTCCGCTGGTTTGAAGCGGGTTCGTTGAGCAAGGCGTTCGTCGCGGCCGGGGGCAGCGTGGGACTGATGCTCGCGCCCTGGGTTGTTACGCAGGCGGAGGCGCTCCGCTGGCCGGTGTCGCTCGCGGCCTCGCGGCTGGCGGCGTTGGGGGGAACAACTTTCCTCGTCATGGCAGCCGTCCCCTCCCAGATCGTGTTCGTCATCGGATCGGTCGTGGCGATGGCGGCCTCGGCGGCCGCCATTCCGCTCATGACGCAGATTTATCAGGAGAACTATCCCGATCGCGAACGGGGAAGACTGTTCTCGCGCACGTTCATGATCCGCATCGCCACGGCGGCGGCGTTCAGCGAATTGGCGGGGCGATTACTCACGGGTCACATCGAGTGGTTTCGGTGGTTGCTGCTTGTCTTTGCGGCGGCGTTCGGGCTCGCGGCGTTCAGCTTCGCCCGCATTCCGTCGCGACCGCTCGCCACCTCCGGCGGCACGCACCCGTTGCGCGCATTGCGTTACGCGCGGGACGACCGCATCTTCCGCATCACCTTGCTCATGTGGATGCTCATGGGTTTTGCCAACCTGATGATTGTTCCGTTACGCGTGGAGTATCTGGCCAATCCGAAATACGGCGTGACCTGGGATGGCGCGATGTTGACGACGGCGAAGATCGCCTTGCTGCTCGGGGTGATTCCCAATCTCGCGCGGCTCGTGATGAGCCCGATCTGGGGCTGGCTGTTTGATCGCATGAATTTTTTTGTTTTGCGCATCCTGCTCAACGTCGGTTTCGCGCTGGGCATGTTGTCGTTCTTCGGCGGGTCCAATGTGACCTGGTTGATGGTGGGCGCGGTCATTTACGGTGTATCCAATGCGGGCGGCGACGTGGCCTGGAGCTTGTGGGTGACGAAATTTGCGCCGCCGGAGCGGGTGGCGGATTACATGAGCGTCCACACACTGTTCACCGGACTGCGCGGCGCAATTGCGCCGTTGGTCGGCTTTCAGATGATTACCCATTGGTCGGTGGCCGCCATCAGTTGGGTCGGCGCCGGGATGATCCTCGCCGCGACCCTGTTGCTGGTCCCCGAGATCAAGGCGGGCCAACGTGGACGCCCGGGGTCAGCACTGACGGAAGAAGTGTCGGAATGAAAATCCAAGCGCCAATATCCAGGCTCCAGAGAATCTCCCGGCGTCAATCCTCAAGCCCTGCGTGATCCGACCGGCGTGGCTTGGTGCTTCGATTTTAGAGCTTATCAAAGCTTCGCGAACGCCGCGTCGAAGACATCCACGATAAAATCCGCATCTGCTTGCGTGATGCACATGGGTGGCGCGAAGCGGATGGTTTGACCCCACAAACCGCCTTTGCCGAGCAGCAGGCCCAGCTCACGCGCGGCTTCGTGAACCGCGGCGCATTCGGCTTTGCCCGGCTCCTTGGTCTTGCGGTCTTTCACGATTTCGACGCCGAGCATCAATCCCTTGCCTCGCACGTCGCCGATGAGCGGATACTTCGCTTTCAGCTTCTCCAGGCCTTGCTTGATGCGCGCGCCCAGCTTGCGCGCATTCTCCTGCAACTTTTCCTGCTCGATGACTTCGAGCACCGCCTTGCCCATCGCGGACACAACCGGATTGCCGCCGAACGTGTTGAAATGAACCTTGCCCACGAGTGATTGCGCGATCTTGGGCGTCGCAACCACGGCCGCGAGGGGGCAACCGTTCCCAATCCCCTTCGCCATCGTGACAATGTCGGGAATCACGCCCTGCGTCTCGAAGCCCCAAAAGTGCGTGCCGGTGCGGCCAAATCCGGTTTGCACTTCATCCGCAATGCAGACGCCGCCCGCAGCGCGGACGTGTTCGTAAGTGTGCTTGAGGTAGCCTTGCGGAAATTCCACAAACCCGCCGACGCCCTGAATGGATTCCGCGATGAACGCCGCCACTTTTCCGGGCGTGGCGTAATCAATGATGTTCTTCACATCGTCGGCGTACTTGCACCCGGCATCCGCGTCGTCGTAGCCGTAAGGCCCGCGATACGGGTAGGGCGCGATGGCATGATGCACGCCGAAGCTGTGCGGCACGTTGTATTTCCAAACGCTGTGCGCCGTGACCGCCATGCCCGACGCATTGCCGCCGTGGTAGGCGTTGCGCAAGGCGATGACGTCATAGTTGCCCGTGTAAGCCCGCGCCATCAACAGCGCCAGGTCGTTGGCTTCCGACCCGGAGTTTACGAAATAACAAATCTTCAACTCGCCCGGCAACTTGGACGCGAGCTTCTCCGCGTAGGCGGCAACATTCGGATGCAGGTAGAGCGTCGTGGAGTGTTGGTAAATTTCGTTCTGCCGGTTGCCCGCCGCCACCACATCGGGGTGACAATGTCCGACGCTCACGGTGACAATGCCGCCAATGCCATCGAGGTAACGCCGGCCTGTTTCGTCCCAGACGTATTGCATCTTTCCCTCCACGATCATGAGCGGATTTTTGTAGTAGAGAAAAATGGCGGGATTCAGGAATTGTTTGCGCTGCGCCAGGATTTCGGCGGCGGACGGGCCGGTGTATTTCAGCGGCTGGTGTGAGCAGGGAGGCATTGTGGGTGTTTTCATGCAATCAATCGGTTGCGGTTTGTGCGGAGACGCTGGCGGCGGGTGCGGTGACCGCGGTGAGTTTTCTCCCGACAAGGTAAGTCACGAACGCAATCGCGAACCCGACAAACCATGCGTAATGGTAAAGGTCGCTCAAGGCCTTTGGGAAAACGCCGGGGCTCATGATTTTTACTTCCTCCAGAAACCCCGGCAAACTGGGCAACACCGCCAGGGTTAGTGCCGCGATCGCCACACCGCTAAAACCGCGAGTGTAACGATACTGGCCGTCGGGGTGATACAGCGCGGCGACATTCAGCCGGCAGCGGCGATGGACGAAATAATCCGCAATCAGAATGCCGCCAATTGGCCCCAGCAGCGCACTGTACGCGATCAGCCAGGTGAAGATATAGCCGTTCGGATCCGCCACCAGTTTCCACGGCATCATCAACACGCCAATAACGCCCGTGATGTAACCGCCCGTGCGGAAGGAAATCTTTTGCGGCGACAATTGCGCGAAATCGTTGGCTGGGCTGACCACGTTCGCCGCAATGTTCGTTGCCAGCGTGGCGATGCACAGCGAAATCATGGCGGTAATGAGCACCACGTGGCTGTCGAACCGCGTCAGGACATCTACCGGATTCCACAGCGTGACGCCGAAGATGACCGTGGTGGCCGAAGTCACCGCCACACCGATGAAGGAATACAGTGCCATGGTCGTCGGCAGACCGACCGCCTGGCCGATGACCTGATCGCGTTGCGATTTCGCGTAACGGGAAAAATCCGGGATGTTCAACGAGAGCGTCGCCCAAAAGCCGATCATGCCGGTGAGCGCCGGGAAAAAATAATTCCAGAATTGTCCGGCCTTGGGTTGACCCGCGTCAAACGCGGACGGTTGGGAAAGCATCGGCCCGAAACCGCCCGCCGCCCGCCACGCCCACCAGAGCAGCAGCAGGCCGAGCGCGAGGAGCAGCGGCGCTTTGATGTTCAGCAGGAAGCGAATGGTATCAATGCCGCGATAAATTACCCACATGTTGATGCCCCAGAACAGGAGGAAGCAGACGAATTGCCCGGCATTGATGCCGAACCAGTTGGTCGCCGGCGCGGGATGCAAGTCCAGCAGGGTGATGCAGATTTTGTAGATGGCCTCGCCGCCGATCCACGCCTGGATGCCGAACCAACCGCACGCTACGAGTGCGCGAAGCAACGCCGGGATGTTCGCTCCCAACGTGCCGAATGCCGCGCGGCAATAAACCGGAAAGGGAATGCCGTATTTTGTCCCCGCATGGGCGTTGAGCACCATTGGCACGAGCACGATGAGGTTGCCGAGAAAAATCGTGAGCACCGCCTGCCACCAATTCATCCCGCCACCGATGAGCGACGACGCGAGCATGTAGGTCGGGATGCACGCCGACATGGAAATCCACAGCGCGGCGAAGCTCAGCATGCCCCACTTGCGCCCGGACGCGGGCACGGGCGCGAGGTCGTCGTTGTAAAGCCGGCTGCGCACGATGTCGGCCTCGACATCGGGTGCGTTGGCGGCAAGCCCGGATGGCATGGACATGCCGGGAGTCAACGGTGAGTTGGCCCGCGCGGCAAGAACTTTTCATGGCCAGCCGCACACGGGTGGAGTTAAATCGGCGTATGAATCGGCTGCGTGCGTGTTACCTTTGCGGTTTGCTGGCCGTTCCCGCTGGCGCTGCGGATCAGCCGGCGGCGCTGAACTGGATTACTTTTCCCGATGCGCGCTTCAAGGTGCGCGGGTTGCCGTGGTTTGCGACGAATACACCAAACCTCTGGCGGTTGCCCCAGGATGCACGAGCCAGAGTTCCCAAAGGCGTCTGGGCGCGGGCTGTGGCGCCGGACGGGGGACGGATTCGTTTTGGGTCGAACACCTCGCGGCTCGGTATTCGCGCCGAGGCCGTGCATGGTCCGGGGAAGCCGTGCCATTTCGATGCGTATGTGGACGGGGACTTCGCCGGTTCAGTCCGCGCGCGCGGAACGCAGGCGGTGGATTCGGTTCTGTTTGAACGACCGGACCGGAGGTGGCGTGAAATTACAGTCTATCTGCCCAACAATTCCGAGGTTCGCGTGCTGGCCCTCGGTTTGGATGCCGACGCCCAGTTGAAACCGCCGCCGGGCTTCGCGCTGGCCGCGCCGATGGTGTGTTACGGTTCGTCTGTGTTGCAGGGCACCGGCGCGGCGCATCCCGGCACGACTTATCCCGCCGCGCTGGCCCGCCGGCTTAAACTCGATTTCGTAAACCTGGGTTTCGGTGGGGCGGGCAAGGCCGAGCCGGCGGTGGTGCAACTGGTCGCATCCCTGGACGCGAGTTGCTTTCTTTTCGATCTCGGCAAGTCCTACGGTAATCAGGGCATCGAACCTTATGCGCGAATGCTCGACACGGTTCGCGCGGCGCATCCGGGCACACCAATATTTTGTGTGACACCGATCTATTCGACCAAGGAGGCGAACGAACCGGCTTACAAGGACCGCTCGGAAAAACTTCGCGCGCTCATGCGCGATGCCGCAAATCGCCGGCGGCAGGATGGCGACCAGAACATTTTCGTGGTTGAGGGATTGGAATTGTTCGGCGAAGCGGACCAAGAGTTGTTTCACGATCAACTGCATCCCAACGATCAAGGCAATGAGCGCATGGCGGGTCGCCTTGCGGCGCGGCTGCAAAAGATATTGCCACTGAACTCGGAGCGAACCGGTCAGAAGTGACCCGGCCTGCGGGCCAGGAATTTTCCGCGGCCATGCTTCCCGACGAATCTGCCGTCGCGCACGGCAACCTGCCCGCGCACGGTGACAACGCTCGGGCGGCCTTCAATTTTCCAGCCCTCGAACGCGCTGTAATCAAGATTCATGTGCTGCGTCTTGACCGAGATCTTGCCGCGATAGTTCGGGTCATAAACCACGAGATCGGCGTCCGCGCCGGGCTGGATCGTGCCTTTGCGCGGAAAGAGGCCGAAGGTCTTGGCCGCCTGCGTGCTGGCGACGTTCACGAATGTGTGCAGGTCAATCTTCCCCGTCTTCACCCCGTAGGTGTAAAGCAGGTTCACCCGTTCTTCGAGTGACGGGATGCCGTTGGGAATTCTGGTGAAATCGTTTTTGCCCATCTCCTTTTGCTTGCGGAAATCGAACGGCGCGTGGTCCGTGGCGACCGTTTGCACCAGACCATCGCGCAGGCCGTTCCAGAGAATCTCCTGATTCCGCTGGTCGCGCAGCGGTGGCGACATGACGTATTTCGCGCCCTCGAACTTCGGCAACTCGGCGTAGGTTTTGTCGAGCGTGAGATACTGGATGAGCGTCTCGACGGCGACGCGCACGCCACGCTGACGCGCGGCGATGGCCTGGTCGAGTGCCTCCTTGCAACTCAGGTGAACAATGTAAGTCGCCGCGCCTGTCAATTCAGCGAAGGTCATCAGGTGATGAACGCCCTCGGCCTCCACCTGCACGGGCCGGCTGGGTTCATGAAAGCCCGGACCGACTTTGCCCGCGGCGATGAGTTCCTTGCAGCGTTCGGCCACCAGGGTTTCGTTTTCACAGTGCGCAGTGACGATGACGCCGAGTTCCTTCGCCAGCTTGAGCGTGCGATAAAGCTCGGTATCGTCCACACCGAACGCGCCTTTGTAGGCGAGGAAGATTTTGAACGAACTGATGCCGCGCTTCACAATTTCGCGGAGTTGCTTCTCAGACTTGTCGTCGAACTTCGTCACACCCATGTGAAACGTGAAGTCGCACGCTGACTTGCCAACGGCCTTGCTCATCCATAGCTCGAAGCTTTCCAGCGCGTCGTCCTGGCGTGAAGGACAGCACATCTCGATCAGCGTCGTCGTGCCACCCACCAGCGCGGCTTTGCTGCCGGAGAGGTAGTCGTCCTTCGCAAACGCGCCCATGAAGGGCAGGAAGATGTGCACGTGGGGATCAATGAAGCCGGGGAAAACAAATTTCCCTTTCGCGTCAATCACCTCGGCGCCGCGCGGCGCTTTGATGTCACGGTCAATGCGTGTGATGGTTTCGTTTTCACAGAGGATGTCGGCCTGGTAACGTTCGCTGGCGGTGACGACACCGCCGTTTTTGATGAGGAGAGACATATTTATATTCGCCGGTTGACTTGGCTGTGGTTTTAACGCAAATGTCCCCCTGGCTTCCAGTCAAATCCGGACCAAGCTTGAAGCCGGCTGAATTTGGCCGGAAGTTGTGCTAACCTGGCATGGAAAGACGCGGCGCATGAAAACGAATGTTATCATTCTTGGCGCAAGTCTGGTGGTCGTTAGCGTGGTGGGAGCAGCCGTCCTGATCAACGCTCATCTTTCAAACCGCGCGCTGCGCGATGTCAATCGCAAGCTTGAGGCGGACCTTCAGGTCGCGCAGAAACTCGCCGATGCCCTGCGCTCCGAAAAACAGGGGACCGAAGCCCAGCTGGCGGGCGTACAGGATTCCGTGCAAAAGCTTGAGGCGCAACTGGCCGAATACGATAGCGCAAGGGCCAAGGAAGCCGCCGAGGCTGCGGTGCCACCGGCGGCGACTCCCTACCAAGTGCCGGCGTATCTGGGACAGACCTTTCTCGGTCAGGCCTGGGTCATTCCGCGAAACGTGCGGATGGATACCAACACGCAGCGTTATGTTTGTGAGCCGGTGATCGTGCTCAACGAAAACTTTCGCAACAGCTTCACCACGTTTCACACCAACATCGTGGAGCGCGAAGTGCCCACCACCTACGTGGAAAACAACAACATTGCGCAACCGGCCTACTACTATTCCGCACCCATTCATCGGCGCTGGCCGCATTCCTCCACGCCGCCGCCCCAGGCGCCGGCAACCCCACAACCCGCGCCGACATTTAACCCGGGTAGTGGTGCCGTGACGCCGCAGGTGATCGGGACTCCCGGCGGGAGCATCAAGACGCGCCCGCAGGTACTTGGCACGCCGAACAGGCTCGCCCCATGATTAGTGGGTTTCCCGGTGCCAGATGTCGCCTTCGCCGTAACTGAACCAGCGGCTGGTCGTCACCTTCAACTGCGTGAAGAACTGCACGCCTTCCTTGCCCTGCATGTGCAGATCGCCGAAGAACGAATCGTTCCAGCCGTTGAACGGAAACCACGCCATCGAAGCGGGCACGCCGATGTTGACGCCGACCATGCCGCACTTGATGCGATGCTTGAACTCGCGCGCGGCCTTGCCATTGCGGGTGAAGATCGAAGCGCCGTTGCCATAGGGTGATTTGTTGGCGAGTTCGATGGCGGTGTCCAAATCCTCCATGTGCATCACGTTCAGCACCGGGCCGAACACTTCTTCTTTGGCCACCGTCATCCCGGGTTGGACATGATCGAGAATGGTCGCGCCGACGAAGAATCCGTTTGGCGCTGCGTTGACTTTCGCCCCACGCCCGTCGGCGGGAATTTTGCAACCTTCCATCACGCCCGCTTCAATCAACTGAAGCACGCGGTCGCGATGTTGACGCGTAATCACCGCACCCATGTCGGGCTGCGGGTCGCGGTCGGTGGGGCCGACCTTGATGCGCTTCGTGGCTTCGACCAACGTGGGCAAAAGAGTTTTCTCCGCCGCGCCGACGACTACCGCCGTCGAGCCAGCCATGCAACGCTCCCCGGCGCAACCAAACGCAGCTTCGATGACGCCCCGCGTCGAATTCTCCACGTCGGCATCCGGCATGAGTAGCACAAAGTTCTTTGCGCCGCCGTTGGATTGGACGCGTTTGCCGTGCTTCGTGCCGGTCTCGTAAATGTAACGGGCGACGGGTGTTGAACCGACGAATGAGATCGCTCTGACCTTGGGATGCTTGAGCAGCGCATCCACGACTTCGCGCCCGCCGTGAACAAGGTTGAGCACACCTTTCGGCAGTCCGGCTTGTTCGAACAACCTTGCCACCTTGATCGAGGTGAGGGGAACTTTCTCGCTCGGTTTCAGGACGAACGTATTACCGCAGGCGATGGCGACCGGATACATCCACAGCGGCACCATGCACGGGAAGTTGAACGGCGTAATGCCCGCGCACACGCCGAGCGGTTGACGAATCGCCTCGCAGTCAATCCCGCGCGCGATGTTTTCCAGCACCTCGCCCATGAGCAACGATGGCACGCCGCAGGCGAACTCGACCATCTCGATCCCGCGCTTCACGTCGCCGCGCGATTCGACGACGGTTTTGCCATGTTCGCGCGTGTTGCTGCGCACGAGGTCGTCAAAGTTTTCTTCCAATAGTGCCTTGAACTTGAACAAAACCCGCGCGCGTTCAACCGGCGGCGTTTCCATCCATGCGGGGAACGCAGCGGCGGCGGCTTCGACGGCTTGATTGACGTGCGCGGCGGTGCAGAGCGGCGCTTCCGCGATCAAGTCGCCGGTGGAGGGATTATGAACTGGCGTCGTGGGCACGCTGTTGACGTTGGACCATTCGCCGCCGAACCAGACTGGGCAAGGTTCAAGTGTTGTATTCATTCAATTGTTTGAAGCTGTGGTCCTGATTTCAGTCCGCATCCCGCTCTTAATCGACCAATCAGAGTTCTCTTTAATAAGCTCGCATTCTTCCATGAAGCGGCGAGTGAAGCGCCTCGTGATTACTCGATTCGTACTCTGTATGATTATTGAGTCAACAACGATGGGCATTTTCATGCCCCAAGCAAGCTTTGCGCGTACCCTACGAATTTCCGCTGGGGAAAGAATCTTGTCTTCCGCACTCTCGTAGGGCGACTCAACCTTGATGATCGGGCTTATCTTGTGTTCCTCCATGTGCCAACCGCCGGCAAGTCCAGTAGGCATCTGGGTAGTTCGGCTCACAAAAACTTTTACAGGCTTATACTGGACGTAAAACTTCATGCCAAAATAAACCAACATTGCTGGCAGGATGACATAGAGAATAATCCGACGAGGCTTCATCTTTCGCCTATTTCATTACGGATGCGGCGGGATGGCCTTCATTTCCCCACGAGAAACTTTCGCCTGATAATCGCTCCACGACATTTTCGCGCGCTGGGTGTCCATGCTGACCATCGTGATGCAGTTGTCCACCGGGCAGACGAGCGAGCACAAGTTGCAACCGACACATTCGTGCTCCTTGATTTCGGGAATCGGCTTGCCCGGCACGCGACCCGGACCGAGACCGTGTCCGTTCGGCGGGACGAGCGCGATGGCCTGGTGCGCGCCGTCTTCGCAGGCGATGTAGCAAAGGTTGCAGCCGATGCACTTGTCGTAGTTGATGCTTGCGATGCGTTTGTAGTTCAGGTCGAGCGTCTGCCACTTTTGTAACGTCGGCACGGCTTTGCCGATGAGTTCGTTCACGCTCTGCATGCCTTTCGAGTCGAGGTAATCGCTCAAACCCTCGGCCATGTCTTCCACGATGCGGAAGCCGTAGTGCATGATGGCGGTGCAAACCTGCACACTCGTCGAGCCGAGCGCGATGAACTCTGCTGCGTCGCGCCAGTTGCTGATGCCGCCAATGCCGGAGATGGGAAGCTGAACTTCCGGGTCAGCGGCGCAACTTTGCACCATGTTCAACGCAATGGGTTTCACCGCCGGGCCGCAATAGCCACCGTGCGAACTCAAACCAGCGACGAATGGCTCGGGGCAAAGGTTGTCGAGGTTGACCTGCGTGATGCTGTTGATGGTGTTGATGAGGGAAATGGCATTGCTGCCGGCCTGCTTCGCGGCGCGCGCGGCGTAGGTCACGTCGGTGATGTTGGGCGTGAGTTTGGTGATGACGGGTATTTTCGCGGCTTCCATGACCCAGCCGACAATTTTTTCGGCGACCTCCGGCCGTTGCCCGACCGCCGAACCCATGCCGCGTTCGCACATGCCGTGCGGACAACCGAAGTTCAACTCGATGCCGTCCGCGCCCGCGTCGGCGGAACGCTTCACAAATTCATGCCACTGCTCGCGCGTTTCCACCATGAGCGAAGCGATGACCGCGTGATTCGGCCAACGTTTTTTGACCTCGGCGATTTCCTTGAAATTGGTTTCCGGCGAACGGTCGCTGATGAGTTCGATGTTGTTGAATCCGATCATGCGCGACTGGCCGAAGTTCAGGGCCGAGTAGCGCGAGGAAACGTTGACAATGGGTTCGCCGATGGTTTTCCAAACGACACCACCCCAACCGGCCTCGAACGCGCGATGCGCCTGGTAGCCGGTGTTGGCAGGTGGGCCGCTGGCGACCCAGAATGGATTCGGCGATTTGATGCCGGCGAGATTGATGGAGAGATCGGCCATAATTTAAATCTCCGAATTGCCCTCACCCTGACCCTCTCCCATCCGATGGGAGAGGGAACAGCAGGCGGAGGCTTGATTATTGTCTGAATGTCGCCCAGCCACCACCGATCTCAGTTTCACAAAGTCAACGGCGAACAATTCTCCCTCTCCCATTGGATGGGAGAGGGCCGGGGTGAGGGTCGCTTTCATTTTTTGTTCCTGGCGAAATATTCTTCTTCCAATTCCGGCACGCGAATCGGTTTGTCGAATCCGGAGCCAATCGGCGCCGCGCCCTTCACGCCGAGGCGTGACGCTTGCACGGGGCCAGAAATTCTCTCCCCGTCGAAAAATGCATGAATACCGCGCGCGGCTTTCTTGCCCTCAGCCACGGCGTTAACGACTTCGCGCCCGCCGTTGGCGCAATCGCCGCCGGTGAAAACTTTCGGGAGATTCGTCTGACCGGTGTCCGGGTTGCGAACAACCACACCGCGTTCGTCGAGTTCGAGCTTGGGAAAAAGTTTTTTTATCAACCCCGCCTGTTTCTGTTCGCCGATGGCTTTGATAACCATGTCGAACGGCTCGACGAATTCCGTGCCGGGCAGAACTTGAAGTTTGCCGTTGGCGCTGGCGGTGCGGGCGAGCTTGAGACCGCTGACGTGACCGCCACTCGACAGCACTTCCACCGGCACGACGTTGAACATGAAACGCGCGCCGTCCGTGCCCGCGAGTTCCTGCTCGAATTCGTAGGCGGACATATCCGCTTGCGCGCGGCGATAAATGATTGCGGCATCCCGCGCGCCGAGGCGCTTGGCCTGCGTCACTGCGTCAATGGCGGTGTTGCCGCCGCCGATGACCGCGACGCGTTCGCCGACCGCGACTTGATGCAACGGCTTGCTGTGGATTTCTTCGATGAACTTGAGCGCGTCCACGACTTCCGGCAATTCCTCGCCCGGCACACCGAGCTTCGGACTACCGCTCAAACCGATGCCGACGAAGATGGCGGCGAAATCTTTCTCAAGTGTCGCGACCGGCAGGTCGCGCCCCACCTCGACGCCGCAACGAAACTCCACACCCAGCGACTTGATCATTTCTATCTCATCGAGGCTGACCTGCGGCGCCATTTTGTAATAGGCGATGCCGTAAGTGTTGAGTCCGCCCGCGTGGGGCTTCTTCTCGAACACAACGGGCGAATGACCGTGTTGCGCCAGTTCCGCCGCGCATCCGAGTCCCGCCGGCCCGCCGCCGATGATGGCGACGCGCTGGCCGGTTTTCTTCGCGGGCGCTTTCAATACGGAGATTTTCTTCTCGGCGACGTAATCGGTGGCGTGGCGTTGCAGCCGGCCAATTTTCACCGCGTCGCCTTCGCGGTCGAGCACCACGCACGCGCCCTCGCAGAGCACCTGTGTTGGACAGACGCGCGCGCAACTTGCGCCGAGGACATTGGCCGTGAGGATCGTCCGGGCCGCGCCCGTGAGATGACCGGTGGCGATCTTTTTAATGAACGATGGTATGTCTATCCCGGTCGGGCACGCCTGGATACACGGCGCGTCGAAGCAAAAGAGGCAGCGATTCGCTTCGATAAGGGCTTCCTGCGGCGTGTAGCGTGGCTTGTAATCGGCCATACTGGCCGCCGCCGCTTCCGGTCCGAGTCGTGGACTGATTGGCATAAACAATTTCTGCGTTAAAACAACGCAGGCGATTCAGGCTTAATCGTGATTGTAGTCTAGCCCGCGTCAACTAAAATGGAAGCCGTAAAGTTCAACCCGCGTATGAAGGCGAACATGAGCACTTCACTCAATCCCAAACGCACCGTCGCTCAACTCAAGGAACTCCGTGCGCTCACCGGCGACGAGAACGGTGCGCAACGGGTCGCGTTCACGCCCACGTGGGTCAAGGCGCGCGGCTTTCTGCAAAAATGCGTGCAAGGAATGCCGCTCGAAATCCACAACGACGCGGCGGGCAACACCTGGTTCACGCTGGCCGGCGAGTCGGAGAAGTGCCTGCTGATCGGCGGCCATTTCGATTCCGTCCCGAACGGCGGCTGGCTCGACGGTTGCCTCAACGTGCTGGCGGGTGTGGAAATTCTGCGCCGCATCAATGCAGAGTATTCTGGCAAACCGCCGGTGACTGTTCGCCTCGTGGATTGGGCCGATGAAGAAGGCGCGCGCTTCGGCAAAAGTCTGTTCGGCTCCTCCGCCTGCTCAGGCAATCTCGACATGAACGAAGCGCGCGAACTTGTGGACCAACAAAGCATCAAACTCCCCGATGCGCTCAAGCACGTCGGCATTGATTTCGAGCGAGTGAAAGATTCCGGCAAGGAATTGAAAAACGCCGCCGCGTATCTGGAGTTGCACATCGAACAAGGGCCGGTGTTGCTCGACCTCAATCTGCCGCTCGGCGCGGTGCTCGGCACGTTCGGCGTCGAGCGACACGTCATCACGTTTCACGGCCAGGCCGCGCATTCCGGCAGCACGCCTATGAATCGCCGCAAAGATGCCTTCCTGGCCGCCGCGAAAATGAGTTCCGAGATTTACAAAATCGCCGAGCGCAGCGGCATCGGCGTTTGCACCATCGGCTCCTGCACGACCACGCCCGGCATCGTTACCAGCGTCGTCGAAGAGTGCCGAATCACTTTGGATCAACGCCATCTGGATTCTGCCCAACTAACGAAAATGTTAAAGGACGCAAGGGACGCAAGCGACCGCTTCGCGAAAGAGGGGAACGTAAAGGTTTCGTGGGAACGCCTCTGGCAAATTGATCCGCGCCCGTTCAACGACGAACTCATCGCGCTGTGCGACGAGGCGATCCGCGAGACCTGCGGCCAATCGCATCGCCTGCCGAGCGGCCCGCTGCACGACGCCGCCGAAGTCGCGCGCGCCGGCGTGCCGACCGTGATGATGTTCGTCCAAAGCCTGCACGGCATCAGCCACAACAAAATCGAGGACACGAAGGGAGAGCACCTCGAACTCTGCGTTACCGCGTTCGACAAACTGGCGGAGAAGGCGATTGGCTGGATTCGAGGTTGAGGAATGAAAACAGGGAAAACGCCATTGCTTCGCGCCGCGCCGGGGTTATCATCGCGCAGGAAAATAATCCGAGCATGAGCGCACCGATTCCGAAAAACGAAAAGCAACGGCTCGAAGTGCTCTGGCAGTACGAGGTGCTCGACACCGTGCCGGAGGAGGTTTTCGACGAATTGACGGAACTGGCCGCGCACATCTGCGAAGCGCCCATTGCCTTGATTTCGCTCATTGACGAAAAGCGGCAGTGGTTCAAATCCACCTTCGGTCTCAGTGCCAATGAAACCTCGCGCGATGTTTCTTTTTGCGCGCACGCCATTCTGGCTTCGGACCTGTTCGTCGTCCCGGATGCCTCGAAGGACAAGCGGTTTTCCCACAATCCACTCGTGACCTCCGGCCCGAAAATCCGCTTTTACGTCGGCGCGCCGCTCGTCACGCCGGACGGCCACGCATTGGGGACGCTTTGCGTGATTGACAAGGTGCCCCGCCAGTTGCGGCCTGAGCAGGAAAAGGCGCTGCGCATTCTGGCCCGCCACGTGATGACGCAGCTTGAACTGCGTCGCCGCTCGCGCGAGTTGGCCCGCGCCCGTCACGAAGAAAAGACGGCCAAGACCCATCTGCACAAGACGCGCACGGAATTGATCAAAGTCCGCCGCGAACTGGATGGCCACAAAACGAAGTTATTGCGGGTGAAACGGAAAGTTGGGTGAAGAAATTCCGGACAGGGGTGGAATTTCAGAGCGGCAGGTAAACAATCTGGTTCAGCACTTCGTCCGGCTCCGCTGCCTTGGCGAGGATTTCCAAATCTGTCACGCACCGGCCAATCGAAACTTCCGTCTGCCGGGCAAAGACCACCGTGGAAAATCGCTTGCCGCTCCGCATTCGCATTGCGGCTTCAGCCAATAGGTCTGGATCTCGAGTGAACAGCATGCGGCCGAGTTGCGTGGCCTTATCCAGGAGTTGATCATCGGGCATTTTCGCCGTGCCGTCCTGTTGAGAGGTCAGAACATCCACGCCCCGCCGCCGCAAACCCCGCGTGATGGCCATGGGGACGTGAACGTCCATGTAGAGCGCCAGGCTCACCTGGATTTCACTGCGTTCCGCAGGCGCTGTTGCAGGGCCGATTCCCCCGTGGCCGTGCGCAGCCGTTTTAACGTTTCCTCCTGACCGGCGATTTGCGCATCCAATTCCGCGGTGTGATCGTAATAATAGGCGAGGGCGGAGTGAATTTCCGCAAGTGACAGGTGGGGATGCTGTTCGTGAATGGCGTCCGCGCTCCAACCGTAAGCCAGATGGTCGAGCACCACTTCGATGACTTTGACGTTTTTCCCGTCAATCCACGCCACGCCCCGCTCATCGCGCACAAGGTGAGTAATGGTTTCAGCCGCTGTCATGGCGAAATTCTACCATTCTTCGGGAAGCGGGGCAACGGGCGTTTCAGATATGAAAATCCCCGCCTTTTTTCTCGCGGCCCTTCTTGCTCATCACCTTCACGTTCGCATCTTCCTGCACCACGAGTGAGTGGGGCGGGACGCTGCCGGTCAGAAACACGTTCGCCCCGATGGTGCTGCCTTCGCCCACCACCGTGTCGCCGCCCATGATGGTCGCGCCAGCATAGATCGTCACATGGTCTTCGAGGGTCGGGTGGCGCTTTTGCCCGCGCAAAGCCTGGCCGGCCGCGAGCGATTTCGCCACGAGGCCCACGCCCTGATACATTTTCACGTGGTCGCCGATGATCGAGGTTTCACCCACAACCGTGCCGGTGCAGTGGTCCACGAAAAAGTGCGTGCCGATCTGCGCGCCCGGATGCAGGTCCATGCCGCTGCGGCCATGCGCCCACTCGGTCATGATGCGCGGCAGGAGCGGGACGTTGGCCAGATAAAGTTCGTGCGCGAGCCGTTGCACGGCGACGGTCTCCACGAACGGATAGGCCAGGATCACTTCCTCCTTGCTCAACGCGGCGGGATCACCTTTGAACGCGGCCTCGATGTCGGTGTCGAGCACTTCGCGGACGCGCGAAAGGCTGCCGAGGAATCGCAACGTGAGGCTGTGCGCCACCGAACGGAGGTTGCTTTTCTTGAATTCGGGCGGCGGATTGTATTCGAGCGCCTTGACGATTTCGTCCTCGAGTGGGCCGAGCAACGAATCGAGCAGCGCGGCGGTTTCAACCTTGATCTCGGACGAGTGAATCAGTTTGTCGTCGAAAAATCCGGGAAACAGCAGCCGCAGCAAATCCTTCGTGAGCGCCGTGACGATCCGGCGCGACGGGAGGTTTTTGCCGTCCAAATGGTTGATGCCCCCGACCTGTGCGTAGGAGGCGACCAGCTTGTCCGTAAGTTGCGTGACGGTTGGTTCCACGGCGGTCAGTATCCGGCAGCAGGGACGCGAAAGCAAGCGGAGGGAGAGCGCCGGGCAACCGGAAGTGGCGGTCAGTTGCTGCGGGCGGGTTGGCAGTTCACCTCTACAATTTCTTCTCACCAGGCGGCGGCGCAGAAGCACCGCAAGCGGTATGGGGAAACGCTTCATTGCTTCAGACTCGTTTTATTACGGGCGATGTCTTTGGCCCAATCGCCCCGGTAAACCAATTTCTGGTCGTGGATCCTGAAAACGAATTTGCCGCGCCGAATCGCGAGGCCAGCCGAGGCGTTGACCACCCAGCAGTTGGCCGGAATGGCGAAGGCACGTTCCGTGGTAATGATTTTGCCGCCCGCTTGCCCTTTCAGCGGCATTGACACTTGCGGGCCGACTTTCCAGCCAAGATGCGTGTTGAAGCTAACTTTCAAATCGCCCGCGATCTTGAACGCATCCTGGGTCTGAATCGTCGTCTTGATGCTCGCATTGGTCGCGGCGTTCAGGTCGTTGTCGGGTGTCACCTCAATCAGCAGTTTGGGCAATTCAAACGGCGCGCTGGAGGCGAGGATCGAAATGGGCTCGGTTTTTACCACGCGGTTGTTCGCATCGTAAAACTCGAAGGCCAGCTCCATGTCCTCGATTCCGTCCGGCGCGAGCGTCAATTGATCGCCCAAGTAGCCGTCCGCGACGAGGTTCTTGGAATAAATTTCCTTGTCGTTGTGTTTGACCACTACCCGCCTGACTTCCTTGTCGGTGTAGAGTTCCAATGGGATCGTGTTGGCGGTGTAAATGGTGTTGTTCTTCGGGCTGATGATCAGGGCCTTCATGTAATCCCGCAGCGCGAACCAGACCGGTCGCGGTGAGCCGAATCGGTCCGACGCATCGCGGTAGCCCCAGAAGCCGAACCATTCCTCCGGTTGGTCGGCGTTGTGCGTGGACGGGTCGCCGCCTTTCCACCAGCCGTCCGCGTAGTAGAAGGGACACATCCCGGCCGCGCCGGCATCAATCAGGTCGCGGTAGTTCGCCACCAACCCGTCGCGCTGTTGCGCCAGGGTGTTGCCACCATACCGGCCCTCGCCGCGCCGCGAAATCGAGTAGCCAAATTCCGTGATGATCAACGGCTTCTTCGACCCGTTCAATTCGACCAGTCCCCGGATGTAATCCTTGAGCCCCATCGTCGCCGTCTGGGCTTCGAGGTGGTCGTAACAGTTGTAGGCATAGACATCGAAGATGTTTTCATCGAGATAGTCGCTGATCATGGCGTTGGCCGAGATCGTGACTGGGATGCCCGGATGGGCCTTGTGGATGGCGTCCATCAATCGCTGCATGAGGGCGAGGAAGCCCTTGCTCGTCACCTTGTGAATGTGGTCCGTCTGCGGTTCGTTGAGTATGAGATAGGTGATGATACAATCGTAATTTCTCGAATAGCCCAGCACCTTCTTCAGCGACGCCTCGGACTTTGCGATGAACGCCGGGTCGCCGTAGTCTCCCTCTGGGTTGATCTCGATGCCCATGATCAGCTTCAACCCGGAATCCTGAACGAGTTGCAATTGGGGTTCGGAAAACTGGCTCCAGGTTCGGATGGCGTTGTAGCCCCCCCCCTTGATGACCTTCAAGTCGAACGCCATCAAATCCAGATCGTCCGCGCGGATGCCTTCATAGGGATGCTGTCCCGGACGCGCGCCGATTTCGTAGCCGATGGCCTTGATGAAAAACCTTTGTCCGTTCAGATGATACCAGTTGTCCTTGAACTCGATTTTGGTCGGGGATTGAGCCTGCGAACACAGGGTCGCGGTCAGGAATCCAACGAACAGTGCGATGCGCGTTATCATGATTGTCTGCAGGGTTGATGTGGTTGTGCCAGGCGCGGGGGGCCAGGTACGCCGGCCAAAGAATTGATGTTTCATGGGAAGAGATTGTCGAGGCATGGCGCTAGATTTTCAGCGCGACTTCGATTTGCCCGACGCGGCCGGTGCGGTCAAAGATGTCGCGACTCGTGCCGGCGTCGAGTTGCAGTTCATCGCAGCGAGTTTCGTTTCCATCCGCTCGCGCGACGACGAGTGAAGGTTTTTCCGCGAGCCGGTATATGACCGGCGTCTGACAATAGGTGAACGCGAGCGAACGTGGCGGCAGGGGAATACTGCGCCTCATCCCGGCAAGATCCAAGTAACGGAAACGCGCCGGCTTGGTGAGGAATTCCACGCGTCGCAGCAGGCGCGGGTGAAAACAAATCCGCCCCTCCTCGACAAAAACGCCCAGTTCACCCCAGCGGCAAAGGATGTCTTCCTTCACCTGTCCGGTCAGTCCGGGCTGGCGTGCGCCAGCATGGGCGGGAGTGTGGGAGTACGGGTCCATCGGGAACGCGCCGTAGTTTTCAGGCGACTTGCAGTCGCCAATGCCGGCGCGGATGTCGTAGTAGCAGTCGGCCAAGCCTTGCAACACGTTCGCCGGAGCGCCGGAGTCGAGCGCGCGGAAGTAAGTCTCCAGCGCAGCGAGCAGGAGCTTGGAAACCATGTGCCAGTAAATGCTGCCCAAGCCTTCGTAGCCGAAAAACGTGCCGGAGCGGCCGGTGAAGGACTCGTGGTCGAACAGACGCTCGAAGATTTCCAGCACCAGCGGCGTCTCGCGTCTGGCCAGAGCGGCGACCGGCGTGGCGGCAAGTCGGTCGAGGATGCGCCTCACGTCGCGGGCATTTGTGATGGTGGCGTGGAAGTGGACGCGCCCGGCCACGTCGCGCTCGACGAGCTGGCGGTTGCCGTCGGCGAGCAGTTGGCGGAGGAGCTTGGAACGGCGGAGTTCCTTGCGCGGGATGATGTTCCTCTCCGCGAAGTGCGGCAGTTCGCGATTCGGATAAAGCAGATAGCTGTGCTGGTCGGCCCGATACAGGGCGCTGCGACGGAGCGCGGTGAGCAGGTCCAGCGATTCCTCCGCCGAAAGCTGGCCTGAGCTGAGCACGGCGACCTGGCCTTCGAGCATTTCGTAGAGGCGGCGGATGGGCAACTTCGTGGGGGAGTCGAACCGCACCAGGTTGTAGGCGTGGTAAAGGCCATCCCTGCGGCGATTGGATTGGATCGAGTGGTTCACCCAGTCGAGTGCCGTGGACAAAAAGTCGAGGAGATGCGCGGTGGTAAGCTTGGTTTTGCGATTCGACAAACCTCGCTCGTAGATGCGCCGGCGGTAGCGCGTGCCGGCGCGTCCCAGGTCGTCCAGCACTCGCTTGCGTTGGCTGTCCGATATTTCGCCAGAAAGCAATCGGCGGTGACGCTGCAAAACTTCGTGGATGGCAGAGAAGAAAGTCGCGACCTCGGCAGACAGCATGAACTCCCTCTCCCCCGCCGAGGGGGAGCGGGCCGGGGTGAGGGGGTCAGAGCAGGCAAGGGCGTGTCTATCACTGCGAGGCGACCCCTCACCCTGACCCTCTCCCGTTCCGAAGGGGAGAGGGAAATCCCCGGCGAAGATGCTTTGCAGAAACGCCAGATACCGCCGCAGGTAGTAAAGCGTCACCATCGAACAGCCGTTGCCGACGAGCGCGTTGTTCGCGTCGTTCCACTCAGGGCGCTGGGTGTTGAGCCAGATGCCGGCGCCGGGGATGAAGTTCGACAGTTTCGCGAGTAGCGGTACGAGCAACTTCTCCGTCAGGTTGACCAACCGCACCTGGCCGCGTTTGTCCCAAACCAGCTTTCCATCGGCGCCGTGGCTTTGCACGCGCTCGCGGATGAGCCTCTCAAGCGGGTGATCGAACACCACCGTGTCCTTGGGATTCGCGAGCAGGTCCGCATACGGCTTGATGCGATAAGGCACGTTCGCGTAAGCAAAGATCTCGCGTCCGAGCAGGGCGCGCAATTCCGCCGGATCGTGGCGGTCGAGCAGTTCGAGGAGCTTCAGCAGGTAGATGATCTGGTGATCGCCCCAGTAGCCGATGTAGGACCACGGGTCGTGCGGGTCAACCACTTCCCAGTCAATGCCGTTGCGGGTGATGCGATAAGGATTGTAGCCGTCGGCGGTCGAGGCGTTGAGGAAGCGGCAAATCATCCCGGCCGTGTAGCCGGGGAGTGAAACCGCCAGCGCTTCCCAATTCTGGAAAATGTCACGCCAGTTACCCTCGTAGTTGAGGCTGCGCGTGCCGTCGGCGCTGCGGGTGGTGATGGAAAAACGATTCCACGGACGGCTCGGGTCGCCGTGGCGGCGGCTGAAAGTGAGCGGCAAATACTCGCGGCAAACGCGCTCCAGTTGCGGGTCGCCGGCTTGGGCGGCAGCGGCAACCATGTCGGCGTAGCGCACCGTCTTCGGCCGGCGGCGGAAGAACTTGGCGTGACGCTCGATCAGTTGCGGGCTGGCGTTGCGCGCGAAGGCGAGCAGGTCGTGCGAATCCAGATTGTAGCCGTCGGCGAAGACGCCGCCGCGCATGAGGTTGAACAGCGTGTTGCTGTAATGCCGGGCACAGCCGAGGGGCTGGGCGGTTTGCTGCAAGCCGTCGGCACTGGCGACGATGCGCTGCAATTCCTGCGTGCCGTGCTGCACATCGGCCAGGACTAGCTTGCGCAACTGAACCGGCTGACGGAGCAAGCGGTCCAACTGGGCAACCTCGGATGGGCCCTGGTTCACATCGGCGACAATCAACCAGTCGGCGCTGCCGCCGGGCGGAAGCCGCATTTCACTTTGAACTAGGTACGCGCCGCGTTCGCCGCGAATATCAGTCTCGGATTGGAGCGCCGATCTCCTGATCG
The DNA here is from genome assembly GCA_964458575.1 of uncultured Bifidobacteriaceae bacterium. Taxonomy (GTDB): domain Bacteria; phylum Verrucomicrobiota; class Verrucomicrobiia; order Limisphaerales; family JADLHS01; genus CAYWMD01. The sequence continues at coordinate 4,594 of CAYWMD010000066.1, read as the reverse complement.
GCACGGTTCGAGAATTCAATCGCGTCGAGCCGACTTCGAAGTCGGCGCTCCGGAAGTTCTCCAATTGGACCGACGAAAGCAGTGTCACCTTCCGTTTCAAGCCAAGCGACCACGCCACGGTCGTGCGCAGAGCTTCGGCGGGTTCGGGCCGGTCAATCGGAATCGCGCTCAGGCGGAAGAGGCCGAGGCCGGTTTCCGACAGCAGTTCGCTGCGCTTGTAGGCGTCGAGCAGCGTGCTGTATTCGAGGTTGAACTGGCTGCCCGTGCCGCAGGGCATGATGTTTTGAATGCCATCCAGCAACTTCAGTCGCACTACCGCCTTGCCGACATTCGCCAGCCACGCGCGGCGGACGAAACCGAATCGCTGGCTGTTGCACCAGCCGTACCGGAACGTCAGCGCGAGGTCATCGTTGATCTCCTCGAAGATGAGCTGGTTGCCCCAGACGCTCTTGTAGAGATTGCGGCGGACGCGGTAAACGCCCTCACCGCGCGCCGAGAATGGTTCCCAGAGGAAGCTCCGGCCCTGCCGTTGCACGCGCAGCAACGTTTTGCTGCCGCTGACTTCCGCCATGTCGCGCAGCTTGTCGTCAGTGTAGTAGGGAAACAGCGCGAGGTCGGCGTCGCGGCGGCCGGCCGTCAGCCCGCCGTTGCTGGAAATGAACAGCCAGTGATCCGAATCACTGACGACCGTCAGGAAGAAGGGACGCAACCGGTCGTAGTTGGCAATTTGGTAAAACTCCTCGCCCGCGATCGTCGTCAACCTGCCGCGAACCGGATCCTGATTGGCGCAAAGCCGGCTGCGACCCAGGTGCAACAGCGTTTTCATGGTCCTGGGTTCATCCGGCGCTCATGCGGCCAGCGCGGCGGGCAACCCCTTCTCCCGCCGTTGCGCCAGGTCTTCGCGTATGGTTTTGCAGACATGCTCGTTCAGTCCGTAGATGCTGAAGAAGCCCGCCAGCAGCAGCAGTCCGGCGGCCGGAATCAGACTGTTGAGCAGCAGGATGCCGCGAAGGGCATTGGCGGATTGCTCGGCGTTGGGCACGTAGCCGAAATACGAAATCAAAAAACCGGCGAACGCCGCGCCAATCCCCATGCCGGCTTTTTGCGCACAGGTCGTGGCCGAAAAAACCACGCCGGTCGTGCGCACGCTGAATTTCCATTCCTGGAAGTCGGCGGTGTCGGCGACCAGCGCCCAGAACAACGTGGCGTTGATGCCAGCGCACATCATGCCGAGAACCTGAAAGGTGTAAACCAGCGCGGTTTGGTCGGGCTTGATCCAATAGAAAGGAACGGCCGTGAGCGCCACCAGCACCATGCTGGTGATGAACGCGAATTTCTTGCCCAGCGCCTTGACGGCGAACCGCGTCATCATGGCCCCGAACGTCATGGCCAGGCCGCTGACGAGAAAGAACGTGCCGATGCGTTCGCCATTCCATTTGAGGTAGCTCTTCAGGTAGTAGATGCCCACCGTGCCGCGCACCACGGCGAGGGTGATGTTCACGATGCCGGTGGTGAACATCATGACCCAGTGCCGGTTGCGGAAGAGCGTTTTCAGGTCCTCGATCAGCTTCGTCTTCTGTTCCGCCGGCGGGTGGATGCGTTCTTTCGTGGTCCAGAAGGAAACCAGAAACAGCACGATGGCGACGACGCTGAACAGCATGACGGTGCGTTGGGCGCCGAGTTGTTGATTGTCCGCGGCCAGTTTGACGATGAGCACCATGAAACTGGAGTTCGCGATAATCCCGCCGATTTGCGCGAGGGCCATCCGGTAGGAATTCAGGCTCGTGCGTTCCAGCGGGTCATCTGTCATCACGCCGGAGAGCGCGCCGTAGGGAATGTTGATGGCTGAATAGAGCAGCATGAGGAGGTTGTAGGTGACCCAGGCCCAGACGAGTTTGCCGGCGGGACTGAGGTTCGGCGTGGTGAACGCGAGGACAAACACAACGGCCAGCGGGACGCACAGCCAGACGAGATAGGGACGGAAACGTCCCCACCGGGATTTCGTGCGGTCGGCCATCGCGCCGATGAAGAAATCCACCACGCCGTCCGTACTGCGGGCAAACAGCAGCATCGTCCCGGCGGCGGCGGCGGTGATGCCGAAGATGTCGGTGTAGTAGAACATGATGAAGTTCATCATGAGCGCCCACACGAAATTGCTGGCGGTGTCGCCGAGGCCGTAGCCGAATTTTTCGCGGAACGAAAGTTTCACGGAAGTGGGTTCGGCCTGCGTGGTCATCTGATCACATTGGCCTTTAGCCACCGTTGCACGATCATTGGTAATGAACTCCGAGCCATTGTCGTACGTCAGAAACTCCGGGGAGCCCACTCGAGTGCCCCTGGTGGTGTCATTTCGTTTGCTGACCTTCATGGGGTCGGAATGATCTCGATGCCGTTGATTTCTGGATTGTCCATGCCGCTCTCGAACGTGATGTCGAGTTTGCTGTCGAGAACATCCAATTTGATGCTCTCGATATGGGGACGGCGCGGGCCGCCGGTTTTTTGCCAAACATCAACATCTTTGAACTCCTGTCCTTCCACGTTGAAGGAAAAGACCCGTCCCTGCGGACCGATGACTCCATCCCAGGTTTCGGCAAAATGGAGCTTCACCAGATACTTGCCGTTATGCACCGGATGGGAAAAGGAACGCATGCCCCAATGCTCGGAGCGATAGATTTCCGCAATGGTGGTGTTCTCGATTCTCATGTCGCTCTGGCGGACGGACAACTCGCCACCTTCAAAACCGCGATCAGACAGCCAGATGTTTCCGGCGGCATCCATGAAATTGGTGCGAGAGCCGGCATTGATCCGAACCGTTGCGCCCGGCGGAGCGAGAGTCGCCGGTTGGAGCGGGGGCGGGGTGTTTGCGATCGGCACGACCGGTGCAACGTATTCCGGCAGCGGCAGCCAGACTTGATAGTTGGAGTCGGTGCCGCCCGCGTCGGCGAAGGACATCAGGCGCACGGTTATGGGCGATCCATCATTGCGGCTCACGGCGTTGATGCGAAAGACCTGTGCGCCCGGCCATGACCTCATGCCGGCCGGAGCGGGTTCGGCTGTGAGCGCCAGCGCGGTTACATCCGGCTTGGCGATGGCAAAAGAGGTGAGCGTTTGCCCGTTGAGCTGGAGCAAACCAGCGTCAGCCGCCAGAACCAGCGGGCCGTAAAGGATTGCAACCCGGTCACGGTTGTTGTGGTCACCGACGATCAGTTGCGCTTCCTGCTTCAAGTTCAGCTCAATCCGGTCGCCGGGTTTCCAAGCGCGTTTGAGCTTCACGTAACCATCGCGTCCGGGCTTGATCTTCACGAACCTGCCGTTGAGCGCCATGGAAGCGGTACGACACCACGCCGGGATTCGTAATTTGACCGCGAAGGATTTCTTCGCGACTGGAGCGACGGTAAATCGGATTGTATCTTCACCGGGATACAGGGTGTCGGTCACAATCTCAACCGGCGTGCCGTTGCGCAGTGTGAGCCGGGCGTGCCCGGATTCGTAGAGATTAACCACCACGCCCTCCGCATCCGTGGTCACGGCAACGGTGGGAATGAGCGCCAGCCCGCGCGGGCCACTGGACAGACAGCAGGTGAAACCGACACCCGGGACACCGTTCTCGTCTCCCTTGTAGTAGGGTTTCTTGCCTTCCATCTGCACGTAGTAACCCCAACCGGAGCCGTCGGCGAGCTGGGCGCCGAGCAGTTGGTTGAGAATGACCCGTTCAAGCTGGTCGGCAAACCGGGCCTCACCGGTCAACCGCAGCAGCTGTGCATTGAGCTGCAGCCAGGTGACGGTAACGCACGTTTCACCGACATCGTTGACGTTGGGAAGATCAAAATCGCCGTGGAAAAGTTCCCGATAACTCATGGCCCCGGTGAGATAGATCCTTTTGTCCACGATGTCCTGCCAGGCATTCAAACAGGCTGTGAGAATCCTTTTGTCGCCGGTAGTGCGGTAGAATTCCAAAGCACCATTCAGACAGGACAGCATTTCGTAGGCTTTGCCATTACCGACTTTATCCACGCGTTTCTCGTTGAGCAGCGTCGAGATGAGATGCGGGCCGTTTGGTTGTTCCCATGCACGCAGGATGTATTTGCAGAAATCGAGATAACGCGGTTTGCCCGTCAAGCGGTAGAGCAACACCATCGGCTCCAAAACGCTGGTCGGCGCCATGCCGACGTGCTCCCCGGACTTGATGATGTCGCGTTTGCCCGGCTCATCACCGAGGGTTTCGCAGAGCAAATCCGCCATGCGAGTGCAGGTGGGCAGCAGGTTTGTATTGCCGGTGTAACGGACGTAAGTGACCAGGCCGATTAGATTGTACTTGTGAACCCACACGTCCCAAGAGGTCCAGCGCTTTTTTTCCAAATAGGTGCCCAGATAACCATCGGTCGTCTGGCAGCTGGCCAGTTCGACCGCCACGTAGTCCAGTTTCGTGCGCAAAACCGGATCACCACTGTTGACCCATTCCAACGTGGCGGCATGCAACCATTTGCCAACATGTTCGCCATCCCAAGCCTGCTTCCCCGGACGATGGCGAAAGCCGTCAACCAACCGGTCCAGATCCACCTTTTCCAACCGGTTGGTGATGCTGGCTGCGGAG
>CAYWMD010000065.1:0-34732 GCA_964458575.1 uncultured Bifidobacteriaceae bacterium | reverse complement strand
CCCTTGATCCCTCTCCCGCTGGGAGAGGGAAACAGCAGTCGCCCGGCATTCGATGAGACAGAGGACGACTCTCCCGCTACTTTGGAAATACCCCTCACCCTCCTGTGGACACCCTCTCCCCATCGGATGGGGAGAGGGACGCGGTGAGGGGCGGCGTTTGGTTTCCATCCTGCCGGGCGGACGAAAATCCATGAAGACTCCCAGCGGGAGTGGGCCGGAGTGAGGGAGAAAATGTAGTCCCCCCAGCGGAGTGGGTGCGCGTTCACAGTCGCAGGAAAATCCGCCGCCGATGCAGGTAAGCCAGCAGCAACCACGCAAAGCCGCACGATGCGAACGCCAGCGTCACGCCGGCCCAATATTCGCCCAGCGGCGTCCGCAATCCGCCAAACAAGACCTCGGCCAGCGTGCGGAACGGTTTCATGAACACACCCGCGATGAGATACGCCAAAATCGAGTTGCTGCCGATGACGACAAACAATCCGGCCCAGCGGCGGAAACCTTTTACGTCAATCAGCCAGTAAAATGCCGCCATCAGCAGATAACTCCAGCCGCCGGCCCAGAGCACATAGCTGCTCGTCCAACGGCGCTTGACGATTGGAAGATGAAAACTCCAGAGCCATCCCACGACCAAACAGCCCAATCCGACGCCGACAAGCCATTTCATCTTTTTCGGGTTGCTCCAGGCCGCCTTGAGAATCCGCGCGGCAAACACGCCGAGCATCGCCGTTGCGCCGTGCGTCATGAACGTGAGCACGAAGCCGCGTCCATATTGGCTTTTCCACGGCGGGCCGAGCAGGCCGACGGAATGATCGTAAAGCCAGTCGCTCAGAATCGCGCCTTCCGCAAATTCGCCCGGCACGTGACCGGGCACGGGGACGAACATTTGCAACGCCCAGTAACCGACGAGAATGGCCGCCGTGGCCGCAATCTGCGTGCGCAGCGACGTGAACAGCACGAGCGCCACGGCGATGAGATACCCGAAGCCCAGCATCATGAGCACGCTGTAGCTCAAGTGCATTTTCGCGAAGTCCCACGAAAGAAAATTGCCCGTCACCCACCAGCCGAAGAACACCATCAACGCGAAACGAACGAGAGAGTGGCGCAGGATGCGCGTCCGGCTCTCGCCCCGGGCCAGCCGCTTGTCAATCGAGAGCGGCACGGCGACACCGATTGCAAACAGGAACAAAGGAAAGATGAAATCATAAAAGCGGAACCCGGCCCATTCCGCGTGGGTGAATTGCTGTCTCAACGCGTGCAGCCACGAACCTTCGGGCCCGTCCTTGGCCAGCGCCACGACGATTTGCTCGGCGCCGAGAATCCCAAACATGCTGAAGCCGCGCAGGGCGTCGAGGGACAGGAGGCGGCTTTCTTTGGCAGGGTTGTGCGCGAGATCAGTCACTTGGGCAGTCGGGAGTCCCCAGTTGATAGCCAGCTTTCACTGTGATCCCCGCGGAAATGTGCAGCATTGTTGACCTATCGGCTTTTCGGCAGACCGCCGTAGCGTTCGCTGTTCCCGCAGGAAGTTTTTCGCGAGTTTCAAATCCCCTCCATCGAACGGAAGCTTCTGCTTTACGAGCCACTCCACAACGGCTCGTTGTTTTTGGATAACAGCCCACGTCAGGGCACTGTCCTGAATCCCAGCCGTTTTACGGAACGTATCTCGAATCGTCACGTCTGCGCCCTTCTTGATAAGCAGTTTCACGACCTCCAAGTGGCCTTTATGGCACGCCCACATTAACGGCGTCATGCCATCGGAATCCACAACGTTCACCTCGGCTTTGCGCTCTAACGCAGCCTCTACTACTTCGAGATTTCCCCGTGCAGCAAGTGGGAATAACACTGTTTTCTTCGTACGACTTCTAGCGTTAGGATCAGCTCCATGCTCCAGCAGGTAGTTTACAACGTGGAAACGCGCATTTCGGGCGGCCAAAATCAACGGTCTCTCCGGTTCCTTAACGCCATCAGGGCTTGCGCCGCCTTCGATCAGCACCTTGACGGTCTCGATTTCACCACGCCCCGCGCTCATGGTCAGAGCGGAGAGGTGTTCACCAAAGAGCAATACCACTCCGTTTGGATCGGCACCAGCCTTCAACAGTTTCTCGACAATTGTCGTGTGCCCGTTGGCAGCAGCGTACCCGAGAGCTGATTCACGGCTCGTTGTAAGGGCGTTTACATCGGCTTTGCGCTTCAACAACAGATCAACCATTTCACCGTACCCTCGACTCGCTGCCTCAATCAAAGGCGTAATTCGGTGCTTGCCCACGCAGTCAGGCGAAACCCCTTTCTTCAAAAGCACACGAGTTAGCTTCAGGTCGTTCTCGCGACTTGCAACAAGCATCGGCGGCTCACGCTTATTCTTCGCTTTCATGAAACCGAAATCCGCATTTTCGGCTCGCCCAGATTCTCGAACCAAAGGTCAACATCCTGCGTAACGACCGGCGCGCCTTGCAGGGTGGCGGCGGAAAGGCCGACGACCATGAACCGGACCTTGTGCTTCAGGAGTGCTTGAAGCAGGCCGAGTTCACTTGCGGAAAAGGGCAGCGGCGCGGCCACGGATCAAACTCCTTTGCAGTCGTTCCAACGGCGGTTGCTCCAGCAGAATCAAGGTGTGACGGACATTGTCGCGGTCGGCATCAGGATTGGCCGCCAGGACTTTTTCCACGCGCGCCGTCAAACGCCGCGCCCAGCGGGTGGCGACGGCAGTCTGGCTGGATTGGGCGCGCGTTTTCATGCGACGGCGAAAGCTTATGCCTTCATTCAACGTTTGTCACTGGTGCAGTTCCTCCAGCAACTTCACCGCGGTGGTGATCAGCATTTCGGCCGTCCCCTCCGCGCAGCGGGCGCTGGCCACTTCGTAGTTTCCTTCGGCGTAGGCGGGCCGGTTCGGGATGTAACCAATTGAGCCGTTGGCCAGTTCCACAATGAGCGTCTGCTTGAACGGAGAGGCGGCCTTGAGATTCATGCCCGGCTCAACGAACAGTTCGCCGGGCATGGAAACCCACGCGAGGTCCTTGCCCAGCGTGAACACCTGCACCTCAACTTCCCACGGCTTGCCGTTCTGCTGCGCCACGTCGAGCACCTTGTAGGCTTCCACGCGTTCGAGGAATTTCGCTTTCCCGCCCAGTTTGGCCGTGGCGCGCGCGCGGGTCACGTCCTCGTCGGTGATTTTGGCCAGGGGAATCTGGAGGGTCTCGCTGCGCACGCGCAGCGTGGTGTCGGCGACGGGTTTCAGCTTCGTGTAAGCGTCCAGCACGTCGCTCGCGAGGATGATGCCGAGGCGGTTGGCTTCGTTGGTGGAACTTTGCGGCGCGGCCCAGTGGACGTTGACGTGGTTGATGTTGCCGCACGCGCCGTTGGCGAAAATTGTCAGCATGTCCCGCCCTTGGTAGTCCGCGAGCCGCCGCGCGAGCGCGCCGGGATAATCCGCGGACGCCCACGTGCCGCCGGTCGTGTCCGGATGCATTGAGAAGTTGACGAACGTGAGCTGCGGATTCGAGGACGAGGAGGAGGACGAGGACGATGGGGATTCGAAATAGACCACGCCCACCTCGGGATCAATCGGGCCGGCGGGCCGCATGATGTTCGGGTTGAGCTTGCCCGGATTCCAGCCCACGGTGCCGTCCTTCATCCAGTAACGGCGGTTGAAGGCGATGCGGTTCTCCGTCTCATTCGCATACGAGACGCGCGTGGGAGCGAGTTTGGCATTGGCGTCCGCAACGGCCTGGGCGATGCGTTTCGGCAATTCCTCGTTGTATTTCCGGCAAAGCGGGCTGTTGGCGCCGGTGACCTCGTCGAGCGCCGAATCGCGCACGAGCACCGGGCCGGTGTGCGAGTGCGTGGCAGCGATCATGACGTTCGCGCCGGGAATGCCGGTGCGTTCGGCAATGAGTTTGCGGGCTTCGAGGACAACTTTTCGCGGCAGCGTGACAAGGTCGCACACGACGAGCGCGGCCTTCGTCTGGCCGTCGTCGAGTACGACAGCCTTGGCGTAGAGGTCATCGAGCACGCCATCGCACGGGCGCTCATAGTAATAGCCGGCGAGCGGTGTGCCGACGGGCGGATTGATGTTCGCGGTCGCGGTGCCGACGCGAAGCTCACCAGCGAGCGATGCGGAAACGAGAGCGAAAAACAGGGTGAGAAGGAGTAACCACGGATGGACACTGCGCGGCGAAGCCGCAATCGAAGTAACGCAGACTGACAGTCTGCTGTGTCGCGGATTGGCAATCCGCACGCCTTGGGGAGTGCTCACGCCTCGCCGACTGCCAGTCGGCGGATACAGCAGATTGCCAATCTGCGCTACGACAGCAAAATGGACGAAAACGGGTTGGGAGAAAACACCGGCTTGGCGCGGAGCGCGGACTTCAGTCCGCTTCGACGTGCAAGAACCCGCAGACTTCGCCGCGTGATGCGGGCTGAAGCCCGCGCTCCGCATGCATTCGTGTCCATTCGTGTTCATTCGTGTTCATTCGTGGTGCAACAGATTTTTGGATTCAACCCGCGCGGATTTCGTTCATTTTGACCGGCCGTTTCTCTTTCAACGAGCGTTCGGCGGCAAAGATGACTTCATGCGTCAGCACCGCCTCTTTCAAGCCCGTGGAAGGCATCGCATGCCCGCGCTCAACGGCTTCGAAGAACGCGTCGAACTGCGTCTTGTAAGGATGATCCGCCACGTCGCCGGAATCCACCGGCTTGAAGGAGAGTTGCGTCCAGGTGTTGCGCTCCGCACCCGGCTGCAAATTGGATTGCAGTTTGTTATCGAGCAGGCTGCCCTCGCTGCCGACGAGGTGCGTATGGAAATAGTAAGGTTGAAAACAATCAATCACGGAGGCGCATTTGCCCACCTTGCCGTCCTTGAATTTCAAGATCGTGACGGTCGAGGTCGGGTACTCATATCTGGCAAACGTCGGGTGAGTTGAATTCGCGCCGCAGCAGAACACCTCGTCCACGTCCGGCCCGAGACACATGAGCAGCGCGTCGAGCGAATGGCATCCGGCCGCGAGCAGGCTGCTGCCGCAGGCCTGGTTGGTGGTGACCCATTCGTATTCGCGATACCACGGGCCGATGCCGTGATAGTAATCAATCTCACCGTAGTGCAACCGGCCCAGTTTGCCCTGATCAATCAGCGCCTTGATTTCCAGAAACTGTGACGAGAACCGCAGCTCGAAGCACACGCAGAAATTCACGCCCGCTGTCCGCACGGTTTTTTCGATGGCACGCAGGTCGGACAAGGAAAGCGTAAGCGGTTTCTCGGCGATGATGTGTTTGCCGGCTTTGGCCGCCGCGATGATTTGCGCGGGATGCTGCTCGTGGTAGCTGCAAACATCCAGCACGTGCAGGTTCGGATCAGCCAGCATGGCATCGAGGCTCGTGTAGGTCTTCAGTTCACAACCGTGTTGGGCGGACAATTCTTTTGCGTCCAGTTTCCGCGAGGAACAGATGCTGGTGACCTGGCCGAGCTGGCCGCCGTTGATGGCCGCGATGTGAGCGGTAGCCGCCCAGCCATAACCGACGATGCCGACGTTGTATTTTTTCATGCGTTACTTTCGTTTGCGCGGATTTTGGAGCGGCGCGGCGTCCTGGTTCCCGGAGCCGATTTTGAAGCGGTAAACATGCACATCGTAGGGCGCAAACCAATCGGTGAGCCGGCCATTCTTCGCTTCAACCATCCGCGGCGATTCGTAAAGCACTTCGCCCACCGTCGCGGCGGCGGGCAACCCGGCGAACTCCACGGGCTCGGTTGGCTCGGAAGTCTTGCAGGCAAGGAGGAACATTTCATCGCCCACCTCCCGGACGCAGTATTCGATCCCGCTGCCGGCGAAAACCCGGACGGGGAGCTTGGAATCCGGCGCGACCAACGCCGGGTGCAGCGGACTGTTCCGTCCGATCTCCTCGACCACCGGGCGCAACACACGCTTCCAGAACGTCCAGTTCCAACCCAGTTTGGCGTCCGCCGGCGCCATGGCATTGGTGAGGTTGCCGCCAAAGTAGAGCACGCCGCGCGCGCCGTTGATGATCGCCTGATACGTCATGAAGCGTTCCTGCGGGAACGTGGGCATGCGGAGCGTTTTGCCCGGTTTCACCACGCCGCTCCAGGCAACTTGCAGGACCATCCAGACCGGGAGCTTGCCCTCGGCAACCTCCATGATGAGGCGCGTGTGGTCGCCAACGAGGCTGAACGTCTTGTTCGGTAACAGCGAATGCGCGCCAGGCGGATAACCAATCGGATAAATGTCCGTGCCGATGACGTCCGAAGCCGCGTTGTAAGGCCGGAGCGATTCGACCGTGCCGCGCGGTGCCTGAATGGTGACGACAGGATGATGCGGATCGAGTTCCTTGATGATTTGATAGGCGCGCGTGAGCGGTTCCACGGGCAACTTGCCCCACTCCGGTTCATCCGCGCCTTTCCAGACCAGCAGGCCGGGATGCTTTTTGAACCGGTTGATGACCTCGCGCAACATCGCCTCGCGCCGGGGGTTCTCCGGTCCGATGCTCGCCAACTCATGAAGGAACGGCCAGCAATACATGCCGTTCTTGGCGGCGGCGTCCAGCCACTTTTCCTCCCGCTTGATGGTTTCCTCGTCCCAGTTGCGTCCACCAGTCGAGCCGGTGCGCATGAACATGCCGCCGGCTTCCGACAATTCGCGCATGCCATTTTTGCCCTCGGGAGTTTTAGCGCCCGGCGGCGGACCGGTTGTGAAGCCGATGGGAAAGACCTTCTGGCCGTTGACGACCAGAACCAGGTCGGAGTTGATGGAAACGACCGTGGCGTCCTTGGCGTTGAGGCGCGTGAGCATTCCCGCGCCGAGCAAGAGGGCCATCAATCCGGCGAGAATACAAAGCAACCGCGACCGTGCGCCCGCGAAGCCGGTCCACTTGCGTGAGGATGGGAGCCGCCTGGTGGTACTCGTACGAGCATTTGTCATGGTAGCGCAGATCTAATTCTCGGATCGGGCAACGTCGCGTGTGCAGCGGAGTCTAGGTGCTTGACCTGGACCGTCAACACCCACTTCTCAAAAAGTTTCGCCGTGCCAGAACACCAGCCCACCGCGCTCCGGACAGTCGAAGCGGACCAGTCTTGAGAGAAATCGCTTCACCTGGATGGTTCCGATTCATCCTAAAATTCCGCACGCACATTGAACGCCTGCGCGCCGCTTGGCAGCGTGATGGTTTCGCGCCTGGCGTCGAAGTCCGTGTGCGTCTTGTCGTTGACCTTGACCGCCCGCATTGGTTTCCCATCAGGGTGACGCAGGCGCAGCACGATGGCTTTGCCGCTGAAACGGGCGGGCGGTTCGACGTGGGCCTCGATGTAGCCGGCTTTCACGTGGGAGTTGAGGCGGAAGCTGACTTTGCCGAAGCGCGTGGGCACGCGGGTCGCGCTCACGGTCAGGCCGTCTTTGAGCCAGTTGCTGGTGATGAGCGGCGCGAGCCAGAGTTCGTGGCCGTGTTCCATCGCCATCATGAAGCGGGTTTGCTGGAGGAAATAGCCGGTTTCGTGCGTCTTGTCCGGCGCGCCGCTGTGACGGAAATGTTCCCAGAACGTCAACACTTCCGGGTTCAGCAACGACGCGATGCTGTTGAAGTAGGAACGGATGAACGGCTTCACTTCGTCCTGCATCGCGTAGATTTCGCCATTGCGCGTGTAGTAGGGTTGCACCTTGGAAAAGCCGCCGTTGTTAAACCAGTCGGCCTGGTTCATCGTCGCGGGATAATCGAACCAGCCGTCGGCGAGGAATTGCACGTCCTCCATGTGATCCATCATCTGCCGGACTTCGCGGCTGCGCGGCGCGAGCACGCCAGCGGGCACGAGTTGATGCGCGCCAAGCTCGACGTTGTAACACCAACTGCGGCCCGCGTCCTGGCCGGGGAAGAAATCCGCGAGCTTTCCGGGGCTGTGGACCTGCGAAGGATAGTCGGCGATCCAGGTTCCATTACGCAACGGCAGGGCCGGAGCGCGCGATTGCGTCCAGGCATAGGCGCGCATGGTGTTCTTGCGTAACTCCTCGGCGTGCTTCAGGAAAAACTGCGCATCGGGATGGCCGATGTCTTTGAGCGCGATGCCGACTTCGCGCAACGCGGCGACGTAGTAGGCGTTCATGCAGAAGTGGTAGGCAAAGGAATTCCAATCTGCCAAAACACCCGGCGGCATGAGGCCGTATTCGGGAACGGGATTGCCGCGCGCATCGAGCTTCTTAGTTTTTTCCGTCTGGCGCACGACCCAGTGGCAAACGCGCGCCAGTTCCGGCGCGACTTGTTTCAGCCACGCTTTGTCGCGGTAAAGTTGATAATGTTCTCCCACCGTCCACAAATGCCACGCCGTGCCGAACGTCGTGTACCCGGTCGTCAGAAATCCGTTGGTGTTGTAGCGATGGATGAAAAAGTCCAGCGCCTTGCGGGCGAAGTCTTCGTAGCCCAACAAATCCATTCCGCGAATCGGCGAGTGCGATTCGCTTTCCAGCGGGCCGTAGGTGATCGCCGCAATCCAAGCGGCAATGCGCGCGCCGTCCGCTTCGTTGCGGCCGGCAATCAGACACCGGACTTCCGATGAGCGGATGATGTCGTTCAGGAACGGGTCGGGCGTCTCGATCTGCGCCGCGGGTGCCAGCACGGCCTTCCAGTAAGCCTCGGTCGCCTCACGAAGTTTCGCGGCGGTGTGGGATCCAATCGAAGGCTCTCCCGCTCCGTTCAGGAAAACCACGCAGCGCGCACCGCCATTCGCCGGCAATGTGCCGGTGAATTTGAACGTTCCCTTTTGCTCCGTTGCCGACAACGGCGCGGCATTGTTCGTCACGATGAAGCCCAGTTTTTCCTCATCCGCGTCCTGCAACCGCCAGCCGCTGGGCCGATGCCCAAAGGCCAGCGATGAATTGGTGGGCGATTGGAACGTGAGGGTCATGGAAGCGTCCTTCGGTTCACTCAGCGTGTTAGTGGCGGTCAATTCAACGACGCACACCGAGGCACGATTCAGACGCGTAGGATTGTCACCCGGTTCATCGGTCGGCGCGACGAAGGTGCGCTGGCGGTATTGGATGCCGTTCTCGCGCCACTCCATGATTGGAATGGGCAGCCACTTGCCATCCAGCCAGCGCGTGAGATTGGTCCCGCCGCTTCCCAGGCGCGGACGCAGGACGAAACGGTCGGAATACTTCTGCCGGGCAACGTCCTCCGTTTGCAGCGCGCGGATGCCGCCGGCCCGATCCACGACAAACTTGGCGTTGTCGCATGACAGCGAGAGCACAACGATGCCTTCGCGTTGAATTGGATGATGGGTCTTCTCCATCACCTGCTCAAAAGTCTGGTCCGGCATGGCGCGCACTTCTTCGAGGATGGTTTTCTTGCTGGCGATGCGCTGCTGGTAATCTGCGAGCGTCACGGGCACCGGCTCACGCGCAACGAACAAGCCGAAGTCGGGCAAATAAACGCAATCGTTTTCCAGGACGTCTTCAACTCCAACGGCCACCTTGCCGGCCGGTAGTTCGAATTGCAGAACGGTTGGGTCGGACTTGAACGACGACGGACGGCTGTAGCGGATCGCAAACTGAAGCGGCTTGGCCAAAGGCCAGCTGATTTCGGATTTCGGACTTCCGGTTTCGGTTTTGCTGACGGGCTCACCGTTCTCGATTCGCATTTTTCCCCGCGCGCCGGACTTGGGATTCTCCACCTGCACGAACAAATTCGTTGTGCCCCACGTTGAACGCGTGAACGCCGAGAGCCGGACGGCCTGCGGCTTGGAAGCCTCCGGCAAAATCCAGCGCACCTTGCGCGTTTGAATCGCCCGGGCTTTTCGGTCCAAGGTGCAGATCAAACGGTTTCCGTCCTGCTGGAGTTGATAGGCCAACGGTTGCCAGTTCCCCTGCCAGGCTGATTCACCGAACCAACCTTCGACCTTCACGGAACCGGGCGACGGCACCCGGGAGGCATCGGCGAATTCCAGACCGAGCGCCCGGATCGCGCGGCTGTTGAGCCATTGCAGGCCGATGCAACCCGCGCCATGGGCTGCGGGCAAGGGGTAACTGCCGTCGCGATTCGGCTTCAGTTCGGTTTCCGTAGAAAGGTCGTCGGCATGAAATTCCTGGACGCGATTGGCCCGCGCGCCGGTTTTGCGTTTGGGATCCCAGGTGGCGACGCGCGCAAACGGCGCCACGTCCACGGCATCTGCGGTGGCTTGCGACGCGGTTGGCGCATTGACGGACCGCGTGAGCCGCGCGTCGGCCCAATTGCCGAGGTCGCAAGCAATCCCATCGCCGGCATCGTTCAGCATCAAGCGCAACTCACCCACACCTTCAACCGAAAAGCTGACGGGCTGGGCGGGCGTTGCGCCGTCCATCTTCGCGCTCTTGAAGATTTCCACGCCATCAGCCCGCGCCCAAAAGACGACGCTCCCGCAATGGCCGTCCTGCCGTTGCACGCCGATCTCCGCGTCGAACCGTGAATACTGTTTTTCCAGCGAGAGGACGATTTCGCCGCGGGCGTGCGAGCCGAGGCCTTTTTCGTAGGTTTTGTCGGTGATCCGGATGGGCGGCGGCCTTTTCTCGCCGGCTGGATGCGCGGCCTGGTTGATGCCCAACTCACCCCAAGCCTGCGAACTCGACAGGATCAATCCGGGATTGTCGCTGACAAAGTCCACCGACACCGCCTCCGCGGAACGGGCCGGGCTGGCGGCGAACAGGAGCGTGGCAACGAGAACGAGAGACGAACCGAATGCTGGCGACGTGATCTGAGAATTCATACGCTGGCGCAGCTTGCCTGCTGAATTTCGGCGTGGCAACAGCGAACGCGTTGCGCAAGGCGGAGGCGCCCCCTTCCACATCAACGCCACAGAACGGGCGCGCACCCTGTTTGGGAAAAACCGGCACGGCTCGTGTTTATATTTTTTTTACGTCGGGCGTTCCCCTTTTGATTATCCAAACCAGGGCGGCAGCCGCATTGTCATTCCCGTGAATGATTTGATTTTCATCGGAATCATTGTGGCGTTCTTCATCGCCAGCGGATTTTACGTCCGCTTTTGCGGGAAACTCTAGGAGGGCCCATGGAAACAATCGTCGTGAGCGCCGTCGCGCTGTTGCTGTTCGTTTACTTATTCGTGGCCATGATTCGGCCGGAGAAATTTTGAGCACTGCTATGAACGCATCTGGTTGGCTTCAATTTGCGCTTTACATCGTCGCGCTCGTCGTCATCGCCAAGCCCATGGGGCTTTACCTCATGCACGTGCTCGACGCGAACGGCAGGACGTGGCTCGACCCCGTGCTGCGTCCGCTCGAACGCGTGACGTATCGCTTGATGGGCGTGGATGCGCAGAAGGAGCACGATTGGAAACAATACACGCTCGCGATGCTGCTCTTCAGTCTCGTCGGCTGCCTCTTCACCTACGCGATTCTCCGGCTGCAACACCTTTTGCCGCTGAATCCGCAAGGCCTCGGCCCGCTGAGCGGGCATCTCGCGTTCAACACCGCTGTCAGCTTCACCACCAACACCAACTGGCAGAGCTACGCCGGCGAGACGACCATGTCGTATCTCTCACAGATGGTTGGGTTGGCGTTTCACAACTTCGTTTCTGCGGCAACAGGCATCGCCATTGCCGCCGCGCTCGTTCGCGCCATCGCGCGGCACTCCGTCAAAACCATCGGCAACTTCTGGGTGGACCTCGTGCGCGTCACTTACTACCTGCTGCTGCCGATTTGCCTCGTGTTCGCAGTGTTTCTCGTGTCGCAAGGGATGATTCAAAATTTCAAGCCCTACACCAAAGCCAAACTCGTCGAGCCGTACAACATTTCCGTCGAAAAGAAAAACGACAAGGGCGAATCCGTCCTGGGCGCGGACGGCAAACCGGTCATGGAAGCACAGACCGTGGACGAACAACTCATCGTTCAAGGCCCGATGGCCTCGCAGATTGCGATGAAAATGCTTGGCACGAACGGCGGTGGTTACGTCAACGCCAACGCCGCGCACCCGTTCGAGAATCCCACGCCGCTCTCGAACTTCATCCAGATGCTTTCGATTTTTTCCATCGGCAGCGGCCTGACCTACTACCTCGGCCGGATGGTGAAGAATCAAAAGCACGGCTGGACAGTCTGGGCCGTCATGCTGGCGGTGTTCATCGGGGGAACGCTGCTCTGCTGGTGGGCTGAAGCTGCGGGGAATCCAATTCACCAAAAGCTCGGGGTCGCTGTCGCTGACGGCAACATGGAAGGCAAGGAAGTCCGCTTCGGCATCTTCAATTCGGCGCTCTTTGCCACCATCACAACCGCTGCTTCCTGCGGGGCGGTGAACTCCATGCACGATTCATTCACCGCGCTAGGCGGCTTCGTTCCGCTGTTCAACATTCAACTCGGCGAAATCATCATCGGCGGTGTCGGCGCGGGACTCTACGGAATGTTGGTGTTCGTCGTGCTCGCCGTGTTCATCGCCGGGCTGATGGTGGGCCGCACGCCGGAATATCTCGGCAAGAAAATCGAAGCCTACGACGTGAAGATGGCGATGCTTTCGCTCCTCATCCTCTGCATCTCCATCCTCGGTCTCTCCGCCTGGGCCGCCGTGAGTAAATGGGGCGTCGCGGGATTAAACAATCAAGGCCCGCACGGCTTGAGCGAAATGCTTTACGCCTACAGCTCCGGCACGGGCAACAACGGCAGCGCCTTCGCCGGCCTGACGGCGAACACACCTTGGTACAACACCACCCTCGGCATCGCCATGCTGTTTGGGCGCTTCCTGATGATCGTTCCCATCCTGGCGCTCGCCGGCTCCCTCGTGCAGAAACAGATTGCGCCCGCGAGCAGCGGAACGTTCCCAGTTTCAGGCGGAACATTTTTCATTCTGCTGCTCGGCACAATCCTGTTGATCGGCGCGCTGAACTTCTTGCCCGTCCTGAGCCTCGGCCCCGTTGTCGAACACTTCCTGAACGTGCAAGGAACACTGTTTTAAGCATTTCAGGTTATGACCCAAAAACCTCCATCTCTCTTCGACTGGAAAATTGTCGCCCCGGCGATTGGCGACTCGTTCATCAAGCTAAATCCCCGGCTGATGATCAAGAACCCCGTCATGTTCGTGACGCAGGTTGGCGCGGCGCTCACGACCGTCGGCATTTTCACCTGCGCGGCGAGTGAGCGCGGGTTCGTGATTCAACTCACTATCTGGCTTTGGTTCACGGTCTTGTTCGCCAATTTCGCTGAAGCCGTCGCCGAAGGGCGCGGCAAAGCGCAGGCCAACGCGCTGCGCAAAGCGCGCAAAGACACCATTGCCCGCCGCCAGAAGAATGGCCGCGAAGAAAAAGTCCCCGCCGCGGAATTGCAGAAGGGCGACATCGTTGTGTGCGAAGCGAACGATGTCATTCCCGCCGACGGAGATGTCATCGAAGGAATCGCCAGCGTGGACGAGGCCGCCATCACCGGCGAATCCGCGCCCGTCATTCGCGAAAGCGGCGGCGACCGCAGTGCCGTCACCGGCGGCACGCGCGTGCTGAGCGACCGCATCGTGATTCGGATCACGGCGGACAAAGGCCACGGCTTTCTTGACCGGATGATTTCGCTGGTCGAAGGCGCGCAGCGCCAGAAGACACCCAATGAAATCGCGCTCACGATTTTGCTCGCGGCGCTCACGTTCATCTTCCTGCTGGTTTGCGTGACGCTGAAACCGTTCGGCATTTACTCCGGCGCAGGGTTTTCCGTGCCAGTGCTGATCGCGCTGCTCGTGTGTTTGATTCCGACAACAATTGGCGGACTTCTCAGCGCCATCGGCGTCGCGGGCATGGACCGCGTGCTTCAGCGCAACGTGATGGCGATGAGTGGCCGCGCCGTGGAAGCCGCCGGCGACGTTGATGTGTTGCTGCTCGACAAGACGGGCACCATCACGCTCGGCAACCGCATGGCCACGGCGTTTTTGCCCGCACCGAATGTGAAGCCGGAGCGCCTCGCCGATGCGGCGCAACTCGCCTCGCTTGCCGACGAAACACCCGAGGGCCGCAGCATCGCTGTTCTCGCAAAACAGCAGTTCAATCTACGCGCGCGCGAAGTCGCCGAGCCGCACGCGACGTTTGTTCCATTCACCGCGCAGACGCGCATGAGCGGCGTGGATTTTCCGCAACGCGATGGCCAGCGCGCGCGTTCCATTCGCAAAGGCGCATCCGACGCCATTCGCATTTACGTGAATCAAAGCGGCGGAACATTTCCCAAAGAAATCAGCCAGGAAGTTGACGAAATCGCACGCACTGGCGGCACACCGCTGGTCGTCGCCGAGGGCAAGGAAGTGCTCGGCGTCGTTCACTTGAAAGACGTCGTGAAAGGCGGAATCAAGGAACGCTTCGCGCATCTTCGCAAGATGGGAATTCGCACGGTGATGATCACGGGCGACAATCCGCTCACTGCGGCCGCCATCGCCGCCGAGGCGGGCGTGGACGATTTCATGGCGCAGGCGACGCCGGAGCAGAAGCTCAAGCGCATCCGGGAGGAACAGGCCGCGGGACATCTCGTGGCCATGACGGGTGACGGCACGAACGACGCCCCGGCGCTCGCCCAGGCCGACGTCGGCGTGGCGATGAACACCGGCACGCAAGCCGCGCGCGAAGCCGGCAACATGGTGGACCTGGACAGCAATCCCACGAAGCTCATTGACATCGTGGAGATCGGAAAACAAATGCTCATCACGCGCGGCTCGCTCACCACGTTCAGCATCGCGAACGACGTGGCCAAATATTTTGCGATTGTTCCGGCGATGTTGATGGCCACGTTCCCGGCCATCGCGCCGTTGAACATCATGAAACTCGCTTCGCCCCCGAGCGCAATTCTGAGCGCCGTTATTTTCAACGCGCTCATCATCATCGCCCTCATTCCGCTCGCGTTGCGTGGCGTTGCCTACAAACCCATCGGCGCGCTGGCAATTTTGCAACGCAACCTGCTCATCTATGGCTTGGGCGGTGTCATCATTCCGTTTATCGGAATCAAGGCGATTGATTTCATCATCACGGCTCTTCACTTCGTTTGACCTATGAAAGCACTCTTCTCCGAAATTCGTGGCGCGGTGATGTCCACGCTCGTTCTCGCGGTCGTTTGCTGCGGCATTTATCCGCTGGTTGTCTTTGGCATTTCGCAAGTTGCCTTCAAAGACAAAGCCGACGGCAGTTTGATCGTGGACAAAGTGGGCACGATTCGCGGCTCACGATTGCTCGGCCAGCAGTTCGCGGATGGAACGTATTTTCACCCGCGTCCCTCCGCTGCTGGCAACGGCTACGACGCCGCCAATTCCAGCGGCAGCAACCTCGGCCCGACTTCGCAAAAGTTGAACGACGCCGTGAAAGGCCGCCTCGCCGCGTATCGCAGCGAGAACGGCTTGAAGGAAACCGACGACATACCCGCTGATGCCGTGACCGCGTCCGGAAGCGGTCTGGACCCGCACATCAGCCGGCGCAACGCGGAGCTTCAAGTTGCCCGTGTCGCCAAGGCGCGCAATCTGAACGCGGACAAAGTCCGCGAAATCATCAAGCAAAACACCGACGGTCCAGATTTCGGATTTCTCGGCGAGCCGGGTGTGAATGTTCTTCAGCTCAATCTCGCTCTGGATGCACTCGGCCAGCGATGAACTCGGACTTCCTCAGCCTCGTTTTGGTGCCGGTGTATCTGATCGGGGGCACCTTCGGCATCGCGCTGTTGATGAACCGGGTGTTGAAAGGTTCCGGTCCGCCCAAGCATTAGCGGAGGGTTTATGGATCAAGTCGTCATTCTATTCGTTCCCGCCGACATGAGCCGGCAGGACTTTGAAGCCGCGCTGCGCGACCGATTCCGGCTGCTCCCGGTTGCCGATACGCCACTCGCAGCAGACCGCGCGGACAGCATGGGGGACAGCGTGCACGCTTCCCAACTGTGGAAGTGGTTTCTCCCCAACCCCTGCCCCTGACACCAAAATTGTTTTGGTGCTGAATATGGATTTGGATTCGCTATGATGCATTCGTGAGCGGCGAGAACCGGCCAAACCCCGATGCGCTGTTGAGTTCGATTCAGCGCGAGGAAGCCGCGAGTAAACGCGGTCGGCTCAAGGTTTTTCTCGGCATGTGTCCCGGTGTGGGCAAAACCTACGCCATGCTGGAGGCGGCGCGACGCGAACATGCCGCCGGACGCGATGTCGTGGTCGGCTACATCGAAACGCACGGGCGCAAGGAAACGGACGCGCTCGCCGAAGGCCTGCCCATGATTCCGCGGCGCCCGGCCGATTATCGCGGCGTGGTCCTCACCGAGATGGATCTGGACGCGGTGCTGGCGCGCAAGCCGCAACTCGCGCTCGTGGATGAACTCGCCCACACCAACGTTCGCGACTCGCGCCATCCCAAGCGTTATCAGGATGTGCAGGAAATCCTCGACGCGGGGATTGATGTCTTCACCACCCTGAATGTCCAGCACGTCGAGAGTCGCGCCGAAATCGTGCGCGAGGTCACCGGCGCGACGGTTCAGGAAACCGTGCCGGATTCCGTTCTGGACGAGGCCGAGATCGAATTGGTTGACCTGCCGCCCGGCGAACTGCTCAAACGGCTGGCGGAAGGAAAAGTTTACATGGCCGATCGCGCGCAAGCCGCCGCCAGGAATTTCTTTCGTGAGGGCAACCTCTTCGCCTTGCGGGAACTGGCGCTCCGGCTCGCGGCGGAACACGTCGGTCAGGATGTCCGCGATTATCTCCAGACGAAACACATCGCCAGCATCTGGAAAACCGGCCAGCGTCTGCTGGTCGCGATCAGCCCCAGCCCCTTGTCGGAATCCATGGCCCGTTGGACGCGTCGCCTGGCGGACAATTTGCAGGCGCCGTGGCTCGCCCTTTACGTGGATACCGGGCGCACGCTTTTGGACGACGAACAAAGCCGCCTGCAGAAGAACTTGACGCTCGCCCGCGACCTCGGCGCGGAAGTCATCACCACCACCGACCAGGATGTCGTGACCGCGCTCCTGCGCGCAGCCCGGCAACATAATGTCACGCAAATCGTCGTCGGTAAACCGGCCGGGTTCCGCGTCCTCGATCTCTTCCGTGGCGGTTCAATGCTGAGCCGGTTGATTCGCGACAGCGGCAACATTGACGTGCATTGCGTTCGCGCCGAGGGCGAAACGACAACGCGCCGACGGATGAAGCCGGCGATGCCTGCGGCCAGTGATTTTCGCGGCTATGCCCTGGCCGCCGGCATCGTGGCAGCGGTCACGCTTTTGAACCTGATGCTTCAGCATGGCATTGGTTACGTGGCAGTGTCGCTCGTCTATTTGGTCACGGTGGTCATCCTGGGTTTGTTCGCGGGCCGCGGGCCAACGCTGGCGGCGGCGGCGGTCACCGCACTATCCTGGAGTTTTTTCTTCACCGAACCTCGCTTCAATCTCCACATCAACCGCCCGGCCGATGTCATGATGTTCGCGACTTACTTCGTCGTCGCGCTGGCCATGGGCCAGCTCACGGCGCGCTTGCGGTCGCAGCAAGCCGCCGAACGCGAGCGCGAGGAGCGCGCAACCGCGCTCTACCTGCTCACGCGCGAACTGGCGGAGGCGAAGGACTTCGCCGAGTTGCTCGGCGCCGTCATCCGGCAGTTGGACACGGTTTTCAAGGCGGAGGTGGCCGTGTTGCTGCCCGAAAAACCGGGCGGTGAAGCCTTGGTGCCGTATCCTTTCGGCACGCTCAACGTGTCGGAAAAGGAAGCCAGCGTCGCTGCGTGGGCATTTCGGCATGCGAAGCCGGCGGGACCGGCGACCGACACGTTGCCTTCCGCCGAGGCGCTGTACCTGCCTTTGGTCACGCCGGCGGGCTGCCTCGGCGTCATTGGCTTGCGCCGGCGCAACCGCCGCAATCTTTCGCTGCAAGAACGCAATCTGCTCGAGAATTTCATCCGGCAGATTGCCCTGGTGCTGGACCGCCAGCGGCTGCGCGAAACCGAGACGCAGGCCAGACTGCTCGCGGAATCCGAGCGTCTCGGCAAAACGCTGCTGAATTCCGTGTCACACGAATTGCGCACGCCCCTGGCCGCCATCACCAGCGCGGTCAGCGGCCTGCGCGACGCCGGCCCCTTAAGCCCCGACCAGCACGTGCTCGCACAGGAACTGGATGAAGCCGTCGCGCGCTTGAACCGTCTCGTGCGCAACCTGCTTGACCTGTCGCGGCTCGAAGCCGGACACCTGCATCCACATCCGGACTGGCACGATGTGCGCGAGTTGATTCAGACGGTGTTGCAGAACCTCCATCGCGCGCTCGCAAAGCATCCGGTGAAGCTGGACCTCGCCGAGGGCTTGCCACTGGCGAAGCTCGATTTCGCGCTCACCGAACAAATCCTGGCGAACCTGCTGAGCAACGCGGCCGTGCATACGCCACCCGGAACGCCCATCGAAATCCGGACCTACGCCGAATCCGACCGGCTGGTTTTGGAAGTCGCCGACCATGGCCCTGGCTTTCCGGCCGGAAATCCCGCGCGATGGTTTGAACGCTTTCAACGTGGCGTGGGCGCCGTGCCCGGCGGAACGGGAATCGGCCTGTCGCTGGTAAAAGGTTTCACCGAAGCGCAGGGCGGAACGGTGGTCGCCGCGAATCGTGACGGCGGCGGCGCGCTTTTCACCGTGCGACTGCCGCTGGCCAAAATGCCGCCGCTGCCGGAGGAAACATCATGAGCGAGACCAAACCGCTGATCCTGGTGATTGACGACGAGCCGCAAATCTGCCGGCTGCTCACAGTCACGTTGGAGGCGAATGCCTACCGGGTTTTGACCGCAGCGACCGGACAGGAAGGACTGGCCCTGGCCGCGCAGCACCGGCCCGCGGTCGTAATTCTTGATCTCGGCCTGCCGGATCTCTCCGGCCAGGAAATCCTGCGCCGCCTGCGCGAGTGGAGCAACGTGCCCGTGCTCATTCTCTCCGTGCAAGACGATGAAGCCGGCAAGGTCGCCGCACTGGACGCCGGAGCCGACGATTACGTGACCAAGCCCTTCAACACCAGCGAACTGCTGGCGAGACTACGCGTCGCGTTACGTCGTGCCTCACAGCAGGAGGAACTGTCGGTGTTTCAGGCGGGGCATCTGATCGTGGACCTGGCAACGCGCCGCGTCACGGCAAGCGGTCGGGAAATCAAACTCAGCGTCACGGAATACAATCTTCTGCGGCTGCTGGCGCGCCACGCGGGGAAAGTCCTCACCCATCGTCAACTCCTGCGTGAAGTCTGGGGACCGGGCCACGATGAACACACGCATTACCTGCGCGTTTACGTCGCGCACCTGCGCGAGAAGATCGAAACCGACCCGTCGCGCCCGCGGCTGCTGCTCACCGAGCCGGGCGTCGGATATCGGCTTCAGGCCGGGGAATAAAGTTCACGGTCTTGCGCCGCCATTTCGACGCGCGCGGATTCGTTCGTTAAGTTGGCCAATCACGTCACCTGCTTGGGCGTTGGCGCAGGATGGGCCCTGCCTCCGCGACATCAGCGCCACGCGCCTCACTGATTGACCTGAATCTTTCGCAGATCGAATCCCGGTGGCCGTGTGTAAACCAAAACCTTGGTCATCAACGCGTCGAAGCCGAGGCAGTAGCCTTGGGACAAGTCGGCCTTGCCCTCGCAGTCGAAGCGCAACACGTGCTCACCCGCCGCGAGTGGATGGGCGGGCCAGCTTTTCTCTTCGGTGCCGACCTTGGTGGCATAAAAGTCAAAGCCGCCCAGGGCCTTGCCATCGAGGCTGACGCGATATTTGCCGCCGCGCGGCAGCTTGATGAACTTGGCGAACAGCGCGGTGCTCAACGCTTGCTCCAGTTTGAAATGGATCTCGAGCCAGCCCTTATCGTCGGCGGGAGCGAACAGCAGGTATTTGCCATCGGTGGTCAGGCGCTTGGCGTCCTGTGCGTTGATGGGGTGGTCGGAATGCTTGGCCTGCGTCGTGGCCGGTCCGCCCGTGATCAAGGCCACTTCACGGTAAGCAAGACGTTCCGGGCCGGGTGGAATCGCGGGCCACGGCTTGTGCGGCTCGGTTTGGTACCAGAACGCCACGCTGGACATCAGGTCGTCACGCTCGATGAAGCCGTTGTCCGTGCCGTCGGGAAATTTTTGCGAGCCTTTGTGTTCGATTTCCGCTCGCAGCGATTTCTTGAAGACAACCGGGTCGGACAGGTGAAAGCGATAGGCGGTGGAGCGCGCGCCGGCTTCGAAGCCTTCCCACAGCGGTGTGCCGTAAAATGGGCCGTCCTGCTGCCGGAATCCCCAAGCGTCGCAGAAATAATCCTCCGTGCCCGTGCCCCGCAGGCGCGGCGCGGCTTCGCCATCAATGAAAAAGAAATCGTCGCCCTCGCCATACCAGCCATCGGACATGTGATAGACGCTCTGAATCGTGCCAACGTAATGCCCGCGGCCTTCAATGTCGGCGAGCAGGTAGTTGCGGCCCATGACGCACGGATATTCCTGGCGATACATGGCGTGGAAATACGCCGTATCGTCCGGCAGCGATTTGTGTTTCTGCCAGTCCACGTAGTAGTAGAACGCCCGGCAACGGTCATTGCTGTCATTGGTCACCGTGATGCGGGCTGACTTGCGAAACGGCATGGGCCAGTAGCAATTCCGCGCCCGGCCCTCGGAGGTAACACGAATGGGAATGGACATGAACGGCTTGTCCACGCCATGCCCGATGCCGAAGAAATCGCCGATGGGACATTCGACGCTCGGATGTTTTTCGCCGTCCCAGTAGATGCGAAGCGTGAGTTGCCGCGAGTAAAACGGGACGCTGTGGGCGATGGTGCACCAGATGTGCGTGATGACGCCCGGCCCTTCCAGGTCGGCGAGCGTGAGCGTATCGCCCGGCTCGATGCGTCGCGCGTCAGCGTTGCCGCTGATCCAGTTGGTATCCGAGGAGGATGCGCGCATCGTCTCGAAGTCCTTGAGTTTCTCGATGCCGGACAAGGGATTGCCAGGTTCGAGTTGCGCGCAGGCGGTGGAAAACGAAATGACATACGCAACGGTGGAGAAGAATTGGAGCGATTTCATAAACCAAGGAAGTTCACATTAAAGTCCATAACCCATGACGAACCACAGCCACGAGTATTCAAGCCGGGCCAGGCTTATGTCAACTCCACGCGCGATGAAGGAGGCTGGTGTCGTTTCGGGGACGAAAGATCATCAAGCCTTTCCCCAACGATCACTTCGATGCGAACAGGGCCGGGTGTGCGGACTTGAGTTACTCCAGACCGGCGATTCAGTCGGCCGTCACTTCGTGACCTGAAGCTTTCGCAGGTCGAAACCGGCGGCGCGTGTAGGCAAACGTCCGCGCGATCAAGGCGTCAAAGGCAAAGCGTAAGGCGGGCAGCGTTCGCAGCAGTTGTCGGCGGTGAAATGGCCCCGCTTCCGTCACTCTGGAATTCGCGACAATACCGGTTCTTGATTGGACCGTTGTATCCCAACCCTGCAAAACTGACTGGCACAGGCACGCCGGGCCGAAATATGGGA
Source organism: uncultured Bifidobacteriaceae bacterium (assembly GCA_964458575.1). Lineage (GTDB taxonomy): Bacteria > Verrucomicrobiota > Verrucomicrobiia > Limisphaerales > JADLHS01 > CAYWMD01. Next base: position 13,315 of record CAYWMD010000065.1, on the reverse strand, counting down.
GGCTTCAACCGTTCAGCGTGACCGTCACAGGCTGTTGGTGTGAAGCTGCCCGACTGCCGGCGGTATCCGGGTAATCCCAAATCGCAGGAGCACGAAACTGCTCGAAATGATTAGAAGGCGACGTTGCCCTGCCCTTGGAACTTGCGGCAATACAGCTTCTTGATTGGACCATTATCAATCCAGGTACTGGCAGGATTGGAGCCGTCACTCGTGTCACCCAATTCTCCCCAATTTTGGGGTGCTGGTTTGCCTGGGGTGTATGGCGGGGCCTTCAACCACTCGGCATGACCGTCACATGCGGTGGCCGTAAAACCTCCGCTGTGGCGACGATACTGCTGCGAACCCGGAGGAACATTCCACGCCGCCAGCACGGGATTCATCAATCCTCCCGGCCGAATATTGGCCGTATCGCTAGGACCCTTTTCCATGATCAGCCAATAGATGGAAGTTCGCCCCATTTGGACACTGCGAACCGGGCTGGGCAGGTCGCCCGTGTCCGCTATCACGCAGCGGTTGCCCATGAAATGCAACTGGTATGCCCAGTTCAACGCGTAGTCCTCCTGCCGCACCTTGGGGCAAATGTAAACGCCCACCTGGTTCGTGACCGCAGCCCCCCGCGCTCCCGACATATAGAGCGCCAATTGATATGGCCAGGTGGTCTCATCGAGCAGACTGCCCGGGCCCGTCCCGCCGCCGGTGCAGCGGGTGCCGAAGGGGAACTCTTCCCGGTTGTCACCCAGGTAAATCTGCACGGCCAGCCCAATCTGCTTGTTGTTATTCAAGCATTGGACGCGCAACGCTTTATCCTTGGCCTTGGCCAGCGCGGGGAGCAGCATCGCCGCCAGGATGGCGATGATGGCAATGACGACAAGCAGTTCGATAAGGGTGAATCCGGCGTTACTACGATTGCACTTCATGGTTGTCAATGTTCGGGGGGAGCTATGTTTGATCGTTTGCTTTAAATCGTTCGCATTTGGAAAACGTGCCCACAGGTTCAGGGCGGGTCCAACTTGATGAGGCGGTTCAATGGATCGTAAACAATCCGTTTGCCCGACGGCGCCGTTGGCAAACGGGGTAATGTGCGGATGCGCATCAATTCCTGCATGGATTCTGGCGCCTCCCGGTTTTGGGCAATGTAACGGAGCAAGTACTGGTTGTAAGCATCGAGGACCTCCCGTGTCGCCAGTTCACCGCCCCGTAGTTTCAGGGCCGGCTCCGGCGGAACAATGCCATCACGGATCGCCGCGGCTTGCGCCACCCTGGCCTGCTGCTGCGCATCCGCCGACGCTTCCACGTTCACGGGCTTGGCATCCTCCTGCGTGGCTTGACTCGTCGTTGAACTCTTGCCGCAACCCGCGAGCAGCAAGGCCGCGATGACAAGACCAACGCCGCCAATGGCGTTAACGGCAGCAGTACGATGATCGCGACGGACGGCTGAGTTTGAACCCGTCGGTGTGAACTTAACTGTATGATCAATTGATTCGTTCATAGTCAGATAAATCTGATTCTATCACAACAACTCCAGCTTGCACAACATAACACACCATCGCGACGGCGGCTCGCCGGAAATTGCCCAATCGTGGGCGATAATTGCTTGCGACACGAGTACTGTTTTGTCACCGGTTGCTCCGATGCGTACGGAGTTGACGGATCCTGAAAGGAAATTATTCACGGTTTGTCCAGCGTCAAGCATTTATTCCCGACAAATTTTGTCTCGGCACGCGACCCGGCAAAAAGGCGCCGCGCTATTTCCGATGAAACGCGGAATCGTTACCGTACGAAACGGGACGCGGTTGGTTTCCCCCGGACCGCAGACGCGCAAAGAGTTATTTTCTGACCGTCGTGACCGACGACCACCACTTGATGTCATTGATCGAGTCGCCCGCATCCACCACCAACTGGATTTGATTGCCTGTCACCGGCGGTCGGATTTTTGAGCCGCGCCAGCGGTGGAGGGCCGAATGACCGTCAGCGTACGAGAGCCCGCTCGCGCCGTTGTGGAAACTGGCTGGATAATCAATGATCCGGGCGGAGGTCGCGGTCGGCAGCGCTATTTCCACGGCGCAAGCCGCGTCGTTGATGCTGTCGGGATGCTCGTCCACCAGCACCCACGTATCCGCGGGTTTCACGATTTCCGATCCTTTTGCATACACCCGATAATTTGAGGGTGGCAGCCAGCCGCCGAAGTCAAAGACCTGGCTCATCGAGTTGCTGCGCACGCGCGGCACCCTGATGCCGGAATTGTTTCGAACCGTGACGGGATCCGCCGGGCATCGCCAAACTGAAAAATTGTTACCGATGTAGGGCATCAGCGGACTCTTGGCGATGTACACCGCCGGATCCCACGTGCCAGAGTTGCTGGCATCAGTCAGATTGCCATCCACCCACTTAACCCGCTTTTGCGCCTTGATGGCATCATCGCTCAGGCTGGCCAGCAGCAGGTCGTTGAAATCATCGGGGTACATCTTCCAGCCGACCATCATCTGGCGGAGATTGTTCAGACACTGAATGCCTTTGGCCCTGGCTTTCGCCTTGGTCAGCGTCGGCAGGAGCAAGGCGGCCAGTATGGCAATGATTGCGATGACCACCAATAATTCGATGAGGGTGAACCCGGCCGCTTTTCGGTTAACCGCCTGGAGGTTGGTCATGGCTTCGATCTGCAGTTTCGAACTTGCAATGAACCATACCGTGCGACCTGGATGTTCACAAGTGGAAAGGTCCGGTCGAATGGATCCGGTTGAAAAACCCCGTCATAAAAAATCGCCCGGATTGAAAGAAAGCTTTCCAAGCCGGACGCCACCACCCAACATTTGTGGATGTCATTAACTCGATTTCTGTTCCCGCCACTGCGTTGGCTCGCGATGGGCTGGCTGGGGGTTGCCAGCCTGACCGGAAGCGCTGTCGCCAGCCCCGACCCGCGCAATTTTGCCAATGGCAAGCTGATCCCCGCGGAAAACTACTGCGACCAGCCCCGCATCGTCGTCACCAAGGACGGCACGTGGGTGTGCGTGCTCACGACGGGCAAAGGGAAGGAAGGCGAACCCGGTCAGCACGTTGTTGCCAGTTCCAGCACGGACCAAGGCCAGACCTGGTCGCCGCTGGTGGATGTTGAGCCGGCCGACAAGCAGATTACGTCGGCCTACGCCGTGGCTTCGATCACCCCAACCGACCGCGTTTTTGCCTTCTACTGTTACAACGGCGACGCCATCAGCGCGTTGCCGAACGGGAAAAAAATCCGCGACGACATGCAGGGTTGGTGTTGTTACCGTTACTCCGACGACAAGGGCAAGACGTGGTCCGATCGCCACCGCGTGCCCATGCGCCTGACCGCCGTGGATCGCGGCAACGAATGGCAGGGCCGTCTGCAAATGTGGTGGGCCATCGGCACACCGACGTATTTCGACGGCAAGATCATGTTCGGCTTCACCAAGCTGGGAAAGTACATCCTCCAGGAGGGCGAGGGCTGGTTTTTCCGCTCGGACAATCTGCTCAACGAGCCGGACCCGCGAAAGATCGAATGGCAGTTGCTGCCCGACGGCGATCACGGCGTGCGCAAGGAGGATTTCGGTTCGGTTCAGGAGGAATTTGACGTCGTGCATCTGGAAAAGGACGACTTCTACGCGGTGTATCGCACGACGCAAGGTCATGCGGGCAGCACGTACAGCCGCGATGGCGGTCACACCTGGACCAAGCCCGACAAACTACGCTATCAACCCGACGGGCGAGTCGTGAAACAGTCGCGCGCCTGCACCAAAATCTGGAAGACGCGCAACGGCCGCTATCTCCTCTGGTTTCACAACAACGGGACCACCACCTATAACAACGGCCTCAACTCCGGCAGCCGCAACATCGGCTGGTTGAGCGGCGGTCAGTTGCAGGACGGATTCATGCACTGGTCGCAGCCCGAAATCGTCGCGTATGTGGAAGGCGGCTTGGAAGGTTGCAGTTACCCCGACCTCGTGGAAGCCGGCGGACGTTATTACATTTCCGCCACGCAAAAGACCGAAGCCCGAGTGATGGACGTGGAAACCAGCCTGCTCGAAGCCTTGTGGCATCAAGACTCGCGGCGCGATGTCGCGAAGGACGGCCTCGTATTGGATCTCACGGGTGAAAGATGCGCCGCTCATTCCGGTGCGCCCGCTCCACGAATCGCTCCGCTGTGCGGCGACCTCCAGCGCCGGACTCCCCTGCCCGACACCGCCGGCAGCCTTACCATTGACGTGGCGGTGGAATTCTCCGACCTATCGCCCGGACAAATCCTGCTCGATTCGCGCGACGAAGCCGGCCGCGGGTATGTGTTGCGCACCGCCGAACGCGGCACGGTGCGGTTCGAAATGTGCGACGGCTGGCAGGCCGCGTTTTGGAATTGCGACGCAGGCCTGCTCAAGACGAACGCCCTGCATCATATCGTCATCATTGTGGACGGCCGCGCCAAGGTCATTTGCTTTGTCGTGGACGGCGTCCTGAACGACGGCGGCACGGAACGTCCGTTCGGTTTCGGGCGCTTCAATCCCACCCTCAAGGACATCAGCGGCGACCGCGAATTGCGCCTCGCGCCGGCACTGCGCGGGGAACTGAAGCAGGCAAGGATTTACAATCGGGCCCTCCGCACCACGGAAGCGATCGGTAATTACCGCGCACTAACCCGCTAGGAGCAGACCCCCCAGCGATCGCGTTAGCGGGTGGTGGTCCACGCACCTGGTCCGCCAGTGCGTCGTTGCCCTCTTTGCCCCTGAACGCCCGCACCCGGTCGCGGCCACGGTTTCATGAAACTTCTGTCCGGCGTTCCCCGCCACAAACGCGACACGAACGGAAATTCCTCCGTGATGTAGTAGTGATAAATTCCCCGGGGAAATTCCGGCGTCACCCCGAAACGCCCGTTGCACTCGTCCAGGTCGCCCGCGCCGCTCACGTATTCGAAATCCGCGCTGAACTCGCCGTTGTATTTGCCGCCGGGGCCGGCCGGGTTTCCCGGACGCCCACCCTGCTTGACCCGATAGCTCGAACGCATTTTCTTCAAGGGACTTCTTGCGTCATTCGCAATTGCGTGGCCGTAACTCGTGTAAATCGGAAACCCGTCCCCCGCCCAGCCGACCAACACCATTTGCTTTCCGTCGCCGCCCAGTTTGGCGATGAGGCCGGTGGGGAGGCTGTGATAATGATACGCGCCGTTGGGTTGCACATGTGCGTTGTTCTGATCCAGGCCGAGGTTGGACGAACCACCGATGGCTTCATGCACCCAGTTGGTGTTGCCATTCCAAAACTCTGCCGTGCCCGGCTCGAACGGCACGCCGTTGAGCGCCACCCCGAACCACGCGATGCGGGATGAGGTGGGCTTTGCCGCCACTTTGAGATCCAAGGGAACGTGGAATTCGTAATGCTTGGATGAAATGCTGTTCGGATTGCCGCGATTGGGAAATTGCCCGGTAACATGATTGGGAATTCCGTTCGCGCTGATGATGCGCATGGCGCCGTTGGTGGTGATGGTCGTTTCGCTCTGGGCGGCCGTTACCGCCGCGGACGTTGGCCGCGGCTCTGGTTGCGCGTAAGCAAGCCAGCCTCCCAACAACAGACAGAGGATCGTGAATCTCATTTTCATATTCTTTATTTCACCGGGTCAACCCGCCCCGCACGAGCCGGACGAAATTGTTGATCCGGATGACATCGCCCTGCGGACCGCGTCCGTGCGGATAAGCCGAAGGATCGCCGCTCTTCGGATCGCTGCGTTGCGCGCCGGCACCGTGAACGTCGAGCAACCGATACTCTCCCCGACCGGGTGGGAATTGCATCCAACCCAGCCCCCGGCCGAAGCACACGTAAACCGCCATCGCCCCCTGCCGATCAGCCGGACCATCGAGATGCGTCGTGCTCGACCAGAAGAATGGATATTCTCCATCGCTCAATTTGGTGATCTGAAAAACCGGACTGATTGCCGGTGAACGCGTGTAATCCACGAGGCTTTGCAGTTCCTTCGCGTTGGGCAACCGCCAGTCGGAGTGGCCCAGAAAGTTTTCGGCGTTCTTTGTTTGCACCCACGCCAGCGCCGCCTCCCAATTCATCCCAACGCCGCTGTCGGTTTTCGCCCAAACCAGACCCGTGGCGCGGTCGGTGACGGTTCCCTTGCCGTTGTCCTGGAAATTGTTTTTGCCGTAAGCCGGATTCCCGCGAACGTAACGGGCGTAGAGCCTGAAAGCCCGTTGTCCCTCCGGCCCGCGCGTGATTTTCGGATAACCCTTGATTCGACCGTCGGCAAAATTCACGCCGAAGACCGTGGAATTGCCATTCATCGTTGTCCCGATGTATTCGGTTGCCGACCAATCCTGACAGTCAATCTCTCGTTCGCCCTTTGATTCTTCGCCGTAGGTAAAACGAAAGAATTTCGTGTCGAGGTAAGGCCGCGAACCCGACGCTCCCGCACGAAAGTCAAAACCGCCGTTGAAATTGATGAGCGAATAAAGCTCCTTGATCGTCGGCATCCGCCAGTCGGCATGGCCGCCAACGCGGCACTTCGCCGCCCCGGCGACCGCCTCGTCCCAGCTCAATTTCGTCCCGCGCGCCTGCACCCACATCAATCCGGTGTTCAAGTCCGTGACGGTGCCATCGCCGTTGTCACGGTAGGCCATCGGCGGCCCGGCGAATTGCGCGTCCTGGCCAAAGAATGCCTGGCCAGGATTGGGCGGCGCAATTTCCCGGGTGGAGTTGTAGCATTTGGCCTGGCCGGTATCAGGAATGGTGTAATCCAGCCCGCCCGCAAGGACCGAAGAACCCACGAACATCGCTGTCCCGATCAAACCGAGGATGGTCGCACTCATTTTCATGATTTTCCCTTTCCCTTCGCTGCCTGTTCCGCCAGTTGTGATTTGCCCGCGGAAAACTTTTCATCCGTGAGCGTTTTCAAAAAGGCCACCAAGGCACGCCGGTCCGCCGCCGACAAACCCAGGCCGCTGACTGGATGTTTCGCCAGATTCGGATCCAGTGTCGCGCTCCGCTTCAGGCCGGAGTTGTAATGCTCGAGGACGTCTTCGAGCGTAGCGAATCGTCCGTCGTGCATGTACGGCGCGGTGAGCGCGACGTTTCGCAAACTCGGGGTGGCGAACTTGCCCCGGTCGGAATCCTTGCCGGTGACCTTTGCACGACCGGGGTCTTTGAACTCCGCATCGAGCCCGTTGTTGGCAAAGGTCTGGCTCTGAAACAGCGGCCCGCCGTGGCAGTGAAAGCAATCCGCGCCGTAACGGCCCGTGCGCGGTTCGTATTCGGTCATGAACAGCTCAAACCCACGTTGCTCGTCGGCATTTAGTTTTTCCTCGCCGCGGATCGCCCGGTCGAATTTCGAGTCGAACGACGTGAGTGTCAGCAGGAATTGCTCGAGGGCCAACCCGATTTTCTCCGCTGTGATTTCTGGCGAACCGAAGGCGGCGGTGAAGAGTTTTGTATAGTTGATGGCAGATTCCAACCTCGTGGTATTGCCGGAGCGTTCTCCCTCACCCTGACCCTCTCCCGCTGGGAGAGGGGACAGCATTTGAATACTGTTGGACTTTCCTGAGATTTCTCGAATTGCGACCGTCGCTGTTATAGCGGAAGTCTGACTAATATTCCCCCTCTCCCCGAGGGAGAGGGCCGGGGTGAGGGTGATCGGCTGGCTGTCCACCGCCGCACCAGACAATTTGCTGACCACATTCGTCAGCGATTCATCCATCTCGGTGTGGTCCTGGATCGGCATAAGCGCCTGCGCGCGCAACGACGGCGCGCGCCCATCCCAAAAGAACGAACTCTTCCACGCGAGATTGAACAGCGGCATCGCGTTGCGCGTGCCCACCTGCTTACGCACCCCCACGCTGTAACGGCGCGGGTCGGAAAATGCCGCCGACGTCTTGTGGCATGAGGCGCAGGATAGCGCGCCATCCCTGGAGAGCGCCGTTTCGTGAAACAGCTTTTCGCCCAACGCCACACGCTCCTGAATGAGTGGATTGTCCCGCGGCAAATCGGGAACTGGAAACGTCGCGCTCATTTGAAAACGATACGGCGTAAATTCCTCCGGCAGGTAAAGCGGCGGGTTAGCGGCGGCAATTTGTTCCGTTGAAGCCGCGCTGACGCGCCGAACGCGAAATGATCCGGGCAGATTTGCCACGAGCGCCGCAGCGATGGGATCAGCGTCGCGCGAGTGCGTGGATGAACCGTCTTTGCCGAACGAAAGCGGGCGCGGCGCGTTGAGCAACACAGCCAGATCGAATTCCAGTTCGAGCTTCAGGTTGTGCGCAAGGTTCAGGTCCGCGGCCAAATTGACGGGTGTCCGATTCGTGTCGCGTGCGAGATGGTAGGCCCAGCCATCAAGTGAAGCACCGGCGCGCGGCTCTCTGAGCCGCAGCAACTCCGATTGTGCGAGATCATTCGGAGTTCCCGGAGATCCGTTTGTGTCGGTAGCTGCTGCGGCTGGGACAGCCGCGCTCCGCCACATACCTTCCACCGCCAGAAAAATATAGCCGCCCTGCCAGCTCCAGTGCAGGCCGTTCAGATTCGGATTGAGCGGATGCTCGGCGGGAAATTCTGCGGGGTCGGCGTGGTTCAACTTCTCATCGAGTCCGACGAAAAAGCGCAAGCCGCGATACGAATCAGCAGGGACTTCCGGGACACGAAGGGACAAACGGCCCGCTTCCAAGTCGAACCATCCGACCCGGTTCGTGAGATCGAGCCACGAGCCATCGGCGCGTTGAAGGGCGAAGCTGCTGATGAGGAAGCTGACTCGTGTGATGGAGAAAGTCTCCCCGGCGGACGTTTGATAGCGGAGAGAGTTAGGTTGAATGGGCGAGCCGGAGAATCCAGGGGTAATGTCTATTTCAAGCGAAGCGCCCAGCGCCAGTCGCCAACATCCGGTGAACAAGCAAGCACCAAGCACCAAAAGCCGCCAAACGGTGGACTGATCGCGGTGTGGGGCTTGGTAGTTCATTGGAGCTTGGCGTTTGGAATTTGGAGCTCGGTTTTAGGGATCATACGTCGCCAACGCCGTGCGCGTCACCCGGAAGAACTGGTTTGTTCCGTTATTTGCCGTCGTGCTTGTGCCAGTGTGCTGCACGGCGGAAATGCCGCTTGCGTTGGTGGTCCAAGTAGTCCCGTTCCCAGAAGCTTCAACGCGATACGTACCACCTTCCGTCGCACTCCACGTCAGCGTCACAACGTTGTTGCTCACAACCGGCGTGGCGAGTGTCAGCGCCGCGCTCGCGCCGCCGACGAAGTTCGTCGTCACGGCTTCACTCAACGTCGTCGTGCCGCCGGCTGCATTGCCAAAGAACGTGCGCCCGATGTTGTAAGGAAAAACCGGCGCGCCATTGGACGCGATGCAAACAAAGTAAGCCCACGTGCCGTTCGGAAATTCCGGCGTCACGCACCAACGCGTGTTCCATTCGTTGAGATCAAAGTCCACGCCCAAGACGAAATTTGAGCCGGTGTTCGGATTGATCAGGTCGCCGAGGTAGGCGTTGTCCTCCATGTATCGGGCAAGTGGATAGGTGTTCACCGGCGGGCCCGCCGTGGCACTTTCACCGGCGCGCGTGGCCCACGCCGGAATCGCGGTGCGGCCCGTCGCACTGAGATTGTCCGTGCCGGCGCTCCCATTGCGCAATTGATAGCCGGAAATCATCCGCCGCACACCGCTCGCCGGGTTCCTCGGATTTGAATAGCCATACGGGCCGTAAATCGGGAAACCGTCACGCACCCAGCCGAGCAGCGGGGAATGTTGCGTCACGGCAGTCGTGGCTTCGGCGTAGGTTTTCGTCGTCGCGTTGTAGTCCACGTGGTCGCCGAGCAGGTAGCGCAACGCGATGGGGTTCGCGTGATAATGATATTGGCCGTTGCCGGGCTGGTGGGCATAGGCCGGATCGAAGGTCACACCTTCGTTGACGTAGGCGTCGCGGTTCCAGCTCCCGTTTCCCGGCCCGCCGACTTCCGACGCACCATTCCAGTAAAAGCCATCGCGCGAATCAAACATCGCCACGCCGTCCACAAAATAGCCGATCGCGCCCAACCCCGTGAGCGCGTGCGTGCTGTTCGTGGCCGGCGTGCGTGGAATGCGGTAAAGCGCGTGCTGGTTGGTCGGGAAATTCGGGAAGTTCATCGTGTGCCCCGCATTCAAATACCACGGGCCCATGATGTGCGACCCGAAGCCCGTGCTGCGAATGTACACCCAGGCGGCTGACGAATAAACAGCCTGCAGTCCGCTGTACGCGGGCAGGGTCTGCGTGGTGTTGCCGCGACTCCAGGTGGTGACGGCATTGCCGGCGTTTTTGTCGCCGTCCGTCTGATAAATCCGCGCGTATTTGCCGGTGTAGGTCGTGAGCCATGACGTGAGTTGCGGATCGGCGCGCAGAGTGACGGCGTTGAGCGCGACTGCCATGGCGGCAAGAGCAATGGTTTTCTTCATACGCTTTCGGGCGGTCGTTGAATTGTGCATATCTCGGCTGACTGGGGAAAGTCTGCCCTGTCGGTCGAAAATTGCGACGAGGTTGGGATGAATCAGCGTTACGGTGGGATGAACGCGGGAAAATCGGGTGACAGCGCCGTACAGGCAGCGCGTCCGTACTGCCGCTTAGGAGAATTTCAAAGCCTCCTGCAACTCCCGCACCCCGCGCGTCATCGTCAACTGCTTGCCGTTGTGCAACACCACGGCGTGCTCGCCCTTGAACAAGGGTTGAAGTTCCTTGATCTGGTCCGCGTTCACCAACGTCGAGCGGCTGATGCGGATAAACTTCTTTGGGTCGAGCTGTTCCTCCAACGCGGTCATCGTCTCGCGCACGACGTGATTTTCCTTGCCGACGTGGAGCACAACGTAATTGCCCGCGGATTCCACGTAGTCAATCTGGCTCGTTTTGACGAACACAGTGCGCTCACCGGTTTTTACCGCGATGCGGGAAATAAATTCACGCTCCGGCTTCGCCTGACCAAGCAACGCGGCGAGATTTTTGGATGCCGCACTGGCTTCGCGGTTGGCCAACTGTTCGCGCGCCCGTTGGACGGTTTCCTTGAACCGCGCCGGCTTGAACGGTTTGAGCAAATAATCCAGCGCGTGCGCCTCGAAGGCCTTCACGGCGTGCTGGTCGAACGCCGTGACGAAAACCACCACGGGCAGGCGCTCCTTGCCGAGGCTTCGCAACACCTCGAAGCCGTCCATGCCCGGCATTTGTACGTCAAGAAAGAGCAGGTCCGGCGCAAGTTTCTTGATGACCGCCACCGCCGTGGGCCCGTCGCCACACTCGCCGGCGATTTCAATGTCTGCTTCGTCGCGAAGCATCGTGCGGACGCGCTCGCGCGCCAGCGGTTCATCGTCAATAATGAGAGTGCGGATTTTCATGGAATTGCCCTCACCCCTGACCCCTCTCCCGTCCGACGGGAGAGCGGGACATCAAAGTTTGTCGTCCGATATTTCCCGGGACGCAGGATTCGCAGACAGCCTGACGACAATTCTCCCTCTCCCATCGGATGGGAGAGGGCCGGGGTGAAGGTAAAATGCCGTCGAACGCTACACATTGCTCACCGATCTTGTTGGCAGATCACTTTTTTCATGAAACGGAATCTCCATCTCCACTGCAAAACCCCCGTCCGCATCGGAATTCAACGTCAACCGCGCACGGTTGCCGTAAAGTTCCTGCAAGCGCCCGCGCGTGTTGGACAGCCCAATGCCCGACGACGACTTGTCGTGCGGTTTCGGCCCGCCGCCGCTGTCGCGTACCGTCAAATGCAACGCGCCGCTCTCGCTCATCCGCGCGCGAATCGCCACCACGCCGGTTGCTGCATTTGGCTCGAGGCCATGGCGAATCGCGTTCTCCACCATCGGCTGCAAAATTAATGTGGGGACGAGCGTATCGAGCGTGGCAGCGTCAATTTCCTTCTCCACCCGCAGCCGCTCGCCAAAACGCACCTGTTGAATTTCGAGATAGCGATTCAGGAAATCCAGTTCCTGCCGCAGCGGAATTTCCTGCGCGGTCGTATCCAGCGTGGCGCGCAGCAACTCGCTCAGGTTGGTGATCATTTCATCGGCGGCGCGCGCGTCCTTGTGAACGAGCGTGGCGATGGCGTTGAGCGTGTTGAACAAAAAGTGCGGATGAAGCTGCATCCGCAAGGCCTGGAGTTTGGCGTCCGCCAGCCGCGCTTCAAGGTCCAGCGCCTTGCGTTCGCGCTCCTCCGATCGCCGGTAAAACGACAGCGTGTGGACGAGGCTGACAACGATCCAGTAGATGGGAATGTTGAATTTCGCCCGCATCAAAATGCCGCGGCGCTGCTGCTCGACCGCCGGACGCAAATTCTCCGGCAGCGGTTCTTCCGGCGGAAACGGTTCGTTGAATGGCGGGTTCTGCGGACGGCGCACGCCGGTGGGAGGCAGGAACGGCGGCCCGTCCTCTCTTGCCCCACGAAACCGAGGTTGCCCGACTCCGGGCTGAGGAACGCCGGGTTGCGGAAAATTGATCGCCGGTGGGTTTGGCGCGAACAACTCGCAGACCAGCAAAGCCAGCATGCACGCGACGAGATGGACCGGCACGCTCACCGCAAGTTTTCCTCGGATGAGCGGGAACCTGGCGGCCAGCCAGACGGCGGCCGGCGCCAGCAACGCCCATGGAAACCAGTCGCGAAGCGAAAGCCGCAGAGCCTCGGTCGCGGGGAGATTGGCGGTGAAGAGCAACTGACCGGCGAACGCGAGCACCAACAACCCCCAAAGTCCAAGCACGAGCGCCCAGAGATAAAGCTGTTGGCGGATGGCCGGCCGGTTCATGGGTCGCAGCGTAACCGGTCGGCGCGCCGCATAAAGGCAAAAGCGCACGTTTGAGCTGCCCAAGAAAGTGATTCGCTCAAGTCTTATGCGAACTTGAGTCCCCGATCACTTTTTATCGGTGGACCTGACGGGAACGGCGTCCCTGAAAAACGCCTCGCCGCCTTTGGTGGCGAGTTGTTTGATTTCAGCCGCGGTTAACGCCCGGCCCAGCACCACAATGTCGTCCATGTTCCCGTTGAACTGTTCATCGCTCCCCAACTCCCAGTCTTCTCCCACCAGGAGGTCCCGGGCCATCAGGACTGGTGCGCCACCGGGCAGCCAGGCCTCGCCCACATCTTCGCCGTCGAGATAAAATCGGACATGCCCATCGTCGTAGGTGACGGCGAGATGGTGATACTTGTTGTCCGCGAATTTCACCGGCTTCGACATCACTGGCATGCCCTTGCAGTAAAAACGCAAACCTTCCGGCACCTTGCCCCGCGGATCACACTCGAAGATCAGTTCCGACGTGTCCACCGGCTGGTTGCCGTTGTAGGAACTGAACAGCCGCGCCGGCTG
>CAYWMD010000064.1:0-35118 GCA_964458575.1 uncultured Bifidobacteriaceae bacterium | reverse complement strand
CGCCCTCCGCCGTTAGGCGAGCCAGTCGCGACCCGAATGTTTTCAACAGAGCAACGTGACGCTCTCCAAAGAATCGCAACACACGACTCCGGTTTGAAAGCTTGATTGGACCGCCAAGAGAAACAAATTACGGCCTCAACAGACGGTAATAACGATTCCCTATCGGCGGATTGACGATCAGGTATTTGGTCGTTCCGTTGTCTTGAATTGTTCCGGGTACGTTGCTCCAGTTCACCGTCGCGACACCGTTGGTGTTTTGCTGCAACTGGAAACCCGTCGAGGGCGAGGGCCACGAGACAGCTATGGTGTTTGTGGCGGTGCGAGAAATGGTCAACAACGGCGCGCCGGGAGTCTGCACGGCAGCGATGAGACTCCAGAATCCGCCGTCCAGTGCGAAGTTTCCGCCCCTCATGGTGGCACCGGCATCGGCCTGGCCGATGGTACCGGTGAGGGAATACACTCCGCCCGTGCTCGTGCCGCCACCGCCATCTATTGTGAACCAGTCAATGCTGTAGGTTTGTGCCAGCGCTCCAAGGCAAGTGCAGACACAAAGGAGCAGAATGCAGGATGTTGTTTTCATTTCGGGTCCCCGTTCAGTTTTCGGTCCACCATGTCCACCAGCTTTTTCAGTTCATCCAACGTCTTTCTCAGTTCGGTATTCTCTGCACGGGTTTCTTCGAACTTCTGGTTCAACCTTTGCATTGTCGCCAGCTCAGCGCCTTCCGTCCTTTCCCTGGTGAAATGGTTGCGAGTAGAAGGGGAAGGACTGACGTGTCGCTCGAAGCTTTGAAACAACACGGATATCCGCTTTCGCTTGACCCCGTCGGCGCTCGGAACGATGTGTGACCATTCAACGCTTTCAGCCGCACGGGCACAGATGTAGCCAACCGAGAACCGCTCAGGATCGTCTTTCATGGCGCAGCCAGGTACGTCTGAAGAAATCAAGTATTCTCCCGCCTCAAGGTCGCCGTTGGCACCTTCGGTAACCCACATGTCGCCGTTGCCGACAGCCATTACGAGATGGCAGTTTGTAGGGCTGATCGGCTGCGACGGTTCCTTTATGGCCAAATAGGCGCCGAGGCAACGCGGGTCGTTTGCACGGGTTGTGCGGGCCACGCCGTAGATGATTTCGGAGTCTGGTGATTCCCCGCTCCTTCGATTCGACCCGCTAAACCGAACGAGCATGCCGCGATCCAGCGTTTCGTCAGTCCATCCAAAATGCGATCCAGTGAAGGCATTATAGGAAACAGTTGTCCCTGACACGCTAATGCTGCCAATAGCAACTCCTCCTGATGCAGAAAAAACGATCAACTCGCCATCGTTGCCGTACCGCCGGAAGACTCCAGAGTGAACGTTTGTAGCAGTCGCAGCCATTGTTCCCTCGATTTCCACGTAACCGTGAAGCAAGGCTGCCTTAGAAGCGGCACTAGTGGCTACACCCACAATCCCCGCGGCGGCCGTTCCCAGTTGCCCGTAGTTGCCGTTGGAATGATTGCCTCGCACGCCGGCGGCATTCGGAGATGTCGTTTCCCCGCGAACCCCAGCATAGCTGGCAGGGGCACTGGCACCATCGAAGCCATAGACCCCATCACGACTATCCGAGGTGCCATACAGCCCCCAAGCCGCGCCAAACCCGTCACCTCGGACTCCAAGCCCGCCTGAAGCCGATGAGGCCCCATAAACGCCTTGGTTCGCTGTGCCTAACTGACCGTAGTTGCCGGTCGGAATATTTTCGCCTCGCACTCCGACGCCATCCGCAGAATTGCCTTTCCCGCGCACGCCCGCGTATCCGTTCACCCCCGAAGCGGTCGTCTCACCATAGACCGCATCGCGTCCGCTGGCCGTCGCAAATACTCCCCACGCGTTTCCGAGCGCTTCGCCATGCAGCGCCCTGTTATCGGTCGCCGTACTGGAGCCATAAACTCCCGATCCAGCCGCGCCAAGGTATCCGTAGTTGCCACTCGCCACATTTACTCCAAAAACTCCGGAGCCGCTGGTGCCCAAGAGACCGTAGTTGCCCGAACTCCCGTACTGGCCGGACACGCCCGCGTTTAGAGAGGAACCGTAAACCCCCACGTCAGCCCCCAACCATGCGAGATTCCCGTTGAGCGAATTGGAAATCGAAAAGGCTCTGCCACTGGTTGATACACTGCCTGAGTATGGCAACGCCAAGCCGCCTGCCGGAGCGGAAATCTGGAGGCTGTTGCCTACGGTATTGATGGTTACATTGGCCCCTTGCGTGAGCGACACGTTGTCGGTCAACCCATTAAGACTCTTCACCACTTGGCCCGATGCGATTTTGATCGCGGTGATATTGCTGTTCTGGAGATTGCCGACCGCAACAGAATCGGCGGCAAGCTGGGCATTACCAACCGCCCCATTTGTCACCGAGCCGGCAGTGCTCGCGTAGATGGCGTATGGCGTAGGGGTAAGTTGTTGCCGGGGGTTAAGTGTGGAAAAGTTGCCTGCGCCATTGGTGCTGACGCGGACCTCAAGCCACCGCGCCGGGCCACTGAAAGGTGCGCTGCCGAAGTCAACAAGGACGTTGAACAAGCCATTGCTTACCGCGACTGCATTTGCGCTGGCAGCCCCGCCAAAACTGTTACCGCCGGCGACGGCATCGAACGCCTGAAATTGGAAATCGTACAGGCCGGAGGCAGGATTGCCTCCGACTCCCAGCCGGCCTGAGTACGTGAACGCGGTGGTTTGGCCGTTTGCCACTATTGCAGCCCAGAAAGCCACTCCGGCAAGAAAGATGTCTCTTTTCATTTTCAATATTGGCACTCTCATGGTTTGGTTTTGGATCGTGAGTTATTTGACGTTGACCATGACCTTGATTTTCCCCGTGCCGGGGCCATCAAAATTCTCCAAGGCCTTGCCGAGGATCGCCCCGAGCATTCGCCGTTTGTCACGTGCTTTCATTGCGTGGCCTGGCGTGGAAGCGCTGACCAGCAGGTCGCCTCGGCGGATGGGACCACCCTCCAGGCATACCTTTGTCGGGACTACCCCAAGCATGGCCATCGGCACCTTGTTCTCCTCAGGCATCTTGCGGTCACTGACGCCACCAACCATCATGGGTGCGGTCGAGTAGATGCCGACAACGCGCGTGTCGTAGGGTTGGCTGCTCAGTTCAATGGTGTCGTCGTTGTCCTGGGAGATCACAAGCACGTCTCCCGGCTCGTAACCCGAGGCTCTCCCTTCCACCGGAAAAGCCTCCGCATAGTCGCGGAAGCAGCCATAAAAACAGCCATTGTAGATATAGACGTTTCCAACAAAATCCGCCGCATGGCCACCGCTTTGGTTCTCGCCTCGGATCGCAGGTTCTAACGTGCTCGTACTGTGACTCCTTATTCCTAATCCGGTCGATTCCACGATTAGTCCAGTATCCGATATCCCATCCACGCCGATGGCGACGCCAATGCTTCCGCTGGCTACTGTCATCCCTCGCGTGGTTCCATCAGTCGGATCTTTGCGGTAGGCATAGAGTGCGGTTCTTCCTGCCATTTCAACAGAGGTGCGCGTTATGGCATTCGTCGCAAACATTCCAAGGCTTAAACCCGATCCTTCGTTTGCATGACCAGCGACACCGGCGGAGGCTGTCCCTAGTCGGCCGTAGTTGCCGTTGGAATGATTGCCTCGCACGCCGGCGGCATTCGGAGATGTCGTTTCCCCGCGAACCCCAGCATAGCTGGCAGGGGCACTGGCACCATCGAAGCCATAGACCCCATCACGACTATCCGAGGTGCCATACAGCCCCCAAGCCGCGCCAAACCCGTCACCTCGGACTCCAAGCCCGCCTGAAGCCGATGAGGCCCCATAAACGCCTTGGTTCGCTGTGCCTAACTGACCGTAGTTGCCGGTCGGAATATTTTCGCCTCGCACTCCGACGCCATCCGCAGAATTGCCTTTCCCGCGCACGCCCGCGTATCCGTTCACCCCCGAAGCGGTCGTCTCACCATAGACCGCATCGCGTCCGCTGGCCGTCGCAAATACTCCCCACGCGTTTCCGAGCGCTTCGCCATGCAGCGCCCTGTTATCGGTCGCCGTACTGGAGCCATAAACTCCCGATCCAGCCGCGCCAAGGTATCCGTAGTTGCCACTCGCCACATTTACTCCAAAAACTCCGGAGCCGCTGGTGCCCAAGAGACCGTAGTTGCCCGAACTCCCGTACTGGCCGGACACGCCCGCGTTTAGAGAGGAACCGTAAACCCCCACGTCAGCCCCCAACCATGCGAGATTCCCGTTGAGCGAATTGGAAATCGAAAAGGCTCTGCCACTGGTTGATACACTGCCTGAGTATGGCAACGCCAAGCCGCCTGCCGGAGCGGAAATCTGGAGGCTGTTGCCGTTGGAGATTAGCGTCACATTCGCACCCGCGGCGAAATTCACGTTGTCTCGAAGACCGTTGATGCTCTTGACGACTTGATTGGCAGCGATGCCGGCGGCAGTAACGCTGCCGGGCGCGACGGCGCTGGCCGTGCTTGAGTTTCCGGCATTGCTCGCATAGAGGGCGTACGGGACCGCAAAAACGGTCTGTCGCGGGGACAGCACAGTGTAAGGCCCGGCGCTGCCATTGCTGCGGACGCCAACCTCCAGCCAGCGAGGTGCACCGATGAATGCTCCGGCACCAAAATCCAACGCCACGGAGAACAGACCATTGGTGACGGGAACGGGAGCGGAAGTCAGCGGCGCTCCGACCTGATTGCCATTGGTGACTCCGTCATAGAGAGCGAAACGAAGATCGTAGCTTCCAGTAACTGGGCCGTTCGTATCTTTCAGTTGGCCCTGGTAAGTGAAGGCGTTGCCTTGAGCAAGTAAGGCAGAGCCGGTGCCAAGCATGACGGTGATGGCAAGCAACGCAACGAGTGGTTGGAGTTTGGGTTTCATAAAGTCCATCGCAGTTGGGATGTCACAGCATTTTTGGGAAGAAGCTTGGATTGAATCGTGTCGGTCACGTTGCTCCAGTTCATGGAGTTCACGCTGTTAATGTGTTGTAGCAACGTCCAGCGGGCGGAGGGCAAGGGCCAATGGACGATTAAGGTGTTCATGCTGGTGCGGGCCACGGAGCGAACCATCGGCACAACGGGAGCGGATGTGACGTTGCCAGCACCGCAGGGGACGCCAGGCGCTGCGGCCAGAGCGCCAAGTTTGCGAGCTTTCGTTTCCTCACAAATCGCAATGCGGATTTGAACAACATGGCTTTCACTCCTTGCTACAACATCGGGAGGAGAAGGTTACGCATGAAGTGAAATTCTTTGGCGGAATGGCGGTTAAACCCGGCGCAGATCCATCAACTGGGTGAGGCGGCGAACAACGGCGGGCCGTCCCGGATTGGTTTCATGACAAAATGCGAAACGGAGTTGAAAGCCAGCCGTTTGCATCCAGATTTACCCCCTGCGATGTGTCCGCTTGGGCACTTGTCGGGAGTCGCAGCCCCGAATCAGTATTGGACCCATCAGTTCGAACCGGTTTCTGAGATCGCAGCCGGTGCGCGCAACACCATCACTTCACCAGTGCGTGAAGAATGGCCACAAAACGCCAGCGACTTTCCATCGGCGGAAAAATCCACTGAGTAGGCCAACGCCCAGCCGGGCTTGAACACGACCAATTCCTGCGCTGTAGCCATGTGCCACAGTTTAACACTCCCGTCGAAGCTTGCGGACGCGAGCGTCTTCCCGTCAGGCGAAATGGAAATGCCAAAAATGTCGTCCTTGTGTGCTTTGATGTGCGTGCGTTCGGTCAGGGACGCCAAATCCTTTAGCTTGATGACTCCTTTGGACTCATCCACGACTACCAGGCAACGGTTCGCTTCCGAAATAGCGATCCTTTGGCCAGGTTCCGCCAAAGTCGCCCGCGACTGCAAAGTTTGTGTGTCCCACAGCTTAACCTCCTGAGATCCGCCAGTCGCCAGCAGTCTGCCATCCGGCGTGAAGGCGAAATCCGTTACGAAATTGGTGTAGCCAGCCAGTCGCCGCACCTCCCGAAGGTCTGGCGAACTCCAAAACCGAACTGCTCGATCATAACCGGAGGTTACCAAAGTCTTGCTGTCTGGACTGAATTTAAGCGCCAGGCTCCTTTCCGAATGCGCTTTGACATCGTTCAGACGATTCCATGTTCCTGCGTCCCATAAACGGAGAAATCCATCTCCTCCCACCGATGCCAGAAATCTCCCATCCGGGGAAAAAGCCACCCGAGTGTCTCCCCCGGAAGGCAAAGGGGTAGTCTTTATCGAGATTCCGCGTTCAACATCCAGTATCTCCAACCTCCCCACGCCACCGAGGGCGATGAACTTGCCATCCGGAGAACACGCCACACAGAAAGCTGACGGAGTGAGGAAAACCGAATGCTCGGGCTTGCGGGTGCAGTCCCACACCTTCAGTTCGCCATTCCAGCCACCGGCCGCGAGCTGGCGTCCACTGTGAGCGTACGCCAATGCGCTGAGGAAATCCTGGTGACCCCGAATTTTAATTGTCTCTTTACCCGACGCCGTTTCCAGCAAGGAGATTACCTGGGCGATTCCGCCCACGGCCACGTTTTGGCCATTGGGAGAAACGTCCATACAGATCGAACCTCCATACTCGTCCTTAAACAGCGGGGCACTTGTGAAGTTCGCCAAACTCGTGATCTCAATCTGGGAGAGCAATGGACCCCGGCTAAGAGTCGCAAATCGAGCATTGTCCGGCAGGAAATCAACCTTGAAAACCGGACCTGGAAAGTTGGTCAAGACGGCAGTGATTCGCTCACGACCCACATCCCAAAGCGTCAGGGTTTTGGGTTCACCCGCCGCGGCGACTATGCTTCCGTCTTTCGAGAAGGCCAGCGATTTAATGGCGCCTTGCACTGCCACTTTCGCGATTTCAGACCGCCGTTTGACATTCCAAAAACGCACCAAGCCTTTGCCATGAGAAGTGAAGCGAACAAGGGGTGCGGCGTTTCGCGCGGGAGGAATTCCCGTCCCCACCGCCAGAATCTCTCCGTCCGGCGCGTAGGCCAGTGCGCTTACTGGATTGGTCCCCAGCCGGAGGGTAGCGAGCGACTCACCCGTTTTCGGATTCCAGAGATTAAGGACTGCATCCTGACCACCGCCGGCGAGCGTGTCGCCTGAAGGGGAGAACGCGACCGCCGCAACCCTGCCCTCGTATTGACGCAAAACATGGCGGCATTCCCCCGAGCTCGCGTCCCAAATGCGGATTGTTCGATCATCGCTGCTGCTAGCCAACAAGTCATCGTGCGGTGACCAAGCCAGACAATGCACGGTCTCTGTATGCCCCACCAAATTCAAACTCGCCTGCCGACAAAGCCCGAGCAGGTAATTCCATTCAAACCCGCGTAGATCAGCGGCGTTGCCCGCAGGGCGCAGACTGTTCAGGACTTCCAGCACACGAGTGATGTCACCTTGCTCGTAAACTTGGAAGGCGAGATTGATGCGGGCGGCGTAAAGATTCACCCGGTTTTCTTCGGCCAGGTTCTCCGCACGCCAGCGCTCGTGTTCCTTCGCTTGGGCGTTTTCCTCCGCCCGCTGCTGCTCGCCATGAATGCGAATCAGGGCAATTGGAGAACCGACCGCCACAATGAGCAAAAGCAGCAGGGCCACCGTACCGGCGACCGCCAAAGCCTTGTTGCGCAGACACCACTGGTGAGTCTTTTCCATCGTGCTCACGGGCCGGGCCTGAATCGGCTCGTTGCGGACGAAGCGATTCAAGTCATCGGCCAATGCTTGTGCAGAGACGTAGCGTTTCGCTGGTTCCTTCTCCAAACACTTAAGGCAGATGGTGTCCAAATCTCGCGGGACACCGGCGTTGAGCAGCCGTGGCGAGACCGGCTCCTGCTCCGCCACCATGCGCAGGGTTTGCGCCATTGTTTCCGCCATGAATGGCGGACGCCCCGCTAGGCAGTGATACAGGATTGCGCCCAGTGAATACACATCGCTGGCGGGCCCAACGGCAGCTTTCTGCCCCGCCGCTTGTTCCGGGGGAATAAAACTGGGCGAGCCGAGCACCTGGCCGGTCTGGGTGAGTTGAGGGTCGTTGGTTGAGGGTTGAGAGTCAGTCAGACGCTTCGCGAGCCCGAAATCCGTGATGCGCGGCTCGTCATTCTCGTCAATCAGGATGTTCGAGGGCTTTAAGTCCCGGTGGAGCACGCCGCGCGAATGGGCATATTGAACGGCTTCCGCGATCGTCTTGAGATAGCCCGCCGCTTTGCGGGCCGGCAACGGCTCGTCGCGCACCAACTGCGCCAGATTCCGCCCCTCCACCAAATCCATCGAGAAGAACGGCTGGCCGGCGTGCTCACCCACTTCGTGAATGGCGACGATGTTCGGGTGTTGAAGTTGCGCGGCGGTTTCGGCTTCGGCGCGGAAGCGTTGCATCTCGGCGGCGTTGGCCAGGTGTCCGCCCAGAATCATCTTGATCGCCACAGTGCGGTTGAGGCTGATTTGCCGGGCGCGATAGACCACGCCCATGCCGCCCCGGGCAATTTCTTCCAACAACTCGTAGTCGTTGAACGCCAACACTGGTCCGGGATTGATCGGGCCGTTCGAGACCGCATCGCGCTCCTCGAACGCGCTCTCCAGCAAGCACGCTGCGCACAACCCATCCGGGGCGTAGCCGCTCAAGGCCGCGCCGCATTTGCCACACCGCTGCGACTGGGTCGTTTCAGACATGGACGTAGTGAGTCATGCTCTTGCTACAACGTTTACGCGCCGGGGTTACCAGGAAACGCCAATCCAGCGCGAATGACCGACGCGAGGTGTCTTAGTTCCTCTTCCACCTCAACCGCGGTCGTTACGGTTTGGGCGACCTCGGCCCTTAAAAGATCGCCATAGCGCTGGCGCAACCGATGCACCGCCACCTTGACCGCTCCCTCGGTCATCCCGAGCTGTTGGGCCATCGCGGCATAGGACAACGCGT
Source organism: uncultured Bifidobacteriaceae bacterium (assembly GCA_964458575.1). Taxonomy (GTDB): domain Bacteria; phylum Verrucomicrobiota; class Verrucomicrobiia; order Limisphaerales; family JADLHS01; genus CAYWMD01. The sequence continues at coordinate 26,209 of CAYWMD010000064.1, read as the reverse complement.
TTTTCTCGCCCCAGACGAAAACCTTGAGGCGGTCGAAAAGGTCCGCTTTGCCGGCTTGCTCAAATTCCGTGCGCAACGCCGTCAAGGCGCGATCCATCAAAACCGCTGCCCAGCCCCGGTCGTACAAAGCGTCCGGTGGTTGCTCCAGCGCCGGCTCGGCGGCAAGACGCGACTCCGCCATTTCCTCATCCAAAGAAAGCACTATCTGTCCACCGCCTCGCCGGTCGCGATTCGTCTTCTTCCAGTCGTTGATGAGAAAGTGTTGAAGCGACGTCAACAGGAAGGTGCGGAAGCGGCCGCGATTCCGGTCGGCCAATCGAAGATACTTGTGCTCCAGCAACCGCGCGAAAAACTCCTGGGTGAGGTCCTGGGCATCTTCAACATTGTGACCCTGCCGCCGGACGTAGGCGTAAAGCGGATACCAGTAGGCGTGGCAAAGTTGTTCCAACGCGCGCCGGGCCACCGGGGACGAGTCTCCGCCCGCCATCAAGATGGCACTCCAATGCGTCGTGGCGAAGAGCTGCGCGTTGGGCGCAACCGAAGTTTCTTCGGATGCCGGCATAGCTTTTTGTGAGCGGGAACGGGGATTGAACTACCAAATTCTTCATCCTTTTGCAAGTCATAATCCTTCGTGAACCGCTCCAGCAAACGCCGCTCCAGCAAACGACTTGCGAGCTCGGTTAGAGCCTGCCATGTTCCAGATCATGGTCGTCGCCGAAAAAAATGCCGCGCTCAACAGCGCCGAGGCCGCCGTCGCCGGGCAACCGACCCGGGTCCTGCTCATCGAGCACGATGAGGTCTTCGCCCGCGCCGTCGTCGAGATGCTGGAACAGTCGCGGGACACGGTCAGCGAGGTTGTCGCCGTCGCTTCGCTAGCCGAGGCCATCACCCGGCTGGCCGAAGACAATTTTGGCGTCGTGCTGCTTGAGTTCTTCCTGCCGGACGGGGCGGGTTTGCTGAACATTCCCTTGCTCAAAGAGCGGGCGCCGCACGTGCCGGTCATCGTGCTCGGCGCGGCGGACGACGAAAGGCTGGCCATCGAGGCCGTTCATGCCGGGGCGCAGGATTATCTGGTGAAAGGCCCGCTGACGCCGCGCTGGTTGCTGCGTTCGATTCGTTACGCGCGCGAGCGGCACGAGTTGGACATGGCTTTGCTGGAGGCCGAGGAACGGTATCGCGGCATTTTTGACCACCTCGTCGAAGGTATTTTTCAAACCACGCCGGATGGACGCTACCGGATGGCGAATGCGGCCTTGGCGCGCATTTATGGTTACAACTCGCCCGGGGATTTGCAGCAAAGCATCACGGACATCGGGCGCAGGCTTTATGTGCGGCCCGCCCGGCGCGAGGAATTCAAGCGCATCATGGAGGAGCACGATACGATCACGGATTTCGAGTCGCAGATCTATCGCAAGGACGGGAGCGTCATCTGGATTTCGGAAAACTGCCGGGCCATTCGCGACGCGCGCGGCAAGCTGCTCTACTACGAGGGCACAGTCGAGGACATCACGCAGCGGCGGCAGGCGGAGGAAAACCTGCGGCACTCGGAGGCGCTTTATCATTCACTCGTCGAGGCCATCCCGCAGAACATTTTCCGCAAGGACACGCAGGGCCGGTTCATTTTTGCGAATCAGCGTTTCTGCAATTTGGTGGGCAAGACCCTCGAGGAAATTGCCGGCAAGACCGATTTTGATTTTTTTCCGAAGGAACTCGCCGCGAAATATCGCACCGATGACCGGCGCGTGATGGAAACAGGCCAGCCGTTTCACGCCGTCGAGGAACACCAGGAGCCGGGCCGCGAGAAAATGTTCGTGCAAGTGGTCAAGACGCCACTGTGTGATGCCGGGGGCGGGATCATCGGAGTGCAGGGCATGTTCTGGGACATCACCAAAGAGCGGCGCATGGAGGAGAATCTGCGGCGCTCCGAAGCCCTGTATCATTCCCTGGTCGAAACGCTGCCGCAGAAGATTTTTCGGAAGGATCTCGAAAGCCGGTTCACGTTCGCCAACCAGAGTTTCTGCCAGACCATCGGTTGCCGGCTCGACGAGCTGGTGGGGAAAACGGACCTGGATTTCTTCCCGCCGGAACTCGCGGAGAAGTACCGACGCGATGATCAGGGGGTGATGACCACCGGGCGGCCGCTCGAAACCGTCGAGGAGTACCGTCCGCGCGACGGGGAAAGAATCATCATCAAGATCATCAAAACCCCGCTGCGGGGGGCGTACAGCCAGATCATCGGTCTCCAGGGAATCTTCTGGGACATCACCAAGGAACGGCAGTTGGAGGAAGACCTCCGCAATTCCGAGGCGTTGTATCATTCGCTGGTCGAGACGATGCCGCAGTGCATTTTTCGCAAGGACCTCGAAGGCCGTTACACGTACGCCAATCCGCAGTATTGCCGGATGCTGGGCCGGCCGGTCGAAGAGATACTGGGCCGCCGCATCCACGATTTCCTGCCGCCCGAACTGGCGGGCCAGCGTCAACAGGACGACGAGAAGGTGTTGCAGGAGGGAAAGCTGCTGGAGCAGATCGAACAGAGCAAATTTCACGGCACCGAGAACCTGTTCATTCACGTGTTGAAGATTCCCATCTTCGACGCCAATGGGAAGGTCGTGGGCCTGCAAGGCATGTTCTGGGACATCACAGCCCAGAAAATGGCCGAGGAACGCGTCCGCGCCGCCAACGCCGAACTCGCGCGCAGCCAGGAAGAGTTGCGGCGAAAAAACGTCGTGCTGGAGGAAAACCTCGCGATGGCGCGGGAAATCCAACTGGCGATGCTGCCGCAACAGTTGCCGGCCTTTCCGCAAGGGGCGACTCCGGCGGAGAGCGCCTTCCAGTTCACCCACCGCTATCATCCCAGCGGAACGGTGGGCGGCGATTTTTTCAGCGTCACGGCGTTATCCGACACGGAAGCCGCGGTGTTCATCTGCGACGTGGCGGGACACGGCGTGCGGTCGGCGCTGGTCACGGCCATGATCCGCGCGTTGGTCGAGGAACTACGTCCGCTGGCACACGAGCCGGGCCAGTTCCTGACCAAGTTGAATTCGGAATTGTTCGCCATCCTCAAACACACCGGCACGCCCGTGTTGACGACGGCGTTTTATCTCGTGGCCGATTCGGCCACCGGCCGGATGCGCTACGCCAACGCCGGTCATCCGAAACCGCTGCACGTCCGCCGCGCGGCCGGAAGCGTCGGACCGCTCAAGAACGCCACGCCCAAGAGCCAGCCCGCGCTCAGCCTGTTTGACAAGGCGGTGTATCAAACCTCCGAGGCGACACTCGCGCCGCACGATCTCGTGATGTTGTTCACCGACGGCTTGTATGAAGTCCACGATGCGAAGCAGGAGTTTTACACGCAGGAATTGCTGGCCGCCACGGTGGCGAAACGGCTCGCATTGCCCGCGGCAAAGTTGTTCGACGAAGTGCTGGCCGAGACGCGCGGATTTGCCGAGAGCCATGAGTTCGACGACGACGTGTGCATCGTGGGGATGGAATTCATGGGAACGCAGACGGCGCCGCCGTAGGTCAAGGCCTCGCGCTCAACTTGATTTTCAGCGACCGGTCACCGGGGCGATGAACCCCGTTTCAAGGTGATTGCAGCCGGAAAAACCGTGTGACGTCGGCGGGACCAACCGGCAGGGTCTCACTAAACTCGCCCCCCGCACCGAAGTAGTTTGTCAACACGCGCGTCCAGTTGGACAACGGCAACGCCACGTTCGTTGCGGTCAAGAGATAGTACTCGGCGCCATTGACGCCATTGGAGCCGTTCAAGACCAGGGCGTCACCCAACAATGCCACCGAGGAAAAGACCGGCACGGTCAATACGACCTGCACGACACCCGAGCCGAGGCCGTTGGTGTTCCAGGCCAGTCCGTAGCCGAGCGGCGGGAGTTGCACGTGGCTGAACGCGCCATGGTTCGTGGGCGCGGTGAACAGGGCAAAGGTATTTCCCGCAGTGAGCGGCTCGGATCCGGAATTGGTCACGATCAGTGCGCCACCAAAGGTGAGCACGTTGGAGCAGAAAATCGAGTCATTCGTCACAGCCGGGCCGGAACGACCAACGTCCAGGAGGGTCGTGCCGGCCAGGCTGAGGTTGGTGCTGAACCGGAGCGTGCCGACGGAAGCACCGGGTGACACCGTACCTTGGATTGTCGTCGTTCCCGCCACGGACCCGCTGCCCGTGAGCGTCTGTCCGGCCAGCAGGACAAAACCCGCCGCTCGCGTTGTCGCGTTCAAGGTGGCCCCGTTCGACAGAATGATGCTGGCCGTGTTGGGAATCCCGCCGCGTGCACCGAGCGTGAATGTGCCGCTGCCAATGACGGTGTCGCCCGTGTAAGTGTTCGTGCAGTTGAAGACCACCGAATTGCCGTTGCCGGGATTGGCCATCACGCCGCCGAAGCCCGATAACAAGGGGTTCGCGGCGGCATTGGTGACGGAGATGGGCGCGTTGATTTGCATTCCGCCGGCGCCGAGGCTGATGGTCCCGTCTCCGGCGAAGTTGCAGTTCGATTTGTTCACGGTTACCAGCCGCGGCGATACGGTTTCGGTCACCGTGATCGTCCCGCCGGCGGACAAGGCCGCGTCAAACACCGCGTCCATTCCGTCTTTCCAGGCGAGCACCGGCGTTTCCCCCTCAGGGACGCTGCTCCAGTTCATGTTCAAATGATTGGTGCTCCACGTGCCGTTGCCGCCTTGCAGGCCGGGAAATTTTGACGTGTCCCAATACCAGTTGGTCGTGGCGATTTCCTGCAACGTCACGATCGAGAAACCGGCGTTCTCCACGGTGAAGGTGAGATTCGACGGGTTGATGCTGCCGGTCACGTCCCGCGCCGTCCAACCCAAACCGGTTGAGTTGGTCAGCGAGTTTTCCGCGCCGGGCCGGGCGAACGTCCGCTGGATGACCTGCCGCACCGTGAACGGGAGGTTGGTGAAAATCAAATTCGCCGCCAGGTCCGTATCCTCCGAGAAATTCAGCGCCCACACATGAACTTGATTGCCGCCGTTGGTTTGCCGCGTCACGTAAATGCGCATCGGCGCGTCCATCGGCCCGAAGTCCGGGATGGGTTGCGGACCGGGATACGGATTCTCCAGAATCACGTCGCCGGCAAAATCCCGAAGTGCTTCGAAGGCGTTGGTCAAGGCCACGCGGCCGCTCGGATTTTCCCAGTAGTTCGCGCCGAGCAAGGATTGAAGATCGTTCGTCGCGCGGTTCGGATGCGCAAAGCGAAAGCAATGCTCCACGAGCCCCAGCCCGGCGGCGGTGGATCTCTGGATGGTCGAAGTCGCGTCCCAGTTTACGGGGTTGTATTCGCTGGCAACCAGCGGGACGTTCCAAAACCAGCCCTCCGGTTTGGTGCCGAAACGCGTTGGGCCGGCATAATTGCTGATGGTCAGGGCCGTGTTTCGAAAATTGTCGGACAGGACGCGCCCGATGTTCAGGAGCGCCGTGGTCATGTTGGTGGGGTTCGGCCAGTTGACCTTGATCGAGCTGTAGTAGGGATGGATGCCGACGAAGTCCATCGGCGCGTTGGTGTCCTCCGCCACGCGGCCAAGCCACTCGTTGCCGTTGTAGGCGCTGGTGATGCACGGACCGGTCCGGATCGAAGCGTCCACGGCTTTCATCGCGGTAGCGATGATCCGGTAGCGGTCGCGATAAACATATTTATCCGGGATGACGTGCTGGTTCACCAGCGTGGAATCCGCAGCGAGGTCCACTTCCGGTTCGTTGCCGATTTCCCACCAGACAACCCTGGGCACGGCCGGCTCGCCATTGGTCAGCAACACGTCGCGGCCTGCCCAATTGCCGCCAAGGGCCAGCGAGTTGTAAACGCGCAGGTTCTCCGCGTTGTCCGTCGCGTTGAAATTTGGATCATGGCCGATCAAGTCCTCCTGTCCCTGGCGATACGCCGGCACAATGAGGTTGCAGTAACGCACCCAATCCGCCGCCAACTGCGCCGCGGTGCCGGTCACGGCGTTCGTCCCCCAACCGCCGGGGTTGTAACGGTTCGTGAAATTGTCAAACTGGCAGATCATCGTACCGGATTCGTTGGTGTAACCGCCGCCAAAAATGTTCGCGGTCAGCAACGGCTCCGAGCGGGTGTCGCGGCACCGCCGCAGATAATCCAGCGTCGTAACCAGCGTGCCCCAGGCCGTCGCGCCCCATTTCGAGCCGCTGTTATAGACGCGCCAATCGTAGGTGTCGGCGTCCAGGCCGCCCGCGATGCCGCGCATCAGGCTGGGTTTGCTCATGTTGAACGCCGCGTTGAAGCCGACGGCATCCATGGAGCGATAAGGGTTTTGTCCGCGGACACCTGATGGAAATGCGCGCCCCGTCACGGTCGCAAAATCAATTTCGTTGGTGCGGAGACCGTAACGATGGTAGTGCAGGGAAATTCCGCCGTCCGGGTCCGCCGACGTGGCAAAAAAACCGGCCGCGAAACTGCCGTTGGCGATGCTGGCGAATTTCGTGTTGCCCGGATTTGCGCCGCCGCTTGACGCGATGATCTTCCAGGTCCGGTTGGTTTGCCAGAACGCGTTGTTGGTGTCGGGCGTCGTGGCCACACCGATGAATTGAATGTTCAAGGTAGATGCACCGCCCAGGCTCAGGTGGCCTCCCGTCAACACCAGCCGGTCGAAATCCGTTCCGGGCAGGTTCGTGCTGTTCGCCGCGAGTTCCCAGACGTACGCGCCGCCGGCACTCAAGTCCAGTCCGCCACCCAAAGTCATCGTGCCCGTGCTCGTACCCGGCCCAAGATTGCCGCCCGCGGCGACCGTGACCGATCCGTTGATCGTGCCCGTTCCGTCCAGGGTGGCGCCCGACTGAACCGAAACCGCGCTACCGGCTGCCAGCGAACCGTTCAACCGCAGCGTGCCGTTGCTCACCGTGGTGGCGCCGACGTAGGTGTGGTTGCCCGAGAGAATTTGCAGGTTCGTTTCAACCTTGGTCACTGCGGTTGCTCCGCTAATCACGCCGAAAAAAATTGGGGCGACGGTCGTGCCGCCGAGGGTCAGCGTTCCGCCGTTGGTAACGATTCCGCTGCCCGTGAGCGAGTCAACAGAACTGTTAAATCCGTTCAGATCGAACGTGCCGTTCACCAGCACGGATGTTCCGGACCGGATGACGTCGTTTGCTCCCAGTCGCAACGTGCCAGCGCTGACCACCGTGCCGCCGCGCTGATTGCAGGCGGCGGTAATCGTCAGCACACCGGCCCCGTCCTTGGTCAGCTTGCTCGTCTGGCCGGTGAAGGTATTGCCGGCCATGATCGTATCTCCCGCACCGCCGACGGTGAGCTGGTAATTGTTCGCCAATGCCTGGACGGGCGCATGCAAACGGAGCGTTCCGGAGTCGGAATTGAAGCGAGCGTTGCCGGTTATCGTGATGGTGCCGGTGAACGTGTTGCTGCCAGTCAGGTTGAGCAGCACGCCGCCGCCCGAAACGCCCGTGCCAATGAGGCTGATGGGCTCGGCCACCGTGCGATTGCCGCTGACATGCAAGGCCGCGCCATTGCCGATGGTGGTGCCTCCACCCGAATTGCCTAAAGCAGTGTTGTTTCCGATCACGATGACCCCGGCGCTTAGGGTCAACAGGCCACTGAAGGTGTTCGTACCGTTCAGAAGAAGCGTGCCCGCGCCGCTTTTCGTGAATGCCCACCCCGCCAGGACGGAGTTCACGGTGGCCGAAGGCGGCGTCACGTTGATTGCCGCGCCGTTGCTCACCGTGATGATGCCGCCCGACAACATCACGTTGCCTTCCTGGAACGTGACGCCCGCAACACCCTGATTGCCGCTCACCGTGACGGTGAAGGGATTGACCGCGTCCGTGCCGGCGGAAAAAACCGCCGTGTCACCGTTGGTCCAGGTTGCCGGCGCGCTCGTTCCGCTGGCGTCCGTGCTCCAAAAAGCATCAACGCCCCAGTTCCCCGTCGGCGTTGTCCCGGCGCCGGCCGCCGCACCGTTGCCATCCCAATAACTTGAAGCGCCCTGAACCGATTCGCCCGTCAGCACGAAGCCGAGGCAGAGGATGCAAACAAGATCGGAAACGCCGCGGACGATTTGGCAACCAAATTTCCGTCCCCAGCCCGCAACCGCGACCCAGTTCCCGATGTGCAATGGACTGTACAACGAGTTTAGTTACCCCGTGTCTCCCAAAATTGTCAATCAACGTTTCGAAAGTTTGCCCCACGACCGCCTGATCGTGCGACCCAAAAAAGAACTGGCGTTCGCGCGCGACTCGCGCTTAATTGGTGTCGCGTCTTTGCGACGATGATCGAAACGAAAACAACTTAACTGAGCGAATGTCCCATGGACCTGCATCATCCCATCCTGCGTGAGTTTCCTGAACACCGCGACACCATCCAGCGCCTCAAAAGCGACGCGCATTTTCGGCACCTCTACGATGAATACCACCGGCTCGACGACGAAATCTATCGCATCGAAGAGGAGATAGACTTCGCCACCGATCAGGAGACCGAGGAGATGAAAATGCGCCGGGCAAAGTTAAAGGACTACATCTACCATCTCATCCGCCACGCGCCTGCCCCTTGCCCCACCTGCCAGGGAAGCGGGATGGCGGGTTAATCGCTCGCGGAAAAAAACCAAAGCGTGAAGTCGGCGCACCGCGACAGGTAATTTGTCGGTGCGGTGGTGAATTTTTGCGCCCGGGCGAAATATGGGTAATAGTTGTGTATGAAATCACTCGCTCTCGCTCTGGTATTGCTGGGCTTCGCCAGTCCCACGTTCGGGCTCGACAAGGCGGAGTTGGACCAGCGCATTCGCAAACTCACCGTAAAACTCGAGGCGTTGCAGACCGATCCCGAGCATCGGGTGCCGCCGGAGAACCTGCGCAAAGCCCGCGGGGTCATTCTGCTCGACCGCACCAAGGCCGGTTTCATCTTTGCCTATCAAGGCGGCGGCGGCGTGGCGCTGGTCAAGGACCCGAAGACCGAAAAATGGAGTCCGGTGGCATTTGTCAGCGCCAACGAAGCCAGCCTCGGTTTGCAGATCGGCGGGGAGCAGGCTTTCTACGTCATCCTGCTCATGCACACCAATGCGGTGCGGATGGTGACCGACGCGCAAGTTGAATTTGCCGGCGAAGCGCGCGGCACCGCCGGCGACGCCAGCGCGGGCGAGGAAGGCAAAATCTCTGCGACCGAGAATCCGGTGCTGGTGTATGACAGCCGGGCGGGGCTGTTTGGCGGTGCGGCCATCAAGGGCGGCGCCATTTCCGCCGACGACAAAGCCAACCGCATCTATTACGACGATTATCTGACCATGCGCGACATTCTTGTGGACCGGAAGGTCAAGCCGACCGAAAGCGCATCGAAGCTCGCCGGGAAGCTGACCGAGTTTTCAAAGGCCTCGCCGAAGTAACGCCTGTCCACCCCAACGGCCAGGGTGACAGCCGGTTTTCTACGCCGTCGCCGTCTGGCTTTGCCCCGCAAGAACAATTTTCGGCCAATGGCTTCCGGTTGCCAAGACGGGAAACATCTGCCACCTTGACCGCGAGCCAAAATGAAAAACTACAGCGATAACACTTTGTCCGTATCGTCCCGATTTACCCTTGGTGTCACCCTGGTCGCCGCCTGGCTGATCACCGGTTGTTCCGATCCGGCGGACAACGTCACCAAGACCGCCGCCAGCGAGCCGAAACAAGCCGCCCAGCCGGCGACCACCGCAAAGGACTACGTCATTCGCGCCGGGTCGGAAATCGGCTTTGTCGGCTCGAAAGTCACGGGCAGCCACGAGGGCGGATTCAAGAAATTTGCCGGCAAGGTCAGCGTGGCCAACGGTGTAGTCACGGGCACCGAGGTCAAAATCGCGATGGACTCCACCTGGTCGGACAACGACCGGCTCACCGGCCATCTGAAAAGTCCGGACTTCTTTGACTCGGCAAAATATCCGAACGCCACGTTTACCGTGACGGGCGTCACTGCGTCCAACGCGGTGCAAATTGTCACGGGCAATCTCGAGCTTCACGGCGTCACCAAGAGCATCAGCTTTCCCGCCGAGATTCAGGTGGTCGATGATGCCGTCACCGTGAAATCCGAGTTCGCCATCAACCGGCGGGATTTCAACATCAACTATCCCGGCAAACCCAACGACCTCATCCGCGACAACGTCGTGTTGCGACTCAACGTCAAGGCGACTCCTGGCGACCCACGGCCGGAAGACCAACTGCCAAACTGACTTCGGCTCGATTCGTAACGGCTTGAGACTCCCGCCATGAGCAATCGCAGACTCGAAGGCAGGACGGCGTTGATTACCGGGGCCAGCAAAGGTCTCGGCAAGGCGATGGCCCTGGCCCTCGCGGAGGCCGGCGCGCGGCTCGTACTGGTGTCCCGCAACCTCGATCAGCTCAACGAAACCGCCGCCGCCGCGCGCAAGTTCGGCATTGAAGCCGCGGTCTTTCAGGCGGACGTGACTGACGAGCGTCAAGTTAATCAATTGGCCCTCGGCGTCGCCAACCAGGTCGGCAAGCTTCAAATCCTCGTCAACAACGCCGGGATCAATGTCCGCAAAACTATCACCGAATTCACCCTCGACGAGTGGCGGCAGGTGATGGACACAAACCTCACGAGCGTTTTCCTGATGTGCCGGGCGTTCGTTCCGCAGATGAAAGGTCAAGGCTACGGTCGAATCATCAACTTGACCTCCATCATGAGTCACGTCGCGATTCCGGGTCGCACGGCGTATTGTGCAAGCAAGACCGGGTTGCTGGGTTTCACCCGGGCTCTGGCCCTGGAACTCGCCCCGGACAAAATCACCGTCAACGGCATCAGCCCCGGCCCGTTTGCGACCGAAATGAATGCGGTGAACCTGCAGAATCCGGAACTCAACCAACAATTTGTTTCGCGGATTCCGGTCGGCCGTTGGGGCAAGGTTGAGGAAGTTGGCCAGCTCGCCGTTTATCTCTGCTCCGAGGACGCCGGCTTCATCACCGGCACGGACGTTCTGATTGATGGCGGTTGGACGGCGCAGTGACCGCATCAGGCCGCCTGTCCGGCTCGTTCGCACTGCATACGGAAAATCGAACTGATCAACCGCAGGGCCACGAGACAGAGCGCGATGTCCACCGCCTCCGTGCCGAGATCCACGATGGCGCTGGTCATCAGTATCTGGGCGGTTTCGTCGCGAAAAGCGAGACGCACGGACATCTGCCCGAGGAAATTGCTCAACAACCACAATCCCCACCAATTGCCCACGAGCGACGGGACCGGCTCGCTCGACCACGCATCGGGATTTGCGCTCGCCTGCCAGATTTGCTTCATGGCCTGATACGGCTTCCAAATGTTAAGGATGGGAATGAAAAACCAGCCCACCGACCAGCCCGGCGAAAAAGTCATACCCTGCGCGCCCAAGGCGCGCGCGTTCCGATTCGCCCGGTGAATCCACATCAGGAACGGGATGGCCGTGACGATGTAAACCACCACCTGCAACAGCGCAAAGAGACCTTCGAACAGGACAAACAGGTTCAATTCATCGTCGGATGATTTCAACGCATTTCCCGTTGCCAGGGAGACACCGCTGATCAGCAGCCCAACCACCCCGAGGCTGAAAGAAATCCACAGCATGACTTTCAAAAACTTCGTCAAGGTCCGCGGATCTTTCGCGAAGGCGCGCACGGGCTGGTGCGCAGCATACACTGACGGTGCAAACTGAGCCGCGACGCCGGCGGGTGGCATCCCCTGCCCCGCTCCGAAAAACTCCGACGCCGGCCGCCACTCCGCCATGCCTTCCTTCCAATAGAGCGCCTGCGGTGAAACGCGACCTTGGCTCCACAATTCGCGCGCTTGCTCGTCTGAATAAAGGGTTTGTTGGCCGCCGGGTTCGAGGAGATAGATGGCGCTCATGTTGTTGGGCAGGTTTTACTCCGCCCCCAGTTGAAAGTTCAAGCACGATATGCTGACGCACCGAATCGTCTGTCACCTTCCCGCCTTCACATCGTAACACCAGAGCGAGTTGGCCTCGCGGATGTAAAGTCGGCCATCGGCAACCACCGGATAAGCCCAAGCTTTTCCAGGCCCGGCATTGGCCGGACGATTCGGCGGTGTGAAACGGCCACGCTCGCGATACGCTTCCGGTGTGGGTTCGAGCAAGGCCACCTCGCCATTCTCCCCGTGCAAATACAACCGCCCGTCCGCCGCAAGCCAGGACGACGGGCCAATGGCGCGCTCGTCCCATTTGATCTCACCGGATTTGAAAGCGACGCACATCAACGATTGACCGCTTGAGCCGTAAAAGTAATCACCCACCTTCACCACACCGCCGAGACCGACGGGCAGTTTGTTGTTGAAATAAACCTCCTCGGCCACGAACGGGTTGTCCTTCCGCACCGGCTTCAACAAAGCACACCCCGCCCGATAGGCGCCGGCGTAGATGAAACTGCCGCTCACCAGCGGCGTCATGATTACCGCGGGACTTCCCTTTGCGTTACGCTGGTAACGCCACAACAGTTTTCCCGTCTTCGCTTCCACACCGGCCAGACCCTGCGCGAGGAACTGCACGTATTGTTTCACACCCGCAAATTCGCCGGCGATGATGCTCGAATAACTCGCGTCGTCCGCTTCCGGCATGGCGCATTTCCAGATCACGTCGCCGGATGTTTTGTTCAAGGCCAGCATCGTTGCATTGCTGCCGCCCGGCGTGCAGATGAGCGCGTTGCCGTCAACGAGCGGCGATTCCGCGTAAGCCCATTCGCCATGCTTGCCGCCGAAATCGGTCCGGAGATTTTTCCGCCAGCGCTCCTCCCCGCTTTTGGTTTCGAGACACACCAGATCGCCATCCGACCCGAGCGCAAAAAGGAATTTGCCATCCACGGTCGGCGTGGATCGCGCCGCAGGATAACTCGGGTTCTGTTTCGCATGACCGACCTTGCCCAGCTTCGCCGACCAGACGCGGCTGCCATCCCTGGCCGAGAGCGCGAGCACGAATTCATTGTCCAGACCTTCGTTGCTGAGGAGATATATCCGGTCACCGACCACGGACGGCGTGGAAAAGCCGGAATCAATGTTGGTCACCTGCCAGAGCAGCTTCGGCCCGTCCTTGGGCCACTCCTGGAGCAGACCGGTTTCCGCGCACCGCCCGTCGCGGTGCGGCCCGCGCCACTGCGGCCAATCGGCGGCGGGGAGCGGCGACGCGGCGAGCATCAAGAACAGAATCAAGCATCGAATCGGGGTGTAGGCTTTCATGCGCAATCTCGGTAACGGATTGGCGGAATCATCCACCACTGCGCCGGACAATTCAACCATTGCGTGGTGTTGACTTCGCGCCGGGCCGGGTGTTCACTCGCCCTGCCCCGGCGGGGTTAATGAGCGGCCACCAACAAGCATTGTTGTCACTCATTGCGAATGTGACTGATCTGTGCAGATCTGTTCTCGGCCGTGCTCATACATCGGCCCCGCTTCGGGGCACCACATTGCATTGGAGCGCGGGCCTACGACCCGCAGCAAGCTGGATTTGACGACGCGCACCGAACAACAGGACGAGCCATGAGAAAACTCGAAATCATCATCAAGGACACCCATCGCGGACTCTGGTATGAAGACGGCGTGCTCACCAAAACGCTGGAAGCCGGGCGCTACAAGATTCCACTGAAGCGCTGGGTCTTCTGGCCGCCCAAGCCGCGCGTGGAAGTCAATCTCGTAGACATGCGCGAACGCGACCTCACCATCAAGGGCCAGGAAATCCTCACGGCCGACAAGGTCGCCCTGCGCGTAAGCATCATCGTCCAGTTCCGCGTCGTGGACCCCAAGCTCGCGCTGCACGCCGTCGAGAAATACGAGGATCGCCTTTACAGCGACGTGCAACTCGCCGCCCGCCGTTCCCTCGCCAGCATGACGCTCGAGGAAATCCTGACCAACCGCAATCGCCTCAGTGAAGACATCCTGCGCGACGTGAAAAGCACCGCGGCCAGCTACGGCGTCACCATCCAGCGCGCCGACGTGAAGGACCTCGTGTTTCCCGGCAACCTGCAGGAGATCATGAACAAGGTCCTCGCCGCCGAACGGATGAGCCAGGTGCAACTCGTCGAAGCCCGCACCAAGGCCGACGTGCAAAAGATCGAGTCGCAGAGCAAAGCCGACGCGCAACGCCAGGAAGCCGAAGGCCGCGCCCATGCCGAACGCCTCGCCGCGCAAAGCCAGGCCGAAGTCCAACGCCTCCAAACCGAAGCCGAAATCAAACGGCTACAGGAACGCGAACGCACCGCGCAAGCTTACGCCAAACACCCGGCCCTGTTGCGCATGTTGGAACTCGAAACCCTCCGCGAACTTGGTGGGAACGCCAACGCGAGGATTTACATTGGGTTTGATAAACACGCCGTCAACGAAACGGCCAAGGACGGAGATTGAACCGTAAAGACGCAGATTCGTAGAAATATGAGACCGAGTTTGTGTGAAGATGGAACAAATGTAGCCATCGGCACCAAGTTTATCGCAGAAGATAACGGAAGGGTCCTTCCTTGGTACAGGCCCGCGGAAGGGAAAGCCCCGCCGGATTGGAAAGAGAAATGGAAGAAATTGCGGGACCGCTTGGAAAAGTTAGTTGACGAGGGGTGCAAAATGGAATGCTACATGATCCAGCGTCGGATACCGCAATCAAAGGTTGGTCATCAAGATTTCCCCGGAGTTCTGCAAGGCAAAAAAACTTTTCGCACTTGTAATGGATTGTGGATCCGACCTTCAAAACTAATCGCGCCAAACTGGGAGCCTTTGATCGGGCTGTTTCCATTCAACAATGTCCGCGGGGAGCCAATGTTTGATAGTCAGAAACGACCCGTTGCATTTCGACTGGGGCTGTTTCATCACTTCGTCGTTTGCCATGACGCCGGATCAGATTCTGAGGAGGAGTTTCAGACAAGGACTCGGCTAATAGATTTGGCCAAGGATGCGACCAACTTGGTTTATCAACTCCCTCCTGAAATAGCCTGCTCGCTATGGCGAAACGTCCCTGACGGATTTTCTCAAAAAGAAAATGCGGATGATTCACTTTGGTATGACGCTCTTTTTCAGTTGGCACTACAGCAACATCCCGGCGGCCCTCTTTATACGACACGATACGATTGGGAGGATAACGGTTACATTGGACTTATTGGCGACGGACTTTTTCCACGATTGCCTGACTTCGACGCTTCAACATCGCTTGATCCTCCGAGAGCCCCAAAGGATGAGGATTACCCGATGGCCTATTATGCAAAACTTCCAGATTTGGCACGAGCATCAGTGGCTGCGATTGATGAGATTCTGGAGCGTGGAGGAATGACGTTTAAGCGCGGACAACGCTTCGGTGACTGGACCACTGTAGGAGATAAAGCCGTGGGATTAGGTGGCAACGGTGTCGTATGGCAATGTCAAAAGTCCAGCGACACAAGAGGCGCAATCAAATTTTTCAATCGCGAAGACATCCGGCGGCGTTTTCCAGACAAACCTGATGAACTTGTCAAAAGGGAAAAGAGATTCCATGAAGAGGTTGTTTTTTTGACGCGGGAAGCTAGGCGCCCCGGAATATTGCCATTGATTGATTCACACCTGATGTATCAGTCATCTTCCACAAATGAGGTGCTTTGGTTCGTGATGCCGTGGGCTGAACCTTTTCCCAGATTGTCAGGCGGAGAAAATCTTCATGCGTTAGTCGGCAAATTTCAGATCCTCGCCACGACGCTGGCTGAATTGCACGCCGAGGGAAAATGGCATCGGGATATACATCCAGGTAACCTTTTTCTGTACGAAGGAAAACCGGTGATCGGTGATTTCGGCCTTGTGGATTATCCCAACAGAGAACCGATAACAGGAGAAGATGAACGAATTGGCGCACGAAATTATGTTGCGCCCGAGTTGCGAGAATATGCAGAGCACAAACCAGCTGACAAAGCTGACGTTTACTCCTTGGCGAAATCTTTTTGGGTAATCGCTTCCGGCAAGCAAGTGCCGCCGGATCACCAGCTTCGACGGGAAACTCGCGATTTGAGACTCAGCACACATTGTCCTCATAAATACTCTGATTCCCTTGACATGCTGTTGCACAGATCAACCGAATATGAACCAAATCTGCGACCGACGATGAAAGAATTTGCTCAAGAGCTGTCTGAATGGCTCAAACTGGGAGACATATTATCATCGGCCAACCCTGACTTATCCGTTCTGGCTAAGGAATGCCGGGTCATCATCGAAACCAAAATGACGACGGAACGCGGCAAAGAGAATATTATCAAAGAGGCCGGCGCAGTTTCGAAGAGCTTTGATTCGACCTTGGAAACCATCCGGAAACAGATTGCGGAAGTCACCGGCTTAACCGCAGAAAGAGTTCATGTCAGTTTTCAAAACAAAACTGGCGTTCAGCAGGTCTTTAGCGGCGCACCAGTTATTTCAAAGCATGGAGGAGAAATAAAAGTGGTGATGAAAATCCCGCCCTCGGAAATTTCATTTAGGGCGTGCGTGCTTTTTGAAGTATTGAGCGACGGACGAATACACATTGTCGCCGGATATTCGAGCCATCCATTGTTTCCGATAGATTATTTGGCGGCTCACACGTGGAAAAAAGAAATTGTTGCACACATTGGAAGCGCCGAACTTACGAATGAAGTCGAGTCGTTAAAAATCCAGTTTCTCGACAACCTTCCCAAAGCCATTCAAGCATTCATGGTCCGGATAAAATCTGTCCATCCTGTTTAGAATTATGGCGCGAATCCAATGCCACTGAGGTCACGCCGCGAAACAGGAACAATTTTCCGCATCTCTGCGGTTCATCTCACTGGCTCATCGTCAGCACCACGCGGAAGCGGGCTTTGCCGCTCATCATGCGGTCGTAGGCTTCGGCGGCTTTCGCCAGCGGATAGACTTCGTTCATCGAACGCACGCCGATCCGGATGTCGCGGCGAGATGTCCTTGCCACCGCTGGAATCTTCCCTCGCCAGTCGTTTCCAAAAAAGTTCCGAACCAAATCCTTCCCTCCGACGTTACACCTGATGAACCGATTGGTTTGGTGCTTGTCGGATGGGTGATGAAGCTGTTGCCAACAACTTTACCGGTCAACTCATGGGCCGCTTGCTGAATTCGCTGTTTACGTCGAGCGACGAGCAGTTGATGTGGCACGTCAAGCTCCAGGACGACCCGCAGGCGTTCGCGCGGCTCGTGGCGCGCTGGGAGAAACCCATCCAACGGTTGTGCTTTCGCATGACCGGCGACCGGCATCGCGCCGAGGACCTGGCGCAAACGGCTTTCGTCCGCGTGTTCGCGGCGCGCGCCGAGTGGGAGCCGGCCGGCAAGTTTTCCACTTTCCTGTGGCGCGTCGCGTTGAACTTGTGCCACGACGAATTCCGCCGGCAGCAACGGCGCGCCGAGTTTTCGCTGGACGCCCTGGAGCTGGATGGGGACGAGACGGCTGATTTCGCCACGGACGAACCGCCACCGGACGCGCAGGCGGAATTGCGCGAGCGCGGCGAACTGGTGCGGCGGGCGCTGGCGAAATTACCGGCGCCGTATCGCGAGGTGGTGGTGCTGCGGCACTACGAAGGTTTGAAATTCCGGGAGATCGGCGAGGTGCTCGACATTCCGGAAGGCACGGTGAAGTCGCGAATGGCCGAGGCCTTGAATCAATTGAACCGCTGGTTGAAACACATAAACGAAGACGAATCATGCAATCGCAAGACAACAACAATCGAAGCGCGGGCGCGGTGAATCATCCCGGCGCCGAGGAATGGATGGCGTATCTGTATCACGAAACCACGCCTGAACGCGCCCGGGAGCTGCGTCATCACGTCGAAGGTTGTGCCACCTGCGGGGAACAATTGAACCGCTGGCGTCGCGATCTGGCAACGCTGGATGAATGGAAATTGCCCGCGCTCGGACGGACGACATCAAGAACGCAACCGGTGACCGTCCTGAAATGGGCGGCAGCGGCGGCGGTCGTGTTGTGTGTTGGATTTGCCGTGGGGCGGACGAGTTCGACCAACGCCCATGAAATCGCCGGGTTGAAAGCGTCCGTTGCCGAATTAACCAAACAGGTCAACCGGCAGCAATCCGCCGAATCGAACTCCGCGTCTTTGCCGAACAATCCGGCGACGCGTGATGAAGTCGTTCAACTTCTGGCGGACTACTCCAAGTTGAACGAGCAGCAGCGCATGGAAGACCGGCGCTTCGTGGGACTGGCGTTGCAGGAGATGAATCTGCGTCTCGGCAAATTGCGCACCGAACTCGAAACCGTGGCGCTGAACACGGAGAATGGATTTCAACAAACGAAGGAAGGCCTCACCACCCTGGCGTCCTACGCGGTCGCCGATCGCGGCGGGGCAACGGACTTGAAAGAAACCAATCATTAACCATCAACCAAACACAAACATGAAGCACATCAAATTGATTACGCTGGGCCTGATGCTGGCCGGCACAACGCTGGCCCTGGCGCAGGACGCGACCTCAACTTCTGGAAAAGGCGCCGGTGCGCGCGCCGGCCGTTCGGCCGTCCGATCGGCCGTCAACGAACAAACCGCGGAACAGAACGCGCAACGGGCCGCCGATCAACCCGTGGCCGAAGCGGTCAACAAGGCGCGGGAAATGGCGCAGCAGCAAATGCGGCTGGCGCAAGCGGGTGGCGGTGGCAGCGGCGGTAAAAGCCACGGCGGGGGTTCAGGTATGTTCGAGCGGCAGCGCACGGCACGGGCCCTAGTCATTCCCAAGGATGCGAGCGACGCCAAAAATCTCGCCGAAGTGGAAGAAGACATGGCGGTGATGGCGCATATTCTCGACAAGACGCTTAACAGCGGCGACCCCACGGCGCGAGCGATGGGGATTTCCGTCTTTGGCAGGTTTCCCGGAGTCGGGTCCACGCCGCGAAATATTTACATTGATGGGACCGGGGCGATCTTTCTGTTGAACGTGGATTTTCCGTTGTTGCCGTCACCGAACAAGGGAGCGGCGGAGGCCAAGGAGCCGGCCAACAGCGAATGGGAAGAAGCCCGGCGCGAAATAGCCGACCCTAAATCCCAAGGCGGGACAGACCCCTGGGGCAAACCTTTCATGATGGTCTGGGGTAACGCGGGCGCGGACGGAGCGCGCACCACTGCGGAATACGACGCGGGCAAGGTGGACGAACTCAAGAAGAACCTGATTACGGCGCTGAAGAACGCGGCCAACATCCGCCGTTTGAAATCCGACGAAACGATAACCCTCGTGGTCACGGGGAGCGGGCCTGGCATCACCACCAAACGATCCGTGAGCGTCGCGTCGAAACCCGGCACCGGGGGTGTTTCCCAGAGCGAGCAGGTGTATTCCACGATCCGACAACTGGCCGAAGGCGGACCGGCAGGCGACGGTGCCAAGCTGATCCTCCGCGCTCGCCAAGCCGATGCCCAGGCGTTTCAAACCGGGCAACTCGATCTCGACGCCTTCAGCAAGAAGGTCACTGTTTTGCTCTATTGAGCCAGGATTTGACACGGTCGGAGCGCGGATTGTCACAATCCGCAGCGGTGCGAAACCCGCGCGTGCGGCGAGTTGAGACAACTCGCGCTCCGACACAACAAGGTGACCGTGGTGACGATGTCCAATTGTGCCAGTCACATTACCTGCAAAAAACAAACGTTTTTGAAGTGCAGTGCCCTTTGGCACTTTGATAGGTTCGCAACAACGCAATGCGAACCGCCGTCTGCCTGATCCATGCCCTGGTCCTGTGCCTGGCCGCCCAACTCGCCCGGGGGCAGGAATGGACCCGGTTTCGCGGGCCCAATGGCAGCGGCATCAGTCCGGCGAAGACCGTTCCGTCACAGTGGCAGGCAGCGGATTTCAACTGGAAAATCGCCCTGCCCGGCGCGGGCCACTCCTCGCCGGTGTTGTGGGGCGGCAAGGTCTTCGTCACGGTCGGGGATGACAAGACAGGCCGCTTCTCCGTGCTCTGTCTGAAGACCGCCGACGGTGCCATCCTCTGGCAAAAGGACTTTCACTTCACGGCCTATCGCAAGCACAGCTACAACACGTCCGCGTCGTCCACGCCAGCGGTGGACGCGGAGCGGGTTTATGTCAGCCGCACGGAGCCGGCGCACAACATCCTCTTCGCCCTCGACCATCAAGGCGAACTGGTGTGGGAACAGGACCTCGGCCCGTTGAAGGCGCAACATGGTGGCGGGGCTTCGCCGATTCTTTGGCAAGACCTGGTGATCTTGAGCAATCAACAAGATGGGGAGAGCTGCCTGATCGCGGTGGATGCGCGCACCGGGAAAACGCGGTGGAAAACTCCGCGCAACACGGTTGGCACGACCTATTCGACGCCCTGCGTGTATCAGCCCAAGGACGGCAAACCGGCATTGATCTTCAACAGCGAAGCACATGGCATCTCCGCCATTGCGCCGGATACCGGCAAGGTGCTTTGGGAATTCGCCGGTGCGTTTGACAAGCGCAGTGTGAGTTCACCCGTCATTGCGGGGGACTTGATCATGGGTTCGTGCGGGAGCGGCGGCGGCGGCAATTACGTCATCGCCATCCGCCCCGGCGACACCGCGAATGGCCAAAAGCCGGAACGCGCTTATGAAATCCGCCGCTCGGCGGCCTACGTCCCCACGAGCGTTTACGTGGATGGACGGCTGTTCCTCTGGAGCGATGCGGGTATCGTAAGTTGTGTCAACGCGTCGTCGGGCGAGGTCATCTGGCAGGAGCGGGTCGGCGGGGATTTTTTCAGCTCACCGGTTTGGGTGGACGGACGGCTGTTCGGTGTCTCGCGGACGGGCGAGGTGGTGGTGGTCACGGCGTCGGACAAGTTTGAGCTGCTGGGGAAAAATCTGCTCGGAGATTTGACTCACAGCACGCCGGCGGTTGCCGACGGTCGAATGTACATTCACACCAAGCAACAACTCATCAGCGTCGGCGGCAAACCAAAAACCGGTTCGCAAGGCGAGGCCGGCGGGAGTTAGCCCGTGCACCACCAACCGGGACGGTCGGTGGGACTTTGGCAGACGGGACGTCTGCCCCACGGCTGTTATTCCGCAAATTTCACAATGCGGGATTGTTCGGAGCGTTTGCGCTTGGTTTCATCGAGAATCTTTTTGCGGAGACGCAGGTTCTTCGGCGTAGCTTCCACGTATTCATCCGGCCCGATGTATTCGAGGGCGCGCTCGAGACTGAGTTTGAGCGGCGGGTTGAGTTGGATGCCCTTGCCATCGCCCTGCGAACGCATGTTGGTCAGCTTTTTCGCCTTGCAGGGATTCACCGGGATGTCGTTGTCGCGCGCGTTCTCGCCCACGATCATGCCCTTGTAAATTTTGTCGCCCGGCTCGACCATCAGGCGGCCGCGTTCCTGGATCATGTTCAGCGCGTAAGCCATCGCCTCGCCGTCCTCCATGCTCACAAGCGAACCGTTCTTGCGCGCGGCAATCTCGCCGCGATCAGCGCCGTACTCGTGGAACAGATGGCTCATCACGCCGAGGCCGCGTGTCATGTTCACCAGATCGGTTTCAAAGCCGATCAAACCGCGCATCGGAATCAACGCCTCGATGGTCACCTGATCGGCATGATGATTCATGTGCGTGATCTCGGCCTTGCGGAACGCGAGGTTCTCCATCACCGGCCCCATGTGCTCCTGCGGAATTTCCAGGAACAGTTTTTCAATGGGTTCAAGCAGGTTGCCGCTGGCGTCCTTTTTGTAGAGGACTTCGGGTCGTGAAACCAAAACCTCGTAGCCTTCGCGCCGCATTTGTTCGACGAGGATGGCGATTTGCATTTCGCCTCGGCCGCTGACATTGAAAACTTTCGGATCGTTCGTCTGCTCGATGCGGAGCGCGACATTGGTGCGGATTTCCTTCACGAGGCGTTCCCAAATGTGCCGCGCGGTGACGAGCTTGCCATCGGTGCCCCCGAGCGGGCCGTCGTTCACGGCGAATTCCATCTGGATCGTGGGCGGGTCAATCGGGATGTAGGGCAACGCGCCGCGTTCCGCCGTGTCCGAAATCGTTTCGCCGATGAACACATCGTCGAAACCCGTGATGCCGATGATGTCACCAGCGTGGGCCTCCTGCACTTCGATGCGTTTCAAGCCCTCAAAGTGGTAGAGCATCGTGATTTTGCCGTTGGTGACCTTGCCGTTGCCATGTAAACAAGCCGCGGCTTCGCCAACCTTGACCTTGCCTTCGACGATTTTTCCAAACGCGATTCGCCCGAGGTAATCCGAATAATCCAGATTCGCCACGAGCACTTGAAAGCCCTCGCCCGCCTTCGCGCGCGGCGGCGGGATGTGCTTGATGACGGCGTCGAACAGCGGCTCCATCGTGCCGCTGACGTGTTCAAGGTCGAGCTTGGCAAAACCATCCTTCGCGGAACAATAGACGAACGGGAAGTCCAGTTGCTCATCGGTGGCGTTCAACGAAATGAAAAGTTCAAAGACCTGGTCTAACACCTTTTTCGGCGCGGCGTTCTCGCGGTCAATCTTGTTGATGACCACGATGGGTTTCGCGCCAGCTTCGAGCGCCTTGCGCAGCACGAAGCGCGTCTGCGCCTGCGGCCCTTCCGCGGCGTCCACGACCAGCAGCACGCCGTCAATCATGTTCATGATGCGCTCGACTTCGCCGCCGAAATCCGCGTGGCCGGGCGTATCCACGATGTTCACGTGGTAATTCTTGTATTTGAACGCCGCGTTCTTGGCGCGGATGGTGATGCCCTTTTCGCGCTCGAGGTCCATCGAGTCCATGATGCGTTCCTCGCTGGCCTTGGCTTCGTTGGCGCGGAACGTGCCGGATTGTTTGAGGAGGCAATCCACCAGGGTGGTCTTGCCGTGATCCACGTGCGCGATGATCGCGATGTTTCGGATGTGCTGCATATCGTAAATGACCGTTTGGCCCACGGCGCAATAATAACCGCCGCACTTGTCAGATGCGACCGGGAAACGCGCCCCACGAAAAGGGGTCGCCACTGCGAACAACGGGCCTTGCCGGGCCGCGTAAGATGCGGATTTCCGGCCAAAGGTCAAGCCATGCTTGGAATAAAATTGGGCCGCTTTACCTGAACCTTCCAGCCCGCCAACGCACTTAAATGCTTGAAGCCGCGGCAAACCGCCGTGAACCATGACCGCGAACGCTCTGCCAGAGTTCCCAGTGCAATCGCCGGAGCAGCTTGATTCGACCAGTGATCAGCAGCTCATCGCCGCCATCAACGCCGGCGACGCAGCGGCGTTCGAGACCTTGTACTTCCGCCACCGCGATTGGGTCGTGAACCTGGCCCGTCGTTTTACCGGCAACGAAGACCTCGCGCTGGACGTGATGCAGGAAACGTTTCTCTACTTCCTCAAAAAGTTTCCCGGCTTTCGACTGACGGCGAATCTGAAAACGTTCCTTTACCCGGCGGTGAAACATCTTTCCATCGCGGCGCGGCGCAAAGCTGGGCGCTATCAATCCACCGAGGCCGAACAGCAAGCCCTCGAACAAACCGCCACGGAAGCTTCGCAGCCGTGTCGCTCAAGCGAACTCGCGGCGGCCCTGGCGAATTTGTCCGAGGAGCATCGGGAGGTTCTCTTGTTACGGTTCGTGGATGACCTTTCCCTCGCGGAAATCGCCGACGCCACGGCCATTCCACTCGGCACCGTTAAATCCCGCCTGCGTAACGCGCTGGGATTGCTCAGGCAGGACAAGCGCGCGAAAGAGTTTTTTGGGCGATGAACCTTTTAGCCGGGCCACGCACTTAACCAATGACGATGAACCACGGCGCCCCAAACACACGTCACGATGGCGAGGAGCCGAAAGCCCCAGCGAAACTGGTGGCCGCCCTCAAGGAACCGCCGTCGCGGCGTGTGTTTGTGCCACCGGCGGTTGATCGAACGATCCTTGCCGCAGCGCAGCGTCACTTGAACAAACCGGAAACAGCGGGCTTTGGCTTCTTCCGTTCCTGGCTCGTCTGGCCAACCGTGGCGACGGCGTGTCTCGCACTGGCTGGAGTGATTTACTTTCTCAACCAGCCCGAAGCGCCGGCCAGGTTTGCGCGCGAAGACCTCAATCACGACGGACGGGTGGACATTTTGGATGCGTTCCAACTCGCGCGCGACGTGCGCAGCGGGACGAAGCTGCCCGCCAACCTGGATTTGAACGGCGACGGCGTGGTGGATAGTCGAGATGCGCGGTTCATCGCCAGTGACGCGGTGAAACTGGAGAAAGGGGGCCGCTCGTGAACACCTTCAGCGTAGGACAGCGCGTCCCGCCTGTCTCTGAATTCGAAAATGTCGAACACGCGGCAGCGACCCAAACGCCGAACGGAGCCGGCATTGATTCAGGCAACACCTGTAAAATGGAGACAGGCGGGACGCGCTGTCCTACGTGGTTGCTAATCGTCGCGCTCTGTTTGATTTGCGCTGGTCTCGTTGCTCAAGAGCCTGGCTCGAAGGAAACCGTCCGCTTTCGCGCAGTGGACATCTCGCTGGACACGAAGGACAAACCGCTCGCCGCTTATCAGCTCGAATTCTTGGCCACGGCAGGCGATGTGAAAATCGTTGGCATCGAAGGCGGCGAACACTCCGCGTTTGCGCAACCGCCGTTTTACGATCCCAAGGCGATGCAACAGGACCGTGTCATCACAGCGGCGTTCAGCACGGAGGTGGCGGACAAGCTTCCCAAAGGCAAAACGCGCGTGGCGACGATTCACATCCAAACCAAAGGCGCCGTTGAGCCGAAGTTTGAGCTTAAACTGCAAGTCGCCGCCGATGCCGGCGGAAACAAAATCACGGCGCAAGCCAGCGTTGAGGAAAGGAATGTCAAATGAAGAGCAATTCACGACGGCAATGTTTCCGACTAGGTATTCTCCTGCTGCTGCTAATAGTAGCCGTGGCCGGCATCCTGTCAGGGTGCAAGAAGAGTGCGAGCAGCATCACACCTCTCTCGAACAGCTCTGCTTACTACGGTGGAGGAATCCTTTCGGACCCTCGGCTTCGTGTTCAGTTGCATGCGCTCGAGATGTCTCGGAGTCCCACGGCAGTCCTGAACTCCGCCCCATCTAATGAACTCTGGATCATCGCCCGCTCATCCGACACGACAAGCGTGGCCACCGACGAGTCACCCGGCTCCGGCGCATTGATGGCCAAGGTCGCCGAGAAAGAAATCCCCATGCCCCTCAAGCACACGGATGTTCGGGCGTCCGTCGTGGGCTACATCGGTTCGGTCGAGGTCGTGCAGCAGTTCCACAATCCGTATTCGAGCAAGATTGAGGCGGTGTATGTGTTTCCGCTGCCCCACAACGCGGCGGTGAACGAGTTTATCATGACGATTGGTGAGCGACGGATTCGCGGCATCATTCGCGAGCGCAAGGAGGCGGAGGAGATTTATCAGGCGGCCAAAAGGCAGGGCTACGTGGCGTCCCTGCTCACGGAAGAACGGCCGAACATCTTCACGCAATCCGTCGCAAACATCGAGCCAGGCAAGGAAATTGACGTGACGATCAAGTATTTCCACACGCTCGATTACGTGGACAGCTGGTATGAGTTCGTGTTCCCGATGGTTGTCGGGCCGCGATTCAATCCGTCCGGCATGACCGACGGGGTCGGTGCCGTGCCGCGCGGTGGCCACGGCCAATCCGGTCAAAAAACCGAGGTCCAATACCTCAAGCCCGGCGAACGCAGCGGCCACGACATCTCGTTGCGCGTGGAGGTGGACGCGGGCGTGGCTATTGAGGAATTCCAATGCCGCACGCACGAAACAAGCTACGAAATATCGCCGGCTGGCGTGCTTTCCGTCGCGATCAAGCCGGAAGACAACATTCCAAACCGCGATTTCGTTTTGCGTTATCGCGTCGCGGGCGAGAAGATCAAATCCAGCCTCCTCACGCATCGCGATGAGCGCGGCGGCTATTTCACATTGATGCTTTATCCACCCAGGGAGTTGGGGAATCTCACGCGTCAGCCGTTGGAACTGGTGTTCGTGCTGGATTGCTCAGGCAGCATGAATGGCCGGCCCATCGCGCAGGCCAAAGCCGCCGTCGAACGCGCGCTGCAATTGATGCGCCCGGCGGATTCATTCCAAATTATCAATTTCTCGATGCAGGCTTCGCAACTCGGCCCAAGACCCGTGGAAGCCACGCCTGAAAACATCCAACGCGGCCTGCAATACCTCCGCTCACTCGAAGGCGAGGGCGGCACGATGATGATTGAAGGCATCAAAGCCGCCTTGAATTTTCCACACGATCCGAACCGGTTGCGCTTTGTCTGCTTCCTAGAGCCTGTACTTAACTTTTTGTAAGAATTGTCTGTACATTGTATTTAC
>CAYWMD010000063.1:0-35817 GCA_964458575.1 uncultured Bifidobacteriaceae bacterium | reverse complement strand
TTCTTCGAGATGCTCGGCAACTGGAGCTTCGGCGATTACTTCAAAAAGGAAGCCATCGAGTGGGCGTGGGAACTGGTCGTGAAGGGCTGGGAATTTCCCGCAAGCCGCCTGTACGCGACGGTGTTTTGTCCTTATCTCGGTCAGCCCGGTTGGGAATCCAAATGGCGGACGGAACTGGAACAGGTTCTGGTGCTGGCCATGACCTCGCCGGAATTCATTTCTCCCAACCCGAACGCATCGCCGTTCGAGGTTGCCGACCAGGAAGCGGCGATGTATTGGGCCAAGAAGTTCCAGACGGCGGGGCTTGACCCGAAGGTCCACATCATCCCCGGCAACAAGAAGGACAATTTCTGGATGATGGGCGACACCGGCCCATGCGGTCCGTGCTCCGAGATGCACGTGGACCTCACGCCCAACGGCGACACCAAGGGCGCGCTCGTCAACCAGGGCGACGCCCGGTGCATTGAAATCTGGAATCTCGTCTTCATCCAGTTCAACGCGAACCCGGATGGGACGTATTCCGCGCTGCCCGCCAAACACGTGGACACCGGCATGGGTTTCGAGCGCGTTACGAGCATCATCCAGGGCACGAAAGGCTTCACTGATTTCAAGCACGCGAAGATTTCCAACTACGAAACGGACATCTTCCGTCCGATCTTTGACGCCATTGAGAAACTCAGCGGCAAAAAATACGGTTCAACGCTGCCGCCCGCCAATCTCTCAACCATCAACTCTCAACAATCAACGGACGTGGCTTTCCGCGTCATTGCCGACCACATCCGCACGTTGGGTTTTGCGATTGCCGACGGCATCCAGCCCGGCAACACCGACCGCAACTACGTTCTGCGCCGCATCCTGCGCCGCGCGGTGCGCTATGGCCGCACGCTCGGCTTCCACGAACCGTTCTTCTACAAACTCGTGGACGTGCTCGCCGACACGATGGGCGACGTCTTCCCCGAAATCCGCGTGAAGAAGAAGCATGTGCAGGAGGTGATCCGCGTCGAGGAGGAGGCGTTTAACAAGACGTTGGATACGGGGTTACAGATCTTCGAATACGACGCCGTTTGGAACGCTTGGCTTGATTTGGCGAGAAAACAAGGTTGGGAGCCGATGGAGTTTGGGCGTCAGTATTTTCGGAACGACGCTCAGGCACTGGAAGGCAAAAGCCCAGTAGCTGAAGCAAAGATCAGCGTCGCCTTTCAAAAGGATAACGAAGAACAAGGACCATTTGCTCCAGTTCAAATTGCCTCTGGCGTTTGCCGCCAATTTTTGCAAGGCGATCCCATTATCTCAGGAGCGGATGCGTTCAAGCTTTACGATACCTACGGCTTCCCACTCGACCTCACCGAATTAATGGCACGGGAACGCGGTTTGACCGTGGACGTGGATGGCTTCAACAAATTGATGGACGAGCAGAAGGCGCGAGGCCGCGCCGCACAGAAGAAGGAAGTCATTTCCGTTTCACAAATCGAAACCACCACACCCACGAAATTTGTAGGTTACGATCAGCTTGAGACGAAGGCCAAGGTGCTCGAAGTGGTCGGCATGAAGGACAAAACCGCCGTCATCTTCGATACCAGCGCCTGTTACGCCGAAATGGGCGGCCAGGTCGGCGACACGGGCGAAATCTGCGCGGCTGCGGACGTGAGTCCGCGGCAAACTTCCGCCGAGATTTCAGCCGCGCTCTCACGAGCGCAGCCACGGTGGAAAATCTCCAATACGCAGAAGTCCGGCAACACCTGGCTGCATTTCGTCGAAGGAGAGAACCTGCCCGCTGCTGGCGAGGAAGTCGTCCTGCGTGTCGAGCCTTCGCGTCGCCACGCCATCCAACGTCACCACACGGTGACGCATCTGCTGCACTGGGCGTTGCACGAAGTCGTCAGCCGCGACGCCTCGCAGAAAGGTTCCTTCGTCGGTCCGGACAAGTTGACCTTCGACTTCAACAGCGCGCCGCTCACGGCGCAGCAGGTCGCCGACATCGAGAAGCTCGTCAACGAGCGCATCCTGGAAAACGCCGGCGTCTCGTGGACGGAAGTCGCGTTTGGCGAGGTGAAAAACCGTCGCGACGTGATGCAATTCTTCGGCGACAAATACGGCGACACCGTCCGCGTCGTCCAAATCGGCGGCCACGCGCAGAAACTTGACGGTTATTCGATGGAGCTTTGTGGCGGCACGCACACCCGCGCCACCGGCGAGATCGGCTTGTTCCGCATCGTGGGCGAGAACGCCATCGCCGCCGGGGTGCGCCGGATTGAAGCTGTTGCCGGCCTTACTGCCTACGACGTGATGAAGCTGGACCGCGAGTTGATCAAGACCGTCGCCGGCAAGGTGAATTCGCCCATCCACGAACTGGAGAAGAAGATTGAGGCCCTGGTCGCGCAGCAGAAGAAGTTGGAGAAGGAAGTTCAAATCGCAATGCAGCGCAACGCGTCGAACGCCGCCAGTAATCTGCTCGAAGAAATCAAAACCATCAAAGGCGTGCCTGTGATCATTCACAATCTCGGCGACGCCGAGGGCGATTTCCTGCAAGCGATTGCGGATTCGTTGAAAGGCCGGTTCCAAGGCGTGGTGGTGCTGGGTGGGTGCGGGAACAACGCGGTCTCGCTGGTTGCCACGGTTTCGCCCGAATTCACCGGCAAAATCATGGCTGGCAAAATCATTCAGCAGATCGCCCCGCTAGTCGGCGGCAAAGGTGGTGGCCGGCCGGACAACGCCCGCGGTGGCGGCAAGGATGCCAGCAAGCTCGATGAGGCGCTCGCGAAGGCGCGGTCGGTTCTGGAATGACCCGTTGGAAGTGGCTCGCGCGTCAGAACTGGAGGCGGAGCCGGAAGAACAGGTTCGTATGGCGGTTCACCAGGACCGTATTGATGCCATTGGTTGTCGTGGGTGGGGTTGGCCATGGGCTCCATACGAGGTTGTTCAATGATCCGGCGGACTCGAGCTGGGTGGGCAGCGTGTTGGTCGGCCAGCGGAGGGTCAATTGGTCGCCGCTTTTTTGGTAGTCCAGTTTCAGGTAGTTGTAATAAAGCAGGGGGAGAATTTCCTGCTCCAGGACGGAGGCATACTGGGTGCCGACATCTTCCCGAACGATGATGTTTTGCCGGTTGATGATGTAGGTCGTGGGGATAAATCCAGCCGGGATGTATTTAGCTGAAAGCGGGCCTGCCAGGACAATCTGGTAATTGATGTTGGTGGTGGCCAGAAAACTGGCGACCGTGGAAGCGGATTCCCCGGAGTTGGCGCCGATGATGACCAGACCGTCGGCACGATATTTGTCCTGGAGGCTGACGAATTCGGGTATTTCCCTCAAACAGGGGCTGCACCAGGTCGCCCAAAAATTGAGGATGACGACCTTGCCGGCAAAGTTGGTGGAGTGAACGTAGGCGCCGTAGGGATCAAGCAGAGACCAGGAAGCCATCGGCTCCGGTGGTGTCAGGTGCAGGTTAAGCTGGATGTTCCCCTGCTGCGTCTCGTCGTATCCGTCCACGGCGATATAATACGTTTCCCCCGGGTCGGGGTAGAAAGTGACTTTGCTGGTGAGGAGGTTCCCCGGCGCTTCGTCGTCATTGTCCGTGATGGGTTTCAGCCACGGCAGCAGCGGGGTACCATTGTAGATGCCCAAAACCGTGTCAAAGTCACTGCCAGTCGTGGTCAAGGTGGCCAGACCTGCCGCAGGTGCGGTCCACTGCCACCAGACGGAGTGCCCGCCCGGCGCGGCACCGGTGTAGGGTTCGCGGGATTCGCGGGTCGCATTGATGTTATCGGCGAAGATAACAAGGTTGGTGCCGGAGATAATGACGCGATTTGCAAAGTGATCGTTCGTTGGTTGGGCTTGAAGCAATTCTCCCATGGCGACGCACGCGAAGAACACCAGTCCTTTCCACGCTATTTCGCGACGAACTCTCCCGACAGTCCGCACCATTTTTTGAGGCCACATCCTGATTTTCATGGCAAGGTCATTGAACCGCCGGCAGGCTGACACCTATAATTTTCCTGGCAAGCACATAACGGCGGATGAGCGATTATCAGCAGCAAGAACGCGGGCAAGCTGGAGGAGGCGCTGGCGAAGTCGAAGACGCCGGTGTAATCCAAGCCGAGAACACACGGCGGCATTTTGTCCGCCCACTCCACGGTGAAAGTGACAATGTTGGTGAAGGCTCTGTTTCCTTGTTGAACACGCTGGTTTTAAGCGGGTTGGGGAGCCCCATCAAATGCCCTCTCGGCGCTGTTCCACGCTGTTCCATCTTGACGACGCGGCGGGGTCTTGGGACGCTTATCGCGGCTGCCCGTCATGGGTCCAAGCTTCGGAGGTTGTTTCCGGTCGCTGACCTGATGGGTCAGGCTTTTTATGGAACGACGATTTAAGAGTTTGAGACGGCGGCGGCGCAAGAGTTCGTCGCCCGTGCAAATCCGCCAGATGGAATTGAATGATCTGCCGCTGGTGTTTGAGCTGGGACAAATGCTGTTTACCGCGGAGAAACTGCCGACCCTTTACCGTTCGTGGGATGACGATGCGGTGGTGGAACTGTTTGGTTCGGACGGCGAGACCTGTCTGGTGGCGGAGGTGGACGGGCGGATTGTCGGGTTCGCGTTGGGAGCGATGATGGAAAAGCCCCGGAACGCCTGGCGTTACGGCTGGCTGGAATGGCTGGGGGTGCGGCCGCGATTCAAGCGTCACGGAGTCGCCAGCCGGTTGCTCTCGCGCCTGACGGAAAAATTCATCGAGCGCGACGCGCGGATCATGCTGGTGGATACGGACGAGGGAAACCACGACGCGCTGGCGTTCTTCCGTAAAAAGGGTTTCAACAACGAAACGCGCCACGTTTATTTGTCGCGCAACCTGGAGAATCATCCGCAATACATCGAGCGGAAGGATACGCAGGCTTGGTTCGAGTAACCCGGTGGGATTGCGGTCTGACGCGAGCGGCATCCCTGCCGCGAAGGCGTTCTCACAGGTGCGAAACCCCGGGAACCGCGGGACCTCGTCCTTGCCAGCAACCCGGCGTGGATCCGCGTCAAACATGGGGTGGATTATTTTCCTGCTTTACTTCGCTCGACCCGGGGTCTTACCTGACTCCACGAAGAGCGTATGAAGAGAAGAATCAAACCCTTACTGGTCGGTTTCCTCCTGCCCATTCTCGCCTGCAACAAGCCGCAGCCGCCACCCGAAACCGCGGCGCCGCCAAAGCCCGCGGCGACCAATGCGCCGGCATTTACGCCGGCACGCCAGACCTCCTTCGCCGAAGTTACCAGTCAGCTTGATGCGGGTGGCGACCTGTTTCTTTATCTTTCGACCGACCAGTGGCTCGCCGGGATGTCCACGAACGTCGCGCAGCTTCGTGACGTCGTGCTTAAGCTTGCGGAAGCCGAGACCAGCGAACGGGAACAGGTCAGCCGCGTCCTGGATCTGGTGGTCAGCGCCATAAAAGGAAGCGGCGTGGAAACGCTCACCGGCGTCGGCGTGAGCGGTGTGCAAGTGACCCCGGAACTGCACCGGACCAAGATGATCATGCATCATCGTCCGGGGCAGGGAGGCGGGTTGTTGTGGAACGTGATGGGGAGCAAACCGCACCTCCTGACGGGAATGGATCTGCTGACGACGAACACGGCGATGGCCGCGTTTGGGGACCTGGATGTGGCCGCTGTCTGGGGCGCGATGGAAAAGGGCCTGGGCCAGGCGGACCTGCCGGAAGTGTCGGATGCCATAAAAAGGTGGCCGGTCATGTTCGAGCAACAGACGAAGATGTCGTGGGAAAAATTGCTGGCGTCGTTCGGCGGCGAAATCGGCATGGTGCTCACGCTGAATAACGATCAAAGCGTCGAGTTTCCCATGGGAGAAAAAACGGTTTCCTTCCCCGAACCCGGTCTCTTGATCGTTATGAAGGTGAACGATGATCTGATTTATGACCGTGTGAGCACCGAGTTGAAGAAGATTCCGCAGGTGGAGGTGACCGAGGAAAAAGATTTGAAGATGTGCAGCATGCCGTTTCCGATGCCGCTACCGATTGAATTGCAGCCCACGGTGGCGAGTGCCGCGGGCCATCTGCTGGTGGCCAGCTCGCCAGCACTCGTGCGCCATGCGCTGGCCGTGCGTGACGGCAAGACGCCCGGCCTGCGCCAGACCGGCGAGTTTGCGGCCCTCCTGAAGCTGCTGCCGGCCCAGGGTAATCAATTTGTCTATGTGGATCGCCGGTTGTCGGCGGCCATTCAGGATTTGCAGCAGCAGGCGTTGAATTCGGAGCAAATGAAGGCGGCGCAGATGCAATTCGCCGAGAAGTTTTTCCTCAACCGAAAACCGGTGTACGGTTTGTCCATCGGCGGCCATACCGAAACCGGTTGGTGCGCGGTGGCCGTCGGCAATCACAACATGTCCGCAGCCGTCCTCGCCGCTCCGGCGGTTCCGGCAGTGGCGGTGGCGAGCGCCATGTTATTGCCGGCGTTGTCAAACGCGAAAGCCAAGGCGCAGTCCATCCAATGTATGAACAACATGAAACAGCAGGGAGTGGCGCTCCGGATGTGGGCGATGGATAACAACGATCAATTTCCCTTCAACGTCGGCACCGGCAAGGGCGGCACCATGGAATTATGCGACCGGAACGACGATGGCTTCGACCGGAATTCCTACCGGCACTTCCAGGTCATGTCCAACGAATTGAGCACGCCAAAGATCCTGGTTTGCCCGGGCGAACCCAAACGACAGCCCGCAACCGACTTTCAATTGCTGCGGGCTGACAATGTGAGCTATCAGGTTCGCTCGGGGACAACCGTGAACGAAACGAATCCGAACGAAGTCTTGATCTACTGTCCCGTGCATCATCACGTCGGTCGGGCCGACGGTTCGGTGCAGCAGGGGGCGAAGAACCGTCCCGCGAACTTCTGACCGCAGACCCGTTCGCGGCATGGCGATGCGATCGGAGGTCAAGCGGACCGGGCGGGGCGCGAATCGTTTCCTGGTTTCTTCGCAGGCTTGCCTACCGCCACTTTGGCTGCTAGAACTTCTGGAATGAGAAGCGGAGAAGCCATGCGCAAGTCCCGTGCTTTCCCGTCGGCGTTTACGCTGATTGAGCTTCTCGTTGTCATTGCCATCATCGCCATTCTCGCCGCGCTGCTGTTGCCCGCCCTCGCCCGGGCGAAAGAGTCGGCCCGCCGCACCGCGTGTGCGAACAACCTGCGGCAGCTTCGTCTCGCCACACAGGTTTACGCCACCGATAGCAGCGGGTACTTGCCGTCGCGCGAACCGCGGGAGCGCTGGCCGGCACAGTTGCGGGTGAATTATACGGATCTGGGGGTGTTGCGCTGCCCCGGCGATTTCGTCGCCAACGCAGACACGGTGGTTACAAACACACTCGCGGACACCGCGCCCCGCAGCTTTCTCATGAATGGGTTTCAGGAGACCTATACGCCCGAGCAGATTCTGGCGTCGAAATCCACGACGCTGCCCGGCCTGAACGAGACGCGCATTCGCCACCCCATCGAGACGATCTTGTTCGGCGAAAAGGCCTCCGCCTGCGTGAAATTCTACCTGTTGCTGGAGGCCGACGCGGCGAAGTACCTTCCTGACCTTGAGGAGGGGCGGCATGGCGGGTCCGGAGCGACCTTGAGCACGTCGGGCCATGGCAACTATGCCTTTGCCGACGGGAGCGTGCGGTCGTTGAAATATGGCAAGGCCCTGTGTCCCATCAATCTTTGGGCGATTTCGGATGAGGACCGGGTCAATTACGCGGTTTGCCGGACACAATAGTTCCGGCGCCGCGGTCTTCGCGACTTCCCGTCGCTTTGGGTTTCAATAAGGCAGGCGGAGCCGGAAACAGCGGTTCGTCGCGGTCGGGTTCACCAGGACCGTGTTGGCGCCATCCACTACTGAGGGGTTGACTGGCCACTGCGTCCAGACCGGATTTTGCAGGGTCCAAGTGGATTCCAGATGGAAGGTCGCTGCGTTGGTGGGCCAGCGAAGCTCAAGTTGGTTTCCGTTTCGGCGCGGGGCGAGCCGCACGTTATCGTAGAGCAGCGGGATGATTTGTTTCTCAAAAGTGCTGCGCGACTGGGTGCCGACGTAGGTATTCACAATCTGGTTTTGCCGGTTGATGATGAACGTCGTCGGGATGGCACTGATCCCGCCATAAGCGTATTGCAGCGGCTCGGCGATGATCACCTGATAATTGATGCCGAATGAGTTTGTCGCCATAAACCTTTGGGTGTCGGACAACACGTCCCAGATCGTCGCCCCGATGATGACCAGGCCATCGGCTCTGTATTTCGACTGAAGCGCAACCAGATCAGGCATCTCCGCCTTGCACGGGCCGCACCATGATGCCCAGAAGTTGAGAATGATGACCTTGCCCGCGAAGTTGGTGGAGTTTACCGGCACACCGTATGGGTCTGGATACACCCACGCCGGGGCGACGGGCATTGGTTCGAGTTGAACGTGCAATTGAACGTTGCCAAAATCTCCTGAATATCCGTCCACGGCGATTTGATACGCCTGGCCGGCGGTCGGGTAAAAGCGGACCTTGCTGGTGACAATGGCGGGATAATTCTCGTCGTCATTGCTTGTGACGTGCGTCAAACCGGAAACCGAAGCGCCGGTGTAAACTCCCAGTACGGTGTCGAAACCGCTCCCCGCAGTGGTAATGGTGGCCACCCCGTTGGAGGGCGCGGTCCATGACCACCATGCAGACAGCCCGCCGCCGGCGCCAGCGTGGACTGGTTCGCCGGTTTCGAAGGTCGCATTGGCCGTGCTTCCGGACACGAAAATGTCCGCCCCGGTGATGATTGCGCGGTTTGCGAACTGGTCGTTCACCGGCTGGGCTTGAAGCACTCCTCCGCCCAATAGGCCGTACACAACCACGGCGTACGCTTGCCAACGCAACGCGCGACGGCTTCTCGCCAAGGTCCTCGAGGAAATATTATTCCAATTCCTGGCTTTCATGGCCGGGCCATAAAGTTATCGTAACCGTGACAGGTAGTAGTCTTCTTGGCAATCTGATAATGGCAGGTTTGATCCGGTCTTGACGACAACGCGCCGAAGTGAGATTGCTGGCATGCAATTCCATCACCCTATGATCCGAATCATCCTGCTGGTCATCGTTGTGGTGCTGCTGGTCGTGGCGGGGCTCGCGGTCGCGCTCTTCCATTTCTTCGGCTGGAAAGGCCTGCTCGCCTATCCGTTCGTTCTGATCGCCCTAGTCTGGCTCGGGAAGGTTTTCGTCAGCAGCATGGTCAATTGCTTTGCCCTCGGCCTGTTCGGCATGAAGGCCCGCACCTTGCGCGGGGCCAGCATGACCGTCCACGCCGTCAAATCTGTCCCCAAGCCCGCCGAGCCGGAGCCGGAGCCGGATACCGACGATGCGAATGAGACGGTTGACACGGAGTCCGAGGAGGACGGTGAAGCGGAGGAGGTTGAATCGGAGGCGCCCGTCGTGCCGCAGGATTACTTTGCCCTGGACGTGACAATCACGCCGAAGGGTGACGCTTGCCAGTCGGTCTGGGAGCCGGGCGAACTTATGCTGGCATCGGAAAAGATCAGGAGCCTCGCGGATCTGGAGGAGAAGGAGGTCGGAACCACCTACTCGGTGAAGATTTGGAACGGGACAGAGTTTGAGCCGGATGACGAATGCAAATATGAAGGCGAGCGACGATTGCTGGTCGTGTTCGAGGTGAAACCCGGAACGACGCGGGCCTGGCTGCATTATTACCAGGAGCCGATTGGCGAGTTGAAGCTGCCGGCGGCGACCATTGATGTCTGAGGGGAAATGGGGAAAAAAGCGCTGCGGAGATTTCCAATCCAGTATGAATCCTTACGTCTCGCTGTTGATCGGCCTGGTTTGCGCCGGTGTCGGTGGCGAGTTGTTCGTGCGCGGCCTGGTGAGGTTGGCGAAGTGGGCCCGAATCTCCGCAGCCATCATCGGTACGACGATCGCGGCTTTCGCCACCTCGAGTCCGGAGGTATCCGTGGCCATCGGCGCGGCAATATCCGGGAAGCCGGAAATCTCGCTCGGTGACGCGCTGGGCAGCAACGTGGTGAACGTGGCGCTGATCCTGGCGATTGCGCTGTGCATCTCGGCCATCCAATCACCGCGTGCGAGCGTGATGCGGGATTTTCCCTGGGCCATGGGCGTTCCCGTCGGGGTGGGTTTGCTGGGTTTTGACGGCCGGTTGTCGCGCATGGATGGCATCATTCTGCTGGCGTTGTTCGCGACCTGGCTGATCTTCGTGGTCCGGCAAGCGCATCACGAACGCAGCAACATTGTGCAAGACCGGGCCGGGTTGCATGCGGGATGGATCACCGTTTGGCTGGTGATCGGGATGGGGTGTCTGGTTGGATCGGGACATTTCATTGTGGTCGGGGCGCGCGGCATCGCGGCCGCGTTTGGCATTCCTGAATTCATCATCGGGGCCACGGTGGTGGCGGTGGGCACTTCCATGCCCGAACTGGCCACGGCGGTGGTTTCGAAAGTCCGAGGGCATGATGACATCGGTTTGGGGACGCTGCTGGGCAGCAATATTTTCAACGGTTTGTTTGTGGTCGGCCTGGCGGCGACCATCTGCCCGATTGCCGTGAACCGTGCGGCGGTGGGAGCGACTCTGGCATTTGGCGCGTTGACGACGCTGATTCCGTTTCCGAATCGGAGCGGTTTCATCGGCCGCAGCCGGGGCTTGGTATTGCTTGTGGTTTACGCGGCCTACGTCTGCTTTCTCATGAAATAGCGATCCGGACTTGCCTCCCACCGAAACCCAAACATCCTTGGCCCTGTGAACGGCGAAGCTGAACCCACCACGATTTCGGCCACGGCGACATCGCCGGTGGTGTTGCCGCTCACACCGGTGGACAAAAAGGCGGGCGGGCCCTGGACGCTCACGTTACACCCGTCGCATCTGGCGCTGGCGGACGCGCCGGGAGCGCAACCGTACGTGATCCTGCGCGAGCAGCTCATGAAGTCGGTGATCTTGATGGAAAGCACGCGGGTGCTGGCGATTGAGCAACCGCGAAAATTGTTGTTCAAGCTCACCGCCGAGGGACACCAGGCGTTGGCGGACTGGATCGGCCTGCCGTTCCTGGCCGGGTTTTATCTCAAACGCCGGTATTCCTGGGTTTCGCTGTGGGCCTTGTTGCTGGTGCTGGGTTCGCTGGCCATGTTGATTTCGCCACCGCGTGGCCAAACCGGCCAATTCAATCTGTTGACGCTTTTGCTCGGGCTGGTGGTGCTGACCGCGTCCGGTTTCGCCCGCTGGCGTCCGCACCCGGTTTTGTTTCTCGTGGATGCGGTCTTTTTTGCGTGCATGGCCGTGCGTCTGGCCTTGACGGTGCTGCTGCATGGCCGCAGCGCCGGCTGGCTGGTGCTGGTGGTGTTGATGGCCTGGCTGGCGGTGAACGGCGTGAAACATTTCCTGCGGTTCCGCGCAACCAGGATCCCGCCGCCGAATCGCAAGGCTTGAAATTCTGATCCGCCGGAAGCGGATGCCCGTCCGACGAGCGCCACTCCGACCCGCGTTTTGGAAACACGCCTTCAGGAAGCCGCATCAACCGCCCGATCGGATGGCAGCCTCCGCCGATGGTGGTGCGTGTGGCGCGCGTTTGAAGTTGCGCTATTCGTTTTGACGCGGGTGGCCGGGGTTCCTTATGCTGGCGGCGCTTTGAGCAGCGGGCTCCCGGACATTTTATTTTACGTTTTCGCGGCATTGACACTGATCTGCGGCGCGCTGGTCGTGGCCAATCCGTTCAGCCGCAATCCCGTCACCAGCGCGATGTTCCTGGTGCTGACCATCATTTCGATGGCGGGGCTGTTCGTCCTGTTGCACGCGTTCTTCCTTGCCGCGGTGCAGGTGCTGGTTTACGCCGGCGCGGTCATGGTGTTGTTCCTGTTTGTCATCATGCTGCTCGACTTGAAGGAAGAAGAACGGCGCAAGGTCAGGAAGCTCGGGCTCGGGGCGGGATTGATTTCCGTTGGCGCAATCGTCGGCATCTTCCTGAAATCCCTGCGGGCGACAACTCTCGGACCGGAGGCCGCGCCAACCCTGCACGACGGCACGACCCGCGAACTCGGCAAAATGCTTTTCACGAGTTATCTGCTGCCGTTTGAAATCGTGTCCATCCTGCTCCTGGTGGCGATGGTGGGCGTGATTCTGCTCAGCAAAAAGGACCTCAAGTGATGCCCGTGGGTTTGGAACATTATCTGGTGGTGAGCGCCCTCCTGTTCGCGCTGGGGTTGCTGGGCGTGCTGACCCGCCGCAGCCTGCTGGTCATTTACATGTCCCTCGAGTTGATGCTCAACTCGGCCAACCTTGCGCTGGTGTCTTTTTCGCGGTTCAACGACAACCTCAACGGTCAGGTCATGGTGTTCTTCATCATCACCGTGGCGGCGGCGGAAGTGGCGGTGGGCCTGGCGCTGATCGTGGCGCTGTATCGCAAGCGCCAGTCGGCGCACGTCGAGGATTTGACCACGATGAAGCTCTGATCTGGCGCGCTGCGCCGCAAGGATGAAGCTCCTCCGGACCCGGGCGCCGGCCGCAAGCCGCATTAAATGTCGCCGAACGGCCCCTTCCGGGCGGTTCACTTCACAAGGCCGGTCGCTGATAAACAGGCACATCGAGACTCGGATGGTGGGCGAGTCCGGTCTTGAGATTCAGATGGATTTGCTGGCTGGTGGGCACGGTGAATTCCGGCGGAAATGTCAGGGTCAAGGAAGCGTAACGGCCCGGTTCGATTTCCTTGATTTGAACATCCACTCCCTGGGCATTCACCACGGCATCGGAAAGCTTGAAGGGAGTCATGCCGTTGTTCCGGACATAAATTACGGGACGCACGTTGTTGGTGTTGGGCGCCGGGGGGAGGATGATGGTTGGAGGATTCACCGCCAGCGTCGGCATGATCATCGCCGCCGTGTTGATCTGGATGACCGGCATGTTGCTCGAGCAGGTTTTGATGGTAATGGCCCCGGCGGTGTTATTGGCCGGCAAAGGCGGCACAGTCCGGATCGTAACTTCATATTTTTTGCCCGGTTCGTTGGTTTTGATGGTCGCGGTGAAAAACGCGTTGTTGTACTCGGGGGTCGAAAGGATCAACGGCGTCTCCTCGTTATTGACAATACTCACCACGCTGGTCGCGTTGGAAACCGAATCTTCCGTGACGTTGAAAACCGCGTATTGCGGCGTCACTTCGACGGGTTTCCAGAGGACGCCCTTGAACTGCAAGACCACGGTTTGCTGGGCGGGATCGTTGCACGTGATCGTGATGGATTTGCCGAACGGGCCGGGATTGCCCGCGCCATTGAACTGGATGGGAATGATTCCGGTCTTCGCGGGCGCCACCTGG
Organism: uncultured Bifidobacteriaceae bacterium; assembly: GCA_964458575.1. Classification (GTDB taxonomy): domain Bacteria; phylum Verrucomicrobiota; class Verrucomicrobiia; order Limisphaerales; family JADLHS01; genus CAYWMD01. Next base: position 22,505 of record CAYWMD010000063.1, on the reverse strand, counting down.
CGGGTCCAATTCCCGGCCGCCGTGCAGCCGCAACCCGGGTGGACGGCCGTCACTTCCAACATTGCTTGTCCCGTGTTGGTGAAGACAAAATCATATTTGGCCGGTTCATTGACCTTCACCCGGCCGAAATCGTGGATCGGCTCGGCAAACTGGATTTTCGGAACGGGGGCCGGCTGGGCGGCGGGCGCGGCGGCGGGCACCGTGGCGGGCACTGCGGCGGGGACAGTCGAGGGTGCGGGTGGCGCAGGCGGCGCGGGGGGTGGAGTGACGGGTTGAGCCTGGAGATCCGGAGACACCATTCCGGCTGCCATGACGCAAAACGCGAGGTTTAACGCTGCAAATCTCATCTTCGTTTTCATTGAACTTCAGTCCGAAAATTACGCCAACCGGTAAACCCGGCCCAAATATCCAACCATCGGCGACCGGGTCTGTCAACAGCACACCCGGCGCCAGCCGAAGTCAACCCATCCAAAATCCTCAAAATACCTGTTGCACGACAACGATGCTTTGCTATTCTCTGCGCTCCGTTTGCTCGGCCTTCAGTCGCCGGGGAACAGGAGTTACTTTAAGCGCACATGCCGACAATCAACCAGTTGGTCCGCAAGGGCCGCAGAAAATTGAAGTTCAAGTCCAAGTCACCGGCCTTGAGTGGGTCGCCGTTTCGTCGCGGCGTCTGCATCCAGGTCATGACCCGTACCCCCAAGAAACCCAACTCGGCCATGCGCAAGGTGGCCAAGGTACGCCTCACCAACGGCTACGAGGTCATCGCGTACATCCCGGACGAAGGCCACAATTTGCAGGAGCACTCAATTGTGCTCGTGCGCGGTGGACGCGTGAAGGATTTGCCCGGTGTGCGTTACCACATCGTGCGGGGCACGCTCGATGCCGCCGGCGTGGAGAAGCGCCGCGTGAGCCGTTCGAAGTACGGCGTGAAACGCCCGAAAGCCGGCGCCGCTGCCGCTGCTGTGGCGGCCGCGAATGCCCCGGCCGCGGCGTAACAGTTTAACGATTCAACGATTTAACGAACCCATGTCACGTAGAAGACAAGCCACCCGCCGGTCCGTGAGCCGCGACGGTAAATTTCAAAGTGTCCTCGTGTCGCGCCTCGTCAACACGGTGATGCGTTGCGGCAAGAAGAGCACCGCCCAACGTATTGTTTACGGTGCGTTCGACCAGCTCGTGGAAAAAAATCCCGTCTCCAATCCCGTCGAAGTTTTGCAGCGCGCGGTGGACAACGCGAAGCCGCGCATCGAAACCAAGGCCCGCCGCGTGGGCGGCGCCACCTATCAGGTTCCGCTCGAGGTGCCCGTGGACCGGCAGGTTTCGCTGGCCATGCGCTGGATTGTGGATTTTGCCGACGCCCGGAAAGGCGTGCCGATGAAGCAGGCGCTCGCCGCCGAGATCATGGAAGCCTATCAAGGCCAAGGCAATGCCATCCGCAAGCGCGATGAAGTGCACAAGATGGCCCAGGCCAACAAAGCCTTCGCACATTTCCGCTGGTAAGCACCGGTTCAAGCAACGCCCCGTTGGTGAGTCACACTCGGGGCGTTTTTATTGGGCCGGAGAGCGTTGAATGGTTAAAGCGTTGAACCGTCGAACCGGCCACTCAACGTGGCAGGAAACGATTCAACGGTTTAACGATTTAACGAAGCAAACAAATGCAAGCAGTCGTAGAGAAAGATCAAACGAAGTCGCCGAATTCGCCCAAGCGCGAATACACGCTGGAGCGCACGCGCAACATCGGCATCGCCGCGCACATTGACGCCGGCAAGACCACCACCACCGAGCGCATTTTGTTTTATACCGGCCTCATCCACCGCATCGGCGACGTGGACGACGGCAACACGGTCACCGACTGGATGGAACAGGAACGCGAACGTGGCATCACCATTACTTCCGCGGCGGTGACGTGTTTCTGGACGCAGAAGAAGGAGGAGGGGCTGGCCAAGTCTTTCACCGGCATCCCGCATCGCGTGAACATCATTGATACGCCCGGCCACGTGGATTTCACGGCGGAAGTGGAGCGTTCGATGCGCGTGCTTGACGGCGCGGTCGCCGTGTTCTGCGGCGTCGCCGGCGTGCAGCCGCAGTCCGAGACCGTCTGGCGGCAGGCCATCAAGTACAAAGTTCCGCGGATCGCGTTCGTCAACAAGATGGACCGCACCGGCGCGAACTTTGAAAACGCGCTCAACGACATGCGGAAGAAGCTGGGCGCGTACGCCTACCCGATTCAATTGCCCATCGGCGCCGAGGACAAGCTCGAGGGCGTCATTGACGTGGTGAATCAGAAAGCCATCGTTTGGGGGGCGGGCGATGTCGTGAACGAGGGGTTGAAGTACGAGGTGAAGGAAATTCCCGAGCACCTCAAGGAGTCGGCCAAGGCCGCGCTCGCCGAACTCATTGACGCGGTTTCGAACAAGGACGACCAGATCGCCGAAATGGTGATCGAGGAGAAACCGATTGACCCGTTGACCCTCAAGGCGGCCATTCGCCGGCTGACGTGCAAGATCGAGCTGATTCCCGTGCTGTGCGGCTCGGCGTTCAAGAAAAAGGGCGTCCAGCCCCTGGTTGACGCCGTCATTGATTATCTGCCCGGGCCGTTGGACGTTCCGCCCGCCGAAGGCATCCAGCCCGGGACGGAGAACATCGTCCAGGTCGAAACCAGCGATCACCACAAGTTTTGCTCGCTGGCCTTCAAACTGTGGACCGACCCGTACGCCGGCAAGCTGGTCTTCTTCCGCGTGTATTCCGGGCAGCTCCAAAAGGGCGACACGATTTACAATCCCCGCACCCGCAAACGCGAACGCGTCAGCCGGCTCATGATCATTCAGGGCGGCGAGCGCAAGGACATCGAAACCGTTTACGCCGGCGACATCGCCGCGCTGGTTGGTTTGCGCAACATCACCACCGGCGACACGTTGTGTGACGAGGAATATGACGTGAGCCTCGAACCGCCCACGTTTCCCGAGCCGGTCATCAGCATGGCCGTCGAGCCAAAGACCAAGCAGGACCGCGACAAAATGTCCGAAGGCTTGCAACGTCTCGCGGAGGAGGACCCGACGTTCCGTTGTTTCACGAACGTTGAGACCGGCCAGCTCATCATCGCCGGCATGGGCGAGTTGCACCTGGAAATCATCCGCGACCGCTTGTTTCGCGAATTCAAGGTCGAGGCCAGCGCCGGCGCGCCGCAGATTGCCTACCGCGAAACCATCACCAAGAACGCGGACGGTGAAGGCAAATTCATCCGTCAATCCGGCGGTCGCGGTCAATACGGCCACGCCTGCATCCAGATCCAACCCAACGAAAAGGGCAAGGGCATCGAGATCGAAAACAAGATCGTCGGCGGCGCGATTCCCAAGGAATACATCCCGGCGGTCATCGCGGGCATCGAGGAAGCCGTCAAGGGCGGCGTGCTGGCGGGCTATCAGATGATTGATTTGAAGGCGCAGGTCGTGGACGGCACGTTCCACGAGGTGGACTCCAACGAACTCGCGTTCAAGATGGCGGGCATTTTCGCCTTCAAGGACGCCGCCAAGAAGGCCGGCATGATCCTGCTCGAGCCGATCATGAAGGTGGAAGTCACCACGCCGAGTGAATATCAGGGCGACATCGTCGGTGATGTCAGCCGCCGCCGCGGTGCGATTCAAAACATTGAATCGAAATCCGGGCAGGTGGTGGTGAACGCCAACGTGCCGCTGGCGGAAATGTTCGGTTACGCCACGGCGATCCGCTCGCTCTCCAAGGGCCGCGCGTCGTATTCGATGGAGCCGCTCACGTTCGAACAAGTGCCCAACAGCGTGTTGGAGAAGGTGCTCGACACGGCGAAATCCAAGCCGGCGGCGCGGACGTGATTCGCCGGACGGTGGGACGAACATTTCCCAAAAAACTTGTTGCGGGGAAAAGTTCTTTTGCTAGATTCATCGCCCGCTTTCGGGAAGTGCCCGGGCGGCAAACAGTTTAGACCATTAACAGAAAATTGTTCTTTGTATGGCTGCACAACGCATTCGCATTCGCCTCAAGGCCTTTGACCACCGGGTCATTGACCAATCCGCCCGCGAGATCGCCGACACCGTCAAACGCACGGGCGCGCGCGTGGCCGGACCGATTCCCCTCCCCACCCGCATCGAGCGCTTCACGGTCCAGCGCTCGCCGCACTCGGACAAGAAGTCCCAGGAAACTTTCGAGCAACGCACCCACAAACGGCTGATTGACATCCTCGATCCAACCGCCAAGACCGTGGACGAGTTGAAAAAACTCAACCTGCCCGCCGGCGTGGACATCACGATCAAAATCTGAGTCGTCAACTCGTTGAAACGCTAAAACGGAGAACATTTATGCCAGTCGGTTTACTTGGAAAAAAACTGGGCCACACGCGCGTGTACGATGCACACGGCGCCGCCGTGGCGGTCACCGTCGTCCTCGCCGGGCCAAACCACGTCCTGCAATGCAAAACCCAGCAGTCCGACGGCTACAACGCCGTGCAACTCGGGTTTGACGGCCAGAAGGAGCAGCGCGTCACCAAACCGCTCCTCGGCCACCTAAAAAAATTCAGTGGCAAGCCCGTCAAACGCATCAAGGAATTCCGCAACTTCTCGAAGGAAGTGAAACCTGGCGACGTCGTCGGCCCGGCGCTCTTTGCGCCCGGCGATTTCGTGGACGCCATCGGCGTGACGAAGGGTCGCGGCTTTGAAGGTGTGGTGAAGCGCCACCGGTTTGCCGGCGGTTTGGCGTCACACGGCCAAAAAGGCTGGTATCGCCGCGCCGGTGCGATCGGCCAGCGCTTGTTCCCCGGCACGGTCATGCGCGGGATGCGGATGCCCGGCCACATGGGTCAGGTTCAGCGCACCACGCAGAACCTCGAAGTCATCCAGGTGCGCGAGGCGGACAATCTCCTGCTGATCAAAGGCTCAATCCCGGGCGCCGAAGGCGACTACATCATCATCCGCGAATCGAAGAAACGTCCGAAGGGCTGGAAGCCGCCGGTCTCCACCGCGGTCACCAAAAAAGGCGCGGTGAAGCAGACCCCGGCCAAAAAGTAATTCGATAAACCGTTAAATCGTTAAAACGTTGAACCGTTGAAACGTGTAAGACCAAGCATGAAACTTTCAGTCAAAAACATTCAGGGCCAGGACCAGGGCGAACTCGAAGTGAAGTTCGCCGTGATCGAAGATGGCAAGGGCACCCAGGCCGTGCATGACACGGTCGTGGCGTATCAGGCCGCGCAACGCAGCGGCACCGCCAGCACCAAGACCATGGGCGAGGTCGCCGGCAGCGGCAAAAAACCGTGGCGGCAGAAGGGCACCGGCCGCGCGCGCGCCGGTTCCTTTGCCTCACCCTTGTGGGTCGGTGGCGGCGTGACCTTCGGTCCGAAGCCCCGCGATTTCGCCAAGAAGGTCAACGCGCGCACGAAGCAGCTGGCCCTGCGCAAAGCGCTCAGCGAACGACTGAAGGCGGGCGACGTGGTGGTGGTGGACGACTTGAAGCTTGGTTCGCCCAAGACCAGGGAGATGGTCGGCGTGATTGCAGCGCTGGCGCTCAAGGGCAAGACGCTCATCGTGGCGACCGGACCGGACAAAAACCTCACGCTCGCATCGCGCAACGTTCCCGACCTCGCGCTGACCACGAGCGAGGCCTTGAACACCTACGACGTGTTGCGGCCGGACAAATTGCTGTTCACACGCAGTGCGTTCGAAAAGGTGGAAGCCCGGCTGGGAAAAGAGTGACCAGGCGTTGAATCGCCGGGCCGTTGAACCGTTAAATCGGGCGCGGCGGAAGCGATTCGACGGATTAACGATTCAACGGTTTAACGAATATGAATGCTTTCGAAATCATCAAGACCGCGCGCCTCACGGAAAAGGGCACGCGCCAGGGCGAAAAATACAATCAATACACCGTGGTCGCCGACCGCCGCGCGAACAAGACGCAGATCCGTCACGCGGTGCAGGAACTTTTCAAGGTCAAGGTCATCCGCGTCAACACCCTGAACGTCCGCGGCAAGGCCCGCCGCCAGCGCACCACCCAGGCCGGCACCACCATGGCCTGGAAAAAAGCCATCGTGACGCTGAAGGAAGGCGACAAGATCGTTCTGACCTAGGCTGCGGCGGTTGCATTTTTATCGGCGCGGGACGCGAAGGCGTTCCGCGCCTTTTTCTTTGGCAGCGTGCCGCCCGGCCGGCGCCGGTGCGATGCTTTACAGCCCGCTCACGTTGGCTGCTGCAATCAAAGACGACGCGCCCGAGTACCGTGTGGCTGCGGACGTGAGTCCGCGGCAAACCACCGCAGCGGAGAAGTCAGCCGCGTTGTTACCAACGCAGCCACTCCGCTTCATTGACCACTTCTGCGGCATTGGCGGTTTCCGCATCGCGTTTGAGAAAGCCGGTTGCCAGTGCGTCTTTTCCTCCGACTGGAATCCGCAGGCGCATAGCACCTAGACCGCCAAGTCCGCAATTCCCAGCTGCCGCAAGTAGCTATACGTCGAGTCGTAGAGCTCGGGTGGGCGAGTAGGATCACACTTGCTGCCGGGCGGCACGAAAATCGCCATGCCTTGGCGTGCGCGGGTGAGAAGAACCCGATAGGCATTCCGGAGGTAATTCCGATTATCTTGATTCTCGATGTTGCACCAGCGCGACCCGCGGAAATCGTGGTAGTTCCAAGTTGCGCCGTTGAAGCGGAAATCCGCACACCAAGCAACACAGGTCCAATCCAACTCCAATCCCTGCACCTGAAATTCCGTGGCGGCGTCTTCGAGGTAATAACTGCTGCGCACGTCGTCGCGTTCGTTGAGGAAGTAATGCACCGGATCAACGCTGACGCGGATGTCCACGGCATGGGGTCTTAAGCGCATTGCTTTGGAGGAAGCGAGCAAGCCGAATCGTTCCGAGCCGCGTGCTCGAGCGCGAACCCACGCTTTGGCGTGGTCTAAATCTCGGGTGATAACGATGGGGAAACGTTCGCTGAGGCTTTTGAGAGTGGTTTGAGCGGCGGCGGTATCGCAATCGAGCAGGGCTTTGACAAACGCAGAAACATTTTCTGCGCGGAACGAACGCATGGAGACGGCGAGGTGCAACGCGTCGTCTGGTTGAGTTTGGCATTTCGCTCGAGTGGAGTTTAAGACCTCACCTGTGGCGTATTCACTGTCGTGCAGCCGAGACGAGATGAACATCTTCCAATGTGGGAACTTGTCTGTTGCTGCGGTGATCCACTCCGAAATTCCCGCTTCACCACGATTGATTTCTTGTCCACCCCCGACCAAGCACACAATCACTGCCCAATCCTTGTGCCGGTCCATGTAAGAAATCAGGTACTCTGGTTCCGATTGAGTGAAGCCGACTTGTCCTTTTTTTCGCTTCATGAAATCGATGGTCATCGCATGATTCCACGCGCGTTGTGCTTCATCGAAGATGACGACGTGTATGTCAGGAGGATTTGGGTCTATAAGACCCTCGTCGCGGAAATGGTGAACGTTTTGAATGAAGGAATCAACTGGCTTGCCGATCTTTGCTTTCGAGGTTTTGACGTTGCGTGCTCTTTGTCGCGCGACTTCGTCACGTTTGAGGGCTTCACGTAGGACTGCAACAAGCGGACCGTTGCCGGAAAGGAATACTGCGTGCGTCGGGGCTTTCTCGTCTCGCCGAGCGGTGGCGATGTTCAGTCCGACCAACGTTTTGCCGGCGCCGGGAACACCGGTGACGAAGCAGATAAACTTTTGGCCGGTCCGGCGGGCTTCATCGACCAACTCTTCGATCCGTTTCGAGGTTTTGTGAAGATTCTGTGCGCCTGCATCAAATCGGGCAATGGCTTCGACCGAATGTTCCGCATACAGCGAGCGAGCGGCTTCGATGATCGTCGGAGTGGGTTTGTAGGAGGCGCGTGCCCACGCTTCGGCGTCGAGCGATGAGCCGTTGGCTTTCTGCAATGCGAGTTCCAGTGTGCGACGCAGACCTGCGGCATTCGTTAAGACTGGGCGAAAAACTTTGTCCGCGTCCGCTTCGAAATGAACAACAATCGCCTTGGCTTCCGTTGCAACAAGGACGGGGGCGATGGCCACGTTGTGACTGGCTTCGTGAAAGTTCTTTAGATCCAGCGCGTAGTCCCAGACTTGTTCGATCGCAGTGCGGTCATAGATTTTTCCCCCAACTTTGAACTCCAGCGCAAAGATCGCCGACCCCAAAACCAGAATCGTGTCCACACGACGGCCCATGCGTGGAATGTTGAACTCGAAGAACACCCAACCCTCTAGGCCATTAAGTTCGCGCTTGAGAATTTCAATCTGAGCAAGCCAAGCATCCCGTTGGGCAGCAAAGTGCCCGTCGCCGGCGTGAGTGGCGAGTTTCCCAAGAATTGATTCGCTATCAGCTCGCAGAAAATCTCGGATGGCAGCCCCATACCAGGACCTCGCCAAACCCGAGCTGCTGACGGCATTGGACATATCGGCAGGTTGCCAAAGCAGAGATCGTTTGCGAAACCATAAAGTTCTTGCCTGATCCATAGTGCCTGGCCAGGTGTATCGGCCGAGATATGCCAAAGAAATATCGCATCGAACTGGATGATGGTGCGCATCTGGGAACACGAGATGACACGGTGGAAGGCTGAAGCCGGAATGAAGCGGACTCAGACCGGGCGTGGGATTCCCCGGGTCGTGCGTCGGATTCAGGCGGGGCACGGCTGATCCACTTTGCTCCGCTCATCGGGGTTGGTCGGCGGTCTCGTTTGTCGTGCGTGCGGCCTGGCGGGTTTGGGTTAAAATCGGCCAGTTTTTCGGGTTTTTTTTGCGGCGGGCCACGCCCTGTCGGTGGCGGGTTTAACCCAACCAAATTTCTGCAAAAAACTTGTTGCACAAGGAGTTTGGTCTGCTAGTCTCTGCGCTCCGTTTCGCCTGGGTGGCGACGGACAGCATGATCGCGGGCCGATAACTGAAGCCCCTGCGGGGCCAGGATTGATGGTCCGCTTGCTCCAAGAGTTGCTGACTTGGAACTTTTGATTTTATGCCAGTTAAAACCTTTAGACCGCTAACGCCGTCTCTGCGCTACGTCTCGTTCGCAGATTTCAGCGACGTTACGAAGTTCAAGCCGGAGAAGCGGCTGGTCGAGATTCGCAAGAAGACCGGCGGCCGCAATTGCTACGGTCGCGTCACGGCCCGTGGCATCGGCGGCGGCCACAAGCAGAAGCTCCGCATCGTGGACTTCAAACGCCAGAAGCACGGCGTCGAGGCGACGGTGTCGGCCATCGAATACGATCCGGGCCGGTCGGCGCGCCTGGCGTTGCTGGCCTACAAGGACGGCGAAAAGCGTTACATCATCGCCCCCACGGGAATTCAAGTTGGCGGCAAAATCATGAGCGGCCCGACGGCGCCGCCCGAGATCGGCAATTCGCTTCCGCTCAAGTCCATCCCGGTCGGTCTGGCGATTCACAACATCGAACTCAGCCCCGGTCGCGGCGGCCAGATGGTCCGCACGGCGGGTGGCTCGGCGACCTTGATGTCGCGCGACGAAGGTTATGCGCAGGTGCGCCTGCCCTCCGGTGAAATCCGCCGCATCAATGAGAATTGCTATGCAACCATCGGTCAGGTGGGCAACACCGAGCACGAAAACGTGATTCTCGGCAAGGCCGGTCGCTCGCGGCATCGCGGCATCCGCCCGATCAACCGTGGCGTGACGCGCAATCCAGTTGACCATCCGAACGGTGGCGGCGCCGGCAAATCCAAGTCCGGCGGTGGCTGGCAGCAATTGACGTCGCCGTGGGGTTTGCTGGCGAAAGGTTACAAGACGCGGCACAAGAAGAAGTCCTCGAACCGGTTCATCATTGTCCGGCGCGACGGCCGGCCGATGAAGAATCTGTAACTACCGCGATTAAGATTAAGATTAAGACCAAAGATTATGGGTCGCTCGATTAAAAAAGGTCCGTTCATAGATTTTCACCTTCTGGACAAGATCACGAAGGCGAAGAGCACGCAGTCCAAGACGCCGATCAAGACGTGGTCGCGGCGCTCGATGATCACGCCGGATTTCGTCGGTCTCACCTTCAGTGTTCACAACGGAAAAATTTTCAATGCGGTCTTCGTAACGGAAAACATGGTGGGTCACCGGCTGGGTGAGTTTTCCCCCACGCGCGTGTTCAAGAAGCACGGCGCGCACACGGCCAAGGCGGAGGCGAAATAACATGGAAGTTCACGCGATCATGAAAAACGTGCCGATGTCGCCGCAGAAAATGCGCGAGGTCGTGCGGCAGATTCAGGGCCTGCCGGCGTTGGAGGCGCAGGCGGTGTTGCAGGTGGTGCCGCGGAAAGGCGCGCGCCTGGTCGCCAAGACCCTCAAGTCCGCCATTGCCAACGCGGAGAACAACAACAAGGCCAAGCCGGAAACGTTGCTCGTGAAGGAAGCAGTCGCCGGCACGGCGATGCGCATCAAGCGTTTCACGCCCAAGGCGCGCGGGTCGGCGGGGCCGATCATCAAGCGGCGTTGCCACATCAAAATCACTTTGTCCGACGGACAGGACCAATAATCAGTATGGGACAGAAAACCAATCCAATCGGCCTGCGCGTCGCCGTCAACAAAGACTGGCGCTCCAAGTGGTATTCCGGGAAAAAGGAATTCGGCCGGCTGCTCGCCGAGGATCGCGAGATCCGCGAGTTGTTGAAAAAGAAGCTCGAGTCGGCGTCCGTGCCGAAGATTCTCATCGAACGCGCGGCCAGCCGCTGCCGCATCACCATTCACACCGCGCGGCCCGGCGTGGTCATCGGCCGCAAGGGCGCGGAAATTGACAAGATCAAGGAAGAGTTGAGCAAGATGACCGGCAAGGAAATCTACGTGGACATTGTGGAAATCAAGCAGCCGGAAGTGGATGCGCAACTGGTGGCGGAGAACGTGGCGCTCCAGTTGGAACGCCGGGTTTCGTTCCGCCGCGCGATGAAGAAGGCGGTGTCCACGGCGAAGGATTTTGGCGCGGACGGAATCAAGATTCGCTGCGCGGGCCGGCTGGGCGGCGCGGAACTGGCGCGGGTTGAAACTTATCACTGGGGACGCGTGCCGCTGCACACGTTGCGCGCGAACATTGATTACGGCTTTGCGGAGGCCAACACGGTTTACGGCAAGCTCGGCATCAAGTGCTGGATTTGCCGCGGTGAGAACAAGCCCGAGAAGCGGGAGCAGAAGACGGAAACGACAGTGACGGCGTGATTCGTTAAACCGTTGAATCGTTGAATCGATTCAACGGCGCGAACGCCAAACGATTTAACAGTTCAACGATTTAGCGATTTAACGGAAAAAGTTTATGCCCTTGATGCCCGAAAGAGTGAAGTACCGCAAAATGCACCGCGGCAATCGCGCGGGGCTGGCCTACCGTGGCAACACGGTGGCGTTTGGCGAGTACGGCTTGATGTCGCTGGAGCGTTGCTGGCTGGACACGAAGCAGATTGAAGCCTGCCGTGTGGCCATCTCCCGCAACATGAAGCGCCACGGGAAAATGTGGGTGCGGATCTTCCCGCAAAAATCGTTCACCAAAAAGCCGCTCGAAACGCGAATGGGCAAGGGCAAGGGCCCGCTGGAATCGTGGGTCGCGGTGATCCGCCCGGCGAATGTTTTGTTCGAGGTGGACGGCGTGACGGAAGCGGTCGCGCGCGAATCGTTGCGCCTGGCGGCGACGAAGCTGCCGATCAAGACCAAGTTCATCTCGCGGCATCGCGCTGCGGCTTAAAGCACAACGCCATGAAATTTTCGGAAATCAAAGACATGACGCTGGTGGAGTTGACGGCGAAGAGCCGGGATCTGCGCCAGGAGATGTTCAACCTGCGGTTGCAGCAGGCGAGCGCGCAGCTCGAGAAACCCGCGCGCCTGCACACCCTGCGGAGGGACATTGCGCGATTGGAAACGCGCGCGTCGCAATTGCGGAACCAGGCGGGCAAATAATCTTAGTATGTCAGAAACAGTCAACCAACCGGAAGTCGCGCGCGGCCATCGCAAGGAACGCGTGGGTGAAGTCATTGCCGCCAAGATGGCCAAGACCATTGTCGTGCGGGTGGAACGGCGCTTTGCGCATCCGCGCTTCAAAAAGGTCGTGACCGCCTACACAAAATTTTACGCGCACGACGAAAAGGCCGAGGCGAAGGTCGGCGACCAGGTGCGCATCGTGGAGACGCGTCCGTTGTCGAAATTGAAACGCTGGCGGTTGGTCGGCGTGGTGGAAAAGGCCAGCGGCGTGGAACGCGTCGCCGTTTAATCAGGATTTTATGTTGCAAGTCCGTTCTCATCTCGATGTGGCCGACAACACCGGCGCCAAAGTGGCGTGGGCCATCGGCGTCTTGGGCCGCAACCAGAGGTATGCCCACGTGGGCGACGTCATCAAGGTGCACATCAAGGTCGCTGCGCCGGATGGCCAGGTGAAGAAGGGCGAGGTGCACAACGCCGTGATCGTCCGCACGCGCAAGGCAATTCGCCGCAATGACGGCTCATATCTGCGCTTTGACAGCAATGCGTGCGTGATCATTGACCCGGAATTGAACCCGAAGGGTACGCGCATTTTCGGCCCGGTCGCCCGCGAACTGCGCGACAAGAAGTTCATGAAGATCATCTCGCTCGCGCCGGAAGTGATCTGATCACGATTTGACGGTTCAACACATAAACGATTTAACGATCCAGGCCAAATGAGTTTTCACGTAAAAAAAGGCGAAGAAGTGGTGGTGATTGCCGGCGCCGACAAAGGCAAGCGCGGCAAGGTCATCGCCGTCGCCATGAAGAAGCACCGCGTGCTCGTCGAGGGCGTGCGGATGACCAAGCGCCACATGCGCAAGAGCCAGCAGCATCCGCAGGGGGCGATTGTTGAGCGCGAAGGGGCGATCCACGTTTCCAACGTGATGAAGGCGGAAGTGTTCGACGCCCGGTCGGCGAAGCGCGGCGGGACGGAAGCCGCACCGGCGCAAGCATGAAATGATTTTTAAGTCACGGCCAAATCCGTGACGCGAAGAAATGAAATCGAGATTATACAAAAAATATACGGACGATGTCGTGCCGGCGCTGAAAGCGAAGCACCAGTACAGCAATCCGCATCAGGTGCCGCGCATGGTCAAGATCGTCGTGAACATGGGAGTGAGCGCGTCGTTGGAGAAGAACGCCGTGGAAGACGCGGCCAAGGACCTTGCGCTCATCACGGGCCGCAAGCCGGCGATCAGCCGTTCGCGCCACAACATTGCCAACTTCAAATTGCGCGAAGGCCAGGCCATTGGCTGTCGCGTGACGCTGCGCCGCGATGCGATGTATGAATTTTTTGACCGGCTCGTGTCGGCAACGCTGCCGCGCATCCGTGACTTTCGCGGGCTTTCGACGCGGTCCTTTGATGGGCGCGGCAATTACACGCTGGGGATCGCGGACCAGACCATCTTCCCGGAGATCGAACTCGACAAAATCAAACGGCAACAGGGCATGGACATCACGATTGTGACCAGCGCGCGCACGAACGCCGCCGCGCAAGAGTTTCTCAAATTGATGGGCATGCCGTTCGCCGAAGGCCGATAATCTTTTTATGGCAAAAGTTGCATGGATCGAGCGCAACAAGCGCAAAGCCGAGACGGTAAAAAAATACGCCGCCCTCCGCGCGGAATTGAAGGCCAAGCGTGACTACGCCGGCCTGGCGAAGCTGCCCAAGGACGCCAGTCCCATCCGTGTGGTAAACCGCTGCACAATGAGCGGCCGGCGGCACGCGCATTTGCGGAAGTTTGGCGTGTCGCGCCTCACGTTCCGCGAGGCCGCGCTCAACGGATTGATTCCCGGCGTCGTGAAGGCGAGCTGGTAGCGGATTAAGATTTGAGAAGAGAATAAGATAAAGAGTCCGATATGACTGATCCGATTTCTGACATGTTGACCCGCATCCGCAACGCCGGCCACGCGCTGCGGCCGACGGTGGAAATTCCCCACTCGAAACTGAAGGAAGGCATCGCGAACATCCTGAAGAAGGAGGGCTATGTCGCCGACGTGGGCGTGGACGGAAAGGTGCGCAAGACGTTGAAGCTGCGTCTGAAGTACGAAGGCAAAAAGCCGACGATTGAGGGGCTGCGCCGCATCAGCCGTCCGGGTTTGCGTCAGTACGTGGGGGCAACCGAGATTCCGCGGGTGCTGGGCGGGATGGGCGTGGCGGTGATTTCCACCCCGGAAGGCGTGATGACCGGCGTTCAGGCGCGCAAGAAGAACCTGGGTGGCGAAGTGCTTTGCTACGTTTGGTGAGGACGAATTTATGTCGCGAATTGGAAAACAACCGATTGCCATTCCGCCGAAAGTGAAGGTGGATGTGAAGGGGCAAAAAGTTTTGATCGAAGGGCCGAAAGGCAAGCTCGATTGGGAACTGCCCCGGCGCACGAGTCTGAAGGTGCAGGACGGAAAAATCGTCGTGAGCCGCGAAGGCGACGACGCCCAGGCCAAGGCGCTGCACGGTTTGAGCCGGGCGCTGGTCAACAACATGGTCAAAGGCGTGACCGATGGCTTTGTAAAGAAGCTCGAAATCCAGGGCGTCGGTTTCAAGGCCGCCGTCCAGGGCAACGTGGTGAACCTGATCCTCGGCTATTCGCATCCGATCAATTATCCGATTCCGGCCCAGATCAAGGTGACCGTCGAGGAAAACACCAAGCTGACCATTGAAGGCCCGGACAAAAAAGTTGTCGGCCAGGTCGCGGCGGAGTTGCGGAACTTCTATCCGCCCGAGCCGTACAAGGGCAAGGGCGTTCGTTACGTCGGTGAACACGTCCAGCGCAAGGAAGGCAAGACCGTCCAATAATCATTTCATTGGCCCCGGCAAAACCCGTGGCCGCATCCCATGCAAACTCAAAAAAAACATCGGCTCAAGCAACTGCGCCAATGGCGCATCCGCAAGAAAGTGTCCGGCACGAAGGATCGTCCGCGCATGAGCGTGTGCTTCACCAATGAGCACATTTACGTGCAGTTCATTGATGACGCAGCGGGCCGGACGCTGGCATCGGCTTCCACGCGAAGCAAGGCCACGCCCGACCGCGACAAACTCGCCGCGAACGTCGCGAGCGCCAGAACGATCGGCACCCTGGCGGCGAAGACCGCGCTCGACCAGGGCATCAAACAAGTCGTGTTCGACCGGGGTGGCATGCGCTACCACTGGTCACAGCCGAAAGCCGCGAAAGCCGCGAAGGGCGATAAGGGCAAGGACGAGGCGAAGCCGGTTTACGGCAAGCTCGCCGCGCTGGCCACCGCCGCGCGCGAAGCGGGCCTGCAATTCTAACCAACGGAGAAAACTGTGGCAGACACCATCAAATCAGAAGGCGACACGCAGCAGATTCCGCGCAACGCGCGCGGTCCGCGGGGCCGCCGTAACAAGCCCGCAGGCGATGCGCCCGAATTGGGCGCCGAAGCCGAAGGCTCCCCGGAGTTGACCGAAAAGGTCGTGTTCATCAACCGCTCGTCGAAAGTGGTGAAAGGCGGACGCCGGTTCAATTTCAGCGCCCTGGTGGTTGTGGGCGACAAGAATGGCCGCGTGGGCGTTGCCCTCGGCAAGGCCGGTGAGGTCGCCGACGCCATCCGCCGCGGAGGCGAACTGGCCCGGACAAAAATGGTGCCCGTGTCGCTGAAGGATGCGACCATTCCGCACGAAGTCTTCTCCGAATACGGCGGCGCGAGAATTTTACTCCGACCCGCTTCGCCCGGCACGGGCCTGATTGCCGGCAAAACCGTTCGGGCGGTGCTCGAATCGGCCGGGGTGCGGGATATTTTGAGCAAATCCCTCGGCTCGAACAATGCCGCCAACGTGGTGAAGGCCACTTTGCAGGGCCTGTTGCGGCTGCGTCGGCGCGAAGCCATCTACCAGGGGCGCGGCATCGAAATCAAAAAGGTAGCCGTGCCCGAACCGCCCCAGGCCGCTCCGGCCACGGCGTAATTTATTATGCGACTACACGATCTCAAACCCCGTCCCGGCGCGAAGCATCGCCGCAAACGGTACGGCCAGGGTGAATCCAGCGGCCACGGCAAGACCAGCGGTCGCGGTGGCAAGGGGCAGACGGCGCGTTCCGGCAGTTCGATTCGCATTGGTTTTGAAGGCGGCCAGATGCCGCTCATCCGCCGCATCCCGAAGCGCGGATTCAACAATGCCCGTTTCGCCACGCGCTACCTCGCCGTCAACGTTGGCGAGCTTAACGCATTCGACGACGGCGCGCGGGTGGACGAAGCGGCGCTCCGCCAGGCGGGGCTGGCCAATGGCCGGGCTGACGGCGTGAAGATTCTCGGCGATGGCGAATTGACGAAGAAACTCACAGTCAGCGCGAACGCCTTCAGTGCCTCCGCCCGGACGAAGATCGAGGCCAAGGGTGGCACGTGCGAGGTCGTCACGCCGAAACCGGCGGCGCCCGCCGGAGCGTAGTTCTCTCGAACCGACATCATGCTCGCCGCCATCACCAATACCTTCACCAACTGCTTCAAAATCCCGGAGCTGAAATCGCGGATTTTGTTCACCACCTTGTTGCTGGCGGTTTGCCGGTTGATCGCGTTTGTGCGCGTTCCCGGATTGGACGGCAAGGAGTTGACGGCGTTTTTCGCCCGGCAGAGCCAGAGCGGTTCCGGCGGAGGGGTGCTGGGCATGTACAGCTTGTTCACCGGTGGCGCGCTGGAACATTGCGCGATCGGCGCGTTGGGGATCATGCCCTACATCAGCGCCACGATCATCATTCAGTTGCTCACCGCGGTGATTCCGCAGCTCAGCAAGCTGGCGCGCGAAGAAGGCGGTCGGACCAAGATCATTCAATACGGACGCTATTTGACGGTTTTGTTGTGTCTCGGACAGGGGGCGGTGATGGCGATCGGCTGGGAACGGCCGCAGGCGATCTTCGGGCAGGGCATCGGCAACCTGGTGCTCTACAGTGAAGGCTGGATTTGGTGGTATCGCATTCAAACCGTGCTGATGTTGACCACGGGAACGATGTTGCTGATGTGGCTGGGTGAACAAATCACAGAACGCGGGATCGGCAACGGTGTGTCGCTGGTGATCACCATCGGCATCGTGGCGCGGTTTCCCAAGGCCGTGGATGCGATGTGGATCATGTTCTTTCCGCCCGAGGGCATGGAAGGCAAGAATCCCGCTCACTTCGTGGCGTTGGTGTTGTTGCTGGCGGGCGTGATCGCGGGCGTGATCGCGGTGACCCAGGCGCAGCGAAAGGTCCCCGTGCAATACGCCCAGCGTGCGGTGGGCCGCAAGGTCTATTCGGGCGGTACGTCCTTCCTGCCGTTGCGCGTCAATTATGCGGGTGTCATGCCCATCATCTTCGCCCAGGCCATTCTGATGTTTCCGCAGAAGATCTTCCTGTTTCTGGGCAACAGCTATGACGTTAAATTTTTCCGCGATATCGCAACGATGCTGGGCGAGGGCAAGGTGCTGTACATCCTGCTGTACAGCCTGATGATTTTGTTCTTCTCCTATTTCTGGGTGGCGACGCAATTCAATGAACTGCAAATTGCCGACGATCTCAAAAAGAACGGCGGTTATATTCCGGGCGTTCGGCCCGGTCCGGCCACCAGCGATTATCTGCACAATGCCATGAGCCGGATCACGCTGGCGGGCGCGGTATTTCTCACGGTGATTGCCGTCATCCCGATCCTGCTCTCGAACGAGATGAAGATTCCCTATGACGTCAGCCAGTTCTTCGGTGGCACCAGCCTGTTGATCATGGTGGGTGTGATGCTGGATACGATGCGCCAGGTCGAGTCGCACCTGTTGATGCGCCATTACGACGGTTTCCTCAAGAAAGGCCGACTGCGCGGGCGGTTCTGATGCGCCGGCAGGCGGTTGATCTTCATCCGGGTCCCGATGGGATGATGAAGGATCAAGGGAATCGGTGGGATTAAAATTACGACCGAGAAGCAGATGATTATTTTGAAGAACGAGCTGGATCTGGAAGCGATGCGCCCGGCGTGCGTCGTGGCCAGTTCGGTTCTGGATGAGATCGCGTCGTTCATTCAACCCGGCGTGACAACGCGGCAGATTGACGAGTTTGCGGCCGCAAGCATCAAGCGGCACGGTGGCAAAAGCGCCTTTTTGGGCTATCGCAAGTACCCGTGCCAGACGTGCATTTCGGTCAATGACGAGGTCGTGCATGGTCTGGCGAACGAGCGCGTGCTGCGGTTTGGCGACATTGTGAGCGTGGATTGCGGCGTGCTTTACCGCGGTTTCATCGGCGACACGGCCCGGACGGTGGCGGTCGGCGGTTGCGGCGTGCTGGCGCAACGGTTGATGGACGTGACCGAGCAGGCGCTCTGCGAGGGCATCGCGCAGGCGGTGGCGGGCAACCGCGTGACGGACATCTCGCGGGCGATTCAGAACTACGTCGAGGGCAACGGTTTCAGTGTGGTGCGCGAGTTTGTGGGTCACGGCGTTGGCCGGACAATGCATGAAGAGCCGCAGGTGCCGAACTACGTGGACAGCCGGTGCAACCAGAAGCTGCGCCCCGGCATGACCATCGCCATCGAGCCGATGGTGAATGCGGGCCAGCCCGGCGTAAAAGTCTTGAAAGACGGCTGGACAGTCGTGACGCAAGATGGTTCACTATCCGCCCATTTTGAGCATACGGTTTTAATCACCGAGGGTGAGCCGGAGATTTTGACATGCACGGAACGGATGCCTTCCAGGTTGAAGGTGTCGTGATTGAAGCGCGGCCCAACCGGACCTGGCGGGTCGAGTTGGCCAATGGCCATCGGTTGCTGGCCTTCGTCGCGGGCAGGGCGAAGCGGAGCTTCGCGGGCCTGGCCGTCGGCGACAAAGTCAGATTGCAGATGACGCCCTACGATTTGACGACCGGGCGGATCATGATTGGTGAAGCGGTGAACCGCACTGGCGGAAACGGTTTGACGATTCAAAGATTTAACGAAAAATGAAAGTTCGAGCATCAGTAAAGAAATTGTGCGAGCACTGCAAGGTGGTCCGTCGCCGCGGGGTGATTCGGGTCATTTGCACCAACAAGCGCCACAAACAACGGCAGGGCTGACCCGGCCACCGGTTTAACGACAATTACGAATTATGGCACGCATCATTGGAGTGGAAGTTCCGCCAAACAAGCGCATCGACATTGCGTTGCGTTACATCTACGGCATCGGACCGACCAACGCGCTCGAGATCCTCGAACGTGCGAACATTGACCGGAGCATCCGAGCAAAAGACCTCACCGAGCAACAGCTTTCCCAGATCGTCCACGCGATTCAGGACGGAAAATACGTCATCGAAGGCGATCTGCGCCGCGAGATCGGCATGAACCTCAAACGGCTTCAGGGCATCAAGTGTTATCGCGGCATCCGGCATTTGCGCGGCCTGCCGGTTCGTGGCCAGCGTACGCAAACCAACGCGCGCACCCGCAAGGGCCCGCGCAAGACCGTCGGTGTCCAGCGCAACCCTGACGCCAAGACCGGCATCCACTAATTGTTTGTATGGCTGAAGAAAAAAAGAAACCCGCTTCGAAGAAACCCGCCAAGCCGGAAGGCACGGAGAAGTCGGCACCCGAAGAAACTGCCGCGGGGAAACCCGCCGAATCTGCTGAGTCCAAACCGGCCAAAAAAGCCGCGCCCACGGCAGAAACGGCCCCCCCGGCCGACGCGGCGAAACCCGCCGATGCAGCGGCGCCTGTCGTTGCGGCGCCCACCGCTGCCGAGTTGCTCGGCGAAGACGCGGCCGCCAAGAAAATCATCAAGGCCAAGCACGCCAAGAACATTTCCGCGGGCATCGCCAACATTCTGGCCACGTTCAACAACACGCAGGTGACCATTACGGACATGCATGGCAACCTCATTGGCTGGTCCACCGCCGGGCGGGTTGGTTTCAAGGGGTCGCGCAAAAGCACGGCGTACGCGGCGCAACAGGTTGCGCAGGACGCTGCGCGGCAGGCCATGTCGCACGGCATGCGCGAAGTCGAGGTGCGCGTGAAAGGTCCGGGCTCCGGTCGCGAATCGGCCATCCGCGCCTTGCAGGCGATCGGGCTCGAAATCACCGCGATCAAGGACGTGACGCCGATTCCGCACAACGGCTGCCGTCCGCGCAAGAAGCGCCGCGTCTGATGAATCGCAAATCTCAAATCACAAATTTGAAATCATAAAATATGGCTCGCTATACAGGTCCTCGCGTTCGCATCAGCCGCCGGTTCGGGCTGCCGATCTTTGGTTCGTCGAAATATCTGGAGCGCCGGAATTACGGTCCCGGCGTTCATGGCCCCAAATCCCGCCGGAAGCACACCGAATACGGCCTGGGTTTGATCGAGAAGCAGAAGCTTCGCTATTACTACGGCCTGATGGAACGCCAGTTCCGCGGCGTGTACGAGAAGGCCCTCCGGCGTCGTGGCGTCACCGGCGAGCAGATGCTGCAAATCCTGGAAACGCGTCTCGACAATGTCGTTTATCATCTCGGTTTTGCCACCACCCGCGCCGCGGCGCGCCAGATGGTTTCGCACGGCCACATCACCGTCAATGGCCGCAAGGTCAATGTCCCATCCTACGCGTTGCGCCTGAATGACGCCGTGGGGGTGAAGAACAACAATGTCTCGCGCCAGTTGGCGACCAAGAACCTCGAACTGTCCACCAGCCGCGCTGTGCCGGATTGGCTGGCGCTGAACAAGGAGGAGTTCAAGGGCGTCGTGATGCGCATCCCGACGCGCGACGAAATCAACCCCATTGCCAACGAGCAGGCCGTGGTAGAATTTTATTCCCGTTAAGCCGTAACCCAAACCAGAACAATTATACGGACACCGGCCGTTGTCCGGGAATAAACAGCGCCGGTGTCAGATTAAAATTGTTGAAAGGAAATCATGCCAGTACGTCTCGGTAGATTCGAAATGCCCAAGCGGTTGCAGAAGGAAGACGCCACCGCCACGGAAACCTACGCCAAATTCATCGCGGACCCGTTTGAAACGGGCTACGGCCACACCATCGGCAACTCCCTGCGCCGCGTGCTCCTCAGCTCGCTGGAAGGCGCGGCCATCACCTCCATCAAGGTGGACGGCGCGATGCACGAATTTGCCACGATTGAAGGAGTCGTCGAGGACGTCACCGACATCGTATTGAATCTCAAGAAGGTGCTGTTGAAAGCGCACTCGCGCGAGCCTCAGACCCTGTTGCTCTCGGCCAACAAAGAAGGCGAAGTGACGGCTGCTGACATCCAGCTCAACCAGAACATCGAGCTGGTCAATCCGACGCAGCACATTTGCACGCTGGACAAGAAGAAGAAATTCGAGATGGAACTCGAGGTCAAGGTTGGCCGTGGCTTCCTTCCGGGCGACGAAAACAAAAAGCCCAACCAGGCGATTGGTGTTATTGCGATTGATTCGCTCTTTTCGCCCGTGACCCGCGTTCGCTACGCCGTCGAAAGCGCGCGCGTCGGACAGCGCACCGACTACGATCGTCTCGTTCTGGAAGTTTCGACCGATGGTCGCATCACTCCCGACGACGCGCTCACCCAGGCTTCGGCCATCCTGCAGCATCACCTCGATGTCTTCGTCGGCTACGACAAGAACGCCGTCGAGTTCGAAGAAGTCGTGGACAAGCAGGACGAGGAGAAGACCAAGCAGAAGAAGCTGCTCAACATGAGCGTCAACGAGATCGAGCTCAGCGTCCGCGCGGCCAACTGCCTCAACAACGCGAACATCACCACCGTCGGGCAGCTTGCCATGAAGACGGAGCAGGAGATGCTCAAATACCGCAATTTCGGCAAGAAATCCCTCAACGAAATCAAAGAGAAGCTGTCCGCGCTCGGCTTGAGCCTGGGCATGAGCTTCGAGTCGGACATGCTCGAGACGCCCAAGGACGACGCCGCGGTTGCCGCGGCTGCCGGTCACTAGGCGGCTCTCTGGATTCGTTGAACTGACAGCAAAGATCTTATGCGACACCTTAAGCGCACCGCCAAATTGGGCCGCACCGGGCAGCACCGGAACGCGATGCTCGCCAACCTGGTTTGCAGCCTCATCGAGCACAAACGCGTGACCACCTCCCTGGCCAAAGCCAAGGCCGCCCGGTCGGTCGCGGAAAAGATGGTGACCCTCGGCAAGAGTGGCACTCAACACGACCGCCGCCTGGCCGCTGCCCGCCTGCACCAGGAAGACGCCGTGAAGATCCTGTTTGATGAAATCGCTCCAGCGCAAACAGAGCGCCGTGGCGGTTACACCCGGATCATTAAGTTGAATCAGCGTCGGGGCGACGCTTCGCAAAAGGCGATCCTTGAATGGGTGGATTTCATCCCGGCCGCCGAGAGTTCCGAATCAGAGGCTCCGGTCGCCGAGACCAAGCCTGACGAGAAGAAGGACAAAAAGGACAAGCAGGCGGAGGCTGCGAAGTAGTTCGCGCCTAAAGGCACTTTATCAAGCGCCCGGCCGTTTTTTAAATGGCCGGGCGTTATTTTTTTTCCGGAATACCTGCGCGCTCAGTCGCTTTATGTGCCTTTCCAAAAAGCTTCCATCGCGCGAATCTGGGTTTGCGTTTGAGAGGAGAAAACGCTGAGGTCTTCGTCGGTCAGCAATCCCATCCTTCGCATGACGGCCA
>CAYWMD010000062.1:0-37000 GCA_964458575.1 uncultured Bifidobacteriaceae bacterium | reverse complement strand
GAGCCGCCACCTCGATTGTCAATGCCGGTACCGGCGCCGGATGGGGAAGCGGTGCGAGCAGCAGCGTCGGCCATTCGGCAGATAGCGGCGCAACCGATGTGGAAAATGCTTCAGCCACCTACATGCTCATAAATATTGGTGCGGGGGCAGCTCCGACCCTCACGCAGGACCTGGACTCGGACAACGATGGCGCTATTGACGCCCTGCCCACCGGCTGGACGATTCTTGATTCGGTTGGAGTCACCGATGCTTCCACTGACATTTCATACGGGGCTATCACGTTTCGCGCCACTCCCAGCCTCGGGATTGCCTCGGGCACGGTCGTGGATCTGGCCTACGGCACGGGAAGTTATTACCTTGGCCGCAAAGGGAATTCCACGGGCACTACCGCGGATGACTGGGTGGAATCAATTGTGGCCGGCACCGCGCCGGGTTTCACCTTCGACGCGACGCAGGTGACCGATGGGTGGTATGCGGGGCAGGGGCTTTCCATCATGCAACTGGGAGCTGCCAACGCGGTTCCCGAGCCGACGACCGGGGTGCTGATCGCGGGCGCGGGCCTTGTCTTCTGGCTGGCCTCCCGTCGCCGCCGCGCCTGAGCCAAAAAGCATCGGTGGTCTCCACGTCTCATCGCACCGGTCAGGAACGGTGACATTCGGCTTTTACCGGGGTCGCAGTCACATAGACTGCGCGTGTGACGGTTCTCGATGTCATTCAGAAGAGCGCGGAGTTCCTCGGCAAAAAAGGCATAGATTCGCCCCGCCTGCAGGCCGAATTACTCTTGGCGCATCGGCTGGGAATGCCGCGCATGAAGTTGTATCTGAACTTCGAGCGTGTGCTGACAGCCGCGGAAATCGAGGTGGTGCGCGAGTTGATCCGGCGCCGGGGCCAGCGCGAGCCACTGCAACACATCATCGGTTCCACATCATTCTGCGGACTCGAAATTGCCGTGAATCGCCACGTGCTGGTGCCGCGGCCGGAAACAGAATTGCTCGCTGAAGCGGGCTGGAAGTTTCTGCGGCAATCACCCACCAACCACCAAACACCAGCTTCCCCGCCGCCCTCCGCCCTCGATTTCGGCACGGGGAGCGGATGTATCGCCATCGCGCTGGCAATGAACTGTCCGAAGGCCCGAATCGTGGCGCTCGATGCTTCGCCGGCGGCGCTCGAGGTCGCGAAGCAAAACGCGGTCGGCGTCGCGGAACGGATCGAATTCCTGGCGGGCAAAGATTTCACGGTCCTGCCGGGTGGTTCCCAGTTTGACCTGGTCATCAGCAATCCTCCCTACATCCCGACCGCCGAAATCGCGTCGCTCCAGCCCGAAGTGCGGGATTACGATCCGCGTGCGGCGTTGGACGGCGGGCCGGATGGCCTGGATTTTTACCGCCTGCTCGCGTCGAAGACGCCGGCATTTTTGAAACCGGCCGGCAAGGTCATGTTGGAATTCGGTGACGGACAAGCGGATGCCGTCCGGGGAATTTTCGGGGCGCAAAAGTGGGTTGTCGAAGCGGTGAAGGAGGACTACTCTCGGCGGCAGAGAATATTAATTGCGTCGTTGAATCGTTGAACTGGTGAATCGTCAGCCGGTTCAACGGTTCAACAGTTTTGCGGTTCAACCAATATGGACAGTTTTCTCATCAAAGGCGGCGTGCCCCTGCACGGCGAGGTGACCATCAGCGGCGCGAAAAACGCCGCGCTGCCGATCATGGCGGCGACGCTGCTTACCGCGGAGCCGTGCGTCATCCGCGGCGTTCCCAACCTGAGTGATGTCCGGTTCATGGGGCAGATTCTCGCCTGGCTCGGCGCCAAGGTCTCCGTCGCGGACGGCGCGGTACAGGTGCAGGCGAAGAAGATCAAAGGCCAGGGCGACTACGATCTCGTGCGCAAAATGCGCGGCTCGATTTGCATCATGGGGCCGTTGCTGGGACGGTTGAAGAAGGCGCGCGTGTCGCTGCCCGGCGGCTGCGTCATTGGCGCGCGGCCCATCAACCTGCACCTGAAAGGATTCGAAGCGCTCAGTGCGAAAATTACGATTGAGTCCGGATACGTGGAGGCGGCGGCCAGGCGGCTCGCGGGGTCGGCCATGTTTCTGGGCGGACGCGCCGGGTCAACCGTGCTCGGCACCGCGAACGTGATGATGGCGGCGACCTTGGCCGAGGGCGTGACCGTGATTGAAAGCGCCGCGTGCGAGCCGGAAGTGGTGGACCTCGCAAAATTCCTGACCGCGATGGGCGCGAAAATTTCCGGCGCGGGCAGTCCAACCATTACGGTCACGGGGGTCAAGGAATTGCACGGGGCAGAGCATGAAGTCATCCCCGACCGGATCGAAACGGCGACTTTTGCCGTTGCGGCCGCGGCGACGAACGGCGAGGTCACCATCAAGGGCGGACGGGCCGATCATTTGCACGCGGTCTTTGACAAGCTGCATGAAGCTGGCGTGGGCGTGGAACGTCGGGGGGCGAACCTGGTTGTGCGCCGCAATGGGCGGCTGAAATCGTCGGACGTGACCACGTTGCCTTACTCCGGATTCCCGACGGACGTCCAGGCGCAGATGATGGCGCTCATGACCCTCGCCCCGGGCATCAGCATCATCACCGAGCGGATTTTTGAATCGCGCTTCATGCACGTGAGCGAACTGGCACGGTTGGGGGCGGACATTGAAATTGAAGGCCCCAGTGCGATAGTAAAGGGCGGCCGGCCTTTGAGCGGCGCGCCCGTGATGGCGAGCGATTTGCGCGCGTCCGCGGCGCTGGTCGTGGCCGGCCTCGCCGCGAAAGGCACAACGCAGGTGAATCGCGTATATCACATCGACCGTGGCTATGAGAACATAGACGGAAAGTTGCGCCAGTTGGGTGCGCGCATCCAACGGGTCGAAGAATCATGACCAAAATCATCACCATCTTCATCATCGTGGTGGTCTGCTATTGCGGGTATCACCTGTTCCGCTATTGGGAATCAATGAACGATGAGGAGGCGAACAAGAAAAGGGAAAGCGCCGAACTGGCCCTGCAGGGCGACCGGCTGGAGGGCATGCCCTATCAATTGCAGAACAGCCTCCAGGTGGCGCAACGCCAGGGCGGGACGGCCATGCTCGACTGGTTGAAGAACTACGGCCCTCTGGTGCAGGACCCGCGCAAGGCCTGGATCGAAATGGATGTTTGCGTCGCCATCGTGCGCGAGAACCCGGCTGAGGCCAGACGCATCTTCAAAACCGTCAAAAACCGCATTGACCAAAACTCACCGGTCTGGCCGCGCGTAAAGCAGCTCGAAAAAACATTCGAGTGACCGCCGTGCGGCTGCGCCGGCTGCGAAAAGGCAGTCGTGATTTCAGGTGTTAATGGCCGGCATCCGGGGACAATCGTTCACGCGTCGAGCACCGATTCCCCGGCGATTGAGCTTCCGGCGGCCGATGCAGTGCGCGGTCCCGTCAGGATGGATGAAATTTTTCTGGTCTCATGGCGAGGACGGAATTAAAATGACGGCGTAGTCGAAACTTTTTACGCCTATGGACATCATCTTCAATTGCCCCAAATGTGAACAAGAATTGGCCGTGGACAGTGCCGGCGCCGGCTCGGAAATCAACTGCCCCTCCTGTGGCGAAAAGATCGTCATCCCGCAGTCGCCGGCCCCGGCCGCCTACGCCGGACCGCCGGGCGCGCAGGACCCGGCGCATCCCATCAATCCCATCGCGTCGTCCGCGGCGGCCAGGGTGGAACTTCATCTCAAAGTGCCGGTGCATGCGAAGCCCTCGGAGAGCCTCATCGAAAAACCCAAACCGCCGCTCGAGGTTGCCGCGAAAGAGACGGACAAGAAGATGCGGGTTCACACCATCCGCCATACCGACTGCATCGAGGTGGGCCGCGACAAGTTCGACGAAATTATCACCAATTTTCTGGCCAAGGTCGGCGAGACGAACATTCTCAGCCTGCACCCGCTGACTTACACGCACCTCGATATCGGCACGCAGAAGCTTTTGACCGATTACGCGGTGATGATTGTCTATCGCGGGTGAACGTCAGCCCACGCCGGCCATTAAGAGTGCATGCGCATCCGGCGCACGTTCGGGGTGGGCGGCGAACAGCCGCCTGCAACCGAAGCAAGGTGGGTTCAACGCGGGTGTCACCCGGCCGGTTTCTCCTTGGCCAGCCCTTGATGCGCCGCCGCCTTGACTTGCCGGAGGCGCGTGGGTAACGTCGGCCCATGATTCGTCGCCTGGCATTTCTTTTACTGCTAGTGGCGTTGGCGGTGCTCGTTCCGGTTCGCGCCCCCGCGCCATTGGTCTATACCCCGGGCGAGGGATGGACCTATGAGCCGGTTGGCGGCGAGGGCAAGTGGCGGCGCACAACCGCGACGAACCAACTGCTGGTGGCAGAAGCCGCGTTCGATCAAAAGGATTACGGCCTCGCGCTCAAGTCGGCTCGCTATTTGGTCAAGAGCTGGCCTTTGTCCGATTTTGCGCCCTCCGCACAATATCTCGTGGGCCGTTGTTACGAAGCCAAAGGCAACGACGCGCGCGCCTTCAAGGAATACCAAAAGATCCTCACCCAATACCCGAAGAGCGATAAAATCAACGATGTGCTGGCGCGTCAGTTTGAAATCGCGGGCCGCTACCTCGGCGGACAGTGGTTCAAGCTCTGGGGTTTCATCCCGCTCTATCCGTCCATGGAACGCACGGCGGAGATGTATGACACGGTCGTGAAGAATGGTCCGTACAGCGAAGTCGGACCGCTGGCGCAATTGTGCATCGGATCCGCGCGGGACAAACAACACAATTACCCGGAAGCAGTCAAAGCCTATGAAACGGCGGCGGACCGTTACCACGACCGGCCGCAAGTCGCGTCGGACGCCATTTACCGGTGCGGCATCTCGTATCAAAAGCAGGCCTCAACGGCTGATTACGACCAGAGCATGGCCGGGAAATCCATCGCGCAGTTCACCGATTTCGTGGCGCTTTACCCGGACGACTCGCGCGTGCCGGAGGCGAAGACCATCATGACCGATCTTAAAACCGAGCAGGCGCGCGGCAATTTCGAAATCGCCAAATATTACGAGAAGCGCAAGAAATGGAATGGCGCGCTGGTCTATTACAACGAGGTGGTGCTGTATGATCCCAATCCCAATTCGGCCTATGCAACCGAGGCGCGCAAACGGATTGACACCATCAAGCAGCGCCTGCAGGCGGCCGCCAAGTGACATGCGCGTTTTTCATTTCTTATTGACGACGTGTCTGGCGCTGGCCGTTGGCGGTTGCGCGGGATATAGAGTCGGCCCCTCCAACGGCGAGACCGCCGGCGAAAAAACGGTGCAGATCACCCCCTTTACGAACCATACCCCCGAACCGCATCTGGGCGACGCGGTCACGGCGGCGTTGCGCAAGGAAATTCAACGTGATGGGACCTACCGGCTCGCCACGGGGGAAGCCGGAGATATCGTGGTCAACGGCGTGCTCACGCGTTATTACCGGCAGGCCGTGAGTTTTGTGCCGAGCGATGTCACGACGGTGCGCGACTATCGCCTGCTATTGACCGCTCAAGTCACCGCCCGGGAACGCAGCACGGGCCGGATGCTGATGGACCAGGCGGTGACGGGCCGCACGCTGATCCGGGTTGAGAACGACCTGACGAGCGCCGAGCGGCAGGCGATGCCGCTGCTCGGACAGGATCTGGCACAGCAGGTCACCGCCCTGCTCGCAGATGGCAGTTGGTAGGATGGGTGCGAACCATTGGCAACGCGGCGGCGCCTTTTGAACGTGCCGCAAGCGATGCCGTGCAACTTCCAGATTTCTTTCGGGGCATCGCGTTGAACCCGTTGGTGTTCCGCATTCACGCGGCGTGCGCGCCTTCGACGCCCGGCTCGCGTAAGGAAGAAACGCCGAACCGGGAACATCCAACCTCCACGCGATCTGTTGCATCCGGGGACAACAGGCACAAAAGGCTTGCAGGACAGGACGATTTGGGCTGCAATCCGGAGGTCGCACCCAAAAACAAAACCAAAATCCAACATGAAAAGATCCATTCTAAAACTGGCTGTGTTCGGGCTGCTAGCAACCGCGATCGCTCTGGGGCCAACCCAAGGCTTCGCGCAGGAAAAGAAAGAAAAACCCGCGGCGGAAAAGCAGGGCGGGTCGAAGGCAGATCGTGCGCTGCCGTTCCATGGCAAAATCACGGCCATTGACCAGTCGGCCAAGACGATTGCGCTCGGCGAACGCGTGTTCCAAATCACCGCCGATACCAAGGTGGTTAAAGACGGCAAGGCCGCTTCGCTGGCGGACGCCGCCGTGGGTGATCAGGTGGGTGGTTCCTACACCAAAAGCGATGACGGCAAACTGACGGCGCGATCATTGCGCATCGGCCCGAAACCGGAAGGCGAGGCCAAGGGGGCGGGCAAGAAGAAGAAAAAGGCGAAAGCGGAGTAAGCGGGATCGCCAGGTAATTTCACGGCAGGCGCAAGCCTGCCTTTTTCATTTGTCCATTTGAAACAGCGGCCCGAAGGATTTCCGGATTAAAAGCTCACCCGGCCTCCGGCCGCCATCGGCCGCCCTCAGCGTCGCCACCAACTGGTCTTGCTCTTCGGGTTGGGCTGGTCCTGTTGGGATTGTTGGATAAGCAGCCGGCTTCGAGCGGCGTGGAGCGCCATGCTGAACTCGTCGTAGCTCAAGAAGCGCTCGGCGGGGTTCTTGGCCATGACTTTTACCAGAACGTCGCTGGTCGGCTGGGTAATTTCCGGCACCACCAGATTTGGGGCGGTCAGAGGGGCGTGCACGTGCGCACCCACCAGCTCCTCGACCGTTGGCGCGTCGAAGGGGACATGACCGGTCAAGGCATGATACAGTGTTGCTCCCAGGCTGTACATGTCTGAAAGGAAGGTTTCCTTTTCACGTTTGATCTTCTCCGGGGCCACGTAATAAGGAGTGCCTTCGGTCACCGTGGATGATTCCGGCTCCGCCTCGACGCTCCGCGCCAGGCCAAAATCCACCAGCTTGGGTTCGTTGTCGGCGTCGAACAGAATATTTCCCGGTTTGATGTCCCGGTGCAGCAGATTGTGTTTCAGCGCCAGGTCCAGCGCGGATGCGATCTTGATGCCGATGTCCAGCACGACGAGTTCCTGGACCCGTCCCTGCTTTTCAATGCGGCTGTCGAGGCTGCCATGATCCGCGAGTTCCATGACCAGGTACGATTGGCCATCGAATTCATCATACGTGTAAATGTGTATGATGTTGGTGTGGTTGAGCTGGGCGCACGCCCGGGCCTCGCGATAAAAGTTCTCCAGTGCGACCGGGTCGTTTAACAGTTCCCTCTTCATCAATTTCACGGCCACCAAACGTTCGAGATAGGTGTCGAACGCGCGATAGACTGTGCCGTTGCCGCCCGAGGCGATCACGCTGCGCAGTTCGAACTGCCGCAGCAGCATGGGCATCATGATGGAGTGGCCGCACTTGCTGCACGGCACCTTGCCCAAGGGCGGGAGGTCGCCCGGAATGAACACCTTGGTGTCACACCAGGTGCAGGTGACCATCTTTAAGGGCTTGTCGCTCGCGCTCATCTCAAAACGCCGGCCATCAACCGACGCCAAGATAAATTGCGCGCGACCATTCACATTGGCAAGCCAGGTTTTTTGCCCGACTTTTTGCCGACCCTGCAAGGCTTTCGTCGTTATCGGATGTTCGGCAAGGGCTGGGCGCCGCGGCTTGGCTTGAACCCCAATCGTTGCGGGCGGTTCTCACTCCGACCGCGCCAAACCGTGTTGTGCCAGAAAGCGGCGGATCTGCGCGCGGCTTTTCTCCTTCCACTCCGGCAACTGGCTCGAAAAGTTGTGGTCGCCGCCCGGGACGATGATCAGCTCGCATGAGTTGCCCGAGGCCGTGAGCGCATCACACAATGCGGTCGCCTGGCGCAGCGGCACCGTTTTGTCGGCGTCGCCGTGTAAGGCCAGCACGGGCGGCATGGTTTTGTCGAGTTGATGAATGGGCGAGAGCGCCGTGGCGTTTGTACCGAAGCGCTTCGGCGTGTAACCGCTCAACCCGGAGGTGTCGGAAACCGCGCTGAGAAGGATGAGGGCGGCGGGCTTGGGCCGGGGAGATTCTCCGGCCACCGAACCCGGCGGCGGCGCGGCGATGGCGGTCCACAGCGCAATTTGGCCGCCGGCCGAATTTCCTCCCACGGCGATCCGCGCGGGATCAATTCCCAGTTCCTGCGAGTGATCTTGAACCCAGCGCACCGCCGCGCGTCCATCGGCCACGCTCTCCGCCGGTGACGTGCCGAAGCGATTCATGGTCCGGTAATCGGGACACACGCCCACCATGCCGAGGCTGGCGGCGAATTTGCCCCACGTGGCGGATTTTTCCGGCGTGCCCTTGGTCCAGCCGCCGCCAAAAAAGAAAACCAACGCCGGACGACGATCGGCCGTCTTCCAGCCCTTGGGTTTGAAAACGTGCACTCGCAATGGCTCGGGTTTCAAATCGCGGAACACGAAACTCTCCGCGCCGGGCAACGTGACGGGCGCGATTTCAGCGGCTTCTGCCGAAGCGCTGGCGCTGCTCGCGGGCGTCGCTCCGGTTTTTTTCGGTGCGCTGACCGCTTCGGGCGCTGGCATGGTGTCGCTGACCAGGCAGGTGGCATCGCTCACCCGCACAAAATCTGTTTTGCCATCGGGCCGCTTGACTTCCAGCGTGGCGTCATCGCGCAATTGCGCCTCCAGCTTCGCCGCCGGCCCGCGTTCCGGCCATAGCACCGCGAACACGGTGAATTCACTGGCGGCTTCGGCGCTCGCCAACGTGAGATGGCTCTGGTTCGACCATTCTGCCGTGACGTAACTTCCGCCCACCTCGCCTTTGGTGTACTTCGGGTCAACCGGCACGGGAAACTGGTCGGTGAGGGCGGCGAGCCATTTCACTTGCGGGGCGATCAATTTGGCGGTGAGCGCCGCCTTCGCGCCGCGAATGCTGGCGGAGTCAGTTTTGTCGTCCCACGTGAGATTGCGCTCGGCGTGCAGCAGCCAGGAAAGTTTACCCGGCGTCGTCAGCGATACGCGGTCGCGCAGCACCACGTAGCGGTGGTCCACAAAAACCAGGTCCCGCGTGACGCGTTGCACGCGACCCTTGGGCTGCATCGTCTGGTAGGCAACGGTCGCATCGCCGCTGGCGCAAACAAAACGGTCGCCGGTTTCGAAGCGCGTGATCTTGCCGGTCGCCGTTTTGTCCTGGGCCTTCTGGCCGGCGCCGTCAATCAACAGCGCGTTTTTGGACTTCGTCTGCCACGTCCATTCCTTGTGAATCGGCGAGCGATGGAATTCGCGATACGCGGAGTTGATTGCGAGCCCCTCGCCAAACGCATTCAGGATGAAGGCATTTTGATCCGCATGGCTGTGACTGAACGAACCGTAGGGCGAAGACTTGAACGTGATCTGGATGTCGTCATCGGGACGGCCCAGGGCGCTGTGCAGCGAAACCCAGCCCACATCCCGGAAATAGCGCGCCGCAGGCAATTCACCCAGGGGTTTGGCCTGGGGCAACGGTTTTCTGCTGACGATGAAGTCGCGCACGAGAAATTCCACGGCGGTGGGATAGGTCCGGTCCAGCCCTTCCAAGCCCCGGTCCGCCGGACGCGGGCGCTTGTCGTTGCACAAATCGGCGTAACTGCGGAAGTAACCGTTTTGGAAAACCCGCGCCACGTGCAGCATGTAGTCCGCAATGTTGGGATCGAGGTTGAAGCGCCCGGCGTTCGAGGCGTCGCCAAAAATCGTGTGCAGATACGGTTGCACGTTGTAGAGGGCGAAGTAAGGCGAGTTTTTCCAGAACGGCGACGCATACGCCTGCGGATCGCTGATTGCGAGCAGCGTGTCTTGAAACTCCGCGTGCTCGAACGTGCCGCGCCAATACGCGCAACCCTCCGCCCAACCACCATCGTCGCCGCCCCACGGACTGAACTGGTCGCGATAAAACACGTAGGCGAACCGCCACCATTCGCGCGCTTCCGGCAGATCGTCCCACAGGGCCAGCCCGGTTAATCCGGTCATCGCCATGAACCGGACGGGATGACTGGCGGCTTCGACCTCGATGGAATTGCGTTTGAGCTTTTCAATCTTTGCCTTCTTGATCCACTGCGCCGAGCGGTTGCCGCGCTCCCGGAAATGGTCCAGCACGGTCTGCTGCTCGGCAGGCGTGAGTTTGTCGCGCAACTGGTCATAGACCAGCGGCAGTTTTCGCCACAGCCGGAAGTGCGCTTCGTCGTTGTAATAAATGTCGGTGGCGCCCACCACCGCGCCCCGCTTCCAATCCGGGGCAAAATGCCACGCGCATGCCTTGAGCAAAAACTCCTTCGCCTTGTTCAGGTGTTTCTCCTCGCCGGTCACCAGCCAGATGAACGTGGCCGCCTCCGCGACGCCGGCAACCCGCCCGCAATCGTCCTGCGCCTTGCGCCAGAGGTCCGCTTTGTCGGACGTGCGCAACTTGGGCTCGGGATCGCCGTAGGTCTTCGGCTCGGCGGGAAAGGGCAACTGGAGAAAATCGCGGTCGAAATCGGTTTTGATCTTGTTAAACGCGTGCGCGCCTTCGCCCGCGGTGCAGTAGGCGCGGAAGGCCGCGCGCTGCTCGCGCAGCACGGCCGTGCGCGGCGGTTGCGCCGGGACATGTGCGTTGACATCAGGCGACGATTGCGCGAGCACCGGTAATGATTGTGCGGTGATAACAAACGCGAGCGCGGCGACGTGGAGGTGGTGAGCTTTCATTTGCATCATGGTGAAAAGAGACGGAAGAACTGCTGCGGGAGATTCGCCGTGCTCAGGTTGTTGAATACGCCGGCCCCATTGGCGTCGGCGGTGTTGGTCGCCATGTTCTGCCACACGGCATCGGTCAGATTCATCGTGGCCTGCAAAACACAGGCGCGATCCGGCGGGCCGGAGAAATGCAGTTGCAGCGCTTGGTTGGTCAACGCCACGGCGGTGAAACGCAGCGGCGGCGCGACAGTGACCACGACAAAACCCGTGGAAACAGCCCCGCGCGCATCGGTGAGTGTGTAGCTGAAACGATCCATGCCCGCAAAGCCGGCGACCGGCGTGTAGGTGATGTTGCCGCCGGCGAGGGCGACGCTCCCGCCATTGGTGCTCGTGCCGCTCACCGCACCGAGGTGGAAGGCATCCGCGTCGGGATCAGAATCGCCCGCCAGAAGATGCGAAGCGGCGATGATGAACGGTGTGTCGTGAAAGGTCATGTAAGCGTGCGAACCAGCGACGGGCGCGTAATTGTTCGTCGCCACCCGTTCGATCTTGAGTTCGGCGAAGGTAAAGTTGGTCGCCGTTTGCGGTTGGGCGGCGGGACGGAAAACGAACGCGTCAAAGTTCGCGTTGGTCGCCGATGCGTCGGTCGTGGAGTAACTCATGTTCCAGCCGTTGGTGGTGCTGAACGCGATCGTCAGATCCACGGAGCCGGAGTTGCGTTTCGCCGTCAGGAGGAGCGTGTAAGGCAACCCGTTGCTGAACGCGGCCGTGCCAATGGAGGGGCCGCCCTGGCCAAGCACGACGTAGTCGGCGACGGTGGAAAGCAAATTCGCGCTCGGAAAATTGGTGCGTTCAAGAATCTGCAACGGGCTGCTCAGGCCGATGGTGGCGCCGAAGTTCAGGTTCACCATGTAACCGGTGTGGTTGGCGCCGTTGGGATTCGCGCCGTCGGTCAGCGTGCGTGCGCCGGCCGAGGAATTGAACAGGCCCAATCGCAGCCCGCGGTTGCTGTTCGCCGCCGCGCTTCCGCCCACCGTGAAGCGGGCCGCAACTCGGAGCAGATCGCCCACGGCCAGAGTCACCGGCCCGGAGGAGTTGCTCGTGAAATAGGTCCACCATGTCATCGTGCTGCCCGGGTCGGGCGTGCCGACCAGTGCGTTCGGAACGCCCGCCAGCGAACTGCCGACATTGGCAAACCAAGCGGATTCATCCGGCAACGCCGTGTCCGTGCGCGTGCCGTCGAGCCAGAAATCGTCAAGCAAGACGTTGGTGCTGGTTACGGGCGGATACCCGACCGCCAGTTTCGCGACGGCGCTGGTGACCACGCCTTGGGCGTTGCTCACCACGACGAAGTATTTCCCGGCATCGGCGAGCTGTGCGTTGGTGACGGTAAACGACGTGTTCGTCGCCGCCGTGAGGGCGTTGGTGCTGTTGAACCACCAGCGGTAGCTGTTCGGCGTGATGCCGCTGGCGAAAACCGTGAACGTGACGTTGCTGCCAATCGTCACAATCCGGCTTTGCGGCTGGCTGCCGATGACCGGTGGAAAATTGCCTGTCAGCGTGGCCACCGCGCTGGTGACGGAGTGGAAGCCCGGCGTCGGATCGCTGACCACGACTGTGTAGCTGCCGGCCTGGGCGGCGTTGATGTTGGTCAAACTGAGCGATGTGTTCGTGGCGCTGGCGGAGACGTTCGTGCCGTTCAACCGCCATTGGTAGTTCAGCACGCTCGCGTTGCCGGCGGCGCCGACCGTGAAGGTGACGTTGCCGCCGTTGCTCGCAACCACGCTGACCGGCTGGTTGGTGATGACCGCGGCGTGGTGGCGCGTGAGCGAGTAGAAGGCCACGGTCGCGCCGCCGGGCAGCGTGTTATTGTTGACCTGATTGTAACAGCCGGCCTTGAAATACACGGTGTTGCTCGATGCGCGGTCCCAGTTCGTAAAGACCAGGCCCGTCGCATTCGTGCCGCCGAGCAGATTCCAGGTGTTGGTCACGTTGTTGACCGACACCTTCATCAGTCCGTTGACCAGGGTGATGGTGTAGGTGATGGGCGTGTTCAAGGCGACCCCGGCGCCCGAGATGAACGTTGTGCTGAAACTCGTGTTCGATTCGCCGTCGTAGTCCACGTTCGAGTAAATTTTATGGTTGTTCAGGTCGAACATGATCATGAGCAATTGATTGCCGGCGCTGGGGCTGCCGTCGGGCTTGGTATTGGGCTCGTGCATCTGGCCGATGCAGACCTTGCCGGTGTCGGAGGGAACATTTGAGACGACACACGTGGCGGCCAGGAAGTTCGAACCGAAGACGTTCCAATTCACGTCACTGGAGCTGCCATGAATCAACTCGCGCAGTTCGCTCCGCGGATGGGTGGAACTGCCGGTTGTCGCGCCGTTGTTCGGCGCGTAGAAAACCGTCGCGCCATCCGCACCGGTAAAAAAGTATGCGTTGGTAAAACCGGCCTCCAGATCCGCGGGCGTCTTTTCGTCCACGCTGCCCGCCGTGCCCGTGAGGACGCCCCCGGCGGTGGGAAGCTGAAGCTTCCAGTTCGCAAGATCGAAATTGCCGCCGGGTGGCAGCGCCGGATTCAACGCCTGCGCCAACACCGCCGCCGGCAGCGCGCAGCCGACGACGAGCAGCCAACGGCGCCCCCGATTCATAAACACAAACTCAAGCCGCATACACACCGCCATTGATGTCCAGCGTTGCGCCCGTAATGAAACCATCGAATTCGGACGCGAGGTAAACCACCGCGCGGGCGACGTCGTCCGGTGTCCCGGCGCGGCCCAGGGGAATGCCCGCGACGGTCTGCTGCGCGCTTTCCGCGGTGGTGTGCGTGTTGTGAAAGCGTGTGCCGAGAATGAGGCCGGGCGCGACGCAGTTCACGCGCACTCCGCGCGGCGCGAGTTCGTTGGCCAGCGCCCGCGTCCAGGTGAGCACGGCGCCCTTGGCTGTGGAGTAAACCAGCGAACCGGGATGCCCGCCCTTGCGACCGGCCAGCGAGGACAAATTCACAATGCTGGCTTGGCCGGCTTTGACCAGCCACGGCAGCGCCGCGCGTGTCACGAGCATCATCGAGGTGACGTTCACGTCCATCACGCGCTGCCAGAATTCCATGTCCACCTCGCCGAGGTTGCGCCGCTGGATGAGGTCGCCGGTGTTGTTGATGAGGATGTCGAGGCCGCCAAGAAAGTTGGCGGCATTGGCAACAAGCGCATGGGCTTCGACCTCGCGGGTAAGGTCGGCGCGAAAAACCTCCGCGCGCCGGCCCAGCGGAGGCGCATAAGCTCTTATTTCCCGGGCGCCGGCCTCACTGGAAAAATAATGGATCGCCACGTCCGCACCCGCCGCGAGCAGATGGCGCACGATGGCTTCGCCGAGTCCTTGTCCGCCGCCGGTGACGAGCGCGCGTTTGCCTTTGAGTTTTTCCATGAGCGTGATTTGAATTTGTCAGGTTTTGGACGTATCGACGGACTGCAATCTTCGCGCCTGCCGATGCAGCAGCGCGCCGACGCCAAAAATGGACGCGGCGCAGCAAAACATCCCGAAGCGACCGCCCGGCGAATTCGGCACGAGCACCAGCAGAAGCATGAAGCCGCCGTAAACCAGGCACATCAGCCCGAGCACGCGATATTGCCGAGCGTCGTTGCCGGGGCCGATTTCCTTGTGAAAATCAACCGGGGTGGTCATGCGCTGGAAGAATTGCTCGACCCGCGCCCGTTCCGGCTCCGGGCGTCGGCGATGAAACCAACAGCAACCCAGAAACCATGCCGAGCAGATGAACGTATTTACGAGTACGCCCGAGAGCGTCCCCCAATCGCTGACTTCCCGTCCGTTCAAAGCGCCGGACCAGCCCATCACCGACGCGAACCACGCGGGCGTAAAAACATATTTCGCCGCGAGCGACGAGCCGAAACCCACGACCACCGTCGTCCAACCCGCCCACGCCGGCGCACGGCGAATGATCGTTCCCCAAATCAACGGCACCGAGTAGGGCAACGCGACCAGACTGCCGAACTGGAGCATGAGGTCAAAGAGCTTCAGGTTTTTCCACGAACTGAAGGTGAGCGCGGCGACGATCACCAGCAAGCCCATGACCAGTGTGGCCAGTTTGCTGGCCAGCATTTGCTCCTTTTCACCGGCATTGGGGCGGAGGACGACGTGATAAAAGTTCTTCACGAAAAATCCGGCGTTCTTGTTCAATCCGGCGTCCATCGAGGACATCGTTGCCGCGAAAATGCCGCTGATGAGCAGGCCGACCATGCCCGCCGGCATCGTGGCCTGGCCAATGGCGACAAAAGCGCCTTCGGACGGATGCTCGAGGTGCGGGAACGTCGCGGCCAAATCGGGGAACGCTATGCTCGCCGCCATCGGTGGGATGAACCAGATCGGCACGCCGACGAGAAACAACGTCATGCCCAGTAGCGCCGCTTTGCGTGCCTGCGCGCCGTCCTTCACGTTCAGATAGCGGGAGGCCTCCAGCATGTTGTTGGTGGAGATGAATTGCTTGATCAGAATCGCGATGATCCAAAGCCAGATGATTTCAGGCCGCGCGGCCTCGGTCCAATTCACGTGGCGCGAAGGCAGTTGGGAAACAAACCCACTCCAGCCGCCGACGTGAGCCACGGCGAGAACCGCCGCAACGATCGTTACCGGCATCAGGATCAGCATTTGCATGAAATCGCCCGCTACCACCGCCCACGCGCCGCCGACCACCGCCATCATCAGGACGACAACGCCCGTGACCATGATGGTGGTCTTCAAATCGAACCCGAACGCGGCGCTGATGAACACCGACAAACCGTTCAACCAGATGCCGGCGTACAGCACGCCCAACGGGATTTGCAGCCAGGTGAAGAACTGTTCGTTGCCCGGACCGAAGCGCTGGCGGATGCCCTGGATGGCGGTGACGACCCGCATTTGCCGGAAACGCGGGGCAAAAAACAAATAGTTGAAGAAGAACCCGAGCGCGTTGGCGAAATAAAGAATCATGATCACCGGCCCGTCCTCGTAAGCCTTGCTCGCCGCGCCGGTGAACGTCCAGGCGCTGAACGACACCATGAACGCCGATGCACCCGCCATCCACCACAACATCTGGCCGCCCCCGCGGAAATAATCGCTCGTGTTGCCGACGAAGTGGCGGCACACCCAGCCGATCACGGCCATGAACACGAAGTAGAATCCGATGACAAGATGGTCGTAGATGGAAAGCATCGGTCAGGCTGATGAGCATTCAGGTTTCACCGGCAGTTTGGCGAGCAGAAGTTCCCATACGGGGGTGGCGCTTCGCCATTGCCACGATTTCGCCGCGCCGGGCAGCAGCCAGGTTTCACCCGCACCCACGCGGCGCGGCTCCGGACCGGCGCGCAATTCACCCTCGCCCTTCAGCGCGATGAGCAACATCAATTCTTCGCCGGCCCAGTGGGCTTCGCCGGTTCCACGCAGGCGGTGCAGGCGAAAGAATCCGTGCCAGGGCGGTTGGATGATTTCCTCCTCGCGGAACGAATTGTTTTGGAACACGGCGCGCGGATGTTGCTGAAATGTCTGCCGGACTTCGGCCGGGGAATAACGGCGGTAATCAAAAATGTCCAGGCAGGTTTCCAGGCTCAAACCCATGAAGCACGCCTCCGGTGGCAGGGTGACCCCGGCGTTCACCCGCTCGCACCGGACCACCCAATCCGTCGGCTCCATCAGTTCGACCATGAAGACCCCCGCGCCGATGGCGTGCGGTGTGCCGGCGGGAACGACGAAACAATCGCCAGCCAGAACGGGGATGCGGTCAAAGCAGGCGAGCATTTCTTCCACCTGCTGTTCGCGGATCATCCGCGCCCAAGCCTCGTGGGACGGCGGGCGCTGAAAGCCGAGGTAAACGCACGCTTCGCCGCGCGTGCCCAGGATGTACCAGCACTCCGTCTTGCCCGCGTTCGAGTTCAGGTGCTTCCGGGCAAAGGGTGCATCCGGATGCGCCTGCAACTGAAGCCGCACCGAGGAGTCCAGCAGCTTCCACAACACGCCGGTGGTGCTGCGGCTGCCTTCGCGGACACCGAACCAAAACCGTGGCTCCAGCCGAAGCGCGTCGGCAAAGGCCTGACCCGCAGCCGAATGGCCCAGCCGGCTGAGGCCCTCGTCCGGGCCCTGCGCGTTGTGGCCATTGCGGGCGCGAATCGTGGAGGCGAGCCAGTCTTCCGGAAAATGATTGTCCTGCGATTCACCCAAACCCCGGAAGGTGCGCAATACCCGGCCGCCGGCGTAGCTGCGCCAGACGGGGTTCGGCGGCAGCGGCACGGCCGCAATGGTGGCGTCGCAGGTCTGCACTTAATAACTATTAAAAGATTGTTGACGATTCACAAGTCAAAAAGTAAGCTGGACCTGTATGAAGTCAGTATGCGTCTTACTGGAACGCTCCGCGCAATCACGTCGCCACCTTCTCCGCCGGCTGGCATTTACCTTGATTGAACTCCTGGTGGTCATTGCGATCATCGCCATTCTTGCCGCCATGCTGTTGCCGGCGCTGGCCAGAGCCAAGGCCAAGGCCCTCCAGGCGACGTGCCTCTCCAATCTCAAGCAGGCCGGCATTGCGTTGACCCTCTACGTGGAAGACAACAACAATTACTTTCCGTACGTGTCCGTGAACGCCTCGGTGATTGATCCGGCGGACACTTCCGGCAGCAAGCTCATCTGGACCAAGTTTCTCGACCGCTATCTGCCCCAGCGCGGCGACAAGTTGACGAGTCAAGAAAGCCCCGTCTTCATCTGCCCGGCCACGAACTATCGCAATTTGACGACCGGCGTCGTTCCAGTCACGGATATCTCGCGCAGCTATGCCTGCACCGGCACCATGCTTGGCCGCACCACCAGCGGAGGAATGACAACCTCTTTGCCGCGGCGGGCCACCACCGGTCCCAATTCCACGGAAACCCTGCTGGTTGTCGAAGGCAAGATTGATCTCACATCCGATCCCGCCAGCAAGTGGTGCCAGTCGCATTACAAATGGGTGGGGGAGGCGCAACCGGACCTTGCGAAAACCGAATCTCAAGCCACGGCTTACCTCGACTTCCGTCACGCCGGCAAGGCCGGCATGGATGTCCTTTATGGCGACCTCAGTGCCCGGCTCTTGACCTGGAGCAAGCGGACCAGCCTGACCCAAACGAACTGGGATAGTCCCTGAAGCGCAACCGGCGGACCCGCCGTCACGCCGTCACGCCGGCGGGGTGGCGGATGTCTCGCGCACGGTCAGTTGTGCGGGGAGAATCACATCGGAGAGTATCCCGGTCTTTTCGCTGATGCTCCGCATCAACAAATCCGCCGCGGTCGTGCCAACCATTTCCGGGTCGGAATGAGCGCCGGTGATTTGCGGATGCTCCTCGATGCACAACCGGGTGGCATCAATCGCTACCACGCTGATTTGTTCGGGGACCCGCCAGCCGCGTTGCAGGAGGCCGCTCAGGAAGCCACGCGCCACCGAGCCATTCACGCAAACGCACGCCGTCGGAAAACTCTTCGTCGAAATCTGTTTCAGCAATGCCTCGGCCGCCTTCCACCCCGCCAGCCGGTCGCCGGACTCCACGTTCACCACGAATCGGGGGTTCAATTTCAACTTGCGCGCGGCCAGCGCCGCCACCAGACCGTCGAACCGCCGGCGGTTGTAATCCAACTGCTGGTCGCCGCCAATCCATCCAAACTGGCGATGACCCAATTCCGTCAGGTGAAAAGCCAGGGCTTCCACGGCCTGCTGTTCATTCGGCATCACCGAGTGGCACCAGCCGGGAAACGTGAACGAGATGGCCACCACATTGGGCTGGACCGCCGTGATCGCTTTGACGAACTCGCGGTTCACCTGCCCCAGCACCGCCACGCCGCGCAGATTGTGCTGTTTTACAATTTGCTGTGCCGCCCGCGGTCCCAAATCGTCCTCCGCTCCCAGAAACACCGAATGGAAACCGCGCGCCAGCAGGCCCTCGTGCAATCCATGCTGAACGTGGCTGAAGAAATTGCTCTGGGTGTGCAGCCGAAGTCCCGCCCGCAGAATAAACCCCACCGCCGTGGAGGGGGCGCTTTCGGTGCTCAACTTCATGCCCTTTGGGCGATAACCGAGCTTCAGGGCGTAATTCCAGATGCGCTGGTAGGATTCCTCACTGATGTTCTCCCGCTTGCCGTTCAACACCAGCGAGACCAGGGCTTGGGACACGCCCAGGTCGCGGGCGATGCGTTGCTGGGAAATGCTTTCTTTCTTTCGCACGCAAAATTCATCGCAGGAGTCCGCCAGATTGAAAAGCCCCAAATTGAGCCCGCCGCTCCCGCCTGCTTTTTCCGCTTGCAGAGACGGTCCTGTCATAATAATTATTAAGCGATGAGTCAACTGAACGCCGTTGTTGCCTTGAGCGATCTCGAGGTGGCGGATTTCTTTCCCGGCCCGATGTGGGCGGAACTGGAGAGCCTGCTGCCGGGCTATCGCCGGGTCCGCCTGCCGTTGTCGGACCCGGATGGCTGGCTGGAACTCTGGCGCGAAGCGCCCGCGACGATCCTGGTTTCCGCCTGGCAAACCCCGCCGTTGAACGGGCCTATCACCCCCGGACATCTCGCATCGCTGCGTTACGTCTGCTATCTGGCCGGCAGTGTGCGCCGGCTCGTTCCGCGCAATTTGTTGGCGGGCGGGCTCGTTGTGACCAACTGGGGCAACTCCATCGCGCCGACCGTTGCGGAATGCGCGCTCATGCTTATCATGATGGCCATGCGACGCGCCTCGTATTGGGCCATCGCCATGCACCGTGAGGGCGCGTGGAAAAACAGCAGCACCGTGACGCAAAGCCTGATTGGCCGGCGCGTGGGCCTGCACGGTTTCGGCGGGATCAGCCAGGCGCTCGTCCCCATGCTGCGCCCGTTTACCGACCGGATTCAGGCCTACTCGCCGCGCGTACCTGATGCGCTGCTGGCTCGCTTGGGCGTCGCCCGCGCAAACTCGCTGGCGGAGTTGTTTTCCACCTCGGAAGTGGTGGTGGAACTGGCCGCATGCACCCCCGAGAACCATCATTCGGTCCAGGAATCTCACCTGCGGATGATTCCCGCCGGCGGCGTGTTTGTGAACGTCGGCCGCGGCGCCGTGGTGGATGAGGCGGCGATTGCCCGCGTGGCGCGCGAAGGAAAAATCCAAATCGCTTTGGACGTGTTTGAACAGGAGCCGCTGCCCGCGGATTCACCGTTGCGCGGCCTGCCCAACGTCACGTTGCTGCCGCATCTCGGCGGTCCCACGCGCGACCGGCGGCGCGATTCCGGCGTGCTGGCACTGAAAAATCTGCGCGCGTTTCTGCGCGGTGAACCTCAGGAAGCGGTCGTCACGCTTGATATCTATGACCGCTCCACGTGAAGCGCAACGGTTGCGGCATGCCTTTTCCACCTTGGGGTGCGCGGATTTGACCTTTCCAGAAATTGGCGCGCTGGCGGGCGAGTTTCAAATTCCAGCCATTGAACTTCGGGGAATGGGCGGGCGCATGGACATGCCGGAGTATTGCGTGGAGCAAAAGCTCACGCCGGATCGCCTGACGGAAATCTGCCGGCGACACGACACGCGTCTGTGGATCGCCGGTTCGTCGGTGAAGCTCGTCAGTGCGACCGCGAAAGATCGCGCGGAATTGCTCGGTCTGGGCGGGTGGGCGGAGGCGCTGCGAATGCCGTACGTCCGTGTTTTTGGCGGCGGCACCTGGGGACAGGCGCTGGCGGACTCGGATTTTTCGCACGCGGGCGAGGTGGTTCGTTGGTGGCGCGATGAGAAAGAGCGGCGCGGTTGGAGGGTGGACTTGCTCCTGGAAACGCACGACGCCTTTTCCGCGTCGGAACCCTGCTTGAAACTCAATCAACGACTCCATCCGTCATTGAACTTGATTTGGGACTCGCACCACACGTGGCGCGTCGGTGGTGAACCGCTCGAATCCACCTGGGGGCAGCTCGGCCGGTTCATCCGGCACGTGCAGATCAAGGACAGCGTGGATCGTCCCTCCGCGCGGCATCCCTACACCTACGTGTTACCGGGCGATGGCCAGATGCCGTTGCGCGAGCTGATGGCGTTGCTGGAGCGGGAGGAATTTGATGGGTTTGTTTCCTTGGAATGGGAGCGCCATTGGCATCCATATCTGCCGCCGCTGCGCGAGGCGCTGGCACGCCTGGCGGAACGCAATTGGTTTTCCTCTGTCCGCGTCAAGCGCGGGCCGGCTTCCGCCGCAAGGGTTGCCGGGGCGACCACCGTCGCCGCCGTTTCCTCGACGACGGACCCGTATGCCTGGTGGCAACACGCCGCGGAATCGTTGCTCCAACCGCTCGCGGCGCTGATGCAGCCGGGCAAGGCGGACCTGCCTTTGGCCGGTCAGGCCAGCAATCACGGCGCACCGGCGGATCGGCTGGAATCGTTCGCCCGGCCGTGTTTACTCGCGGCCCACTGGCTGGCGAGCGAGCCTGCTTCGGACGAAAAACTTTCGCGGGCGGAAGTGGCTGGGTGGTTTTGCCGCGGTCTGGTCATTGGAACCAACCCCGCAAGCCCGGAGTATTGGGGGCCGACGGCAAACCACCATCAGCACACCGTTGAAATGGCCGCCCTCACGCTTGCGTTCCAAATGGCCCGGACGCAATTGTGGGAGCCGCTGAGCAAAGCCGAACGCGAGCAGGTGGCGCGGTGGTTGGCCAGTATTCGCGGCGCCGGTTTGCACCGAAACAATCACATGTTCTTCAACGTGATGACGCTGGCGTTCCTCGCGCAGGAAGGGTTCGGGCGGCGTGCGGACGAACCGGTGATGCGCCATCTGCTCGACGTGATCGAGAGCATGGCGGTGGGCGGCGGGTGGTTCATTGATGGCATGAATGAAACCGTGGACTACTACCAGGCCTACGCCTTCCATTACTACGGCCCCTGGTGGGCGAAACTCTACGGCCATACGGACCGCGCCCGCGCCCGACGCTGGAAAGACTGGCTGGCGGAGTTTCTCAAGGACTACGTTCATTTCTTCGCGGCCAGCGGCGAAAACCCGCCTTTCGGCCGCTCAATGTGTTATCGCTTCGCGGCGACCGCCCCGTTTGGTCTCGCGGAATATTGCGGCGTCTCGGCCATTCCACCCGGCCAGGCCCGACGCGTGTGCACCCGCAACCTCGAATTTTTTCTCAGCCACCCGATCCTCCAAAAGCAAGGCGCGTTGTCGCTGGGCTGGACCGATGAATTCCCCGCGCTGACCGAAGCCTATAGTTGCGCCGGTTCGACGTATTGGGCGGCAAAAGGATTCGCACCGTTGCTGCTGCCACGCAAACATCGCTTTTGGAAGTCGTCGGAAAAACCATTGCCGTGCGAGAAAAGCGATTTCCAAATCGCCGTCCCCCAAGCCGGGCTGGTCGTGCGCAGTCATGCGGGCGAGGTGGAAGTGTTGAATAACGCGAACGGGATTTGCGTGAGCAATACCAGGTTCGGCACCTGGAAATGGGGCAAGTTGAGCTTCCGTTCGGGCATCGGCGGAGAAATCCCGCCGGCGGAGAATCGCTATCCCGCGGATGCCGCCCTGACCGCCGAGTTTGCCGACGGCTCGATCTTCGGCCGGCATCAATGCCAGCCCGAGGTGGTTGCCGCCGATCATTGTGCATCCGTTTACG
Source organism: uncultured Bifidobacteriaceae bacterium (assembly GCA_964458575.1). Taxonomy (GTDB): domain Bacteria; phylum Verrucomicrobiota; class Verrucomicrobiia; order Limisphaerales; family JADLHS01; genus CAYWMD01. Next base: position 14,668 of record CAYWMD010000062.1, on the reverse strand, counting down.
GTTTGGGTGATCGCTTCAGCCAGAATCATGTCAGCGTGGAAACGCGACTCTGGTGGAAGGCAGGATGGCAGTTGCACTGGCATCACATCGCGGCCGGGCAGAAAGCCCGCCTGCGACTGGGCACTTACAGTTTGCCCTTGTTCGACGCAAGCGCGGACCGGGTTGAAATCGAACCCCGTTTTGGCTTTGCCCGCGACGCGCACAATGGTGTCGCCGTGCAGGCCCTCCTTGGATTCCAGCAAGTGCGTCGTCAGGATTCCGATCCCGAAATCCGTTCGCACCTGCTCGCCTGGCACTCGCTGGTCTTGCTCACGGAAACGGACTGGTTGCTGGGCGGGCACGATCTCGTGGCGTTGACATGGGCGGGCAAGTCCCAACCGGAATCGCAAGCGTGGCTGGTAACTGCCAGCGGGAAAGGCAGTTTGACGCTCAAACACGCGCACCTCGGGGTGTGGAAGATCGCGCATCCCGAATTGCCAATATGTCCAATCGCGACTTCATGACCATGAACCACTTTTTATCCATTATTGGAAAAAAGGCTTGTCAGAACCTCCGTCCGCGTGTTAATAACTATTAAACTTAAATAGTTTCGTATGAAAGTCTCAGTCTCCAAACTCGTTCTCACCCTCGGTTTGCTCGCCGCCAGCGCCTCGGCGCAAACGCTCGCGAACTATCAGGCCACGATCCTCTCGCAGAGTCCGTCCAATTATTTCAAGCTGGATGGGTCACTCGAAAGCGCGGTGAACGGTAGCGTCGTTCTTAGTAGCTTTGCCGGCGGGTATGGCGCTGATGTTTTTGGCAATGCGTCGAACGCCTGGTTCTTCGCGAACCAAAGCACGGCCTATCTGCGTTACCTTTCTCCGTTGCTTGCTGGTGGTGGCGCGTCAAACACTACTTCGACCGCCAAGGGCACCATCTCATTCCTCTTTCGCTCGCTTAGCGGCCCGAATATTGGCGGACAGCGCAGCCTGTTCGACGCCACTACCGTGCCCGTGGGAACGACCAATCATAACGCCTTTTCGCTTTTCTTTGAGAACGACACCGCCACTGAGTCCCCCAACGCGCTCAAGCTCCGTTTCGGCGATTCTACCACTACGATTTTGGAAGCAGCCAACCTGCTGTATAGCACGTGGTATTATTTCGCGGTGACCTACGACGAAGCACGTGTCCCCAACAAGGCGATTTGGTACGTGGCTCCGGTTGGAGGGACGCTTTCGACTGGCATGACAACCAATTCTCCCGAGTCGGTCGCAGGCGACGGCACCGGCCTTTACATTGGACAGCGAGCCGACATTACCGGCGCCTACCGCAGCCCCGGCTCCGGCCGCGTGGATGAATTTGCCATCTGGGCTGGGGAGCTGACCCCCTTGGACATCAGCAATCAATTCACGAAACTCCCGGCACCGCCATCGGGTGTGCTGGTTACGAATGTCATCGTAAACGACAGTTTTGCCGATGGAAGCCGCACGAACACAGGCCCGCTCCAGGCGGATTGGTGGTCATCCAGTGCGACCAACGGCAATTCGGTCGAAGCCTACACAAATCAACTCGGATTGATTTCCGGCACCTCCGGACGCGGCCTGCACGGCACCTTTGCCCCACAGACTCTGGCCATCGGTGACACAATCAGAGCAACGTTCACCTTCACCACCCCGGCAACGGTCGGCGCCGGGTCCGCCAGCACCGCGTTCAAGATTGCCATGATGGACTTCAACGACGCCGGCTTGGCGGCCGACCTGTCGTCGGCCTCGGCGACAGTGAACCCGCTCTACACCAATCTGCCGGGTTACATGATAGATCTTGATGTGAACGATGCGGTCGCCTCGGATATCAGCATCCGGAAACATTTGGTGAACACCAGCGGTCGTTTTCTCGGCACTACCGCGGAGTGGTTCAGTTTCGGCAGCAGTGCGGACGCGGGTTATGTGTTTGCGCCGAACACCGAATATGTCGGCGTGATTTCCATCACCAGAACGGAAGCTGACGGTGTTGATATTTTTGGTTCGATGAGCCAGGGCGGCACCCTGATGGACAGCTACACGGATTCTGACTCGAGTGGAATCGCAAATCACTTCGGCATGATCGGTTTTTGGGCGAACACCAGCGCGTTTGGCAGTTCCACAACCGCCGGTGAATTGGTGGACAACGGGATCACCTTCTCGAATATCAAGATCGAAGTCGTCACCTACTCCACTCCGACCCCCACGCTGAACATCGCCCATTCCGGCAACAACGTCCTGCTCTCCTGGCCGGCCAGCACCCCAAGCAGTTATGTGTTGGAAGCCACCAACGTCTTGAATTCCGCGACCATTCAGGCGACGAACTGGCCCAACGCCGGGACGCCATCAATCGTCGGGACCAATTATGTCGTGACCAACGCCGTATCGGCCGACGCCCGATTTTATCGCTTGCACAAACCCTGACCTCTTGATTTAATAGTTATCAATGAATGAAAGGCTCGATATGAAACGAATCCTTCCCTTGTGTCTTGCAGTTCTGCTGATGCCGGCAACGTCGCCCGCGACACTCATCGTGGATGACAGTTGGGCCGATGGTGGGCGGAACAATGGTACAGACGCGCTGGATACGGACTGGTGGACGTCCACTTCAAGCTCAGCCATTGAAGTCTCCGTGGGCTCGCTCGGATTGGTTTCGGGTACTTCCGGCCGCGGGATTCATGGGACTTTTGGTCCCCAAGTACTGGGGGTGGGTTACACACTGACGGCGACTTACACGTTTAAGACGCCGCCGACCATCACTACCGCCACTAGCGGAGGGGCACAGTTCAAGATCGGGCTTTTTGACACGACGGGGCACAACTTCGCCCAAGACGTCACTGCTTCTTCCAGTACCGAGTGGAATAACCTTAATGGCTACGAGACGGACTTTGATGTGGGGCCTTTGACATCTGGCAGCGCAAATATCACGTTCCGACAACGGACGGATATGACGTCAAGTGCGCTCCTTAGCACGACAGCTCCTTACACACAGGTCGGCACCGCCGGCGGTAGCGCCTATTCGTTTGCACCAAACACGTTTTATACCGGCGTGTTTTCATTGACTAGGACGGGAGCGGACACTTTGGATTTGAGCGGCTCGCTTTACCAAGGGGCCAGCTTGTTGAGCACTTGGACCATGAGCGACTCGAGTGGGATCGTCGGTACTATCGGCGCGCTTGCGTTCCATGTGAACAGCAGCATCTTTGGCTCCAGCAGCACGGTCGGCGCGGCCGACAACGGGATTGATTTCTCGAACATCAAGATCGAATACGGTCCGGTTCCCGAACCCTCAGCCACTGCCATATTCGCCTTGGGCGCCGCCGGTCTGCTGTTTCGCCGCCGGTTGAAAAGTTGACCCGCGGGGAACCTTCCTTGCCGGAATATCGAGGCATGTTGACGCTTGAACCGGGTCGATTTTTCGAGGGTGTTTCGAGTTTTTTTAAGGAGCGATTGGTCGTTGTACTGGTTGCGTGATAGATTCTGCCGGCGGAAGATCGGTATGACGAAAAAGCACCTGACGCGGATGCTCGGCTGCGGAGCACTCGCACTGATCGGCGTTTGCTGTCTCCCGGCGCACGCACTGGACCCCAATGTACCGCCCGGCGGGAATTTCAATCTCACCAATTTCTATCTCGGCCTGCCCGTGGACAGTTCGGGCGGCACCGATGGCGACTCCGCCTCAATCAGCGCGGCGCTGTTGACCGCCGGTTACAGCAACGCTCTCTATTTTTACTCCGGCCCGGATGGCGCGATGACCTTTTGGGCGCCGGTGACCGGTGCAACCACCAGTGGGTCAAGTTATCCGCGTTCTGAATTGCGCGAGCAGATCAGTCCGCCTTCAAACGAAATTAATTGGCGGGGCTACGGAACCCATCTCCTCAACGCGACGTGCCGGGTTACCGAAGTTGCGAGTACCAAGAAGGTCATCATCGGCCAGATTCACACCAAGACGGGCGATGCCCGGCCACTGGTCAAGCTCCAGTACAACGACGGGACCATCGAAGCGTTGGTGAAGGTTTATGCCAGCGACAGCATGCCCAACACCGACAACAAACTCACCTTTCCAAACGTGGGTTTGGGCAACTCCGTTGTCTATACCATCAAGCTGGAGAACGGATTGGCCACCGTGACGGTCAATGGTTTGAGCAAGGCCACCAACACTTTCCTGACCGACCCGGACTGGGCCAACCAGGAGTTCTACTTCAAGGCGGGTAGCTATTGCCAGGACAACGCCGGCCCGACCAATGAAGGCGCGCGCGTCGCCTTCTATGCCTTGACCCGCAGTCACGCGCCCTCGATTACCAACCAACCCGCGAGCCGAACGGTGGTCGTCGGCAGCAACACCACCTTCAGCGTCAGCGCCGCCGGCAATGGCCCGCTGCGCTACCAGTGGCTTTTCAACGCAACGAACCTCCTCGCCAACGCCACCAACGCCGCTTACACGCTCACCAACGCCCAAAGCAGCAGCGACGGCGGCTACTCCGTGAAGGTGGCCGACTCGCTCGGCAGCGTTACCAGCACGGTCGCCGCTTTAACCGTGCTCCTTCCGCCGAACATCACGATGCAACCGACCAATCAACTCATCGTGGCCGGCAGTAACGCCAGCTTCACTGCTCTCGCCACGGGCAGTTCGCCCCTCAGCTATCGCTGGTATTTCAACACCAATACACCCGTCGCGGATGCGACCAACGCAACCTTGACGCTGACCAACGTCGCTTTGGCGGACGCCGGCAAGTATTCGGTGCTGGTGACCAACGCGGCAGGATCAAACACCAGCAGTTTTGCCTCGCTCACCGTCAACCGCCCGCCTGTCGCCGGCGTCGTTTCCACCGTCACCGGCCAGGGCGTTGTCATCTCGACGACAACTGCACAAGTGCTTGCGGTGGCGACGGACCCGGACGGCGACACGGTATCACTTTCGAGCGTGAATCCAGCCAGTCAACTCGGTGGCACGGTGTGGATGACCAATTCACTTGTCTGGTATGTACCCGCGCCCGGCTTCACCGGCAGCGACCAATGGAATTACACCCTCACCGACTCGCGCGGCGCTTCAGCCGGCGGTGCGGTCACTGTGATGGTCGTCGCTTCCAACGCCATCACGCTCCTTCCGGTCAACCAAAGCTTGGTCGATGAGTTTAGCTTCCATGCCACGTTTTTAGGGGTGCCGGGCCTGATCTACACCGTGGATCGCGCGACGAATCTTTCCGGGCCTTGGGAGTTGGACTTCACGAACCTGACCGCGACCACGAACGGGACCTTTGGTTTTTCGGACTCGAACACTCTGCCGGCCACCCAAAGATTTTACCGCGTGCGATATCCTTGAGCGACGTGTTTGGGGCAACCGGCGAAAGCGCAACTTCGCCGCCGCACGGTCTTGGACGCATTTTGTAAAGGGAGACTTCATCCTCACTGCGTGACGGCTCGATAGTACCGTCGCGCATTGGTCGTGGCCGAGGAATCCACGAATGGCACGGGCGCATTGCTGGCCACGACACTTCCCACCACGGTCCAATCAATCAGATTACTCGACGCTTTCACCGTGTAACTCTGCCCCGGAAAACCTTGAAGGACGAAGTGGAAACCATTCCCGTCCAGCGATGGCGGCGAAGCCAGACTTAACCGCGCCGCCGGGGGAAACAGCGCGGCACGCTTGAGCAGAAATTCGTGCGCTTGGGCGGGTGCGGTCGCGGTGGGATCGGCATCCCATTGTGCAATGCCGGCTTCGTCGAGCGCGAATGCGCCGACATTGGCAGGCACGGCGTTGCTGAGATACGCGACGGTGTTGCCGCTGCCCAGATCGGTCAGCACTGACTCGAATGCTCGAGTGGTCCCGTTTTGCTTGAATCGAATCCGATAGGTGGCGGCGCTGCTGAGGGCGTTTGACAATGCCAGGTTCGAAGTCCACGGCCCGCCCACCCCGGCGACGGTCACGGATGCCTGCGTCGCGCTGTCAATGCGCAGGCGGATGGCTTGGGTGGTCACGAGCGATGCACTGTTGAACAGACCGATCAGGATGGGGTTGGCCGGATCACTGCCGAAGTTTTCCACCTTGAAATCGAACTCGGCGTGGAAGCTGTTGGTTTGCCGGACTGGTTGGATGGGACGGACGTAGCGTCGCCGTTGCCAACCGGTGACGCCGGTTTTTTCGCCGAACTCCCCGGTCCGCCAAGTGCCCTGAACCCGCACGGCTTGATTCGTCACATCCCAACGGTAGGACACACTGTCCAGGCTCATGGGGGCAAGGAACGGGAAAAGAGTTCCTCCGTCCCGTCGCCGACCGATGTTCAGCATGTCAAAGTCGAAATACCAACCACGACCCAAAGGATCGGTCTGGAACGTTTCGGTGAAACTGGAGACTGGTTCCTGGCCGGTGTTGAACGTGCGGTTGGCGATGGAGGCGAGGAACGGATTCAGCACGGATTTGGTGGCCGAGTAATGAGTGTGCGCCGCCCAGACCCAGACGTAGCCGTCGCTGTATGCGAGCGTGTAGGGCAGATTGGACCACGGCCAGTCAGTCAAATAGCCGCTGGGCCAGCCGGGCCAGAGGTTGTAAGGATCGCTGTCCACATAGGCCGCCATACCGGCCTCGACGAATTGATCGTATTTCGTCGGGTTGTCGCTCAAATTGCGCCAGACGTTCTTGATATTGTTGCGTGCGCCGGCGTAGGCGGCCCGGTCGCCGGGATAATGGACGTAGCTGTTGGGATCGTTCACGTCGCCGCCCATGTAGCGCTGGCCGCCCCACCAGAACGTGCTTTCCCAGCCATGAATCAACCGCGCCGGCGATTGCACGCCCGCCAGAACACCGTTCATGAAATACTTCAGGTTTTCGTAATGGGCCCAACCGCCCGGCTCGGATTCCGGTCCCCACGAGAAAAAGAAAATGATCGTGATGCCCGGGAACTCGGATTGAACCGCCTCGATCCACTGCTGACCGCGCTCGCGCCAGGTGGCAGCCGTGCCTTTGCCGAAGGGATACTCCTCACCGCTTGCGTATTTCGTGTATTGCTCCGTGTCCATCATGAAGCCTTTCAACCCGGCTTCGCGACAGATGCGCGCACTTAACGCGGCGTTTTGGCGGACGATGAACCAGTCGTTCGAACTGTTGGGGTCCACCGCGTAGCGCGTGTCAAAATCTCCGGACGCGCTGGCATCGCTCACGCGATACCAGAGAAAGTTGTCGGTTAAGTGACCCCAATTGACGCGCTTCAAATCCGCCACCGCCGACGAAACTTGCGACCAGGGAATCAACAGCTTGGTCATCACGAGGTCCTGCAAAGCGTACTCGGCTTCCAGCAAACCCTGGTTGGTCAACCATTGACGATCCAGCAGGATGGGCACGCTCAATCCGTCGAAAGGGTGATTGGCGGGGTAGTCCGGATTGTCGGCAAGGAACTTGGGCGTCGGGGCATCCTCCTGGTAGAGGTTCAGCGTGCTGTACTGCCCGGCGTTGATGACCTTCTTGGTCCGCAACTCCGCCGGCGCCGCCCAAAGATCGGCGCCGACCGCCTTGAATTCGGCGAGTTGCAGGTAGTAATTCCCAAAATTGTCCGGGCTGAGTGTGGTTGCGTAGAGCCGCAACGCGCGCGCGATGATCGCGTTGCTGAAGTTGAGCGTGAGCGTGCCGGAAGGTGGGGATTGATTGGCCAGACTCATGCCCGTCACCAGCGCCCAGGTTGTGCCATTGGTGGAATATTGAATCTGGTAATCCACCGGAAAACACCCGCCACCCGGTCGCGGCGCGATGCTTGCCCCCGTCATCAAAGTTGCCTGCCCGTAATCCACCGCCACCCACTCCACCGCATTCGCCGCTCCGTGACCTGAGGAAGACCAGGTCGAAGTCGCGTCGCCATCAATTACCTTTGTCGCTTCCCAGCCTGGAAGTTGCGACGAAGCAGTCACGGTTTGCGCCACCGAATCAATCCCCGCTAGCAGCAAACTTGCGAACAGGAGTGAGATTAGCCGTTCCCGGAATAATTTTATGGTCATCATACGAAACTGACTCGCACCATCCTATTTACCGGCGGGATGCAGGTCAAACCGCAGTTCCACGTCGACGGATTCGCCTACTTCAGTCTGTCGCCGGCTTCGCAAGTTTAGTGCATAAATTTAGTCCATAAAACCTGGTCTGTGCCGGATCGCCGGGGCGTGCTTGAGGGCGGTCATTTCCTCTCGACTTCTTACGTGAGGGGGTGACTTGGATCTGCCGATCACATAGAAGTTACGCTTGCAGGGTTTAAGAAGCGAACTATGCTGACTGGCGTCGGGCGGCGGGGTAGCCAAGTGGTAAGGCAGGGCTCTGCAAAAGCCTCATTCGTCGGTTCGATTCCGACCCTCGCCTCCAACTTTCAAGTTGCCGAAAGGCAGCCAGTTGCAGAAACCAGAGGAGGCAAGTGCCAGTGAAAGTGCCAGTGAAAATAAAACTGGCCAATACTCAACGATTACTCGGTAAATACTGGTCAAAAACGAGGTCACAACTCGTCTGGCAGCCCGAAAAAGTGGGTGTCAGTGCCAGTGAAAGTGCCAGTAGGGCCAAAACCGTTGTAAACATTGAGCAAATGCCCGAATACCGGGCTCTGGTGAAGACAGGATTCGCAGCCTGTTTGGTGTAGCCGATACACCCAAAGCCGCGCGCGGCCTCATAGCATCGGACCAAAAGTCTGAGCTATGAAAAATCGTTTCATCCTCTACCGCCGCAAACTCGGCGGCATGTTCTACGTCGAAGATACCCAAACAAAAAAGCAAGAAAGTCTTGGCACAAAAAATCGTGCCGAGGCCACAGCCCTGCTTAACGCCCGCAACGAAGCCGCCCGTCAACCGCAACTGAATCTCCACATCGCCAAGGCATACCTGGCTGGAACAGATTCCGGCGTTTCATCGCGGACTTGGCAAAATGCCCTTGATGCCATCATTGAAGGCAAGCGTGGTTCAACCAAGGATCGCTGGCAGCGCGCCGCGAAAGAGAAGGCGCTGGATTCGATTCGTCACCGCGTGATTATCGAGACACAGGCAGAGCAACTGTTTGCTTGTCTCAAGGCGGGCACAGTCAGCACGAATGTTCACCTGCGGAAACTCCATAATTTCTGTCTCGCGATGAACTGGCTGTCATGGCCGATCATTCCGAAGCGTCTGTGGCCGGCAGTACGCTTTCAACCGAAGCGGTCCATCACTTCCGAGGAACATCAGGTCATCATCGAACGGGAGAAGAACCCGGAGCGGCGCAGCTTCTACGAACTATGCTGGCATCTTGGCGGCTCACAAAGCGACATCGCACACCTCAAGGCGGAGGATATTGACTGGCCCAATCAAACAATCGCCTATGCCAGGCAGAAAACGGGTAGTCTCGCCATGATCCATTTTGGCCCGGAGATCGAAGCCGTTTTGCGCCGATTACCCGTGACCGGATTCCTGTTCCCCTATCTTCAAACGGTTCGCGCCGGCGACCGCGCCACGGAGTTCAAACAACGGTGTGACGGTCTTGGCATCAAAGGCGTTTCCCTTCACTCATATCGTTACGCCTGGGCAGAGCGAGCCAAGCAATGCGGCTATCCCGAACGGTTCGCACAAGAGGCCCTTGGTCACAACAGCAAGGCGGTGCATCGCGCCTACGCACGTAGAGCGCAAGTAAGGCTGCCTTCGTTGGAAAGCTACGAGCGGCAGGCAGCGGAAGGACGAATCATTCAGTTGCCGCCGCTTTCATCGAATACACACGTTAACGGCCACGCGAGTCACAAGGTTGGCTGATCAGCGGTCACTTTCGATTCTCGCCCGCCACCTTTCTTACGGGCGTTTCGCTCGCGCCAGTAGGTGCGTATCGCATCACTGGCGCGAGCCAGCCATTTTTCATCGCGACGAAGTTGTTCCAGTGTCTCGGTCGCAAAGAACTTCGTGCTGTTGCGAGCGGGATGACCAAGTGGCTTCAACAAGCCTGCCGCAACGAGCATGGGAATCTCGTGCGGTTCAAAGCCGAGAAACCACGCGGCTTGCAAAGCGTCGAGGCGAGCGGGAACGATTTTCCAACTCAAGAATTCGGTTTGTTGGGCGGTGACATTCATACATGGACTGCGGCGCGGCGCTTGGGCCGGGGTGCGCGTGCGTTTGTTTGTTTCGCGGAATTGTTCTGCGTGCCTTCGTCGGGCGACTCGGCTTCGGCCTGGCTTGGCGCTTGGTTCTTGGTGAGGTCGAGCTTTTCTTCGATCTCACTCTGGCGGCGGGTCAACTGCTGGTAACGCTCCTCGCGCTCGAAATGGGCGCCCACCTTGGTTTCCAATTCCTTCGCCCGCTTGTTGGCGTCGGCGATGTCGTATTCAAGTTTGGACGCTCGCTCCTCGAAACCCTGCACGTTGGCCTCAAGCGAACGAATTGTGCCTTGAGCCGTGTCCGTCACACGCGCGGCGTAGCTGTTCTTGCCACGCACAATCATTTCCACGCAGTTGTTGTAGGTGGGGCGCAGAAACAAATCGAAGCCAGCGAAGCGCCCAATCCGGACGTCGTCACCAAATCGGTTTTTGATCTTCTCGGCACGGCGAACAATCAATTCCCCGGCGATCCCACGGTTGTCGAGAGCCTGCCCGTCGAGTTCGATGCTGAACTTGTCACCCGACGTGTCCTGTCGCGCGGCGATGTCTTGGCGCAAGTTGGTGAGCCGTCCCGTGAACGCCTCGGCATCCTCGTGTGAGCGGCGGAGATTCGTGCGGATGCGATACTGTTCCTCGGCATGGGCGGAGCGCAGTCGCGTGAGTTTGATTAGTTCGGCATCCACCTGGGCTTTTTCGATCACAAGCGGATTGCCGGATGCGATGGCTTTGACTTCAGCGTACGTCAACGCGGCCGAGTCCAAATCTTCAAGACGGCGAATCGTCATGTCGCCACTCATCACTTGCGCGATGAACTTCGCCTTCGTTTCCAACGTCTGCCACATATAGGCGTCGAATGAACCTTCCGTGACGTAGCGGTAAATCGAAATCACTTCGTTCTTGTTGCCTTGGCGTAGAATCCGTCCCTCGCGTTGCTCTACGTCCGCTGGTCGCCACGGTGCGTCGAAATGATGCAAGGCTATGAGCCGTTCTTGGACGTTCGTGCCCGAACCCATCTTCTGTGTGCTGCCGAAAAGAACGCGGACTTTTCCCGCGCGCACGTCACGGAACAGCGAGAGTTTTGAGGCATCCGAATCATATTCTTGAATGAAGGCGATTTCGGCGCTCGATACACCGAGCCGTTCCAATTTTTCGGCTGCATCGCGATAAACCGAGAAACCTTTGTCCTTTGGCGTTGAGAGGTCGCAGAAGACAAGCTGCGCGGAACGCTCCGGCTTTGTGTCCTGCCAGATTCGGAAAATGTTTTCGACGGCTTGATTCACTTTACCCTGTGGGTCGTCCTTCGCGGCTGGCTTCATTAGGCGGAGATCCAACGCGGCCTTCCGTCCCTCGGACGTAATCTTCAGCATGTTGTCCTCACTCGGATCAACACGATTGGTTTTCAACCTTTCGGCGCGCTTGGCAAGTTCCTGGACAAACGCCTTCAGCTCCGGCGTTGCTGGCGCGTTGCGGACGGTTGGTTTTTCGCCGTCCAGTTTTGGCCGGGGCAAATTGAGCATCGCAGCGGTTTGCACGTCGGCGGACTGGCGGAAAATCTGCATTAGTTCCGGCACGTTGATGAAACGCGCGAAACGAGTGTTCAAGCGGTAGCCCGCGCCGTCCGGCGAAAGCTCCATTGCCGTTACTGGTTCGCCAAATGTCGCTGCCCACGAATCGAAGTGATGCAGGTTGTGTTTCTTCAAATCGTCCGGCTGCAAGTAACGTTGCATGGTGAACATTTCGGCCATGCTGTTCGCGATGGGCGTGCCAGTGGCGAACACCACACCGCCTCCCCCGTTCAGCGATTGGACGTGGCGCACCTTCAAATACATATCGAACGCTCGCTCGCTGGCCGTCTGCGGCAACCCTGCGATGCGCGTCATCTTCGTGACGTAAAAGAGATTCTTGAAATAGTGCGCTTCGTCCACGAACAGCCGGTCCACTCCAAGTTCTTCAAAGGTCAGCGTATTGTCTTTCTTGTGTTCGGCGGCGAGCGCCTGAAGCTTGGCTTCGAGCCGTTTCTTCGCCTTCTCCAGTTCCTTAACCAGACGCCGATTACTGGTGTCGGCGTGCTCGCGCCGAATCATTTCCAACTCGTGAAGCTGTTCGTCGAAGAACCGTTTCTGTGTGTCGTATGACAGCGGGATGCGCTCGAAACCAGAGTGCGTGACGATGACGGCATCCCAATTGCCCGTCGCGATGCGGCTGAACAGCTTCTTCCGATTCTGCGACTCGAAATCCTCCTTGCCCGCAACCAGGATGTTCGCGCCCGGATACAGTGTCAGTAACTCGGTCGAGAACTGGCCGAGCATGTGGTTGGGCACGGCGAACATCGGCTTGCGCGCAAGGCCAAGCCGTTTCAATTCCATCGCGGCGGCGACCATCGTGAACGTCTTGCCCGCGCCGACGACGTGGGCAAGCAGCGTGTTGGGCGTTTGCAGGATTCGCCAGACACCAGCCTTTTGGTGTCCGTGAAGTTGGATCGCCCCGCTCGCACCGGGCAACGTCAGATGGTCGCCGTTGAATGTGCGCAGCCGTGTGTGGTTGAACGTGTCGTTATAGAGGCGACAGAGGCGTTCGCGGCGGGAATCATCAGACCAGACCCACTCCTTGAATTGCTCCTTGATGCGCTCCTGTTTTTCGCGCGCAGCTTCGGTCGCCTGCGCGTTCACGACGGGCTTTTTATCCACCATGTCATAAACGGTGGGCGTCTTGAGATTCAGCGCGTCCTCGATGAGTTCCAGTCCGGTGTAGCGGTCTGTTCCCCAATCGGTCGTGTTTGCAGTCGCGCCCTTCGCCTCCCAATTCGCGTTCAAGTGCCAGGAGCCGAGCGCGTGGACGTGGCCAACTTCGACGCCAGACGGAACATTGAGCAACTTGTGAATGAACTGCTTCACGTCATCCGGCGGCAACCAGGCTGCGCCGAGTCGCACATCAATTTCCGTCGCGGGCAAGTCCTCTGGCTGGATTGATTTCAACGCCTCGACGTTTTCCGCAAAGCGCGGGTCAGTGACGGCGGCGGCATCCGCGACAACCAATTTGTCCCGTACATTGCCGGAGAGGTATTGGTCGTCGGTTTCCCACTGATTCGTTTGCGGATTGAGGAAAATGATGCCCTTCAAATCAGGCAGGAATTCATCGGCTGGCTTGTTGAGCAGTCCGCTCATGTGGTCGAGGTCAACGCGGCCTTGCTCGTTCAACGAAACCAAGAGGGCTTCCTTCGGTTCGGCGACAGTCTCTACCGGTTTGCGATGATGAATCGTGCGCTCGGTGAAGATAGTGGCTTTAGTCGCCCGCTTTGTTTCGTCGTTGTAGTGCTCCAACGAAAGCAGCAATGGCAAATCGGGATCGCCGTCGAAGGCGCGTTGATTTGCGCGGAGATTGATCGGGCCAAAGCGACCGACAAAACGGTCATACGCATAATTGAGTTGCCGCCGTGCTTCGAGGACTTGCCCCTCGTCGCTGTCGTCCATTTGGGAACGAAGACACGAACGCACTGCGTCGCGCACCGGAATCAAATTGCGAATCCGCGAGCGCGTCTCGCTTGGGAGATCGGTCAACGGACGAAGGACGGCTTCTTCGCGGATGCACACCATGCCGTCGTGCAGACAGTATGCGTTGGGTTTTACGAAATCCGGCGCGGGGATGGTTTGGTCGAGCGTTGGCTCGGCGACTTGATGGGACTGTGCCTGGTAAATGTTTTGAGGCAACCGCTCGACGGCCTGCGCGAGCGCATCGCGCAAACTGCGGCCGTCTGATTCAAGCGTCGGTTCGCTGTCACGATACATGCGTCCCGCGAGGCGCATTTTGCCGAGCATCATTTCCGGTCGGGTGGCGAAGTATTCGTTGAGCGTGAATCCCTCGCCGAGATCGTTCGTAAAATCCGCCGTCTCTTTCCACGTTGCGCCTACGGGCGGTTCTCCCTGGCGGAGCTTACGGAGCATGATGATGTCGGTCGTGACTTCCGTGCCGGCGTTCTTCTTGAAAGCGTCGTTCGGCAGACGAATTGCGCCAAGCAACTCCGTACGCGTGGAGAGCAATTCGCGCAACGTGGAGTCCAGTTTGTCCATCGTGCCACGCGACGAGATGAACATAAGCAGTCCGTCGGGACGCACTTTTTCCAACGCGGCAGCGAAGAAGTAATCGTGGATGGGAAATTTGTAGTTGTTCCAGCGTGGGTCGTGAACGGTGTAATCACCGAACGGCACATTTGAGATGGCGAGGTCGTAAAAACCGTCCGCCAGTTTCGATTGCTCGAACGGCTGCGCGCGAATGTCCGCATCGGGATACAGCGCCTTCGCGATGCGTGCTGTCAGCGGATCAATCTCGATACCAGTGACAGTCGCGCGGCGCAGCATGTCTTCGGGCATAAGGCCGACGAAGTGGCCGATGCCGCACGCGGGTTCGAGCACGCGCCCGCCTTTGAAACCGAATCGCTCCAATGCCTGATACATTGCGCCGATGACAACCGGCGCGGTGTAATGAGCGTTAAGTGTGGTCGCGCGAGCCGAGCGATGCTCCTCGTCCGACAGAATTTTCGAGAGTTGGATTTGTTCCTTGCGCCAGTCCGTGCTGTCCACGTCGAACACCTGC
>CAYWMD010000061.1:0-37697 GCA_964458575.1 uncultured Bifidobacteriaceae bacterium | reverse complement strand
TTGACCGTATAACGGTTTAGCAAACCGCCGCCTTCAGCCACTCGGCCATCTCTCCGCCCGCGCTTAATGAAACCCGGGACCAGCGCGCGCTCAAGCAAATTCTCAGCCGGACCTCAACTCGCCCCGGTTTTGGCCCGGCCGCTGAACAATCTTTGCCACCATGAGGCACGAACTTCGTAACGGCGCGTCGCCATCTCCCGAAACTCCGTCAACAGTTTGTGCCGGGCCCAGAGACCGAATCCCAGGTCGGTCAGCAGCCCGAGCAGAAACCAGACGCCCAAGGTGGTTTTCCAACCCACGTCCGAACGCCCATTCATCGAACTGAGCGCGACCAGCGTCATGAACACCGCGAAGCCCGCCCACGGCACCGCCAGCACCCGGGCCACCGTGTCGCTGAACGCCCGTTTGGGATGTCTCGACGCCAACCCCAGCCACATTCCCACCCAGTAGAGCGCGACGAGGTCCGCGACCAACGTCGCCATGCCGGCGACCCAAAGAGAAATCCAGAGCGGACGGTCGCTGCCCACCATGTTTTGGGTTGTGCTCGCCAGCATCATCAACAGTTCGACCAGCAGCACCACCACCAGCGGTCCGAGGAATTGCCGGCGCAACGCCAGCGCCTGGCCCCGCAAGATCTCCTTCACTCGCAACGGCGTGGAAAGCAACAATTCCAGCGTGCCCATGCGGCGGTCATCGCTCAACTGCCGTACTGCCTCGGAGGCGAGCCAGTTTTTTAAGATCGAATTGAGAAGAAACCCGGTGCTCACATAGATGCCCTCATTGAGCCAGTCGCGGCGATATTTCATCCAGCCCCACAGCCAGCCGCATGCGAGGCTGGCCAGCAACGCCCAAACCCAGGCGGGTTTAAGGCGGGCGCGTGCCGCCAGCCAGAAGAACGGATTCTGATTCAGCAGCCGCGTGCGAAAGGAAACCCGCTCGGCGGCGCTGCCATAACTCCAGAACTGCCACAGCGCCCGCCACCGGACGCCGCGCGCGCTGGCCGGCCGGTCCTGCCACGACCGCGGCGCAATCAAACACGCGAGCCCCAGGAAAACCCAACCCAGCGCGTGAACCGTTCCCAGCGACCAGTAAAATCCACGTGGTCCCAGCTTGAAAAAATAATCCTGCGCCATCATGTAGGCGTAACCCGCGCTGGGGAAAAAGAGCGCGATCTCGAGGCTCCGCAATTGAAACTTCCACGCGTACCACCAACCCAGGACCGGAAATCCCGCCGCGAACGCCAGCACCAGCAACAGCGTCAGGCCGATGGATTTGCGCGCCGACCGGCTGCAGGCCGAGGCGAACACCCCGACGCACATCGAGAAGAACAATGCGTTCAACAGCACCACGGAAATCCGCGCGAATTCGCTCGGCGCCACTCCGCCCAGCAGCAGGGGTATCGCCATCACCGGCACGATGGCCAGCAGACCGTAGAATCCATTGAGCGAATTGGCCACGAGCTTGCCCAGCACCACGTCGTAGCCCTTCAGGTCCGTGAGAAACAACAGGCCGAGCGTGCCTTCGCGCTTCTCCTCGCTGATGCAATCCGCCGTGGATCGCAGTCCGGCGACCAGGCAAAAGAACAGCGCGCCGCCCGTGAGCGTGAAAAACAGGGTCCGCGCCAGCTCCCGGGGCGAGTCGCGCAAATTGAACAGGAAGATCCAGCCGCTCACCAGAATCACAATCAACGCCACCCAGGAACGCAGCCAGTACGTGCCGCGCCGCCGCGCTGCCACGCGCAATTCCCGACCGACGATGGGGAGAAATCTCATGGGCAATCGGTAAAGTGCGTCCGTCCGACCCTCACCCTGACCCTCTCCCATCCGATGGGAGAAGGGACGGCAATGGTCGTATGCTGCCTTACGAATAATCTTCCGATAAACTCTGTCACTCGACTTACCAGGTAACCGGCGAATGACTCTCCCTCTCCCATCGGATGGGCGAGCGCCGGGGTGAGGGTAAATCGCGCTTCGGTTCTCATCTCGCTCCTCCAACCGGCAGACGCATGGGCGGCGGAGTTGGCCCGACCGGTTTTGGAATGTGCACGGGCGCCACGGCCCGCACCGCCAGTTCGCGGAAGCTCGAAAACAACCGTCGCCGCGCCCAGGTTGCAAACAAGATGTCCTTCCCAACCGTCAGCGCCGTCGTCAAGACCGCGCCCAGCAACGGACCCCACATCACCCAATTGCCGGGGTTGGCATTCGCGCCCTTGGCGAAGGTCGGCAACATCAGGGCAAGCAGCAGAAGACCCGCGAGCATGCTGGACACAAAGGCAATCGCAACCAACGGCCCGATCCAGACGAAGACGATGGTCTTCAACGCCGCCAGGTGGCTGGTCTTCGAGGTCAGGCTCATCCAGAGCCCGAACCAACCCAAGGCATACAGGTTGGTTGCCACGACCACCGCTGCCGTCAGACCTGAGACGATCGGAAAGACGTATTCGGTCAGAACTCGCGGGAGGTTTTGCCCCGTCAAACCGGACGTCATGCCCCATGTTTGCATGTGCGCCACGGTCGTGCCCACGGTGTGCACCAGCAAAAAAATGGTCAACGGCACGGCAAACAATCGCACCAACGCCCGCCACGGGCCCAGCACAATCTCCCGCCCGCTCAACGGGGTCGCCAGCAACAGTTCCATCGTCCCGTTCCGGCGCGCGTCCACGAAAAATCGCGACGCCTGTGTCGCCGCCCACAAATAGGCCATCACCGACAGTGTGCCCCCGACGTATTCCCAGCCCATCCACGCCTGCGACGGCAGATCCACGGCGACGATGGTCACAAACACCACAATCACCAAAAAGGCCATCGTCCAGATGACGAAGGATTGCCAGCGTTCCCGCAAAGCCAGCCAGGTCACGGGATGGACCCCGAGCAGTTTTTGACGCAATGCCACGCGTCGCTTCACGCCGCCATACCGCCACCAATATCCCCAACGCAACAACCTGGGTGAAGTCTGCCGCGCCCGCGTCTGCCAGGTCCGCGGAATCAGCACACAAGCCAGTCCCAACAACACCCAGGCCACCAACTGACTGGCCAGCAGCGAGGTCCAAAATCTCCTGCCCCAGTCGTCCGCCGATCCAAACGGATGTCCCGGGCTCGTGAGACTGAGGATGGGCTTGAACGGCTGCTGTTTCAGCGCGGCATAGGTGGCGTCCCCAATCGGCCCGCCTGCCAGGAAAAACACCAGCAACAAGAGCGTTCCCACCAGCGCTTTCTGCGGGTCCCGACTGAGGGCGGAAATGAACATGCCCGCGGCCAGCGAAAAAAACAGCGCGTGCATGAGCGCGAGCAGTGTCTTCCAAAACGTCCCCGCTTCCACGCCGCCCATCAGTTGCGTGATGGCCAGCACCGGGAAAATCGCCACCAGGGCAAAGACGCACCGCAGCGAGGTGACCAGCAATTTGCCCAGCACCACGTCGTAGCCGCGCAAGTCGGTGAGAAACAGAAATCCCAGCGTGCCTTCGCGCTTTTCCTCGCTCAAACAGTCCGACGTAAAAAACAGCCCCGCGCTCAACGCCGCCACCAGGCTCATCCAGGTCAGCGTGGCGAACAGCGGTCCGCCCAATTGCGCCCGCCCGCCGAACGGCAGGAATGTGGCAATGAACGCGATGAACAGGAACCCGCCGCCGATGACCAGCGCCACGGACGCCGCCGCGACGCGCAGCCAGAACGTGCTGCGTTTCCGCGACGCCACGCGTAATTCGCGATCCGCGATGGGCAAAAAGGTCATGGTTTAATTCTCGATGCGGGCATATTGCTCGGATAACCGGGCGCGAAATCCGCGTTCCAACCGTTCGCGCGCCCACGCCAGCATCAGGATGTCGTAAAAGATGTCCGGGATGAAAAACAGCAGCAAGGGCGGAATTAGAACACACAGAATGGTCAGGCCCGGCGCCAGCGCGGGTTTTCGCAACGACAACGCGAACCACAGGCCCACGCAGGCCAGCGCCAGAAAATCCGTCACCGTGCCGAGGATGAAAAATCCGCCCGAACTGAAGCCAAACGACGAAACAATCCCCGAGAGCAAACCCGTGCCGCCGGGGCTGAGACTACGTCCCAGCAACATCGCCGTAGCCAGCGGCAATAGGAAGACCACGACCGGCCCGAGGAACAGTTGGCGCAAGTGCTGCCAATGGGCCTGGAGGATCTCCCGTTCTGAGACTGGCGTACAGAGCAAAGCCTCCATAGCGCCGCCGCGGCGTGCTTCAACGACGAACCGGCAGACTTGCGCGACAAAGATCACCTTGATCACGAAACCGACCGCTTTGCTGCCGAGCAGGACGGTGGGCCAGTCCATCGGCTTGCCCGTCCACAAGGGCCAGCCCAGTGCCACTGCCGCCCAGGCGACAGCGACCATCCAGATCGCCAGCCGCAGGCCCGAGCCGGCCTGCATCAGCCAGTAAACCGGATTGCCTTCCGCCCGGCGCGGTCGCGTGCGTTGGCGGGCGGCTTGGACGACGCGAACCGTTGACTCGGTTGGATCGTCCTGCCACGCCCTGTGAATCTTCATTGCCGCGGCAAGAAGACTGAAGAGCGCAAGCGCTTGCATTGCGAGCATTGAACTCCAATACAATCCCGGTCGGGTGGCAAATGACGTGTCAAACACGCTCGAATATCCGACCAGTGGACTGAAACGGTTCAGCCATTGAAACGAACCCGCCCCGCGCATCGCCATCGGCCAGAGAATCACCAGCGCCACGAGCAATCCCAACGTCACGCTCAACGCCCGCTGCGCGTCGCGCGACCAGGCCGAGACGCAAATGCCCACGGCCAGCGAAAGCAAAAGCGTGTTCAACAACGCCAGCGCCATCCGCCAGAATTCCGCGCCGGTCACGCCGCCCATTAGGACCGTGAACGAAGTCACCGGCAGGATTGCCAGCCACGCAAGCATGGGATTCAGCGAACGCGCGATGAATTTTCCCACCACCACGCCCGCGCCCTCCAGATCGGTCAGGAACAGCAGGCCCAACGTGCCCGCGCGCTTCTCTTCGCTCAGACAATCCGAGGTCACGAACACGCCGGCCAGTGCGCTCAATCCAAACACGTAGCCGGTGACGATCTTGAACAGCAAACTGCCCGCCTGGCCCGCCTTGAACATCGGCGAGAAGAGCAGAAACACCGCGACCACGACAATGGCCGCCACGGTGATTCCTAATCGGATGCGCCGGGTGCTTTTGCGGCGTGCCGCGACCCGCAGTTCCCGTTCGACGATGGGGAGAAAGGTCATGGCGGTCACATGGCCGTGCGTTCCAGCGGAAATGCCCGTTTGACCAGCCGGCGATGCAGCGACTTGCCAAAAAGCAGGGCAAACGCGGCGTGAATGACACTCCCTCCAAACCATGACACATCGAAAACCCTATGCACAAACAAGGGGACAGGTTGATTCAGCAGCCATGCCAGGGTCGCGCAGGCATATCCGAACAGGAGTTGCAGCAGCCACGGCACGACAAACGTGGACAGCAGCGTCGCGATGAACGCAGCCAGAAAACTCCGGCAGCGCAGCGAAAAATACAAACCGATGACCGGCAGGGCCACGAACATGACGCCGAAATAGCGGATCCAGTTTAGATCATCCCACGTCTTGAAAATCCCGGTAAAGTAGAACCAGACTCCCAGCAACATTCCCACGGCGGGGAGGAATTGTCCCCATAACCCGCGGAGGCGTCCGCCAATGATCTGCGCGCCCGTCAAGGGCGCGACCAGCAACAATTCCAGGACGCCGCTTTCACGCTCGCGCCGGAAACTGCCCGCCGCACTCGACGCGATGCTGCCCATCAACAGCCAGCACAGGACCAGTTGCAAACCGTGCGAGTCCCGGAAGTAAAACGGGTCGGTGAGCACGGCGCTGTAAATCGAAATCACAACGGCGAACCACGACCACGTGACCAGCCGTCCCTGCCAGGTGCGCTGTTCCAACCAGCCGATGGGATTGCGTTGGAGTTTCCACCGCATCCACCGCCGGAAGAAACCCACCCACATCACCGGGGTGGAAATTTTTTTCTGCCACCGTTGCACCCAGATCGGTGGCGGCTCTTCATGCCAGACATGGCGGATTCGCCATGCGGCGATCAGCACGGCGCCGGTCAGAGCGAGCAGGGCATAAACGGACGACACCGCTACGCCGCGCAGCAGTTGGGCGGGCAGAAACATCGTGCGAATCTGCCCCCAATGCTCCGACGCAAATCCGACCACCGCGCCGCCGAGCAGAATCAAGTAGTCCAGCCGCGAAATCAGGCCGAAGCGTCCCGCCACCGGCTTGACCGACAGTCCCGTAAAGAAGGCAAAGGCAACCAACGCCAGCACGGCCAGGCATACCGCGACAACGAGCGCCCGCAAACCACGCCGACACCACGCGGAACCCAAGATCGCCGCCGCCAGCGCCCAGCAGATCGAGTTGAAATTCACCAGGGCCGAAAGCAGGGCAGTCTCCCAGCTCACGCCCCCCAGCAGAATGGGAATCGTCAACACCGGCAGAATCGCCACCAGCAAGGTCGCCGCGCGCAGCCCGTGCGCCAGACTCTTGGCAATGATGATGTCCGCCGGTTTCAAGGGCGTGAGAAACAGCAGCCCCAGCGTCCCCTCGCGCCGTTCCCGGCTGATGCAATCCGCGGTGCTCAAGGGAATGAGAATCCAGATGGCGCCGAGCAGTGTCGTGTGCAGATACGCGAACAGCTTGCCGCCATCCTTGCTGATAAACGAGTGCCCCAGCGCAAACACGGCGCCTGCGGCCAACAACGCCACCACCCCGAGCACCCGCATGAAATACGTGAACGGCTGCCGCGCCTGCGCGCGCAACTCACGGGTGATGACGGGGAGAACGTTCACTTGGAATCTGTCGGCGTCCAATGCCGCGCGCGGCGCAGAAGCGTGAGCGAGTCAGCCCAAACTTTGCCAGGATTGCGCGCCAGAGGTACGGCGTCACGCAATTCGCCGCGCAACAGCCGCCGCACGCGTTTGAACAGCCACCAGTAAAAAACCAGAGTTGCGACGGTCGGCAGCCATGACCGAATCACGTAACTGCCGGTGGTTGGGGTTACGAAATGGGCCAGCAAAGGCCACAACACGAACGAGCACACCACTCCCACGACAAAGGGAATGAGCTTGCCCCAAACCACCGCTTGCGCGATGGCGCTGCTTGGCGTGCGCGCGTGCAGTCCAAACCACAGGCCCAGCCAGCACATCGTCACCACACCCGCCACGGTAGTGACGGCACCCAGGATCATCGAAATGATATAAGGGACAACCCACTCGTAGGTCGTCCATGGTCGGGAGAACACCAATGGGCAACCCGGCAGAAACATCCCCGCGAGCATCAAGACGATGGGCCAGTCGAGCATTCGTTTTAGCAAATGCCATTGTGCGGGCACGATGGTGCTCGCGCCCAACGGCGTGGTGAGCAGCAGTTCGAGTTCACCCGTCTTCCGCGCTTCCATGAAGAACCGTCCAGCCGCCCAGGCAAACAAGCCGCCGGAAATGATGGAACTGAGCAACGATAGCGACCATGCCCCGGCCATGGTCCCGGCCCAACCACCTGGTCCTGCCGTCCGGCCTACGAATAACCGGGACAGGTACAAAAAACCGCTGAGAAGCACAGCCGCCCAAATCGTGAGCTGGACGCCTTTTTGGCGGCGCAACAGCCAGGCGATGGGTTCGTCACCATCAGGAAGTCGGCGCACCAGCCCGGTGGTTTCCTCCGAGCCGGTAGCGACGTTCGCCACCGGGGCAATTTCAGTTGGCTCGCGTAGTGATTGCTCCAGGTCAATGCGTGCCCGAACCAGGAGCAGCCATCCAAACGCCTGAATCAGCAACAAAGAAACCCAATACGGTAACGAATTCGTGCGGTAGGCGGCGTCATTGGCAGTGGTTAATCCGACAAGCGGACTTAGCAGGTCAAGCGAGTACAGCGGCGAAACGAGGCGGATGCACGGCGGGAGCAGCAAGATCGCGAGCAAGCCCAGCGTGGCCGCACGCGTGGTCTTGACCCATTCGGTCCCCCGCGCCGAAGCCCAAAGTCCCACCGCCAGCGCCAGAAACAAAGTGTCGAGCAGCATCAGACCTATGCGGAACACCTCGCCGCCGGTGACGCCGCCGGATAGGACGGGCAACATCAGCACCGGCAGGAAGGCTGCGAGTCCAAACAACGAGGTCACCGCGGCGGACGTGAGTTTGCCCAACAACACGTCCGCGCTGCGTACGCGCGTCAAAAAGAGCAAGCCCAACGTCCCCTCGCGCCGTTCCCAACTGATGACGTCCGTCGTCAGCACCACCGCAAAACAGCAGCAAAGAAATGTTGCGGTGACCAGGCTTTCGAACATGTTCCGGCCATAGGGCGATTCCAGCAGGCAAATGGCCGAGCCGAGCAGGGCCGCGAGAAAACGCGTCCAATACGTGCGCCCTCGCCGGGCATGCGCGCGCAACTCACGTTCGACGATGGGAAGAAAGGTCATGCGGGCAAAGCCGGGGGCGAGGCGCCGGCCGGATTTTTTTGCAGGTCTTCACCACAACCACGCCCCGACGCTGCGGCGTGGCGAAAATCACGGTTCAGATTCCGCGCCGCCCACGTCGCCCCGGCCCAGGCAAGTATCGCACTGCCAATCAGCCAAAGAACGATCATGGTTTCCACCGCAGTCTTACTTCTGATGCCCCCCGCAATGCTCAGAAACACAAAGAACAGGACGGCCACCCAGGGCGGAAACATCACTCGTCCCATGGCGGCGAGGATCGCGCGGTTGTGCCGCCGGGTGGTCAACGCGGTCCACATCGCCACGCGCACCAACGCGGAAGCGTCCAGCACCAGCAGCACCATTCCACCCAGAAACACGGCGAGAAAGAGGGGGAGTTCGCTCTTTGACATGTGGATGGGGCCCGGCGCGATTGCCAGCAAGATGATCGCGGCGTTCATCAATATCAGCAGGAACAGTGGAAAAGTGAACGCGCGGCGCATCGCCATTTGTTGGCCCGTCACGATGAGTCGTGGATCGAGCGGCGTCACCAACAGCAACTCCAACGCACCGCTCTGCCGGTCCTCGCTGAAGCGGCGACTCGCTTCAATCGCGATCATGCATTTCAGGAACTGGTGTAATCCGTACGCCATGAACATGACCACTGTAAAACCCAGCCGCATGGTGGTCATCGCTGAAGCAAACGTCGCCAGGTAGAAACAAAACCAGACCGCCAGCAGGAGGACCAAAGCCACTTGCATCCGCCAGCCCAGCCACCGATCACGGGTTGCCAGCCAGTAGAACGGATTTGAATCCAGCAACGAACGCTCCGGGCGGAAACTTCTCGCGCCGAATCGCTGGGAAATGCCGTCGTTTCGCGATGCCTCCGCCGGTCCCAAACCGCTGCCTTCCTGCCACGATCGCGGCAACAGATACATTGCTCCGGCCAGAAACAGACAACCCAAACCGGTCATCGCGCCGATTGAAATCCAGAATTCCCGCCCGCCGCGATAGCCGGAGAAATGCGAATCCAAAGCACACTGATACGCATACGCCGGGCACGGCCACAGCAACCAGTCGAAAGGAATCACCCGGAGAGCGGGCGGCATCATTTTGCTGCCCAACCATAACACCGGAAGAACTCCCAGCATGACGAGCATGACCAGGAACGCCTTGCTGATGGCCTCGCGGGATTCACGGCTCAAGGCGGAGACACTCATGCCGACCGCCAGCGATAAAACGAGCGTCACACAAAGCACGAGGCTCATCCGCCAAAATTCGCCGGGTGTCGTTCCCCCCATCAACAACGGCAGCGCCAGCAACGGCATCCCGGCCAGCAAGCCATAGAACGCGCGCAGCGAGGTGGAAACCAGTTTGCCCAACACGACGTCATAACCCTTCAAGTCGGTGAGGAACAGCAACCCCAGTGTTCCTTCGCGCCGCTCTTCGCTGAGACAGTCGGCCGTCAGAAAAAAACCGGCGAAAACGGTAAAACCCAGCCCCACCAAAGTCAGCGCGATGAACGCCGCCCGCGCGTGCTCGACCGGCCGGCCCGACCGACCGCTCGCGACGGCCAGCAAAAACCAGATCACCAGCAAGGTGAACGCCACGGCGACCCGCGTCAGGTGCAACCCGCGCCGCCGCGCGTTGATGCGCAACTCGCGTTCGACAATGGGAAGAAACGTCATGGTTGCAAATTGCAGGTCGAAGGTTGCAGGTGCGCCTGTTTGCAACTTTCAACCTGCAACCTGCAACCGGTTATTGCGTTTCCCCCTTGGTGACGCGCAGGAATACTTCTTCCAATCCAATCTCATCCTCGCGCAACTCGGTCAGCTTGGCCCCGCCACGCACCAGCACGTCCGCCACGATACTGTGATCAATATCGTGGTTGGCGAGCGTGATCTTGATCTGGTGATCCAGCGTTGTGACCTCAGTCACGTCCGGATGCGCCTTGAGCAGTTCCACCGCCTGTTGCGCATCACTCGCCACCCGCACCCACACCACCCGTCCCGACGACATCTGATCGCGCACACCTTGCACCGGCCCGGAGTAAATCAACCGGCCCTTTTCAATGATACACACGCGATTGCAGATGGTTTCCAGTTCGCTGAGGATGTGCGAACTGATGATGATGGTCTTGCCGAGGCGCTGGAGTTCACGCAGCACTTCCATCATTTCGATGCGTGCGCGCGGATCGAGTCCGCTGGCCGGTTCGTCGAGGAGCAGCAGTTGCGGATCGTGAATAAGCACGCGCGCGAGGCCGAGGCGTTGCTGCATGCCACGGCTCAACGCGCCAATCAGCGCGCCTTTCTTTTCGCTGAGGCCGACGAGTTCCAGCACGTCGTTTACCGTTTTCTCACGTTGCGCGGCGGGAATCCGGTAGCACGCGCCGAAGAAATCGAGGTATTCCGTCACTTCCATGTCTTTGTACACGCCAAAGAAATCGGGCATGTAACCGATGACATGGCGCACCGTATCCGCGTCGCGCACCACGTCGTGGCCTAAAATCACCGCGCGGCCAGCCGAGGGTGCGAGAAACGTGGCCAGAATGCGCAGCGTGGTGGTCTTGCCCGCGCCGTTGGAGCCGATAAAGCCGAACAGGTCGCCTTTGTTGACCGTCAAGTCCAAGCCCGATAATGCGGCGAGCGAACCATACATGCGCGTCAGTCCGAAGGTTTGAACCGCTGGAAGTGGGGGAGCATTGTCAGTCATAACAGTCTAAAGTCTGGAGTCTGGAGTCTGGAGTCTGTGGTCAGTTCGGGCGTTTGAACTTGTGGCCGCCCACCCCGGATTGTTGGAGATAGCTCATGAACCCGCCAATCAGCCGGCCAACTTCGTCAGAGTCGGCGTAAAGCTGATTGAATGTGGGCTGCGTGATGTAAGCCTGGTCCAAGGCAACATGCAAATGTGATCGGACTTCGCCGCAAGAGCCTTTCGAATGAGACAGAAACTGAATGAACTCCTTATCACCGCCACGTTCAAAGCCCTCGGCGATATTACCCATCGTGGAAACCGCCGCTCTTTGAATCTGATCTCTCAAGCCGAAATCTCTCGCGAACTGGCCAACCCGGGAACAACTGTAGATTTCGCGCGTCAACTCGCGCGCTTTCTGCCACGCTACAATGTCTTCAAATCTTTCAATTTTGCTCATATAAAAGGCCTTTCGCGTTCATCGCACGCTTGCGCCCGATCCAACCGACTTTGGACTCCAGACTTTAGACTCCAGACGCCAGACTATTGGCTGACTGAAACCGGCACTCGCCACAACGTGTGGTGCGCGCTACGTCGTGACTTGAACTGATTCATGCCGGGCACGGGCGAATAGTCCGGCGACCAGGCCAGCAGTACCGCGTTGCCGCGCTCGACCAGGCGGGACAAATCCAAACCCGGCGTCGCCACGAAGTTCATGCCCTGGCCGCGCGACGCCTGCGTCACGAAGGACGCCGCCATGCTGGCGTTGGGCAGGTCGTCCAACCGGCCGCCGCTGCTGGCACCGAACGCGTACTGCCGCTGTTGCACGACGTGCTGAAACTGGCTGCCGTGGCGTTGTGCAAACGCCTGCACTCCCACGCCCGTGTCCCGCTCCGCCGTGAACGAGGCGGTTTTTCCCGCGCCCACTTCGCCCAGCGGAATGACCAGATCGTCAATGACCAGTTGCGCGGTCTTGACCGCGTGGTCGGTGTGATTCTGAACGGTCACCCGCCAGGCACCGCCTTCCGGCTTCACCGTGACCGTCAGCGGCAAGGGCGCGCCGTTCCACCAGTCGCTGATGTAGAGCTGGCTGGTCCACACCGGCACGAAGACCTCGGCTTTAAAGCTGTCGCCGATTTGATACACCGCCGTGCGTTCCGTGCCCGCGCCGCCGCCCGAGCCCACAAACTCGCCGCGAAACGTCGCGAATTTCTGCCGGCTTTCGAGCGGGAACTTCTGGTTGCTCGGCGAGTAAAGCGAAGCATAGGTGCGTCCGCGCAATTCCGCGCGTTCGCCGTTGCGGAGCACGTCCACCACGTGCAACTCGTTGTATTCGCTCTCCCCCGCGCGCAGTTTGTAGCCGATGAAATAAATCAGCAGCGAAAACAGGACCACGTAACAGGGAAAGGTGATCCAGGTCAGCATCGGTTTGTTGATGCGCTTGAGCCACCACTGGTCGAGCGGCCCGATGATGACGAGATAGACAACCAGCAGCAGCAGCAACCAGCCGATGGGCAGCTTGTGCACCTGCCGGCTGTCAATCATCGCTCCGAAAATTCCGTCCGCGCTCTGGCCGTAATTTTGATAGTAGTCCGAAGACACGTAAAGCTGCCCCGGTACTTCCACGAGCTTGGACCAGAACGCCGGCATGTTTTTCCACGACTTGAACGGCTCCCGTTCGGGACTGAACATCAGCGCCGTGACCCGGCCCGCGCCGCGATTCGCCGTGATGAGCAACGGCACGTTGCCCACCGAAAGTTCCACGCGGCCATCGCGCACCACCGCGCCCGTGACCACCTGTAAATCCGCCAGCTCAAATTTCGAGTCGTCCGGCAGGTCGGCGAAGGGACTGCTGGCCGAAACGCCCGGGCGCGTGGTGGTCCCGCGATTTCCCGGCCGGTTCATGATGCCCGTCACCCGACCCATGGCGGTGCTGCTGGCTCGCAACCAGGCCTGCACCTCCGGATGCGCGCCGATGGTCTTGAGTTCCTTCGGATCACAGGGCAGAACGCCCCGCAGCCAAGGCGACGCCGTCACGTCCGAAACCTGTTCGATGCCGACAATGAAGTGTCCGCCCGCGTTCATCCAGGCCAGCAAGGCGTTGACCTGGCTGACGCGCAGGTCCGCCGCCACTTCCGAGCTCAGGTAGATCGCGTCGAGTCCTTCCAACACGAGCGGGTTGTCAGGGAAAATGGGAGGCTGGATCCGGGCCGACGCCGGCTGGGCATCTGCCTGGTCACGTTTGATGGGCTGCAACACCGGCGCACCGGCCGCCGTGCGCGAGAGCGACCCGATGATCGGAATCTCCCAGCCCACCTGCCGGCGCGGGCGCACGGCCACTTGTTCGGCGCGCACTTTGCCACGTTCATCGAGCAGTCGGACGTTCCACACCGCGGGATAACGGCTCGGGGAAAACACGGGCATGACCACCCGCTTGAGCGTCCCGGTCGGCAGTTCCACCGCCAGCTCCTCCGTCTGCCCTTTGCCAAATTGGCCGGGCGAAATTTCTACGACACCGTTGAAGGGCGGTCCGTCGTTCTTGATTTCGCACACGACGGGCATCCAGCTTGCCTCGCGGGCCACACCGTCGTAACCGAGGAACACGTCAAATTGCAGCGCCGCGCGGGCGGAAGGAAGTGCCATCAACGCTGCGCAGCCAAGGAGGATGAGAAACCTCAGCTTTCGCGCCCCAGCGCGATACAGGATTTGCGTTTTCAAGTTCCCCACCATGTTCATCGTGCCGTTAACCGGACGCCCGACATTTATCCAGACCGCACGGGGTTGTGCAACGTTCAATTCACGCCCGGACACATTTGGTGTTTCTGACCGGGCCAATTCCGCTTCGTCACGGTCGAATCCTGCCGGCCGGCTGTCCGCTCCCGGTCAACCGGCCAATGCCTCCGCGTAGGCAAACAGCGCAGGTGCGCCGCCGGTATGCCAGAACAACACGGTTTCTCCCTTGCGGAAAGTGCCTGTGCGAATCAAATCCACCAACGCCCCGAACGCGCGCCCGGCGTAAACGGGATCGAGAATGATCCCTTCACACCGCGCCATCAACCGGATCGCCTCCCGCTCCAGCTCGCCCACCACCCCGTAGCCTTCGCCTTTGTAGCCGTAAATGACCGCTATGTCCTCCCTCGCCAATCGCACGTCCGCGCCGACGTATTTCGCGCAATCATTGGCGATCTGCGCCACCTCCGCCTCGTATTCGAAATGTTCGGGGTCATTCTTGTCAATCGAGAGACCGTGTAGCCGACCTTTAAAACCGGCCATCCGCGCGCCCAAAATGATGCCCGCCTGCGTGCCGCCCGAACTCGTGCCGAAAAACACGTGATCCACGTTTCGGTTCTGTTCCCGAAGCTGGGCGGCGAGTTCAAGCATCGCCACCACGTAGCCGGTCGCGCCGACGCCGTTTGAACCGCCGACGGGGATGACGTAAGGCTTGCGGCCTTGAGCACGAAGTTGATCGGGAAGCTCGCGGAGCTTTGCGGGGCGTTGGTGCCGTTCGATCCAGTGCCCGGTCGCGCCCAGCAATTCATTGAGCAGCAGATTGCCGTTGGGCAGCTCCGGCTTTTGGCCGTTCAGCAGGAGTTCGCACTTCAATCCGGCCCTGGCCGCCGCGGCGGCGGTCTGCCGGCAGTGATTCGACTGGGCGGCGCCCGCGGTTATGAGCGTGTCCGCACCCTGTTCGAGCGCCTGACCGAGAAGAAACTCCAGTTTGCGCGTCTTGTTGCCGCCCAAGGCAAGCCCGGTTTGATCATCGCGCTTGATGAGCAAATCCGGCCCGCCCAGTTCGCGTGACAGTCGGGGCAGCTTTTCCAGCGGTGTCGGCAGTTGCGCCAGCGGGAAGCGGGGGAGTTTTTCGATGTGCACGGCGTCGAGTATTAGCCGTCGCCGTGAACAGGAGCAACTCTGACTTCCAGGAAGCAGGGCGGGCCGCAACCAATCCCGATCAGAAATCCGTGCTGCCCTCGCCCAGATCCAATTCCTTGATCCAGAGGTTGCGATACCGCACGTCGTGGCCTTCCGCCTGAAGTTTCAAGCCCTGCGGCGTGTCCGTGATGCCCTTGCCGCCGTCGTTGCCACCGTCCACCCCGGAGTTTGGCCCGCCCCAGACCTGTTGGATGGGAACGTTCGTGTGGACCTTGACTCCGTTGAAATACATTGAAACCCGTGGCTTTTCCGTCAGTTTGCCGTCCTTAAACCGCGCCGCGCGAAATACAATGTCGTAGGCGTTCCACTTATTCAGCCCGGCGAACAGGTGATAGGGCGAATCTGTTTCGTTGATCACGGCGCCCATGCCGTGCTTGGTTTTGTCGCCCTCGAAAATCTGAATCTCGTAGCGATTTTGCAGATACACGCCGCTGTTGCCACCCGGGTTCATGACTAGAAACTCCACATGCAGCCGGAAATCGCGATAGGGCTTCTTCGTCACGATGTCCGCCGCGCCATACTTGCCGCCGGCCGCCGCCGGGTCATCGCTGCTCATCACCGTGCCCTGGTCCACCGGGTCGTCCACGATCTTCCACTTGATGGGCAGAGCTGCCCCGAAGCGCGGCCCCTCCCAATACGTCCACTTCGCATCGAGCATCGCGCGCGTGCCGTCGAAGATGATTTCGGCGCCGGGCTCGGGTTTTGCACCGACGCCAACTTTCTGGTCCGGCGCTGCCGCGACCGTCAGCGCCGCCAGCCCGCCGATCCAAGTCGTGAGCAGTATGGATTGGATGATTCGAATCATAGCAACAGAGAACGCAGTTTTAGGTTTCCAGCGGAAACAGAGACGTCAATGGGCAACGGCCTTCATGGCCTGCTCCAGCATACTGATCAGCAGATTTGGGAAACAACCCAATACCACCACGCCCAGCGCCATCAGCCCTAGAACCCCTTGGGCGAATAGAGAAGCATTGGTCACCTTCGTCCCATCCGTCCCATCCGCAACGTAAATCTGTTTCAGTACCTGCAGATAGTAGTAAAGCGACACTGCGCTCATCGCGATGGCGAGGATGACCAGCCACAGAACCCCGAGATTGGCCGGACCGTGCTGCACCGCGGCGGCGAAGACGTAGAACTTGCCGAAGAATCCGGCCAACGGTGGAATGCCTGCCAGCGAGAGCAGGAAGATCATCATGCACAGCGAAACCACCGGCGCGCGACGGCTGAGGCCGGCGAAGTCTGTCAGCTTCGACTCGCCCGTTCCCTGCTCCACCACGGTCACGACGCCGAACGCGCCGATCGTCGTCAGGCCGTAAGTCACCGCGTAGTAAATCAGAGATGCCACGGCTTGCTGCTCTTGCGTCAGCACCGCGAGCAGCATGTAACCGGCGTGCGCGATGGCGGAATACGCGAGCAGCCGCTTCACGTTCGTCTGCGCAATCGCGACGAGGTTGCCCAGGATCATCGAAAGTCCGGCGACGATCGCGATGATGGGAATCCACCCGGGCACAAAAGCTTTGTAAGCCGCGCTGCCTTCCGCGCCTGCAAAGCCCAGCATCATCACTTTGGCGAAGATGAAGAAGCTCGCCACTTTAGAACCCGACGCAATGAACGCCGCGCTCGGCGTCGGTGCGCCTTGATACGCATCCGGCGCCCACAGATGAAACGGCACCGCGGCAACTTTGAAACCAAACCCGATCACTGTCATCACGATTGCAACAACAAGGAGCGGATCAAGGCCCTTGCCCTTCAGCGCTTCGGCGATGTGATGAAGATTCGTCGAGCCAGACAAACCGTAAATCAAGCTCAAGCCGAACAGCATGAACGCCGCGGACATGCCGCCGAACAGGAAATATTTCAACGCTGCCTCGGCGGATTTGACATCTCGCTTGTTGAATGCGGTCAGGATGTAGAGTGAAAGGCTGGTGAGTTCAAGCGAGACAAAAATCATCAGAATGTCCTCCGCGCTCACGAGGAACATCATGCCGACGGTCGCCAACAGGATCAGCGCAAGGTATTCGCCGACGTGCGTCGTAAAATTTGATTCGATGGAAATCAACACCGTGAAAATGGTCAGCGCCAGCAGTGCGACCTTCACCAGTTGCGTCAGCGGATCAACCACGAGCATGCCTTCGAGCGCGTTGGCGTGCGCGGGCATGACGAGCATCCACGCGATGGCCGCCGCGCAACCGACCGACGCCAGCATCCCACCGATCGTGAAACGCAAGCGCGCCTCCAGCCCGCGCATCGAGGTCAAATCCACCGCGAGCACCGCCAGCGCGGTCAGCACCACGATGGTTTCCGGCGCGGCCAGCTTGAGCAGTTCGGAGTAGCTCATTGCGCGCCTCCCTTCTTCAGCCAGTCAAACAGCGGCGAATTGAAACTCGGCACAATCACATCGAGCAGAATTCTCGGGTACAAACCCACGATCAGCGAAACACCGATTAACATCACCGCGCCCAGCCGCTCGGGAACGGAAATCGCGTCCATCTCGTGATGATGTGGCTGCGCTCGTGAGAGCGCGGCTGACTCGTCATCGGAATGCCGCGGACTCACGTCCGCAGCCACGTCGCCGAAGAACGCTTTCTGAATCGCCCGCAACGTGTAACCCACGCCGATTACGATGCCCACGCCAGTGATGACCGCGAGCGTCGGGAACGCTTTCCACGCTCCGATAATCACCTGCAACTCTGCAATGAACCCGCTGAAGCCCGGCAATCCCATCGAAGCCGCACCCGCGATGACGAATGTCACCGCCGCGAACGGCATCGCTTTTACCAAGTTCATGCCTTCGAGTTCCGCCAGCTCGCGAGTATGCGTCCGCTCATAAACCATCCGGCCCACAACGGCGAATAGTAGCCCCGCGATGATGCCGTGCGAAAACATCTGCAACACCGCGCCGCTCAGGCCAATGGTGTTCAGCGTCACGAGCCCAAGGAGCACAAAACCCATGTGGCTCACGCTCGAATAACCAATGACGAACTTAAAGTCCTTCTGCACCAGCGCGACCATCGCGCCATACACGATGCCGATGACCGCCAGCACGGCGACCCACGTCTTCCACGCCTCCAGCCCTTCCGGGAACAACGTCATCGCCACGCGCAAGCAGCCGTAAGCGCCGAGCTTCATCACCACGCCGGCGAGCAACATTGAGGCGGCGGTCGGCGCGGCCACGTGACCGGTCGGCGCCCAAGTGTGAAACGGCCACATGCCGGCGAGAATCGCGAAGCCCACGAACACCAGCGGAAACGCCCACATCTGGAAGCTGTGCGGGAACGGATACTTCGCGAGTTCCAGCACGTTGAACGTGTGCGCGCCCGACACCACATACGCCGCGATCAAGCCCACCAGCACCATCGCGCTGCCGACAAACGAGTAGAGCGCCAGCTTCATCGCGCCGTATTCCTTCCGCGTCGAACCCCAGATCGCGATGATGAAATACTTCGGCACAATGGCGATTTCGTAGAACACGAACAGCAGGAACAAATCGAAGCTCAGGAACACGCCATACACGCCGCCAATGAGCGCGAGGTAGAACGCGAAAAATTCCTTCGCGCGATGCTCGATGTTCCAGGAAAAAAGAATTCCGCCCACCGCCGCCAGTCCGGTGAGCAACACGAGCGTCAAACTCACCCCATCCGCCGCGAGATGATATTCAATCCCGAGCGACGGCACCCACGGACATTTTGCGACCGTGAGGATTTCACCCGCCTTGAACTGGACGAAGCCCGCCACCGCCACGAGTAATCCCGCCACCGCCGACAGCATGGCGACCTTACGCGCCGCCGACGCGTTGCCCTTCGGCAGGAGCATCAGCACCAGCACCCCAAGAAATGAAATGTAAACGGTCCAGGCTAACATTTTAAAATTTCAACTGCTCCACCATCTGCACCGCGGTCGGGTTGATCACGTCCAGCACAAGGCGCGGATAGAGGCCCAACACGAACATCAGCGCGATCGGGATCAACAGCAGCCCGATCTCGCCCGGCGTCAGATCCGGGAACTTCGACCACTTCTCGTTCAACGGGCCGTTGAAGACACGCTGCAAAATCGTGAGGATGAAAATCGCCGTGACCAGCAGGCCGATGACCGAGAGCGACGCCGAGCAGGTCGCCAGCGGAAACACGCCCTTGAAGATCAGGAATTCGCCGACGAATCCGTTCAGCCCCGGCAGTCCAAGGGACGAGAACAGCGAGATCCCCATCAGGCCGCAGAAAATTGGCGCAACTTTGCGCAGCCCACCAAAGTCGTTCAAGCCGCGTAAGCCGCCGCTGCGTTTCTCGACCAGCGCCACGAACCAGAACAAGGTCGCCGCGGTGAGACCGTGATTGAACATCTGGAGGAACACGCCGTTGAGCGCGGCGGCCTTTTCTACGGCCATCGCGGCGTTGTTGCCCGTGTAACGCGCCACCGCGAACACCGCCAGCAGGCAGTAGCCGAGGTGGTTGATGGACGAGTAAGCCAAGATGCGCTTGAGATCGCGCTGTGCGAACGCGGCGCAGGCGGAGAACACGATGGTGATGATCGCGAGCGCGAGCAGCACGGTCTGCACGTGCGGCAGGTTGAGCTGCGGCGCGAAGATCGGCAGCACGATGCGCACGAAGCCATACACGCCCATCTTCGACATCACGCCGGTGAGCAGCATCGTCACGCCGCTCGGCGCTTCGCTATACGTCGCGGGCAGCCAGGTGTGAAACGGCATCAACGGTACTTTCACCGCGAAGCCGAGCAGCACGCCGCCGAAGATCACGAGCGCGAGTTGATTCGTGGTGAGATCAAACCAGCCGAGCTTCGCCGACAACGCGGACGCAAGCGTGCCGTTGCGACCGAGTTCCGCGAGCACGGTGAAATCAAATTTGCCGGTCGAAAGGAAAATCGCGAGGAACGCCAGCAACATCGCCACGCTGCCGACCATCGTGTAAACGAAGAACTGCGTCGCGGCCGGCGCGCGTTCCGGTCCTCCCCAGAGTCGCACGAGGAAGAACGCGGGAATCAGGCTCAGCTCCCAGAAGATGAACCAGTGGAAAAAGTTCAGCGCCGTGAACGTGCCGAATAGGCCGGCTTGCAGAAACAGCACGAGCGAGAAGAAGAGCGACGGACTTTTCTCGACGCGCCACGAAGCCAGCATCGCCATCGGCGTGACGATGGCGGTGAGCAACAGCATCAACAGGCCGAGGCCGTCTATGCCGACGAAATAGTTTACGCCGAGCGCGGCGATCCATTCGTGCTTCTCCACGAACTGCAGTTCGCCGGAAGCGGCGTTGAAGCTATTCCACAGCAACAGAACCAAACCGAGCGACAGGAAGCTGGAGATCAGCGCGATTTTGCGCGCCAGTTGCTTGTGTTCACCCAAACCGGCGACGATGATTCCCGCGAGGAGCGGCAGCAAAGTGATGAGCGTGAGGATGGGAAGTTCGCTCACCTCGCACCTCCCCAGATCAGGAACAGCACCAGCACCACCAAACCGATGCCGATGATGCGCAGATAATTTTGCACGCGGCCGCCTTGCAGGCGCGAAAGCAGGCTGCCGCCGCGCGCCACGCCGCCGCAGCCGGAATCAAAACCGAGATTGATCACGAACTTGTCGAACGTGTCGCTCACCCAACCGAGGCCGATCATCAGATACGCCACCAGCGCCACGACCACGCCCCACACCCATTGATCGAGGAACGCGCAAGCCTTCGCCGACCACGCGTTGAAGCGGATGACCGTCAGCTCGTAAAGCTCATCAATGCCATACTTCCTCGCGAACCAGGTGTGCATGCCGAGCGGGAGTTTTTCCAACACGTCCGGCTCACCGGCGTTCTGGATCGGTTTGCGACCGTAGAGCCACCAGCCCACGCCGATGCCGGCGAAGACGATTACGGAGGAAGTGACCATCAGGGAGATGACTTCGCTGGTGAATCCACCTTCGCCGTGGTGTTGACCGAGGAAGGTTTGAAACCACGGCCACGCGGGCGTGCCGATGACGCTGAGGCCAACGGCGCATGCAGCGAGAATCATCAATGGCGCGGTCATCGAGAGCGGAGATTCGTGCGGTGTGGGAGGGACGTGTTCCACCACGTCCCCAACTTTGTGAGAAGAATGGGACGACGTGGAAGTCGTCCCTCCCAAGCGAGAACTGCCAAAAAATACCAGCGCTACTTGCCGCGTCATGTAGAACGCGGTCAGGAACGCACCGGCGACGCCGAGGTAAAAAGGAATGTGCGACACCGACCAACCGTGCGCCGAATGCAGGATGGCGTCCTTACTCCAAAAGCCGGAGAACACAAGCGGGAAACCGGCCAGCGCGAGCATGCCGACGGCGTAAGTCGCGAAAGTGATCGGCATGTATTTCTTGATGCCGCCCATGTTGCGGATGTCCTGTTCCTCGTGGCAGCCGTGGATCACCGAGCCGGCACCCATGAACAGCAGCGCCTTGAAGAACGCGTGCGTGATGAGATGAAACATGCCCACCGCCACGCCGCCCACGCCCAGGCCCATCATCATGTAACCGAGTTGCGAAACCGTCGAGTAAGCAAGGATGCGTTTGATGTCGTTCTGCGCGACGGCGATGGACGCGGCGAAGACAGCGGTAATCGCGCCGATCCAAGTGACGACTTGAAGAGCAGTTGTCTCGATTGTCGCACCGTCAACATGCACACCCATCAACGGATAAACCCGCGCTACCAAGAACACGCCAGCCGCCACCATCGTTGCGGCGTGGATCAGCGCGCTCACGGGCGTCGGGCCTTCCATCGCGTCCGGCAGCCAGACGTGCAGCGGCAACTGGCCGGATTTGCCGACCGCACCGGCGAAGATCAGCAACCCGATGGCGGTTGAAACTGCCATGCCGAGACTGGTGGTCTTGGCAACCATCGCCACGAGGGCGCTTTGTTCGAGGCAGCCTTTGCCGTCATCGTAAAACAACACCGTGCCGGCTTGGTGATAGAGCCACATGATGCCGAGGAAGAAAAAGACATCGCCGACGCGCGTCGTGATAAAGGCTTTTTTCGCCGCCGCGGCCGCGCTGGGTTTGTGATACCAGAAGCCGATTAACAGATACGACGTGAGGCCGACGAGTTCCCACGAGATGAACAGCAGCAACAGGCTGTTGGCGATGACAACGCCGAGCATCGCGCCGGCGAACAGCGACAGGAATGTGAAGAAGCGCGTGAAGTTTTCGTCGTGCGCCATGTAGCCGATGCTGTAAATGAAAATCAGCAGCCCGACAAACGTGACCATCACGAGCATCACCGCCGTGAGTGGATCAAGCACCCAGCCGAGCTTGAGAATGCCGGCGTCGCCCGCGGCGAACTGCAGCCAGTTGAAATTGAAAACTTCCTTCGCGCCCTCATGACCGCCGTGCAGCGCGTGGGTGAACGCGCGGAGCGAAAGCAGGAACGCGCCGATCATCGAGCCGATGGCGAGCGTCGAGGAAAACTTACGGCAGCGTTGCGGCGCGAGCGCGGTCAATCCCGCCGCCAGGATTGGCAGCGCCGGAATCAGCCAGAGGTTTTTGACGATCCAAGCCATTTCAGCCCTTCAGAGAATTCACATCATCCACGTTCGCGCTCCGGTAATGCCGGTAAATGGCGATGATGAGCGCCAGGCCCACCGCGGCTTCAGCGGCGGCGATGCCGATGGAAAAAATCACGAACATGATGCCGGTGAGCGCTTCCGGGTGTTCGCTGAAGCGCCAGAACGCGATGAAGTTCAGGTTCGCGGCGTTGAGCATGAGTTCGATGCCGATGAGCACGATGATCGCGTTGCGCCGCGTGAGCGCACCGGCAAGGCCGATGCAGAAGAGCATCGCCGAGAGGATGAGATAGCCAGCGAGCGGCGTCATTTCTTCACCTCATCTCGCATCGCAACGATCACCGCGCCAATGAGCGCCGCCGTCAGCAGCAGGCCTATGACTTCTAGCGGCAATACATACTTTGTCATGAGCGCGTCGCCGACCTGTTTGACGGTTGCTTCGACTTTCTCCGCGGGCTGCCACTGGCTGGCGAAGCTCTTGTTGATCGTCCAAGCCAGCGTCCCGAAGACACCCACCGCCACGAGCACGCCCCAAATCCAAGACAAGGAAAAGACCGATTTCTCCGGGGCTTCCCCGCCGCGCGTGAGCAGCACGGCGAAGACAATCAAAATGGCCACCGCGCCGACGTAAACGAGGATTTGCGCGAAACCGACGAATTGGGCGTCCAACTGGAGGAACGCCGCCGCGAGGCCGACGAACGCCACGACCAGTGACAGCGCGCAATGCACCAGATTGCGCAGCGTCATCGCCCCGACCGAGGCCGCGATCGTCAGCACAGCGATGATGAGGAAGGGCAAAGTCATTCGGCGTAGCGATATTCGCGTTTTCCGATGTGCTGGTGTTGCATCAAGCCGCGCCCGAGCAACAGGTATGGGCCAACGACAATCGCGCCGCATACCAACCAACGCGGCAAGCCGGCGGGCAGATAATGCCACAGCGCCGCGGCGACGAGATTGATGAGCGCCATGGGCAGCATGAATTTCCAGGCGAAGTTCATGAGCTGGTCCTGGCGCAAACGTGGCAACGTGCCGCGAATCCAAATTAGGAAGAAAATGAAGCCCATCGCCTTGGCGAAGAACCAAACCCAGCTCGGAATCCACGTCAGCCACGACGCCGGCGCGGCGTAACCGCCGAGGAACAGCGTCGCCGCCATGCCGCCGGCAGCGAACATGCCGAAGTATTCCGCCATGAAGAAAATCGCGAACTTGAATCCGGAGTATTCGAGGAAGTAGCCGGCAACGATTTCTGATTCGCCTTCGGGCAGGTCGAAGGGAGAGCGATTGGATTCCGCCGTGGCGGCAGTGATGAACAGGAGAAAACCAGCCAGCCCCCAAGGTGTAAACACGAACCAGTCCGGCAGCAGGCCGTGGTAGGTTTGCTGCGCCTCCGCGATTTTCGTGGGCGACAGCGTTCCAACAATCATCACGACCGTCACCGTGGAAAGGATGAGTGGGATTTCGTAACTGATCATCTGAGCGATCGCGCGCATGGCGCCGAAGAGGGAATATTTGTTGCGGCTGGACCAGCCGGCCATGAACACGGCGAGTTCCGCGCCCGCGCCGGCGGCGAAGAAGTAGAGCAGACCCGCATCGAGATCGAGCGCGGTCATGTTGCGACCGCAAGGCAGCACCGCCAGGGTGAGCGTGAGCGGAACGAGCATGGCGATGGGCGCAAGGAAATGAACGATTTTATCGGCGGCGCGCGGCACGAGGTCTTCCTTGATGATGGCCTTGATGCCATCGGCGATGGGCTGGCCGAACCCGAACAGGCTGATGTCCGTGAAGGGAATGCCGACGCGGTTTGGACCGTAGCGGTTCTGAATACGCGCGAGGCCTTTGCGCTCGAAGACCGTCGCGATGGCGAAAAGCGTGGCAAACACGAGGATGAGGGCGACCACGGAAATCACGACCGAGGCAAACGGGTGCAACCAATCCGGCTGCGCCGGCACGAGGCCAAGCAGCCAGTGCTTGAGCGTAACGAATATCTGGTCGAACGATTCAGTCATTCGGGGTCTTCCGCTGAGACGGTGACGACAGGGTTACGATTGCAGCAGGAGAAATCAAGAAAACTGGCCCGCCCGACTGCCGTTCCCTCTCCCGGCGGGAGAGGGTAAGGGTGAGGGAGAAAGGTTCGGGCGCAGAATTAATTGAGGGATATAAGGAATCTGCGAACGGAGGCGGCGCCATTTCGTAAATCCGCCGGCGTTGAACTTCGCGGGACTCTCCCTCACCCCAGCCCTCTCCCGCTGGGAGAGGGGAAATCATATACCGGTGCTCGTGAAAATCAGAGAGACAGTCAGTTCGAAAGCGCGTTAGCCCAACGCAGGAGAATTTAAGAGCCCCCTCGCGTCGGCCGCTACAAAAGCTTTTGGTTTCCCTCAGTCCCTTTGAAATCATTTCGCGGGTGCGGTTGGAGTTGTGCCGATGGGAGCGGAAGGGGCGGCAGGTTTGCTGGCGGCGACGGCCGCAGCTTTGGCTTTGGCCTCGGCGTCGGCTTTCGCCTTGGCTTCAGCTTTGACTTTTTCCGCAGCGAGACGGGCGTCCACTTCAGCAGCTTCGGTGGGATGGATGCGCTGATAGTATTCGTTCGACTTGGCGAGCTTGCGCTTGTCATGCAGCAGTCCGCCAAAACGATCCGTGGTGCTCAGTTCAAATTCGTTGTCCATCTTGATCGCGTCGAACGGACAAACCTCGACGCAAATCTGGCAGCTCATGCAGACTGAGACGTCAATATCGAACTTCGCGGGATAAAACTGCGGCTTGCCAACGTAATCCGGCTTCTTGTCCTTGCTCTTCTCGATGTAAATGCACTTGGGCGGACATTCCTTCTCGCAAATCTGGCAGGCCACGCAACGCATCCCCTTGTGCCAATCGTCGCCATCGTAAACGAGGAACGGGAAGTTGCGCACGGCCTCGTTCAACGGCTGGCGTTCTTCCGGATACTGAATCGTGGGCAGGCGTTCCTCCGAAACGTAGCTGAGGGCGAAATTCTTCGCCGTCACCGCCATGCCTTTGATGATTGCTTCGCCTAACATGACGCTCCGTTCGATGTTGAAGGTTGAAAGTTGCATGTTCGGTGTTTCATACGATGGAAGCTTTGCGCGCAAACATTCAACGCCCAACATTCAACATTCAACTCTCCATGAATTTTCATCGGTCCACCTCCCCCAGCACAATGTCGACGCTGCCGAGGATGATCACGATGTCGCCAACCGTGTGGCCGAGACACATGTCTTCGAGAATGGTCAGATTGATGAAGCTCGGCGGGCGCACGCGATAGCGATATGGATTCGGTCCACCGTCGCTGATGAGATAAAATCCAAGTTCACCCTTGGGCGCTTCGATGCGTCCGTAGGCCTCGCCCGCTTTCGGACGGAAGCCACGCAGCTTGGCCTTGGGATCCATGATCGGGCCTTGCGGAATTTTTGGCAGCGCCTGTTGCAGGATTTTTAGCGACTCACGCATTTCGAGCACGCGCATCATGTAACGGTCGTAAACATCGCCGTTTTCGCCGAGCGGCACTCGAAACTCGAAGCGGTCGTAAATGCCGTATTTGTCCACCTTGCGGAGGTCGTAGTTCACGCCGCTGGCGCGGAGCATCGGGCCGGTGATGCTGGCGCTGATCGCAAGGTCACGCGGCAGCACACCCACTCCCTGGGTGCGGGCCATGATGATTTCGTTCTCGTTGAGCAACGTCTCGAACTCGTCAAGAAACGCCGGAAAATCAGCCACGACTTTTTGCACCTGCTCCAACCAACCGGCCGGCGTGTCGCACCGCAGACCGCCAAAGCGCATGAAATTGCACATCATGCGGGCGCCGCTGATGGCCTCGAACAGATCGAGAATCTTTTCGCGCTCGCGGAAGGCATACATGAGCGGCGTGCCCATCGCGCCCATGTCTTGCAACAGAAAGCCGCAGAGCGAGGCGTGATTTTGCAGGCGCGTCAACTCCGCCAGAATCACCCGGAGGTATTCGGCGCGCTCGGGGACTTGCAGCCCAGCGAGTTTCTCGACGGCCAATGCGTAAGCCCAGTTGTTCGTCATCGAACAGAAATAATCCAGCCGGTCCGTGTAGGGCATCGAGGCGAGATACGTCGTGCCCTCGGCAATTTTCTCGTGATTGCGATGCAGGTAGCCGAACACGGGCTTGAGCTTCACCACGCGCTCGCCGTCGAGCACCACGTCCATGCGGAACACGCCGTGCGTCGAAGGGTGCTGCGGCCCCATCGAGACTTCGAGCAATTCGCCATCGCCCGACGGCTTGGGCAGCAATTCGAAGTTTTTCACCGGCAATTCGGCAACGGCGCTCATGCCTTCACCTCCTGATGCTGCTTTGCCCGCTCCAAAACCTCGTCATGCGGCGTGGGCTCGTATTCGTAGTCGTCCGGCTCAACGTAGTCCTTGCGCATCGGAAAATCCTTGAACTCGTCCCACATGAGGATGCGGCGCAAATCGGGGTGGCCATCAAAGATAATACCGTAAAGATCGAACGCCTCGCGTTCTTGAAACTCCGCGCCGCGCCAGACGGGCGTAAGCGAAGGAACGCTGGCCTTGTCCGCGCGATTTTCGGTGCGCAACCGCAGAATCAACGGCCCGTGTTTCTTCTCCATCGAATAGAGATGATAAACCGCCTCAAGGTAACCGGAGCGCAAGGTTTCGATGATTTCCTCAACTTCCTTTTCCGCGCCATCCACCACGACCTTCTTTTTGACCTTGGTTTTGATGACCGTTTCCGGCCAGTCAATGCCGGTCACGTTCGAACAGAAATCCAGACGCAACTCCGCATCTTCGCGCAGCCACTTGGCGAGCGCGAGCGCGTGACCGTTGTCCACCAGCAACGAGCGCTGACCAGACGGGCTGTCGTTGGGTATGATTTCCAAACGCGCACCCGGCATGGCGTGCGTGATGCGCGATTTGATTTGTTCCAGGGTTTCCATCGGGTTATCCGCGAACCAGCGTCGGCGGCTGCCACACATCGGGATTCTTCGTGGGAACCAAGTCGTGTTCGCCGTATTCCGGAATGGGAAATTCGCTCGGTGCATCGGCCACCAAATGTCGCGGGCGATTCGGGCCGGTCAATTCCTGCTCCGCGATGCGTTGCTGCAACGTCATGAACGCGTGCAGCAATGCCTCGGGCCGCGGCGGACAGCCGGGAATGTGCACGTCCACCGGGATGTAACGGTCAATGCCCTTGAGCACGTTGTAACCCTGCTTGAACGGCCCGCCCGAAATCGCGCACGCGCCCATGGCGATGACGTATTTCGGCTCGGACATCTGATTGTAAAGGCGCACCACCTGTGGCGCCATTTTCTTGGTGACCGTGCCCGCGACGATCATCAAATCCGCCTGCCGCGGCGAGGGACGGAAAACTTCCGCGCCAAACCGCGACAAATCCCAGCGCGCCATCGAAGCCGCGATCATTTCGATGGCGCAACAGGCCAGTCCGAAGCTGAGTGGCCAGAGGGAGTTCTTGC
Organism: uncultured Bifidobacteriaceae bacterium; assembly: GCA_964458575.1. Lineage (GTDB taxonomy): Bacteria > Verrucomicrobiota > Verrucomicrobiia > Limisphaerales > JADLHS01 > CAYWMD01. The sequence continues at coordinate 9,641 of CAYWMD010000061.1, read as the reverse complement.
GCCCCCAGTTGTAGAGTTCTTCGAGGGTCGTTGTGACAATTCCCTGTTTTTGGAGTTCGCTGCGTAGTGTTTGGTCAATCACAATAAAGTCCGATCAAATTATTTCCAAGTGAGCACGCCTTTCATCCATGCCCAAGCCAGCCCCTCGACCAGGAGCAGCAGAAAAATCAGCATGGCGACAAAGGCGCCCACGCCCAAGCCCGTGAACGCCACCGCAAACGGCAGAAGAAAGATCGTTTCTACGTCGAAGATGAGAAAGATGATCGCGTAAAGGTAGTATTCGGATTTGAACTGGATCCACGCGTCGCCCTTGGATTCCAAACCGCACTCGTAAATCGCGCCCTTGTCCGGGCCGGGCTTGGGCGGTGAGAACTTCTTCGCCCACATCCAGGCCAGTGCCAGCGGGCCGACCGCCAGCCCGATGGCTGAAGCCATCAGCACCACAACTAGTAAATAAGGGTTATCGGTCGGCATTGTTCAAATCCGTCGCGCGAAACTGTTTGAAGGCTACGAATTGCGCCCGCCAGCGTCAAGGAATGGCCAAGAACGGTTGCACTTTTGGCAAGATTCAAGAAACGCGGAGGGAGGAGTTCCACGAGTCCCATATTCGATCGGAACAACTGAGAAAGAGTTAGGGACTTGTAGAACTCGTTCCTCCGAACAGTCAATTCTGCTTCCCGTCCGCGCGTTTGAGCCCGACCTCATGCGCAATGTCGTCAAACTCTTCGTGGCTGACTTCCTCGAGCTGTTTGCCGCGGGCCTTGAGCTTCTCGTTGATCTTGACCGCCTTTTCGGTCATGTGCTCGTGGGTGTCCTTGCTCCCGCCCACCAGGGCGAAATTCGGCCCGGTAGTCACCCGCTTGTGACCGTCGGAATCCAAACCAACACCGAGCATCATCGCCCGGCGTTTCTTTTTCTTCTGGCTCGCGTCTGCCATGCGACAGGCTGGAATGGAAAAACTTCTGCGTCAATTCAATCCGGCAACGCATCACAAATTGTTCACCAGCCCCATGAACATAATCATTTCGCTGCGCGCGTCCACGATGGCGAACAAAAACGGCCGGTCCACGATCATCTCGAACGGCTTCGCTGGATTTAGTTCAGGTGCACTGGATAGCGGAACAGGAATGCCTGTCACTGCCGCCGCTTCGGTGCCTTCTTCGCTCACTTCCACAAACGCTTTTTGCCGGACCTCGGAAATAAAATGCGAGTCGCTGAACATTCCTGAAAAAACCGCTTTGTCCGATTGAAACGCCGTTTTCATTCCCAGCGCCTTGAGCGGCTTGTTCAGTTCCAGAGTATTTTCGAGTTTGAACTTGGGCAGCACCACCAAGCCCTCACGCTCACCGAAACCCGGCATCGTCACCCGCCGCCAGTTGTCACCGTTCATGATTTGTAGCAGCTTCGCCGGGCTTGAACCGGTGTCAGGCAGGAAAACATACACTGCTAAATCGTAGCCCAGATAGGGCAACCGCACGGCTTGATAGCCCGAACCCTTACGGTAAGTGAACTTCTTCGCCTGCTCCATCATCGGCAGTTTCTTTGCCGCGCCCACGGCGGGATGAAATAGGCGCTCCTTCGTCAGCTTCGCGTCGAATGGATCGAGCCACTTGCCTTTGAAATAAATCGCGTTCGCCAGAACCAAATCCGTATAAACCGGATCAATCATGCCGTTGGCGATGCCGTTGATTCGCCCGTGGGTTTGGTCGCTGGCCCACCGATTAATTTCCGCCTCCGCCGCCCGCGCGTTGCCAAAATCCAGCGCCTTGACCGTGGACGAGAAAAATTTCTGATTCGCCTCAAGGAAACTGGCTTTTACCGCCGTGCCTTGGCGATACCAAAGCGCATTAGCCGTGGTGAGAATGACGTTGGTGTCTTTTGGATTGAGCAAACCCGCAGCGGCTTTGCCCGCCTCGTTCAACGCCTCGACCGAAATGCCCGACGTTTCCAAAACCTGCTGCATTTCCGTTTTGGTCTGGCCCGCCGCCCCGTTGCAGGCCATTTGCAACGCCGTCGCCGCGCTGTAAGGCGAAACGAAAATGCTTGCGCGCGGTTGCTCCGAGGCAACTTGCTTCAGCAGTTTGAAAGCGAAGCTGTTGTTCGCGGCAGCCAATTTTGAAACGTCTGCATCCGCCCCTGGATTAACTTGAAGACCAACTGCCAGCATAACTACCACGAGCACACCCCATTTTGTTTTCATAGGCCAATTACTCCAATGCCCGGCGAATCGGCACGGTCAGTTGCTTGCCGTTATCACCCGGCCCAAGCTTCAACAGAAACGGCACAGCGATTCCAGCCCATTCTTTCGGCGATGGATACGACGCCGCCGAACCGCCGAAACAACTGCGCAACATATCGGTGTCAATAATTCCCGGATTCAATGGAATCGCCGCCATGCCGGAGGGAAGTTCTTGCGAAAGCGCTTGAGTCAATCCTTCAATCGCCCATTTCGTCGCGCAATACGGCGCAACCTCGGAACTCGTCGAACGACCCCAGCCGGAACTAAAATTCACGATCACGCCGCTGCCGCGCTTCACCATCGCCGGGACGAAATGGCGGATGACATTGGCCACGCCTTTAAGATTTACATCCACGACCTGGTTGAACTCGGACGCATTCACTTCCCACAGCGGCGCGTTGCGATTGATGACACCGGCGTTGTTCAGCAGCAAATCCGGCGGGCCATGCGACGTCAGCACCGCAGCCGCCCACGATTTCACCTGCTCATCAGAGGAAACGTCAATGGCGTGGAGGTCGTGTGGCTTTTGAAACCCACGCTGCAATTGCTCAATGTTCTTGGTTGACCGACCGCAACCCACGACCGTGTGACCGAGCCGCGCGAACTCGTCCACCATCGCCCGGCCCAGGCCGCGCGTCGCGCCGGTGATCAAAATGATTTTACCGCGTGACATACATTCATTTTCCGGTCTTCAACCTAAACGTTGCAACCGTTTGTGGTGAAGACATTTTTTCCACGGATGAAACGGATGAACACTGATAAGAAACGCCCGCCAGCGGGGCGCGGAATTTATTCCGCTTCAGCTTCCGACAGTCCATTGCGCTCGTATGAACTCAAACAGCTACGTTGCGTGAAGCGGGCTGAAGCCCGCGCTCCCATCCGTGTTTATCCGTGTCCATCCGTGGTTAAACTCATATTCCTTGTCCGCTTTCCCCACCCGGCGGCTGTAAGTAAGATGAGACGCGATGGACGATGACCGACAACTCCTGCGCCGCTACGCCGCCGACGGCTCGGAAGCCGCCTTCGGCGAACTCGTCGCGCGCCACGTGAACCTCGTTTATTCCGCCGCGCTCCGGCGCACCGGCGGTGACGCGCACCTCGCGCAAGACGCGGCCCAACTGGTCTTCACCGACCTCGCCCGCAAAGCCCGCTCGCTGCCGGAGAACGTCGTGCTGGCCGGCTGGCTGCACCGCGCCACGCGCTACGCCGCCGCGCAATTGCTCCGCACCGAACGCCGTCGCGCCGCCCGCGAACAGGAGGCCGTCACAATGAACTCCATCCTATCCGAAGCCGATTCCGACCCGACGCGCCGCAGTCCCACGGACGCGGACTGGGCGCAAATCCGTCTCCTGCTCGATGCAGCCCTCGACGAACTGGGCGACGATGACCGCGACGCGCTGGTGCTCCGCTTCTTCGAGCAACGCAGCTTGGCGGAAGTCGGCCAGGCGCTGGGCGCGAACGAAGACGCCGCCCGCAAACGCGTCACCCGCGCGCTGGAAAAACTCCGTGCCGACCTCGTCCGCCGCGGCATCACGACGACCGCCGCAACCCTCTCCGCCGCCATTTCCGTCAACGCTGTTCAATCCGCGCCCGTTGGCCTGGCCGCCGCGCTTTCCACCACCGCCATTGCCGGCACAACCCTCACCGCCGCCGCTGCCACCGCAACCAAAACAATCGCCATGACCACACTGCAAAAGACCCTGATTACCGCCACCCTCGCCGCCGCCGTCGGCACGGGAATCTATGAAGCCCGCCAAGCATCTAACGCGCGAACACAAGCCGAAACATTGCGACAGCAGCAAGCCCTGTTGAATGAACAGATCCAGCAACTGACCCGCGAGCGCGATGCAGTTGCGGCCAGTAATGACGAGTTTGAAAGGCTACGAAAGGAAAGGAGCGAATTACTTCGACTGAGGGGTGAAATAAATGTGCTCCGCAAGCAAGCGTCCGAAATGGCTAACTTAAAAGAAGAAAATACTCGGCTCCGCACGGCGGTATCAACTGTTCGCGGCGAACAGGCAACGCAAGTTCCGTCCGGGGCACAAGCTGATTTTCCAAAAGAAACTTGGGCATTCGCAGGTTACGCAACGCCGGAGGCAGCACTGCAATCATGGACGTGGGCGTATAGCAGAGGAGATAAAAATACAATGCTTGGCAGTCTGTCTCCTGAAGCTCGAGGAGATTGGGAAACAAGGCTGGCCAATCAAACTGATAGCCAACTGGCGATCGACAGTGCGAAAGGATCGAGCCAGATTACTGGCTACCAGATTCTGGGGCGCAAAGATCACTCGGATTCGGAGGTTGTGCTCTCGGTTTCGATTTCCACGAGTAACGGCCAACAAACGCCTGAGCAAAGATACAGGCTGATGAAGACAAATAACGAATGGAAGTTTAGTGGCCCTGACAAGAGATAAATCAATCTCGTAGCGTTCGCCTTTCTTTCTGGAAACATCGTCACCCGTAGTGTTTGAAAAACTTTGTCTGATTTTTCCGGTGGCGGGTGTTTAATGGGTGAGATGCAGGACAAATCGGACGCCCAACTCCTTCGCGCCTACGCCGTGCGCCGTAGCGTCAGCCATCCTGGCTGACGTAGAGCCGCGGCTTCCAGCCCGGCGGAAAGAACCACACGCAAACCCGAAAGCGTCGGATATTCCTTGAGTCGTCAAACATTCGGGCCATTTTTCCGGGCGGCAAGATGCCCGCCCTCTACGGCAACCAAGATGGTCGCCGCTACGCCGTCGCCAACGAGCAGAAAACCGCCTTTCGCGAAATTGTCACAGGCTTGGGATTGGTTTCTTGCGGCTGGTGGAGGTCACGCTTCCCGGCAGATCCAAGTAACGTTCGGCGTTGTGGTAGCAGATGTTGCGGATCATCGGGCCGAGGAGTTTGTCGTCGTTGGGGATTTCGCCGTTCTCCACGTCGCGGCCAAGGAGATTGCACAGCACGCGTCGGAAATACTCGTGGCGCGGATACGACATGAACGAACGCGAATCGGTGACCATCCCGACAAAGCGCGAAAGCAGGCCGAGGTTCGACAACGCGTTGAGCTGCCATTCCATGCCTTCTTTCTGATCCAGAAACCACCAGCCGGAGCCCCATTGAATTTTACCGGGCACGGTGCCGTCCTGAAAATTTCCGATCATTGTGCCGAACACGTAATTCTCCGCGGGGTTGATGTTGTAAATGATGGTTTTGGGTAGGGCGTTCTCCTGGTCAAGGCGATCCAGATAACGCGCCAGCGAGGCGGCTTGCGGAAAATCGCCAATTGAATCGAAACCTGTATCCGGACCAAGTTGTTTGAGCAGCCGGGTGTTGTTGCTGCGCAAGGGGCCGAGGTGCAGTTGTTTGACCCAACCCTTCCCGGCGTCGAGCCGGCCAAAGAACAGCATGAGAAACGCGGCGAATTGCCCGTGTTCCGCCGGTGAGGCGGCCTGCCCGCGAAGGGCGCGGTTGAAGATGCGCGCCGCCACCTTGTCCGGGCAAACATCCGCGTAGCACTGGTTCAGCCCGTGGTCGGAGAGCCGGCAGCCGAGTGAATGAAAGAAGTCGTGACGTGAGCGCAAAGCATCGAGGAACGTAGCGAAATTCCTGATGTCCACGTTGGCGGCCTCGCCGAGCTTTTTGATCCATTGGCGAAACTGGTCGGGCTGGTTTACCGCAAGCGCCTTGTCGGGCCGGAACGCCGGCAGCACGCGTGTGGCGATGCCGGCGGCGGCAATCGCTTGGTGATGTTTCAGGTCGTCAGTGGGATCGTCGGTGGTGCAAAGGGTGGTGACCTTGAACTTTTTGAGGATGCCTTGCGCCGTGAGCTCCGATCCGGCGAGGAGCCGGTTGGCGCGCTTCCAGATTCGGGCCGCGCTGGATTTATCAAGCCGTTCGCCGATGCCGAAGTAGCGCGTCAACTCCAGATGCGTCCAGTGGTAGAGCGGATTGCGCAGTGTGTGCGGCACGGTGGCGGCCCAGGCCTGGAATTTCTCGAACGGGCCGGCGTCGCCGGTGCAGAAACGCTCGGCGACGCCATTGGAACGCATGGCGCGCCACTTGTAATGATCGCCTTCGAGCCAGATTTCAAAAAGGTTTTTGAACCGGCGGTTCTCGGCAATGTCGCGCGGTGGCAGGTGGCAATGGTAATCAAAGATCGGCTCGGCTTCGGCAAATTGATGATACAGCCGTCGGGCCGCGCGCGTCTCCAGCAGAAAATCTTTGTGGATGAATTTCATCGAGCCGGGGAGGAAACTACGGAATGCGCCCCGGGGGAACAAGCCGGCATTCGTTGCTTTTTCCTCGCTGGCGGCGGCAGGCGGTGACAAACTCGGGAAGTGACGTGGGAAATGGGCTTGGTGCTGGCTTTGGTAGCCGTGACATTCGCCGTCATGGTGTGGGAGAAATTTTCGCTGGATGTGGTGGCGTTGCTGGCGTTGTGCGCGCTGTTGCTGACGGGCATTCTCAATCCAGCGGAGGCCTTCCAGGTGTTTTCGAACGACGCGCCGCTGACGGTGGCGTGCATGTTCGTATTGAGCGCCGCATTGGAGCGAACCGGGGCCATTGAAAAGATCGCGCGGCATTTTCAACGCTTTGGCGGCGCGACCGACCTGTCGCTCTTGCTGGTCATGCTTCCCGTCACCGTGTTCATCTCGGCGTTTATGCTGAACACGCCGGTCGTGGTGATTTTCATGCCGATCATGATTGCCCTCGCGGCGCGACGGAATCTGAAGCCTTCGAAGCTGCTCATGCCGCTTTCGTTCGCCAGCATTTTTGGCGGGTGCTGCACATTGATTGGAACTTCAACGAACCTCGTGGTGAGCGCGACGGCGGAAAAACTGGGTCAGCCACCGCTGGGAATGTTCGAACTGACGAAGATGGGTGTGATCATGGCGGTCGTGGGGCTGGTGTATTTGCTGACCGTGGGGAGAAAGCTTTTGCCGGAACGCGACACGTTGGCGTCCCTGCTCGAAGCCACGTCGTCAAAACAATTCCTGACCGAAGCGGTGATTGTGGCCGGTTCGCGGTTGATCGGAAGAAGGTTGGGCGACACGCCGTTGAAATCGCTGCCGAATGCGCGGATTTTGGAAATCACGCGCGGCCATGAAACCCTCACGCCGCCCTGGAGCGAGGTGGTGCTGCAGCAAGGCGACTGTTTGCGCCTGAGCACCGTGCTGTCCACCGTGATGGAAATCCAGGACCTGAAGGGCATTGAAATTCTGCCCCATGCGGAACTGGGCCTGGCCCCCGCCGGGATGCAAAAGGCGGTTGTCGTCGAAAGCGTGATCGGCCCAAACTCGGAACTCAGCGGCAAGACCATCGAAGAAATGAACTTTGGCCGCCGATACGGCGTGCTGATTCTGGCGGTGCACCGTCAGGGGCGGAATGTGAGGGAATACTTCGGGCGAGTAGAGTTGCGCTTTGGCGACACGCTGCTGCTGGAAGGGCCGGAGGCGGCGATTCACAAGCTGCAAGCGGACCGGAATTTCCTGTTGTTGACGGACGTGCGTCGCTCCGGCGAACGGCTCAAAGCGCTGCTGGCGATTCTGGCGATTGCAGCGGTGGTGACCCTGGCGGCGCTGCGGGTGTTGCCGATCAGCGTAGCGGCGGTGGTGGGCGCCGTGGGCGTGGTGTTGGCCGGTTGTTTGAAAATCGAGGAGGCGTACCGCGCCATCAACTGGAAGATCATGTTCATGCTTTTCGGCATGATGTCATTGGGGGTTGCACTGGAGAAGACCGGCGGGGCAAACTTTTTGGCAGCGGGACTCATCAGCGGCACGGGCTGGCTGGGGCCGGTGGCGGTGTTGTCAGCCGTGTATCTGGCGACGTCGCTTTTGACGGAATTCCTCTCGAACACGGCCGTGGCGGTGTTGCTGACGCCCATCGTGATAGAGGCAGCGCGTGTTTTGAATGTTGACCCGCGACCGTTCATCATCGCGGTGACGCTCGGAGCGTCCGCGAGTTTTGCGACCCCGGTGGGTTACCAGACAAACACGCTCGTGTACGGCGCGGGCGGTTACCATTTTCGAGACTTCGTGAAGGTGGGTCTGCCGTTGAACGTGCTGTTCTGGATAATCGCCAGTCTCCTGATTCCCCGATTCTGGCCATTGACCGCCATGACTCATTAAGGGTGCGCGTTGTGTGGCGTCCTCAGCTACACAGCATGGTTTTTCCTGCGAACGAAGACCAAGGCGAGGACATGAGCCGCCGCCGTCGCCTTGAACCCGGGGCTGGACATGTCCAGCATGCGAACCCGCTCGCGAATCTCTCGTGCGGAAGTTACCGCGAGTGGAATGGCTGTTTCCGGCCCCTGTCCAAGTATTGGTCAGGGTGTCCCAGTTTCAGGGCGGTCTGTGCGTACAGTTCGGACGGCCATGAGTAACGAACTTGGTTTCCGTTCTATTACGGAGGGTCATCCGTTGCAAATCGTGGTGGTTTTCCGTTTAGATTTGTTGCTACAGGGTTGCCGGATGTTAAGCTTGGGATGCGGTTGGCGCCGGGCAATTTGTGAACCGAAATTGAAATAATCATTCATAGTCCGACGCCAAGGTTCACACCGCAACCGAAGAAAGAAAAACTAGTTATGAAGATCAAAGCACTCCACCGAGCCGGGTTTACGCTTGTGGAAATCATGATCGTTGTGGCCATTATCGGCCTGTTGGCGGCGATCGCGGTTCCTAATTTCGTGAAAGCCCGCACGACTGCGCAGATGAACGCCTGCATCAACAACTTGCGTCAAATTGACGGTGCCATCCAACAGTGGGCATTGGAACAAAAGAAAGACGCCGCGGCGCCGGTCGCTTACACAGACATCTCCGACTACCTGAAGAACTCGGTTACGTGTCCTTCAGGAGGGAATGTCTTCACCGATAGCTATACCATCACAACTGTGAATCAGGTGCCGACCTGCCAGAAAGTGCCTGCGACTCACAAGTTGCCGGTCGGACCATAATCAGGGGTTTTGTCTGAACCTGAGGCTCGGGAGAGATTCCCGGGCCTTTTTTGTTGTCGCGGGCCGGAACGGCGTTGGCACCTCGGCTGCTTGGTTCGAGGGGCGGTTGCGACAGGCAATCAGTGAACAAGACAGTAATCGTAGTTAAACCCGCCTGCCGCGAGGTTCACGCCGCGAAACAGAAAGAAAAAGAAGAACTATGAAAATCCGCAACACCCGCACGTCGGGCTTCACCCTGGTTGAAATCATGATTGTCGTGGCCATCATCGGTCTGTTGGCTGCCATCGCGATTCCCAACTTTGTGCGCGCCCGCACAACGTCGCAGCAAAATGCGTGTATCAACAACCTCCGTCAGGTTGACGGCGCCATCCAACAGTGGGCGCTGGAACTCAAGAAAGATGCCTCCGCCACCGTCGCTTACGCGGACATCTCGGACTATTTGAAGAACTCAGTGGTTTGCCCCTCCGG
>CAYWMD010000060.1:0-38411 GCA_964458575.1 uncultured Bifidobacteriaceae bacterium | reverse complement strand
GTATGGGCAGTTGTACCGTCAGCGGTGGCCACCGGGTCAACGCGATCCAACGCCTGGCCGGGATCGCTCAGATAAAGAATTTTGTTCAACGCGGGCGTCGAAACGACGGCGGAAGCGCTACACGAGTCAAAGTACACGGTGTCCGACCGGGCAGATGTCAGCAAGTCGCCCGCCGCCACATTCAATGTGCCGTCCTGTTGGGCCAGGCCGGCGGAGAGCGAAGACGGCAAGGCGCTGGAATTGCGGAAAACGCCGGCGTTCGTTCCGGTTTCGGTCAAGGTCACCAATTCAAAATCGCCGTGCGTCGCATTGCTAACTACGACGCTCATGGTTTGCACCGTGTTGGACGAGGAGTTGGCATCGTTGTCCGTGACGGTGACGTAAATACTCGCACCTGCCGAGTACGCGGCCTGAGGCGTGCCGCCCGCATCGGTGAAACTGATCCCGCATTGCGTGCCATTGGTCAAAGGCGGAGCAACGACGTTAGCCGCAATCAAGTTGTAACCCACGGCGTTGACGGTGTTGGTGATGGCGCCCGCCGCAATAATCGTAGCCCGGAATTTAAAAAAGCTGGTACCGGCGCGAAGAATGACCGGGATGGTATAGCCCGGCGCATCAAGCGGGAACGGCGTGCCGGACACGCTGTCGGGCAGCGGGCTGCCATCCAGCGAAGTGGTGTTGGGTACATACACGATATTGGTCGGAAGCGTGTCAATGACGAGCGTGTTGCCCAGCGGCAGCAATCCCTTGTTGTCGAGTTGGATGGTGTATTCCAGCGTGTCGCCAATGCTCAAGCCCGGCGGATTGGTGTCGTTAACGATGGTGGAGTTCTTCGCCAGTGTCGGCGTCGGGAACGGCAACACAGTCGTGCCGGCATCAATGTACGGATTGCCGGAAGCGGCCACGTCCGCGTCCTCGCCCCACGCGGTGCTGAAGTATGTGCCGTTGACCGTGTAAACCCGCATGCCGGTCTGGCTCTTGTTGGTGCTCGTCGGATCGTAAATCTTTTGCGATTGCAACGCGACCAGGTCGAAGTTCGTGTCGTACTTGCCGCCGTTCGGATCGGTGAGCGGCCCGGCGCGGTCGCCCTTGTAATCCACGTAAAGGCGCGTGGCCGCCAGCGGACTGACCCACACCGGACTGCCGTTTTGCGTGTTGTCACTGCTGCCCAAACCCAGACCTACGACGGCTTCCGTCGTCAGATTGTCGGTCGGCAGCAAGGTGAAACCCCAATCGTAGGGCGCTTCGTTGCCGGGATTGGCGGCGACTGTGGATACGGCAAACATCGCGCCGCCGCCGACGCTGGTGAACTGGGCGCCGGAACTTTTCGGCATGAGAAATTGATAAACGCCGTTGCTCGCCACGGCAAAACTGCCGCTGCTCACGCGCGTCGCGTAATTCACCGTGAGGTTGGAGTTGCCCGGATTGTAAAGATAAACGTAAGTGGAATTGCCGCTGTTGGGAGTGGGCACCGGGGTCGCGTAACTCGCCCCCCAATCACTCACGGGCACCAAACCAAACCAGTCCGACGCGTAACGCGCGCCTTTCTTGCCCACGACCAGGGAAGCCTGGATGGGTTTTGTCGCGGTGACGCTCGCGCCTTTCTTGATGCCGCCGTTGACGAGGTAGGATTCCCCGCGATTCAGAACCACCGCGGTCGGCGCGGTTGGGCCGGCGCCGTCGGTGTCAATCGTCACGGAAGTGTTGTCCGCCCCCGCCATGGCAAACAACGCGACATATTGAAACATCGCATTGGTCAGGTCCTGGCCCACCGGGCTGATGTAGTTCGTACCCCAGTCAATTGTGGCGGAAACTTGAATTGCGTCGGCCAGCACCGAGCCGGGCGCCGTGGGCCAAGTCATGCGCGAAATCACCAGCGCTTTGGTCGCGGACACGCGATCACGTCCGTCAAACAAAAGATTGGAGGGATTGCGCGGCAGCGGGATAAGATTGCGCAAGGTAAGGGCCGTGCCGGCAGGGAGCCCGGAGGGATCGTTGGCGAAACCGGGCGGGATGCCGTTGAGATTGTTGCCGTCACCCCAGATCTGCGTGGAGGCCTGGGCGGGGTGGGCAAGGTCAATTTCATAACCGTCCTCCCACTGATCATAGCAAATCACCGTGCCGTCGCCGGTGACGACCACCGCGAATGTGGAGTCCAAAGTCGTGCCCACGCCGGTTTCAAGCGCATCAAACGTTTGCTTGATCTGGGCTTCCGGCATGGGGAGGTAAAAATCGTGAACGAGCGTCGCCGCCCGGACGAGCGGCGTGAACAATCCGAGCGCGCCAATGGTCGCTGCCAACCATGCCGGCGGGAATTGCCACCTCGCGTTGCCACCGCGTGGACGGCGCAAGGTTTTTAAAATTTCTGGCGACGTGCTCGGGTCGCAACGAAGGTCCGCTGAGCGGACGGATGTCGCATTCATGTACGCTACTGTTATGTGGAGCGCTTGGGTTTTAACCCGGGACCTGCCTTTCGTCCTCTCTACTTGCACAATACAAAGGCTTCCCGGTTCGAAGCGGTCGTTAAGCAGGGAAAAGGCCACTATGGGAAAATATTCCCATGGCAGGCGGTCCGGTTAGGTCAAGAGGGATAAGCCTTGGCTGCGCGTAACACGTTGGATTTTAGCCTTTTAATTCAGGTCATCGGAAGCGGTTCAACCCGGCAGCTTGTCCTCACTGCAAGGCGGGAAAAAGCTACCTGGAAAAAAATTCCGCCTGACGATGCAGCCTTGAACGATGAAAACGTGGTCAGCCCATCATCCCGTGTGTCTGGACGTTGGACAAACAGTTCCGTGCAACCCGGGAATCGGAACTGACAGGCTACCTGGCAAAAGGTCTTTCTCCGACCTTCAGCAGGTGACCCGCCAGAAACTCCTGGGCGGACATCCGGCGACCGCCTTCGCGTTGCAACGCGGTCACCCGCAAGGCACCGGTGCCGCAACCAATCACCAGACCCGTTTTGTCTGCGCGCAGCACCTCGCCGGGCGCGCCACTTCCCGAAACCACTTCGGCCTCCCAGATTTTTAATAGTTGCGGCGTGCCGGAGCTCTCACCGGTCAGAAACGTGAAAGCGCCCGGCCAGGGTGTGAAGGCGCGGACGCGATTCCAGAGGGCACGCGCGGGCGAGTGCCAGTCAATGTGCCCATGTTCCTTTTTGATCTTTGGCGCATACGACGCCCGGTCCGACCGTTGCGGAAGCGGCTGGATTTTTCCGGCCACATAATCCGGGATCGTCCGCACCAAGAGTGCCGCGCCGATTTCGGCCAGCCGGTCATGCAGCGTTTCGGCAGTGTCCTCCGGACGAACCGGGGTGGTCGCCTGCGTAACGATGTCGCCCGTGTCCAGGCCCGCGTCCATCTTCATGATGGTGACTCCGGTGTCGGGCTCGTCGTTCAGCATGGCCCATTGGATGGGTGCGGCGCCGCGATACTTTGGCAGCAGCGAGGTGTGGACGTTCAAACAACCGTACCGCGGCAGTGCCAAAATGCTCTGCGGCAGGATTTGTCCGAACGCCGCCACCGCTATCAAATCGGGCTGCCAGCGCCGCAGTTCGGCGATGAACCTTTCGTCCCGCGCTTTCTCCGGTTGCAGCAGCGGCAAGCCCGCGCGCGCCGCAACCGCTTTCACCGGCGACGGCTGGAGCTGGAGGTTGCGGCCCCTGGGGCGGTCGGGCTGCGTAACAACGCCCACGAGGTCGAAAGCCGGTTCGCGCCGCAGCGCTTCGAGAATCGTCGCCGCCAGCTCTGGCGTGCCCATGAAGATGATGCGCAAGGGTGGGTTCAACATTCAACGTTCAAGGGAAGTTTCAGAATCCGAACCGGAACGCGGGTGCTTCCCTTGAGCTTTGAACTTCGAGCCGCGGCGGCTCACGCCGTTACCTTTTCCACAATCCGGAGCACATCGCGCAGCACTTTGACGGGCGGCTTGGTCGAGTCCACCCGATGGAGCAACTTCCGGCCGTAAAACTTCAGGACGGGCTTGCTCTCTTTGTCGTAGATCTTCAACCGATCCCGGATTACTTCGACGTTTGCGTCATCAAGGCGGTTTTCCTTGAGCGCGCGCTTTTGCAGCCGCTCGACCAACGCCTCCATGTCCCGGCAATGCAGATAAACCATCGCAATCACATCCAGCGTGTCGGCGAGCATATCGGCCTGGTGCACGTTGCGCGGAATGCCATCGAGCACGAGCGTGTCCCGCTCCGAACGGAAGCGTCCGGTGCGTTCACAATTATGGATGAATTCGCGCCAGAGTTCGACCGTGGGTTCGTCGGGCACGAGCTGGCCCCGGCTCGAATACTCCAGAAAAATCCGTCCCAGCGGGCTGTCCGCCTTCGCCGACCGAAAAACGTCGCCACACGCGCAATGGAAAAAATTGGGGATGGTGCCGAGGATTTTGCCTTGCGTGCCCTTGCCCGAACCGGGCGCGCCGAACAACAGGATGGTGCGGTATTTCATGGCCAAGTCTGGTGATTGAAAGTCCAAGGTCACTTGAGTCCGATCCGGCCGGTCATTCAAGGTGCGGCTCGAACGACTTCAGACTCAAGGCTCGAGACTTACGGTGCGTCTTTGTGTTTCAAGTGGATTTCCTGGATCTCGGTGAAATTGATGGCGACCTCCTGTGAAGCCGCGCCTTTGCGGACTTCGATGTGCAGGTCATTGGCGGCGATGCGCGTGATGCGCGTGGCCACGTATTCGCCGCGGGCGGTCTTGAACCACAAAACCATGTCCTTTTCCGGATCGCGTCGCACAAGTCCAAAGAAGCCGGCGAACTTGGTTTCGAGGAAACGCCGGTTGAAGGTGAACTTGCCGCGTTGGAATACCTGCGTTTGCGGCAGGGCGGGCTTCGCTTCCACGGCGGCTTCGGGCGGCGGATAAGCCGTGCCGCCCTCGGCTGTCGGCTCGGTTTGCGCCGCTTCGACCGCCGCCGCGTGGGCGGCGCCGCGCGATTCGCCCGGCCGGTATTCCTCCGCGCTGATGATCCGGGTCGGCAGGCACAAAAATACAATCGGCCCGATCAACGGCACCACCGCGGCCACCCCGCAAACCAATCCTGGCGGGTAGGCGCGAATCACGGCGACCTGGTACCCGGCGTAAATATTGGCCGCGTAGATGATAAACAACGTGAACAAACCCACCGAGGAACCAAACAACGCGCCGATCAACGATCCCTTCGGCGGGCGATCCAACCGTTCGGGCGGCTTGATCTGCACAGCGGTCTTCTTGATTCGTTCGGACCGCGGGATTTCAATGAACGGCTCGACGTACGCGGCGATTTTCGGGTTTTCCTTCAGCGTCTTGAGGTCGGCTTGGGAGAATTTGGTCCACTCGATTCGTTCGTATTTGCCACCGCCGACATTGAGTTGCAGTCCGTTTTCGTTGTACGAGACAACGTCCCCGCTGACCGTCTGGCCGTCGGTAAGTTCATACGTCACCGCGGAAGCACGCCCGAGCAGCAAACCGCACAGGCAAAGTCCAATTCCTATCAAATAAACGCTACGCACAGGTTGCTTTTCTAGCAAAGGGACAGGGCCAACGGAAGTAAATTCGATGCAAATTGCCGCCGGCCTTATCGCCTTGTCGGCCCGGATAATCGCGTCAAAACGCGTACTTCACCGCCAGCGAGACCAGGTGTCGCGAAAATTCCCGCCCTTCGGTGTCCGGAATGCGGCTTTCCGTCCAGTCATAACTGTAACTGAGTTCGCCGGTGAGTTGCTTGGTGAAGGTGTACACCAGGCCGGCGCTGGAGGTGTAAATCCAGTCATCGCGCTGGACCGGCTCCAGCCAGTCGCCGCCGTACGCCCGGAAACCGGTCGTCGTGGCCAACTTCGGGCTGAACTGATGCCGCCACTGAATTTCCCAAGTGATGTCCTTGTACACGGACGGTGCGCCGAAGGCCGGCTGCTCGAATTGGCGCGCCAGGAGATTAATCGTGTCGGTTTTCGAAAGCGTCACGACGGCGGTGGCGTCGTAGTAAAGCGTGGTGTAATTGTCGTCAAAACCGGGCGCGGTCTCGTGGTTGAAGTCGCGGAAGTCCGGCCCGATCAAACCATAGACTTTCAGCCAGTCGGTGACCTTGCCCTCGAAGCCGAACAACAGCCGGTGGTAATCATTGGAATAGTGGATGTCCGACCAGGGATAGGAAGGTTCCTGTTGAAAACCGTAGCGGTAACCCATCACCAGATAGCCTTCCGTGAACGCCTTGTAGCCGATGTCCGTGCCCGCGGTAAAATCGTTCCGATCCACGTAATTCTGATAGCCCGGCTGGTTGCGCAGTTTGGTTTGAAAATCGTGCACGTAGGACCAGGCCACGGGCCGGAAGAAAAAGTCGCCGTGCGGATGAAACGCCCGGAAACCATTGCGATAAATCAGCGCCGCCCGGCGGTCGCGGATGGGGATGCCACCAATGGACGGCGCGCCCACCAGTTGCCCCGCGTTGTTGCGGATGCCAAACGTCAATCCCTCCCGGCTGCCGTCAATCCACGTGAGCGTGTTGAACTGCTCCCATTGCACAATCCCCACCTTGCCGGAAAACGTGGCCGCCGCGCGATGCGCCGTGTGGCTCTCGCTGGACTCCGCGTGGTAGGTGACCACCTCTGGTGCGTAGGACATGGCGAAGTTGAACTCCGGCATCGGCTTCCAATCCAGCGCCAGCTTCGGCGTCACCGAAGTGACCATGGATTCCTGATAGGGCTGGACCGCGTTGGCCACGGTGGGATCGGGGTGATGGTCTTGCAGGTACACATTGCTGTCGAAGGTTTCCTTCAAGGTGAGATCCGCCTTCAACGTCAGATTCGTTGCCAACGTCCAGCCCTGGGCCTGACCGAGCGGCGCGACCGCCATGATGCCGCCCAGCCCCAGCCACTGCCACACCCGCTTCCAACCCGCTTGCCGCCTCAACATCGTGCCCATATACGTCTCCCCGCCATCAGTTCCACAACCCTTTCCCGTTTGCTTGCCCAAACCCGATCAACCCTGCGCCTTCGTCGCGGGCGGCCTGATCAAAAACGTCAACGCCGCGCCCACCACCAGCAACACGCCGGCTGTGATGAAGGATGACGTGTAACTCCCGCCGCTCCGGGCCGTGAGCATTTGCTGCAAGCGCGGCAGCACCAGCCCGCCCACCCCCCAGGCCGTGAACAGTATCCCGTAATTCACGCCAAAGCTTTTCAAGCCCCAGAGATCCTTCGCGTACGACGGAAACAACGCCAAGTTCGCGCCGTAGTTGGCCCCGATCATCGCCGCCACCAGCACGATGATCACCGCCGTCATCTCCTTCGAGCCGGTCACCGGAATGGCGATGAACATCAGCACGGCCTGAATCAACAGCACCAGGCACAACGTCCACCGCCGGCCGATCTTGTCAGACAACGTGCCCGCGAGGATGCGTCCCCCGGCGTTGCCGATCGCCATGACCGCCACGGCGAGGAACGCCATGTCGCCCATGCTTTTCTTCGCCATGCCGCTGACGCTGCTGATCACCATCAAGCCCGCGCCCGCGCCGATGAAGTAAATCGTCCAGAGCAGGTAGAACAGCGGCGAGCGAAGAATTTGACCGGGCGACACGTTGATGGCCGCGGCGGGTTTGGTTGCGGCCCCGGCGGTGGCCGGCTTGGCCCCTGCCACGTAACCGGCCGGCGGGTTCACCAGCAGTTGCGCCAACCCGCACACGATCACCACGAACGCCAGGCCGAACGCGAGCATGGATTTTTGCAGCCCGAAATGTGTGAGCAGCAGTTGCGACGTGGGCGCGAGATAAACCGGCGCCAGCCCGAAGCCCGCGACGACGAGGCCGGCAATCAACCCCGTCTTCGAGGGCGGAAACCATTTCAATGCCGGCGGCGTGGCGGAGGAATAGCCGAAGCCAATGCCAATGCCCACCAACACGCCGAAGCCCAGCAGCCACACCGCGTAACTGCTCGTGGTGGAAACCAGCACCATCCCGATTCCGACCAGTAGCCCGCCGATGGACGCCGTGAGCCGCGGGCCGAACTTGTCCTGGCAACGCCCCGCGAGAATCATCGCGAAGGCGAACACGAGACAGCAAAGCGCGTAAGGATCATTGAGTTGCGAGCCTTGCCAGCCGAATTCCTTTTCGATGGCGCCCTTGAACATGCTCCAGGTGTAAAGCACACCGAGGGCGAGATTGATGCCCAATCCGGCGAAGGTCA
The DNA here is from genome assembly GCA_964458575.1 of uncultured Bifidobacteriaceae bacterium. Lineage (GTDB taxonomy): Bacteria > Verrucomicrobiota > Verrucomicrobiia > Limisphaerales > JADLHS01 > CAYWMD01. Next base: position 30,244 of record CAYWMD010000060.1, on the reverse strand, counting down.
CCGTCCAGCCGCGATTCGATGGCAACGGTTGTGGCGTGGGACCGGGTTGGGTTGTTTGCGCCTCGATGGTTGTCGGTTGAGCCATAAGCCGGGGGTTCTTCTATGGTTGAGTTTCTGTTTTCGATCAGTTTCGCCAGAAATTCGATTCAACGCCAACAGCGCGGCGGCAGGCCGCCTCGGCCTAGTCCGCAGGAAACCATCCTAGAATTGCACCATCAAAAAGCCCTCACCTATCTTGGCAAAGTAACGACATGGATTGCCGTGCCCGGGTTTCGGCGCGCGGCGGTCCCCGCCGCAGCCGACAGGCGCGCGTGCCTTTCGTCATTTTACCCAAATTGTTTTGTTCGGTTTGATCCTACGGCGGGTTTCTATTGGTGATTGAAGATGACCGACAGCCAACAACTGTTCGCCGAATACCGCCGGAACGGTTCGGACACCGCCTTCCGCGAACTGGTCAACAATTCCACAGCGCTCCGGGTGTCCGATATAGCCGACGTTATGTCAAATAGCGTCTGCCATATTGGTCGTTAACAGGAGCGACCATGCATCGTTCTTGGGGCGATTTCCAGCCGTTCCAGTCGTCGCGAGCCGGCGAGTGAGAACCCGAAACTGGCGGCACGGATGCCACCGCAACCCGCAGGCTGGGAAGCCTGCGCTACGCGGTAACACGGGCGTCCTTGCCCGCGCGTTGGCGGGGCTTCCCATCTCCGCGTCTCACTGAACGTTGCTCCGACGCCAGGAACAGTGCGTGGCTGCGACCGCTCATCGGCGTGCTGGGCGGAGACCGCCGCGCGTCTCCATCTTCAAAGATTCAGCAGTTGCCGTCGCCGCCGGATTTCTGGTAAACGAAGCGTGACCACATGCAAGACCGGCCGAACCACAAGCTGGATATGCACAGCGAGGAGTTCCTGCACTCGCTGATGCGCAAACAACTCAAGCTCTCCATCGCCTGCGCGCTGGCGTTCCTCGTCGTGCTGCTGGGCCTGCCGCTGGCGAATTATTTCTTCCCGGAACTCATGGCTACGCGGGTATTCGGCGGTTTTACGCTGACGTGGTTCTTGCTGGGAATCGGTTTCTTCCCGGCGGTGTGGGCCATTGCGTATTACTTCATCCGCCGTTCGATTGCGCTGGAGGAAGAGGAAGTGAAGGAAGTCGTAGCAGAGGAGAAAAGGGGAGAAGACGTGAGTGGGTTAGCCGGTGAGTCGGTGAGTGGGACAAGACAATAGCTAATCAGTATTCAATATGAAATTGATCCAGCATCATTGGGAACTCGACGTTTACAAACTGTCGGTCGAAACCTCCATGGCAATCTTCCGCGCCTCGAAGTCGTGGCCGAAGGAGGAAATGTATTCGCTCACGGATCAAATTCGCCGGGCATCGCGAGCGGTTTCGGCGTTGCTTGCCGAAGCCTGGCGCCGCAGGAAATATGAAGCCGTGTTTGTCAATAAGCTCAACGAAGCCGAAGGGGAAGCCGCCGAAACCCAAACCTGGCTCGAGTATGCGGTGAAATGCGAGTATCTGGATCGCAAAGAAGGCCAGAAACTTTTCCGCGAATGTGATCGCGCCATCGGCAAGCTCGTCAAGATGGGCAACGAACCTGAGCGTTGGGTTCTCCGCAAATCTCGAAACGCCCGCTGACCCCTTCCCACTCACCGACTCACCGACCCACCCACTCACGATGCAAATTGACCCCTGGATCCTCAGCTTCAGCGCCCTCACCGTGATCGCGACGATCTGGATGGGCTTTTGGTCGGCGAAGAAGTCCCGGACGGCCAGCGATTTCTTCGTCGCCGGTCGCAGCGTGAGCGTGGGGTGGAACGCCAGCGCCATCTCGGGCGAATACCTGAGCGCCGCCAGCTTCATGGGCGTGGCCGGCATGGTGATGTCGAGCGGTTACGACGCGTTGTGGTATCCGGTCTGTTACGCGTGCGGCTACTTGTTTCTGCTGCTGTTCATCGCCGGGCCGCTGCGACGGTTCGGGGCGTACACGATTCCGGATTTTGCCGAGGGCCGCTACGACTCGCCGGTGTTCCGCAAGATTGCCGTGGTATTCGTGTTGTTCATCGGCTTTTTCTACACGATGCCGCAGATGAAAGGCGCGGGGACGACGCTGGCCTACATTTTCCCCGGGCTGCCGTATTGGGCGGGCGTGGTGCTGGTGGGCGCGGTCATCACGCTCAACGTCGCGCTCGGCGGCATGAAAGGCATCACGCTGGTGCAGGCGTTTCAATACTGGGCCAAGATGTTCGCCATCTCCGTGCCCATCTTCGTGCTCATGGCGGTGTATGGGGATTATGGGAAACAACTCGGGGTGAATTGGGCAAATCCCTACGAGTCTTCGTCAAGACATGAGTATATCAACACCACGAACCATTTTCTCGGAGCCGGCATCTCCCTAGATGGCTGGTCAAAACGACTGGTTAACGAAAAGCTAGCACGGCTTGAGAAAACACCTCCGAACTCGCCCGAACAGGCTGATCTTGCTTTCCTAAACACGCCGTTCCAAGAACTGTCCGCCAATGACGTAAAAATCAGTGCGAGGCTCGTTCTGGACCTCCTTGCCAAAAACGATTCACGCCAACACTGGGTTTACCTCACAGGTCAAAGCCGGTTTCCCGAACAGTTTGATTTTTCCGCTGATTACGCCCGTTCGAATAATTCCCCAATCGATTGGTTTCGGGCCGGATTTGAGAAGGCTGGGTTTTCCTTCATCGAGTCAACCAATCATTTGATTGTCGTCCCCACCCCCAAGTATCCGAAGCTCAAATCACTTTACGATGAAATTGGATTGGCCGGATTGCGATCCCACCAGGCTGTTCGGACGCCCGCGGGAATTTTAGGCCTGATTGAATTTGATGCCCGCCGGCAACTTAGAGAGTCGTTGGCGGGCGTTTCTTTGTCGGATCGGCTACGTCACCACTGGCTACTAATGAGGGGGAAAGTCCTGGGCGGATCGAGCGTTGAGAGCGCCGCTGCATGGGCGGTGTGGGCCGACGAAATCTTCTCGCGTATCAGTGCGCAATCCGGTGATAAACTATTGGTCGCTTACGAGTTGCTCGAACTCGAAAACGACGACCGCAATCACGGCATTTGGATTCAATTCCCTGGCAAGATCTCAACGTCGGCGTGGCAAAGAGCTGCTGAGAACGCGCTCATCACGAATGGTATTGTAGCGGCGGATGGGGCGTTGCCGGTTCGAACCAACCTTTGTGTCATCGTAGCTGGCCCCAATAGCACGCGATTTGTGCTCCCAGAAGGAAAGGTTGAACTCTATGCGCGAACTGGTCTGCTCAATCAATCAGATCGCAATCCCCTTCCCGAAAAAGCCCCTGCCGATTCCACTTGGCTTTCTCCCTTCGGCCCGCTCACGACCAAAGCCGCCAAGGCCGCTGGAATTACTGGCGAAGCCGCAAAGCCGTATTCACTCCTCTACACCTACTCGCTCATCATCGCGCTGGTCTGCGGCACGGCGGGATTGCCGCACATCCTCGTGCGCTTCTACACCAACCCCGACGGCGTCGCCGCCAAGCGCACGACCATGTGGGTGATGATTCTCATCGGCATCTTCTACGTCTTCCCGCCCGTGTTTGGCGTGATGGGGCGCAACCTGTTGCCGGAGCTTTACGCCGGCGTGGGGGCGAAGGGCACGGACAAGGTGGTGCTGGAGCTGCCGCGCATCCTGAACTCTGACTCACCCACTCACCCACTCACCGGCTCACCCGGCGGAGACGTGAGTGGGTCAGCCGGTGAGCCGGTGAGTGGGAAGAACCGTTTTCCCTGGGGCAGCATCCTGAGCGGCATCACCTGCGCCGGGGCGTTCGCGGCGTTCATGAGCACGTTCAGCGGCTTGCTCGTTTCCATGACCGGCGCATTGGCCCACGACGTTTATGGGCGAATGTTGCGGCCCAAGTCCACGCCGGAACAACGCATGAGAATGTTCCGCATCGGCGCGGTGTTGCTGGGCACCGGCGCGATCATTGCCGGGTCGTTTGTCGAGCCGTTGCAGATCAATTTCATGGTGGGCCAGGCGTTCGCCATCGCGGCGGCGAGTTATTTCCCGCTGCTGTTCATGAGCGCCTGGTGGCGCGGGATGACGATGAAAGGTGCTGCGGCCGGCATGTTGACCGGCGGTTGCCTAGCGTTGATCGGCATTTCGCTCACGAGCTTCAGCGATTTGAAATGGCTGCCGTTGGATGCGTTCTGGGCGGCGCACCCGCTTTTGCGCATCCTGTGCGAACAACCCGCCATCTGGACCGTGCCGCTGGCGATCACGCTGATGGTGGTGGTTTCCAAGCTGACGCGGAAAGACATCCCATCGGACATTCGCATGAAGATGCTCGTCCTGCACGCGCCGGAGCAACTCGGCTTGAAGCAGGAATACATTCAGGAACACCAGCACGGGCATTGATGTAGCGGCGGACGTCCCGTCTGCCGTAGAGGGCGCGCGTCCCGCCACCCGGAATGGCCGTCCGAATTTTCGGAGACTCAGGAAATTCCGGTGGCTTTGTTGAATTCGTGAGCCATTTCCGCCGGGCGGGACGCGCCGGCTATACGGCAGACGAGACGTCCGCCGCTACATCAGCGCCGCGCCCGCTCGTGGGCGCTGCTCAACTTCCAATCTTCCGGGCACCTGCAGAGTCGCGCCTTCACGGGATTGTTCTCCACGTAGGCCGTCAACCGCGCATGTTCGGCATCGTCGCGAATCCAGTGATCAAACGATTCCCTTTGCCAGAAGGTTTCACCAGGGTGGTGAAGCAGCTTGTTCGCCGCCTTGCTGGTAAAGGATTTCCAACTGTGCAAGATTTCGCTCAACGTGTGGCTCGGCATCGGCCAGACAACAACGTGAACGTGATTGGGCATCACGACCCAGGCGCGAAGTTCATACCGTTGAGTGTCGAAGAATTTCAACGCGTTGCCCACCAGATCAGCAATCTCGGGCTTGCTCATCCAACAGGCGCCGTGTCCAGCGTCGAGCAACGCCTCGACTTTGTCGCAATACCACGCGAGCAACTGTTGCTCCTCGTGCCAGGTGAGCGGACTCCTGCCGGCGCGGCCTGCTCGATGATGACCTCGCGCTCGTGTTTGAGCCGGACGACTTCGTGAGCAGGCAAAGAATCATCCAGCCGGAACGTGACGAAATCAACCGCGCCTTCCTTTTTCAGATGCGGCAGTTGTCCGCGGAAATGCAACCCGGAAACCAGCGGGTTGGGCAGGTCATCGGGTTTGGGCATGAGCGAAAGCCTGACAGGATGGCAGTTGAGCGACAAGTGCGGAATGGCGCGGTAGCGGCGGGCGTCTCCGCCTGCCGTAGAGGGCGGGCGTCCCGCCGCCCGGAAGCGCCGTCCGAATTCTCAGAGTCTCAGGGAAATTCCGAAGGCTTTGTTCAGTGTGAGCCTTGTCCGCCGGGCGGGACGCGCCGGCTCTACGGCAGGCGGGACGCCCGCCGCTACAGACGCCGTGGCCGAAAGCGAGCAGAGGAGAAAGGGAGGCGGGAGCAAAGCGCCCCTCTTCACCTTTTCCCCTCTGCCCCTTTTCGGAGCGGGAAATCGCTCCGCTACTGCTTGCCCTGAACGAGCACTTCCACCACGTGCGGATCAGCCAGCGTGGTCGTGTCGCCAATCTGATCCACGGCGTTCTCGGCAATCTTGCGCAGGATGCGGCGCATGATTTTGCCCGAACGCGTCTTGGGCAGGCCGGGCGCGAATTGGATCTTGTCCGGCGCGGCGATCGGCCCGATTTCCTTGCGCACATGGGCCACGAGTTCTTTCTTGAGTTCGTCGCTTTCCTTCACGCCGTCTTTCAACGTCACAAAGGCGTAGAGACCCTGCCCCTTGATGTCGTGCGGCATGGGCGCCACAGCGGCTTCGGAAACTTTCGGATGGCTGACCAGCGCGCTTTCAACTTCCGCCGTGCCGATGCGGTGGCCGGAAACATTCACCACGTCGTCAATGCGGCCCATCAGCCAGTAGTCGCCGTCTTCGTCAATCCGGCAGCCGTCGCCGGTGAAATAGATGTCCTTGTACATCGTGAAATACGTGTCAATGAACCGGTCGTGGTCGCCCCAGGTGGTGCGCATCATGCCGGGCCACGGTTTCTTGATGCACAACTTGCCGCCTTCGTTGGGCGAGCAGGGCGTGCCGTCGTCGCGCAGGACCACCGGTTCGACGCCGAAGAAGGCGCGGCTGGCGCTGCCGGGTTTGAGCGTGTGCGCGCCGGGCAACGGCGTGATGAGGATGCCGCCGGTTTCGGTCTGCCACCACGTGTCCACAATGGGGCATTTGCCTTTGCCGATGACGCGATGATACCAGATCCACGCTTCCGGATTGATCGGTTCACCCACCGAGCCGAGCGTCCGCAATGAACTCATGTCGTATTTGTTCGGCCACTCTTCGCCGAGCCGGATCAATGAACGAATGGCCGTGGGCGCGGTGTAGAACACGGTGCATTTGAACTTCTGCACGATGTGCCAGAAGCGTCCCGCGTCCGGAAACGTGGGCACGCCCTCGAACATCACGCTCGTCGCGCCGTTGCACAGCGGGCCGTAAACGATGTAGCTGTGGCCCGTGACCCAGCCGATATCCGCGGTGCACCAATAGATGTCGTCCTCATGCACGTCGAAGATGTATTTGTGCGTGAGCGCGGCGTGAAGCAGGTAGCCGGCGGTGGTGTGGACGACGCCTTTGGGTTTTCCCGTCGAGCCGGAGGTGTAAAGCATGAACAGGACGTCTTCGGCCTTCAACACCTCGGGCGCACACTCAGTGCCAGCCTTCGCCATCAGATCATGCCACCACAGGTCGCGCCCGGCGGTGATGTTGCAGGCCGCGTCGTTGCGTTTTACGACGACGACCTTTTCGATGCTGGGGCATTGCTTGAGCGCCTCGTCGGCGATCGTTTTGAGCAAAATGTTCTTCCCGGCGCGCAAGCCGACGTTGGCCGTGATCAAAATCTTGCAGGTCGAATCGGTGATGCGCCCGGCCAGCGCGTCCGCGCTGAAACCGCCGAACACGATGGAGTGGATCGCGCCGATGCGCGCGCACGCCAGCATGGCGATGGGCAGCTCCAGAATCATCGGCAGATAAATGGCGACGCGGTCGCCTTTCTTGACGCCGAGCGATTTCAGGACGTTGGCGAACTTGCAAACTTCGGCATGGAGTTGTTTGTACGTCATCTTGATGACGTCGTTTTCCGGTTCGCCCTGCCAGATGAGGGCGACCTTGTCGGCCTTGCCGTCCTTCAGATGACGGTCGAGGCAGTTGACGGTGACGTTGAGCTGGCCGTCCTCGAACCAGGTGTGCTGGATTTTGCGCCCGGCGGTGTCCCAAGTGTATCTGCGCGCGACGGCCGGCTTTTTGAACCAGTCCAGCGTGCCGCACTGCTCAAGCCAGAACGCGTCGGAGTCCTTGATCGAGCGCTCGTACATCGCTTTGTATTGTTCGGCATTGAGGTAGGCGCGCTTCACCGCGTCCGCCGGCGGCGGGAAGGTGCGGGTTTCCTGCATGAGCGAGCTGGTGGAGACGGTTTTGCTTTGTTCTGTCATAACGCTGTATTGGTTCTCAGGATTAGTGGTTTCATTTCGTCAAATTCGCGCGCGGTTGTCAACCACCCGCAACGGCAGCCCGGTTTTCACTGCCCGGCGCGGCCAGGCCATGATGCCGGAAAACATTGTGCATCACGCGATCAATCGTTGCGTTCAATTCCGGCTCGACCGCCGCGCGCTGTTCCGCCGTGATGGGCAATTCACGGTCGCGCAAACCGCCGGCCCAGTCCGTGTTGCCGAGCATCACCCCCCCGAGGCCGAGACTGTAAACGTCCTCATCGCCCCCACCGAGGCAGGTACGCCACGCCAGCGCCCAGCCGCGCACGGTGTGTTCCACGTGGTAGCCCCCGCCGCCGGCCACCAGCAGCGGCCGTTGAAAACTCATCAGCCGTTGCAGCAGCTCCACCACCACGTTGTTCGTCATGAGCAGATGCGTGAGCGGATCCCCCGCCAGCGTGTCCAGCCCCAGCTCCACCACGATCACGTCCGGACCGAACGCGCCGATCAAGGGCGGCACCACGCGCTCGAACGCGCTCAGGAAAGCTTCATCATACGTGCCGGCGGGCAGGGGAACGTTGACGTTGTAGCCCAGCCCCGCCCAGCGGCCGACCTCGTTTTCAAACCCGCCCCACGGGAACAGTGTCTTGCCGCTCTCGTGCATCGAAATCGTGAGCACGTCGTTGCGCCGGTAAAAAAACTCCTGCACGCCGTCGCCGTGATGCGCGTCCACATCCAGATAAACGACGCGTTTGCAGCCGGCAGCCAGCCGGTGACACGCGAGCGCCACGTCGTTGAGATAGCAGAAGCCCGCCGCGCGCTTCGCCATCGCGTGGTGGAAACCGCCGAGCAGATTGAAGGCGATGTCCGCCTGGCCCGCGAGCAAAAGATCCGCCGCCGTCAATGCCGCGCCACACGCCCACGCGCCGTATTCGTACATGTCCCGGAAGACCGGCGTGTCCGGCCCTCCCAAACCCATCTTGAATCCCTCCAACGTCAGGTCGCCGCCGGCCGCGCGCTCCAGTTCGTCGAGGTAACGGAGCGCATGCAGTTGCTGCAATTCGGCGCGCGTAGCCTTGCGGGCGGGAACTTCCGCACACCCCTCCCCGCCGAGCAACCCGAACGAAATCAGCTTTTGGCGCGTCAAACCCGCGCGCTGGGTCTTGAACGGGCAATCCGGCGGGTAGGTCAACCCCTCAATCTCCGGCGAATAAACGAATGCCAGTCTGCGGTCGCTCATGAAAATTCCCAGCGGGATATCGTCGCTTGGGCAGGTTAAAAGCGGCTGGTTCTCGGGACTTCACCGTTTTTGGCAATTGTCGGCTTCAAATTGCCCGGCTTGATTTCTTCGCCATCTCCCCTACGCTGACACACTCGAATCCGTTTGAATTCGAGGTTACACCTCCCGTGCCCCATCGAGTGGGCGAGGGGCGAACCGAAATTGATTTATGCAATTGAGCAATGAAGAAATCCGCCGTTACTCGCGGCATTTGATCCTGCCGGAAGTCGGTCTGGCCGGGCAAAAGAAGATCAAAGCCACCAGCGTCCTGTGCATCGGCGCGGGCGGCCTCGGCTCGCCCATCGCCATGTATCTGGCCGCCGCGGGCATCGGCAAGATCGGCATCGTGGATTTCGACACCGTGGATTATTCCAATCTGCAACGCCAGATTCTCCACACGGACGCCGACGTCGGCCGCCCTAAAGCGATTTCGGCCAAGGAAACTATCGCGGGCATCAACCCCAATGTCGAAGTCGTCATTCACAATACCGCCATTCGGTCCGACAACGCGCTTGATCTCATCCGACCCTACGACATCGTCGTGGACGGTACGGACAATTTCCCGACGCGCTACCTCACTAACGACGCCTGCGTGCTGCTCAAGAAGCCGAACGTCTATGGCTCGATCTTCCGCTTCGAGGGCCAGGCCAGCGTGTTTGCGCCGCATCTGGGCGGACCGTGTTATCGCTGTCTGTATCCCGAACCGCCGCCGCCGGGAATGGTTCCCAGTTGTGCCGAGGGCGGCGTGCTTGGCGTGTTGCCCGGCATCATCGGCTGCATCCAGACGACGGAAATTTTGAAACTCGCGCTCGGCAAAGGCACTTCCATGGTCGGACGCTTGTTGCTCTTCAACGCACTCGACATGAAGTTCCGCGAACTCAATTTGCGACGCGATCCGGCGTGTCCGATCTGCGGCGATCACCCGACGATCAAGGAGTTGATTGATTACGATCAATTCTGCGGCATCCAACCCGCGCCCGCCGAACCCGTCGGCAATCCCGACGAAGTCACCGTGCAGGACATGAAGAAGGCGCTGGATAATCCGAGCCTCGGCATCAAGGTCATTGACGTGCGCGAAGCCGATGAATACGAGATCGCGAAAGTGGACGGCGTGCCGTTGCTGCCATTGAGCCAGATCAACGAGCGCTTCACGGAACTCGATCCGAACACGACTTACTACATCCATTGCAAAGCCGGCGTGCGTTCGATGAAAGCGCTGAACTTCCTGCGGCAACAGGGCTTCAAATATCTCAAGAGCGTCAAAGGCGGCATCACGGCGTGGAGCGAAGAGATTGATTCCAAAGTTCCGAGGTATTGAGCGTAGCGGCAACCATCCTTGGTTGCCGCAGAGGGTGGCATCCCTGCCACCCGGGACAAGCGCCCGAATTTATCGCGACGTGTGAGAACTCGGGCGCATCCGTTTTGCGTGGGGTTCTTTCCGCCGGGCTGGGAAGCCCGGCTCTACGTCAGCCAAGGATGGCTGACGCCACGCATCACGGATTCAAGCGCACGCGGTAGAAGCCATTGCTGAACGCGCTCGCGTTCGTGAAGGTAAAAGGCATGGCGACCGGGGTATTGGTCGCAAAATTCGTGAAGCTGATCAAGGACACGCCACCTTCCAGCACGTAGTCAGGGCCCAGCGAGCCAGTGATACTCAGCCGGAACAGTCCGTTGGAATAACTCAAGGGCGTCAACACCACAGGCAGGATGGAATTCACCGTGACGGTGAACGTGTTCGTGCCGCTCAAATTGGGGCTGCCGTTGTCGGTGACGCGCACGCGGAGGGTGTTGGTGGTGTTGGCGAGCGCGGCGGGCAAGCGCCAGGTGAACAATCCGCTCCCCGCCCCAATGCTCGCGCCGGACGGCGGACTGACGAGACTGAACGAAAGCGTATTCGTCGGCAGATCGGCGTCGGTGGCGGTGGCCGTGAAACTCACGGTCTGCCCGGCGTTGCCCGATTGATTCAGCAACGTGCCGACCACCGGGGCGACGTTCACTTCATTGACGGTCAGTGTGAAGCTATTCGTCACACTCAAGGCTGAGGAATTGATCGCAAGCGCATTGCTGTCCGTGACTTTGATTTGCACGATGGCGTTGGTCGGCCCCTGAAATTCGCTCGGCGTCCAGGAAATGCCGCCGCTCGCCGTCACCACCATTCCGGTCGGACCAGAGACGAGCGCGTAGGTCAGGGCGTTCGCCGGGAAATCGAGATCGGTGGCGGTGGCGTTGTTGGTGAAGAGCACGAGTTCGCTGATCGCTTGACTGGCTGGCAAGGTCAATACCGGCGGGCGGTTGGATTCGTTCACCGTGACGTTGAACGTGTTCGTCACCCGGAAAAACCTGGCATTGATGGCGGGGGAGTTGGTGTCGGCGACAACGACGGTGATGGTGTAACTGTTCGAGCCTTGCGATTCATTGGGCAGCCATGAGATCGCGCCCGTGTTCGTGTTGATGGTCATGCCAGCGGGCGGCGCGATGAGCGTGAAGGCCAGCACATTGGTGGGAAGATCGGGATCGGTCGCGGAGGCGGAAACGCTCAAAGTATTTTCCTCGGTGATGATCTGGTTGCCCGGCACGGTCAGGATGGGCGGGCGATTGGATTCGTTGACCGTAACATTGAAGGTGTTTGTGACGCTGATGGATTTGGCGTTTACGGCGAGGGCATTGGTGTCGGTGACAACAATCTTGATTGCGAAGGTGTTTGAGCCTTGCGACTCGTCCGGTGTCCAGGTGATCGCACCGGTGCCGGGGTTGATGGACATGCCGGCGGGCGGGGTAACGAGCGAATACGTCAGCGGGTTGGCGGGAAAGTCGGGGTCGGTGGCCGATGCGGTGACGCCGCTCAGGGGATTTTCCTCGGTGATGGTCTGATTGGATGGCGGGGTCAGGACGGGGGGCAGATTCACTTCGTTGACCGTGATTTGATAACTATTGGTGACGCTCAAGAAAGTGGCATTGAATGCGACCGGGTTGGTGTCGGTGACGCTGATGAAGACGGTGTAGGTGTTTGAACCTTGCGATTCCAGCGGGGTCCAGTTGATTGCACCAGTGGGTGAAACCGCCAGCCCGGCGGGACCACTGACGAGCGCGAAGGTCAACGAGTTCGTCGGAACATCGGAATCCGTCGCGGTGGCAGTGGCGGAGTAAGCGGTTTGTTCGTTGATGCTGGTGGGTGCGGGCAACGTGAGAACGGGCACGACGTTGATTTCGCGGACGACGACCTGGAACGTCACATTCGTTGTCAGGTTCGGCGTGCCGTTGTCGGTGACCACGACGGTGATGTTGGTCGTGAACGGGCCTTGGGCTTCGGTGGGCTGCCAGGTGAGCTGGCCGGAGGCATTGATGCTCGCGTTCGTCGGCGAATTGGCGAGCGTGTAGGTCAGCGTTTGCGCGGGCGCGTCGCCATCGGAAGCGGCGACGTTGAAATTGAGCGTCGTAAGTTCATCCATCGTCTGGTTGCTGATGGGCGGAAGACTCGGGAGCGTGTTGATGATCTCCAAGTCCACGTTCGTGCTGCTGTAATTGATCTGCAACCCGACCGAATTGGATGGGAAATTAAATGTGGCAAACGTGCCGGTGCGCGCCGCCGCGCGCAGGACGTTGGTGAACACGACATCCGGCGTGGGATAATAACTGTTGGTGAGCGTGACGTTCAGTGCGCCATCAAGAGTCATACTGTTGCTGACCACGAGACGGTCGTAATTGCCGCTGGCTGGCGTGCCAGCGAGTTCGACGTTCATGGCCCCCGCAGCGGTCTGGACATAATTGCTGACGATGATCAACTGCCCCGGAGACGTGCCCGGACTGACGGTGCCTGAGTTCGTGACCGAGCCAAAGATTGTTCCGGTGCCGGCCAACGTGCCGCCTTGAATGCGCAGCGGTGAACTATTCGTGAGGTTGCCGCCGTTGAGGAGAGTCAATCCCTCCGTCTGAGTGTAGATCGAAGCTCCGTTGAAGCTAATCAGGCCCGCGAGTGATTCAAGCGTTCCGGAATTTGCAAACGGCACATTGATGGTGGAAAGGCTGCCCACTGACTTGCGGAACAATCCCGCGTTAGCCACCGAGCCGCTGCCGGTGATGTTCACATCTGCCGCAATGTTCCAGGTGCCCGCAGGAGCGTTGGAAACTACTGCGCCGCTCGCCAGCGTGATGCTGCCGCTGTTGGTCATCACTGCATTGGCCGAGTTGATCAGTGAGCGGCTGGTAAGGGTTTTTGCCCCGGCCCCGCTGACGGTCAGACCACCATTCGCGATGACGCTGTTCGTGCCAGTGATGGTGCCGCCCGTCCAGACAATCGGCCCGTTCACGGTGACGTTGTTGCTGCCGCCGAGGGTGCCGCTGCTGAAGTTCAAAGCCACGGGATTAATGGTGCCGTCACCGTTGAAATTGGCAGTTCCGCCCGTGATGTTCATGGTGCCGTTGACCAGCGAATAGGTGCCAGAGAAATTCGCCGTGCCTGCACTGAAGGTATTTGTGCCGCTGACCGCGAGCGCACCGCTAAGATTGGCCGTGCCGCCGCTGACGGTGAAGTTGCCCGCATTGTTGACGCTCGAACCGGCGGTGAGATTGTTGGTGCCTGTGCTGGCAGACAAGTCTAGCGTCGCGCCCGCGAATACTTCGAAGGTTCCCGAATGCGTGCCGCTGTTGTTGAACTGGATGCCGCCCGCCTGAATCTCCACGAGGCCGCTATTGTTGAAGATGCACGCCACTGTGGTGAGATTGCTGTTCGCGCTGGTCCGCCGGAAAGTTCCGGCGTTGGCGAAGACGCCGCCGCCAAAGGGTGCCAGAATGTTTAAGCCGGTCGTAAGGTTGAAGTCGGCCCCGGGCGCATTGGAAATGACCGCACCGCTCGCAAGGCTAATATTTTGGCTGTCCCAAGTCGCGGTCGCAGTATTGATCAGCGTCCGGCTCGTCAATCCACGCGTCGTGCCGCCAGTGAAAATCAGCCCGCCATTAGCCGTGACGCTGTTCGTTCCCACGATATTGCCACCCGACCAGGTGAATAATCCTGACACGATTACGCTGTTGGAGCCGCCCAGATTGCCGCCGCTCAAGTTCAGGATGGCTGGAGTCACCGTGCCACTCCCATTGAAATTGGCGTTCCCGGACAAAATATTCAGCGTGCCGCCACTGATCGTGTAACTGCCTCCGGAAAAATTGGCCGTGCCGCCGATCACGGTGTTCGTGCCACCCACACCAAGGGATCCTGCGAGATCACTGGTGCCTCCCGTGACAGAGAAGTTACCCACGCCGCTGATGCTCGAACCGGCAGCCATGGCGATGGGGTTGCCAGACAACTCCAGCGTGGCCCCGGCGGAAACCAGATAGGTGCCGGTGTTGGTGGCACTGCCGGTGAAGAGCAGTCCGCCGCCTTGAATCTCCACCGTGCCCGTGTTGATGAATTTTCCAGCGATTGACTTGGTGACCGGGTCATCGCTCGTCTTGCGGAAGGTGCCCGCGTTCAGGAACAAGTCGGCGGGGTTGGCGCTGGTCAATCCGACACCCGTGGTGAGGTTGACGGTGGCCGCAGGCGCATTGGAAAAGATCGCACCGCCATTCAGCCCGAACGATCCGCCTTCCCAAGTCATCGTGGCATTGTTGATCAGCGTCCGCCCGTTCAAAGCTCGAGCGGAACCAGCTGGGTAATAGATTCCGCCATTCGCAATGACGCTGCCGCTGCCGATCAGGTTGCCCCCTGTCCAGGTGAACAGTCCGCTGATGGTCGCGTTGTTGGAGCCGCCGAGATTGCCGCCACCCAGGTTCAAAATGGAGAGAGCGACCGTGCCGGCACCGTTGAAATTGACGGAGCCGAGCGAATTCAAAGTGCCCCCGCTCAAGCTGTAGCTATTGCCGGAGAAATTCACCGTAGTGCCGCCCCCGTTAAATGTGTTGGTGCCCGAAATACTGAGGCTGCCAAGAATCTCGATCGTCCCCCCGCCGCTCACCGTGAAATTTCCGGCACCACCGACGGTCGAGCCCGCCAGGAACGCTCCGGTCGTAGGACTGACCACCAGCGTCGCGCCGGCGGCTACCGTGCAACTGCCCGCATTGGTGACGGTGGAGCCGTCGAGTTGCAAGGTGCCCGTCTGCACCTCCACGGTGCCGGTGTTGTTCATTATGGGAGCAAGAACTGAAGTTCCAACTCCCGACGACTTGCGAATCAACCCGGCGTTGAAAAATCGCACGCCGGCAGCAGCAGTTACTCCCACGTCGCTGGCAACATCAAAAATGCCAGCTGGCGTGTTGCTGATGGTCGCCCCTCCAGTAGTGCTGAAGATGCCAGCGGAGTAAGTGATCGAGGAATTGTTGACCAGCGTCTTGCCACTCAAGGTTTTGGTTCCCGCCCCGGCGAGAGGCACTGACGTGTTAAACACCAGTGCATTGGTGCCGCTAAAGGTGCCGCCGTTCCAGAGGAAAGTTCCGTTCATCGTGAACGTGTTGCTGGTGGTGATGGTTCCGCCGCTCACGACCAGCCGGCCGTTGGGATTGAACAAGACCGCGCCGGGCACTGTCAGCGTCTGCGCCGTATTGGTCAGGGACTGCGTGCCGGATGCGCCGCCCACGGTGAGCGTGCCATTGGTTGAGGCGACGTTTAGCGTGACCGCGTAGGTGCCGTTGTTGGTGATAAAGACATCATCGGCAACGGTGGGCAACTGGTTCGGACTCCAGTTGGCGGCGACGTTCCAGTTGCCGCCGGCGGTGTTGGTCCAAACGACAGTCGCCGCAGGAGAGCGGAAAGTGGTTAGGATGAGCGATAGAAAACCAAGGGAACACAACAGAAGTTTCGGATTCATAGCCAGCGCAGTCTGAGTTTTAGTGATCGTTTAGCTCACCGAGATTTTCAAAACAGTGAAGAGCTAGAGCGGCTGAAGGTATAGTCATCTATTCCATTACGGTCAATGATTTTTCATGCCATGGATCCAAGACGGGGGAAGCACTGTGGACAATCTGCGCACCCGGATTGACCGAGATTACTTGATTGTTTTTCTGAAGTGGAAGCAGCTTTCCCTCGGCTCTTCGGACGCCTGCTGCTCTTCAACGCGCTCGACATGAAGTTCCGCGAACTCAAGTTGCGGCGCGATCCCGCGTGCCCGATCTGCGGCGACCACCCGACGATCAAGGAGTTGATTGATTACGATCAATTCTGCGGCATCCAACCCGCGCCCGCCGAGCCGGTCGGCAATCCCGACGAAGTCACCGTGCAGGACATGAAGAAGGCACTGGATAATCCGGGCCTTGGCATCAAGGTCATTGACGTGCGCGAAGCCGATGAATACGAGATTGCGAAAGTGGACGGCGTGCCGTTGCTGCCGTTGAGCCAGATCAACGAGCGGTTCACCGAACTCGATCCGAACCAGCAATACTATCTGCACTGCAAAGCCGGCGTGCGTTCGTTGAAGGCGCTGAACTTCCTGCGGCAACAGGGCTTCAAATATCTCAGGAGCGTCAAAGGCGGCATCACCGCCTGGAGCGAGGAGATTGATTCCAAAGTGCCGAGGTATTGAGGGTGAAGGCTACGCTGCGCCGCATTGGCGACGCAGCCAACTTTCAAATGCTTCTCGTGGCTTGAGGATTCCTTTACCGCCGCAAGGCGTGTCTTTGCTCATCCATTCCAGCTTGAAAATTTCATCAGAACCAATATCCAAATATCTCGGAGTCCGAGCACATGCGATGCTCTTTCGAGGATGTACCCATCGAAAAGTGTGAAAGCCCTCTTTCGGTCGCAATCGGAGACGAATTTCTTTAGCGTGGCTTGGAAGTAGAGTTCCATTTACGTCGTGTGTTGGTCTGCAAGCGCGAACATCAAACAGCCAAATCATCTTGCCGTAAAAAGCTTCGCGCTCCACGATTTCGTCCACCGCTAGCGGCGAGTGCTGAAGTTCGATGACAATCCCACTCTTCGTAAGAATGTCAGCACGATGCCGCGACCCGTTTCTTTCAATCGTCACTTCTGAATTCTCTGGAGGCACAAGCCTTTTCCAATAGCGATGCCACTCAGTTTCTGTCTCCCACCAAGAATCACAATCTTCTCCCTTGTGCGCCCAATGATGGGTGACAATCGGGCCGCATTTTGGAATGAGCTTTTCATGACAAATATCACACCGCCCAACGGCTCCGCGGGCAGGGTCTATCCTCTTACCGTTGCTGTCGATCGCATAAGGCACGTGGCGAGATTACAGAATTGAACCAGCCAACACATCAGTTTCTCTAGGCAATATCTCAAGAGCGTCAAAGGCGGCATCACCGCCTAGAGCGAGGAGATTGATTCCAAAGTGCCGAGGTGTAGATGGCAAGGTGCTGGGCCAACGAACCGGGGCAAGGCCCGTTATCGTGGCTTGCAGCCTTGTTGAATCCGCCGTATTGTCCAGCGCATGAACGTCGCGTTGGAAATACCAGAAACAGTTTCGGATTCCCTGCGTTCGGGATGGAAGGATGTTCCGCGCCGGGCGTTGGAGGCGATTGCCGCCGAAGCCTACCGATCGGGCGCGCTGACCGCGCATCAAGTGGGTCAATTGCTCGGCCACCAGAACCGGCGGAGTTTGGATTGTGTCGCTACCCCTGCAACCCGCACTGGAAGCTGACCGGCGCTTGCAAAACCCAATATGCGGCGCAACACGGTTGGGAACATTTTCTATTGTGCCATCGGCGCGTCATCAGCCTGTTGGATTTGTGGCGCGACTTTGGCGTGGATGTGAAGGTGTTGGACGAAGGCGAGTTTTGGGAGACGCGGTCGGTGGAGCGCTTGCGCGAGCGGCTCGGCACTTATGACCGACTCGTGGCGGCGATTGCGGGATCGCTCAAGGATTCGCTCGGCAAAGGTCCGAAAGGTGTGCAGGCGGAGATTTTCAACGACGCCCGCTTCGAACGGCTGGAGGCGGAAGGTCGCGCGGAGTTCGCGGCGAAGATTGAGGAGGCGCGCAGGACCATTCAGGGTGAAGTGCGCGATTTGTAACTGCGTTCGTAAGAACGCGGCAAACATTCGCTCCAATGAAATTGGCCGCACTCTCACGAGTGCAACTACGGCGGCAAAGGCGGCTTAAAAAAAGTTTCGCAAACCGGTTGCAATACTCCGCCGCGTGTTCGACCTTGGGCGCGTTCCATCCCGTATCAACCGTCCGCTGAGACAGACGCACGCATTCTGAAGAAGCACGGAACGCGCCGAACCAATTCATGCCCATGAAGAAAAAACGCCATTTTGAATGCTGGCCGCTGCTCGGGCTGGTCATCGGCTTCACCGCACAACTTGCCTGGGCCCAGGCACCCAATGCCTGGCAGATCAACGACAACACCGCCAGCGGTAGTCTTCAATACCAGACGAATCTGTCAGCAGCACAGGCATCGTCGGCCATGACCAACGGCTGGCGCTATGACCTGCACAACCGGATGGTTACTGACAATGCCAGCGCGGCGGCGCACAGCATGGCCTTCGGCGATGGCGTCCGGCGTTTTTACATTTTCTTCGACCTGAACGGCGCCGGCGAACTGACGGCACAGTTGCTCGGCGACAACACCTACACGCTGACCAACAATCCCGCCTGGGTCGCGACAGATTATCATTCGCACCAGATGACCTACGATCCGGTGACGAGCAACGCGACCTATCGCGTGGATGACGTGGTCATCGCCTCGTGGCCAGGACAGGTTTCCGTCGGTCAGTCGAATCAGGTGATGTGGGGCGCGAACGCCAGCACTGGTCAAGGGGTGATGAATTATCACCGCGCGGAGTTTGAAATCACCGGGCAAGGAATCATTGCCAGTTACAACGCCGGGCTGGAGGGGAATCCCGCCGTCGCGCCGTCACCGACGAACCAGGCCTGGTTGCGGTTCACGAGCGGGTCGTTGGCGGAATCGGCTCTCTCGCCGGATCCGGGGTATGTCCCGCCACAATCGGGACCATTTGATTTGGAAACCATCCCGGGCCTCACAAACCTGGCCCGTAGTTCCGTGGCCTGGGGCGACTTTGACAATGACGGCCGACTGGACTTCCTGCTCACCGGCTCCACCGTTCCCCATTTGCCGTTTAGCGGGATTCCGCCGGTTGCGCAGCTCTGGCGCAATACCGTCAACGGATTCTCCAATGTCACGGCCAGCGTTGCCTCCGGCCTGCCGGGGGTTATTGATGGTGCGGTGGCGTGGGGAGATTATGATAACGATGGCTGGCTCGATTTTTTGATCACGGGAAGGTCCGGTAGCAGCTCCCGGATCGCACAACTCTGGCGCAACACCGGAGGCGGGTTCACCAACGTGACGGCCAGTGTCGCGCCCGGACTGACGCCTGTGCAGAACAGTGCGGTGGCATGGGGCGATTATGATAACGATGGGCGGCTCGATTTCCTGCTCACGGGAGCAACGAACACCACCTCGGGGCTTTCCCAACTCTGGCGCAACACCGGCAGCGGCTTCACCAACGCGACGGCCACCGTCACACCCGGGCTCCCCGGATTTTTCGACGGTGCGCTGGCGTGGGCCGATTTCGACGATGACGGACGCCTGGATCTTCTGCTCACCGGCACGACGAACGGCACCACGGGAGTTTCGCAACTCTGGCGCAACACCGGCGGCGGGTTCACCGAAGTGACGGCCATGATCGCACCCGGCTTGCCAGGCGTGGCGCAAAGCTCCGTGGCGTGGGGCGACTTTGATAATGACGGGCGGCTCGATTTTCTGCTCACGGGCGCGACGAACGTCGCCACGGGACTTTCGCAACTCTGGCAGAACACCGGCAGCGGGTTCAGCAACGTGACCGCCAGTGTCGCGCCCGGCCTGCCAGGACTGTTCGACGGTTCCGTGGCATGGGCCGATTATGACAGCGACGGTCGGTTGGATTTTCTGCTCACCGGCAGGGCTCTGGCCGGTGGCAGCGCGACTTCCCAACTGTGGTGGAACACGGGCGGCAGTTTCGTGAATATGCCGCTCCCCGGTCTGCAAGGAGTTTACGGCAGTTCCGTGGCTTGGGGCGATTTCAACAACGATCAACGGCTGGATTTTCTCCTCGTCGGCGGAACGTGGATCGAATCAATTCTTACCGTCTCCATTCGCACCGAACTCTGGCGGAACAACCAACCCGCGAGTAATTCACCCCCGACCACGCCCACCGGACTATCCATCGCTCCGGCAGGTGCGTTGGCCAGTCTGACCTGGACCGCCGCCAGTGACGCGCAAACTCCCGCCGCCGTGCTTTCCTACAACCTGCGCGTGGGCACTGCTCCCGGCGCAGGCGACGTCGTGTCCCCGCAATCGCTGGCCAACGGCTACCGATTGGGGCCGGGCCTGGGCAACGTCGGCTCCGGCACGAACCGGCTCGTCCCTGTGCAGTTCGGCGTGACCCACTACTGGAGCGTGCAGACGGTGGACAATGGTTTTGCCGCTTCACCATTCGCGCCCGAACAAAGCTTCACCATGAACTCCGTGCTAACTCCGCCCGGCGGCGTACCCGTGCCCGGGGACCAAAACGGCGACGGCGCGGTAAGTGAATCCGAGTTAAGTGCCGTGCTCGTTGGTTATTTCCCCAACAGTCCGTGGCTGCACCTCACCAACGTGGCCGGCCTCGGCGGAACAAACGTAACCTTTGCGCTGACCAACTCTCTCGCCGGGGCGTTCACGGTGGAATACACTACCAACCTGACCGACTGGTTGCCGCTCGGCCCCGCCACGCCGCGCTACGAATTCACGGACACGAATGCGCCCCCTGCCCCGCAGCGTTACTATCGCCTCCGCTGGCCGTGACTCCAATTTGCGTCAAACCCGGCGTGCGTTCGCTCAAGGCGCTCGATAAACCGGGCCTCGGCATCAAGGTCCTTGACGTGCGCTCGCCCCGTGAGATAGGCGCAGCATCCATCTCATGGGGCAAGCCGGACGAATACGAGATCGCGAAAGTGTGCGGCGTGCCGCTGCCGCCGTTGAGCCAGATTGAATCGCGTTTCACCGAACTGGATGCGAACCAGCGATACTACATCCACTGGAAAGCCGGCGTCCGTTCGTTGAAGGCGTTGAACTTCCTGCGACAACAAGGCTTCAAATACCTCAAGAGCGTCAAAGGCGGCATCACCGCGTGGAGCAAGGAGATTGATACCAAAGGGCCGCGGTATTGAATGAAAATTGATTCGGAGGTTGAGCCATGAAAGCGGATGATTTAGTTATAATGCGGCGGCACTGTCACGGCCCAAAGCCAAGCGACTCTGGACGTACGAGCAAATGGTCGCCGAATTGCCGGAAACCATCGAGCATTGGGCGCGACGCGACCGCCTGGCGGTGAGTTGTGTGGCGTGCGGAGAACTGGCCACGGGTGGACGCACCCGTGACGCGGTGGAAGAAGATTCGCACGACTTTGAAAAAATCCCGCTGGAAGAACACGGACGATCCCGTGTTGCCGGACTTCTTCATCCGCGCACAGGCGGCGGTGCGGGATCTTCGCCATCTGACGAACGACCGGCGGCGGATAACCCCATTCCCCGACGTGGATTTTGAGTTTGTGGATTAACCCACCGCCAATTGCCGCGCAATTTCGTCCAAGGCATCGTCCGGCTTCAGTTCAATCCACTCCAGGTCCAGTTGCCGCCGAAACCAGGTCATCTGCCGCTTGGCGAACTGGCGGGTTTTGATCTTCACCAGTTCAATCGTCCCGGCCAGATCTCGTTCGCCGCTCAGATGCTCGACCACCTGCCGGTAGCCGATGGCTTGCATAGCGGTTTGGTTTTTCGCCAGACCGCATTCGAGCAAGCGCTTCGTCTCCTCCACCAGACCGCGCGCAAACATCTGCTCCACGCGGGCATTGATGCGCGCGCGCAAATCTTCCTGCTTTCGCATCAATCCAAACATGGCAGGGACGGCGCGCTGCGCCGTCCGGTAATCGCAGCGCGATGACCCTAACTCTGGGTTGTTGCCGACCACTCCCCACCGTGCGCGCTGGACAGAAAAAAGTCTGCCCGTGAGCCGGATGACTTCCACGGCGCGGATTACGCGACGGGGATTCTTGCGGTCGATCCGGGAAAATATGACCGGGTCGCGCTGTTCCAATTCGCGGAGCAACTCGGCCAGTGGCATGGCTTCAAGTTCCGCACGCAGTTTGGGATCGGCCGCCGGCGCTGCGCCCAGCCCTTCGAGCAATGCTTTGAAGTAAAGTCCGGTGCCGCCGCAGAGAATCGGCACGCGGCCGCGGGATTGAATTTCCGCCACCGCCCGGTTTGCCAGCGTGACGAACCGCGCCGCGTCGAACGGCTCGGTCAAATCCACCACGTCAATCAAATGATGCGGCACGCGGGCGCGCTCGGCCGCAGACGGTTTCGCCGTGCCGATGTCGAGGCCGCGATACACCTGCATCGAATCCACGGAAATAATCTCGCCGCCAATTTGCGCGGCCAGCCGCAGGGCGATTTCGGATTTGCCGACCGCGGTCGGGCCGGCAATGAGCCGAGATCGGAAGTCGGAGGTCGGAGGTCGGGCTTCCGATCGGGTGGCTCCGTCTTCTGACTTCTGACCTCCGACCTCAGCCGTCATCTTCTATCCTCGTTTAGCTGCACGCGGCCTTAACAGCCAAAACAAGACCGCGCCCGCGGCGAAGATGCCGATGCTCACCAGATGCGCCGGGGTCAAACCGCCGTGCAAGTGCGCTTCCGAGTAATCCCCGCGAAACAGTTCCACGAACGATCGCAGCAGCGCGTAGCCCATCAGGTAGGTCGCAAAAACCTGGCCGTCAAACCGCTTGCGCCGATACAACAACGCCAGCGCCAGATAAAAGCCCAGGCTCAAGAGCGCGTCGTAGATTTGCGTGGGATGCACGGGCGTCGCGGGTGCGCCGACGGGGTGCGTTTCATGCCCGACCGGAAAGCGGAGGGCCCAGGGCAGGTCGCACGGTCGGCCGTAACAACAGCCGCGCAACAGGCAGCCCATCCGGCCGAACATGTAGCCCAACGCGATGCTCGGCGCGAAGACGTCGGCCAGCTTCCATAATGGCAGGGCCTGTCGGCGCGCAAAGGCGATGCACGCGAGTGAAGCGCCGATCAGCCCGCCGTAGTAAACCAGGCCGCCGCGTTGAATCATGAAAATCTCCGTCCACGGCGCATTGGGGAAAAGCGGGTTGGCCATGAGCGTGTCCCAATAAGTGATCACGTAAAACACCCGCGCGCCGAGAATGGCGCCCAGTAGCAGCCAGAAACCTGCATCGGCGACCTTCTCGCCGGGGATGCCGCCCAGGGGTGCCCGCCGGCTGGCCGTCCACAGTCCGGCCAGAAACGCCAGCGCCAGCATGACGCCGTACCAGTGAAGCGTCAGCCGCCCGAGATGAAGGAATTCCGGATGCACGGCCGGAAGCTAGAACGAATCCGGCCGGTTGGAAATTTCAAATTCATGAAACGGAGCGCGCCTGAATCCTTACCGACTTGATTGAACGATTTACCAGACCGGTGAGCTGGCCAGCAGCGGCGCTCCGTTCAAGGCGTTCCGGCGTGACGTTCCTGGCTGGCGTTGGTGGCGACAGGCGCCGGCGGGCGCGGCGGCATGGGCGGCGGCGGGGCGGGCGGCGGTGGCGGCATGACCGGCACCTTGGCCACCAGATCACGCCACGCCTGGCGTTCGTCCGATGACATCCGCACCCAACGTTCGGCATTCTTAAAAAACTGCACGCGGTCTTCGAGGCTCAGCCCGGCGAATTTTTCAAAAGCCCGCACGCACAGCTCCCGCTGGGGCTTCGGCAGTTTCTCGAACATTCGCAACGTCTTTTCCATCTGCTGCCGCTCGGTCTCCGACAGGGTCTTGAGCGCCTTTTCCTTTTCCCGGGGCGTCAATTCAAAAAAACGGTCGAAGCGCTCGCAGATTTTGCGTCGCTCTGCCTCCGAAAGCGTGCTCCACCGGGCCATGCCAGCCTCGAGTTGCGCGCGGCGCTGGGGCGAGATGCTCGCGAGCAGGTTCGTCCGCTGCTCGGGGGTGCTGGATTCAAACTGCGCGAAATAGCGCGAGGTCAGTTCGTTATCGAGGAGTTCCTTCTGGGTGGCCGGCGTGAGGCTGTCCCACTGCGCCAGCCGGTCCTCGATGATCGGCTGCAAGTCGGCCGGGACAAAGGCGATTTGCGCGGTTCGGTTGGTGGCCGGAACGTTGAGCAGGGGGAACAAATACCAGCGCAATTCCGTGGCCCGCAATCGCGCCTCCCGGTCGTCCGGTTTCAACGCCAGGTATTCGCGGACCTTCGCCAGGATTTGTTTCTGCGCTTCCGGTGGGCGGTTGGTAATCGCGCCTTTGCGTTCGTCCGGGGTCATCGCCAGCAGTGCGCGGAACGATTCCACCGGCGATTTGGGCAGGGGCGGCGGCTGGTTCGGGACCGTGGCCGCGCGCAACGACCAAGCCAGACAGCAGACCGCCCCCAACACGGCGGCCCGGCGTGAAAGGCGATTACGGCGCGCGTTCATTGCATCAAGGCCAACAACTCCTGGTCCGCGGGCGGGACCGGACGCAAACGGCGAATGGCTTCAAAATCCTGGAGGAATTGCGGACTCGGCAGCGCGCGGACATCGGCGACCGCCGCCACGCTTCGGATCAATTCAAGCCGTTCGGCCTGGACATGGCGATGATACGCAAACAGACCCGCCCCGACCAAAACCAGGGCCGTGGCAAATCGCGGGACCAAAATGCGCCAGACGCGCGGCCAGCGCGCCGCGCGCTCGCTGGCGGCAGCCTCGCGTTCGACGGCTTGCAGGACGCGCGCGGTGAAGTTGGACGCCACGGGCGCCTCGGGCAACCGGGCGAGCAGTTCGTTCAACGCCGCCTCGTTTTCCCACTCATCCCGCGCTGCGGGATGCGTCGCGAGCCAGGTGCGCAACTCGGCCTGCTCGGCGTCGGTGAGCTTTCGCCGCCAGGCGGTCTCGCGCAGTCGTTGGTGAGTTTGGTCGTCGTTCATGATGTCACCATTGGGTTAATAACCGTTGTGGTCATAAAGTTGCTTTCATTTTGCATCCCGCCACGCGCCGGTGCGCAGGTAGGGTTTGAGCCTCAGTTTCAGCGTTTCCCGCGCCCGATGGATGAGGGATTTGGTGGCCGACAGCGAGCAATCCAGCACCTCGGCAATTTCGTCATAACTCAATTCCTCCTGCCGGCAGAGCAACAGGGCGGTGCGCTGATTCTCCGGCAGGTCCGCCAGGGCCTCGGTGATCTTTTCCTCGAGTTCGCCGTGCAGCAGGGATTCCGGCGGCGAGAAGTTTTTTTTGTCCTCGAACTGGTGCAGCGGCTGGTCTTCCGACTCGGGATGGGTGGCATCGAGCGATTCGGCGGGATGCCGGGAGCGGCGGCGGATTTCGTTCAGGCACAGGTTGCGCGCGATGGTGAACAGCCAGGTGGAAAACTTGGCCGTGCTTTCGTAGCGCGCCGCGGATTTGTAAACCTGGAGAAAGACATTTTGGGCCACGTCTTCGGACTCGGCTTCGTCGCGCAGGGTGCGATGGACGAAATTCATCACCGGCTGCTGGTATTTTTCCACCAGCGCGGCGAAAGCCTCCCGGTCGCCCTTTTTGACGCGGAGCATCAGGGCGGCGTCGGGGTCCAAGTTAGCGGGCATCGCACCCAAAGTCTAATCAACACCCGACGGCGCACAAGGTTTCGGCAATTTCACTTCCCCCGCCGGCTTGCGTTCAAGGCGGTTTTCACCAAACTAGCCGCGCTCATGCAGGACTTGTTGGAAAAAATCGGGGCGGACGCAGCGACCCGGCTGACGTTGCCGCCGGGCCACAGCGCGGCGCAGGAAATCGCGCGCTTCCGGGCATTCCTGAAGCTGGAGACCCATCGGCTCAAGCTCATCCACCGCGGCGGCGCGGGCGGAGTGGAAGTCTGCCAGGCGCGCTCGGCGATTCTCGACCACATCATTCAGCAGTTGTGGCATGCGGCGGTGAACTCGCTCTCCGCCCAGGCGCGCAAGGAGTTTCCGCCCATTGCCGTCGTGGCGCTCGGCGGCTACGGACGGGCCGAACTCAATCCGCACAGCGACATTGACCTGATGTTCCTGCACGAGGGCCAGGTCGCCGGCCATTCGCGGCCCCTGCCCGTGCTGGAAAAGGTCATGGACGGCGTGTGGCTGCCGCTGTTTGATCTCGGGCTGAAGCCCGGCCATTCCGTGCGCACCATCGCGGATTGCGTCGCGGCGGCCAACGCGCGGGACGACGCGCGCAGCATGGAAACCAAAACGTCGTTCCTCGAGGCGCGGCTGATCGTGGGTGACGAGAAGCTTTTCGTCCGATTCCAGAAAGCGGTGATTACGAAGTGTGTCGCCGGTTACGAGGCGAAGTACATCGCCGTCCGGCTCGAAGACCAGGCGGCGCGGCGCGCGAAATTTGGCAACTCGGCCTGCATGCAGGAGCCCAACATCAAGAACGGCTGCGGCGGCCTGCGGGATTTTCAAAACCTGCTTTGGATGGCGTTTTTCAAATACCGCACCGGCTCGCTGCGGGAACTCGAACAGCACGACCTGGCCACGCCGCGCGAGCGGAAGCAACTGGAGGCCGCCTACGATTTTCTGCTGCGCGTCCGGACCGAGCTGCATTACCACGTCAACCGCGCCACGGATGTGCTGACGAAAAATCTCCAGCCGGCCATCGCCGGCAATCTCGGCTACAAGGAACGCTCGCCGAGCCGGCGCATCGAGCAGTTCATGCGCGAGTTGTACACGCATTCGCGGAACATTTTTCTCATTACGCGCACGCTGGAGCAACGGATGGCGCTGTCGCTGCCGGAATCGCGCCTTCAGGCCTTGCGCAAATTCCTGCCGCGGGGCCGCGCGCCGGCGGCTGAACCGGTGGATGGTTTGAAATTCGTCAACGGCGAGATTCATCCCGTGTCCAACCGGATTTTCCGCGACCAGCCCCGGCGGCTCATGCGGGTGTTTCTCCACGCCCAACAACGCGGGTTGCGGCTGCATCCCGACCTGGCGCAGCTCATCCGTAACCAGCTTTCGCTCGTGGACCGTGATTTTCTCGCGGACGAGCACGCGCGGGAAACGTTTCTCACGATCCTGAACCAGCGCGGCAATGTGGCGCCGACCCTGCGCGCGATGCACGAAGTGGACCTGCTCGGGAAATACATTCCCGAGTTCGGCAAGCTCACCTGCCTGGTGCAACACGAGTTTTATCACCAATACACCGCGGACGAGCACACGTTGGTCTGTCTCGAACAACTCGACCGCGTCTGGGAGGCCAAGGCGCCGCCCTACGACAACTACGCACCGCTGTTCCAGAGTCTGGAGCGGCCGTTCGTGCTTTACCTGGCGTTGCTGCTGCACGACACCGGCAAGGCCAACGGTCATGGCAACCATTCCGAGGTGGGCGGCACGCTCGCCAATCGCGTGGCCCGGCGCTTGGGACTCGACGCCGCGGCCACGCACGCCCTGCGTCTGGTCATCGAACATCACCTGCTCATGGCCAGCGTCTCCCAACGGCGCGACCTGGCGGACCCGGCGGTCATCCGGCAGTTCGCCAAGCAGATGCAACAACCGGAAATGCTCACCCTGCTCACGCTGCACACCTTCGCGGACGCGCAGGCCACGAGCGACAAGTTGTGGAACGGCTTCAAGGACTCGCTGTTGCGCGAACTTTACGCCCGCACGCTACCGCTGCTGACCGGCGGCACCGAATTTGTCCGCGCCGGGGAGAAACAGCGCGAACAACTCATGCAGGAGGTTCACGACGCGATGCCCGAGCATGTGAACGCGGAGGAACTGCACGCGCACTTCGGCGCCCTGCCCGCGCGCTATTATCAGATCCACACGGCCGCCGAGATCGTCGCCGACCTCGAACTCATTCACCGGTTCTTGCTCCTTCAGGTCAGTGGCGAGGACGATCAGTTGCTGTTACCCGTCGTCCGCTGGCACAACGACCGGGATCGCGGTTGCAGCGTGGCGAAAGTCTGCACGTGGGACCGCACCGGGCTGTTCAGCCAGATCGCCGGCTCGTTGAGCGCCGCGGGCCTGACGATTCTGAGCGCGCAGATTTTCACCCGGAGCGATGCCATTGCGCTCGACACGTTCTTTGTCGTGGATGCGCGAACCGGCAACCCGGCGGACCCGAAACAGCATGAAACCTTCGAACGGCTGCTCGGGCAGTCGCTCGGCGGTCAGGCCGTGAACCTGCCCGAGTTGATCGCCCGGCAAAACATCACCCGACCGCTGTATCAGGCCTACGTCGGTGAACGGATGCCGACGCACATTCGCTTCGACGACGAAGCGTCCGAGACCCGCACCCTGATGGAAATCGAAACCGAGGATCGCATCGGCCTGCTTTACGCCATTGCGCAGACGCTGACGGAACTGCAACTGGACATTTCCGCCGCGCGCATCTGCACGGAAAAAGGCGCGGCGATGGACAGCTTTTACGTGCAGGAGACCGGTGGTGGGAAAATCGTCGCCTCCGAGCGGCAGCACGCCATGGAGCGCCGGCTGCGCCACGCGATTCACGCGCTGGATGCGGTGGCGTAGCCGGCGCTCACGCCGCCAGCCTCGCAGAGTGTGAATAAGTTTCCCGAGAAACATCTTTACATCAGCTTCTGCTTCGGCTGTAATCAGCGCAGAGAACCCAAAAGCCTGAAAGCGTTGTTTGAGCTTCCTCTTTTCGCGGAATTCTCAGTACGGATTCGAACATGCGCACAAGCACATTCAATCTTGACTGGAGTCGCTGCGGCCAATCTGAGGTTCCGGCTGGCTCGCATTTTACCAGCAAATCGAGGCTCATTGCTTCGCCCTCGAAGGCGGCAGGCACAGAGGGCAAGGACTTTCGCTTCAACCCCAACCTAAGGAATTCCATGAAACATTACATCCAACACTGGCGCATCCTCGGCGCAACGCTTCTAATCGGGTTGGCCAGTCCGCTGGTCGGACAAATTTCCGAGCAGGAGGCCAACGACAGCATCGCGATGGTCACTGCGGTCAATGCGGGCAACTACCTGGCCGCTTTGGAAATACTCCACCGCTACGGCATTGCCGAAAACACGCTGGAACGGATGGTCGCGCGCGTCGGCCAGCCGCCCCAGCAGGTGGTTCTGTCCGAAACTTTTTTGCGGGGCTACCTCTACATGGGTGCTTTGGGCGAAGGTCACAAACTCTACCGGCGGGTTCGCGACGCCGCAGCCATCAACCAGCCGCTCCCATTGTGGGTCGCGGATGATTTGAACATGCGCAAGTGGCCGGAGCGATGCGACCGGGAACTATACCGATCGTTCAGCGCGCCCATTGGCGTGCTCAACCCGCGCGGGCCGGAGCAGGCCATCCGATTTTTTCAATGGTATGAGGATCTCGACCCGCCTCCTGGCTGGACTCTCCAACAGGTCAACGCCGTATACCAAGCAATGTACGGAATCTTTTGTACAGGTATTGCGCATTGATTGGTGTATGCAAAACGTTCCTCAGCTTCCAAAACTGACTCTTGCCATTTTGCTGACCTCTTCCGTCTTGTGCAACCAGCGCTCCATGGCAGTTGAGGGGGGGGCGAGAGAATTTGTCGATTTCAGTAAGACCCGAACACAAAGAGTATTCTCCATTATCTCAAAGTCTGAAGTTCAGGTCGATTTGCATTTAACCACAAACCAAATCACTAAACTCGCCAATATTAGACTACAGCAGCCGAAGGATATTCCGAGCGCGAGTAACTTTCTCGCACAATCCAAGGCATCGGCAAACAAAGAAGATCGCAAAAGAATCTCTGACGAATTGTGGAAAGCAGTCGATGATTATCAGCTTAAATCACTGTTCGACCTCCTTTCCGGAAGCCAGTCAAACCGGCTTCGACAAATCACATGGCAGGTTGATGGTGTGGGTCCAAATCAATTATGAGACCAGTTTTTGGGAAAACTGGTTGACACATTGGTTTTTTGGTTTTGGCGGACGGCGATCAGGCCCTGGCAGCGGAGCCAGGCTTCCACGGTGACGCGCCACAGAGTGGCGGGTGAGCGGTGATCGTCCTTCGCCATGCTTCCGACTCTCTGCCCAAAGTGATGGAGCAGCAAGCGGAAAATGGTTTGGCGTTGGCGTTTGGTAAAGCGCAGGTGTTGGGCGTCGTCATGGAAGACGGCGCAAGCGGTGCGGCCCTTGAGGCAGCGGCGCGGTTGATGATTGAGTTCATGAGCGGTCAGTTCGACGGTCAGGCTGAAGTCGGTGGTGACCGTGGACTTGGGTAGGGCGCGTTGGTCGAGGGCGGCTTTGAAGTCGCGGATGCCTTTTTCCATGGCGCCGTTGTAGCGTGGGAAGTGGGGCGGATTATTCAAGGGCAACACGCCGAAGCGGGCGAGGACGGCATCCACGGCGTGATGGTTGAAGGGCGAGCCGTTGTCGCGTTTGAGGAACAAGGGTGGCCCGTGCTTTTGGAAGAGGCGCTCGAGATGGGCGGCGATCTGGTGGCCGTCGAGCTGGTCGGTGACCAGCGGGGCGAAGCGATAGCGGGAGGCGAGGTCCTGGACGGGGATGATCA
>CAYWMD010000059.1:0-38612 GCA_964458575.1 uncultured Bifidobacteriaceae bacterium | reverse complement strand
CCATGCAGGACTTTTTACACAGCCTCGCGCTGCAGCGAACCCGGCGGGAGCGTCGTGGTTGCAATCCTTGCGTCCCGTGCGCCGGGTCGCTGAGCTTGGGTCGTTAGGCGTCTTATGTCGCGCTTGCATCCAGTCGCCATTTCGATCGGCGTAATCCTTTTCGGAGCAGCCATCGTTTGGTGCGGCATTTATTTTTGGCGGGCGACAAGGCCGTCGGGCGCAGTGGAAGTGTTGGAGTATGGTATTTTTAGAAAGATTGTGTCACGTGATGTTCGATCACCCGATACTATCTCCGGTACAGGACATGATGTGCCTGAAGTAGTACTGCTTGAATGCACCACGAACATTCCGGCGCGTATCGGAACCTCATTCGGATTCCGTGTAAAGGTTCCTACCCACTCTTCCGAAGGCACCGATGCGTACGCCGCGAAGTGTATTCATCCACGATTAACCGACCCTTCCTCGGGCCGAAGCGGCGAGATTGACCGATGGGATGCTCCGGGATTCGCAGGGAATGTTGGATACGTCGGATACACACTTGACCATGACTGGGAGCTTGTGCCTGGCTCGTGGACGATCCAGCTTTTCGTTGGCTCGAAGCTTGTAGCCGAGAAGACATTTCATGTGTATGTCAAACCATCCACCTAACCAAGCGCGAGTTCGTGTAAAAACTTTTTGGGGTTGAAGGAGCAGGAGCGAGGAAAGGTTTTTTTGGCGAGGTTTTTCCCGGTCGCGGTTCGGAGCGCTCAGGGATTCGGAGTGGTGATGCCAGCGGTCAGGGTGCGGGCGGGGACGGCCGAAGGAAAAAACGCTCCGCCACCACCGTTTCAGGCGCTTTGCGGGACTTTGACTCCCACCGCCGCCATCAATTTCTCAAAGCTTACCAGCTTCAACACGCGTTTGAGGTTGTAGGCCAGCGTCATCAAATTCCATTCGCACCGCACGGCCTCCAGTCCCTTGGGCAGGATTTGGCGCTTGCGCGTTGGGTGGGGTTGTGGTGAGGTTGATTGCGGTATGAGTGTTGGTCTTCATAATAGTCTTTCTATGGTTGAAGGTTTTGTTTACGGACAACTCAAGTTGCCGCCTGTCGCGGCGCTTGCCAACACTCATGCCATCTTGGGTCGTTCGACAAACTAACTCCACATGTCCTCCGCCATTCCTGAATCAGATTGGCGTCGCTTCAAAGAAGTTCACGCGAAGCTTTTGGAGCGATATTGCAGCGGCATTTTGGAGGATGTGGCAGATGCGGCGCGGGATTCCGAAGCCAGCGCGCACGACCGCTATTTGAAGGTGTACAAACTGATCAAGGAGCGCGACAAGCAGATGGCACGTGCCTTCGACGATTTTCGGCGTTCCACTGCCGTCATGCAGCTTGGGATCATGCGGCGGATGAAGCTGCTCACTGACGACGAGTTGAGTTTGTTTTCTGAGCAGACGCGGACTCGTGTTGAGGGGATTGCCTCGATATGATGTCGAACAAGGCGCTGCCCGCAACAGCCGCCACGCCGGGCAGTTGACCGGTTTATGAACTCGTAAAGGGGTCGCTCCTTGCTATTGACACAAACCCGGTGTCGTTCATCGCAAAAAGGTGCCAGCCAATGGCGTTGACAGATTTTCCAGCACGCGCGCGTGATGCGGCATGGTGACGATTCGAGCAGTTGACCGTTCGACTGCACCCGGGTTGGTATCACGCTCAGAACGGGGAATTCATGGCCTGGATCCCAGTGGTTGGGAAGTCGGCTGCCAAATCAATTCCAGATCCGCCGTGATTTTCTGCCGCACCCCGCGCGAATTCCTGAAGCTTTTCCCGGCCCGGCATGGTGGGGTTTTATCGGGAAAAGCTGAAAACTGAAAGCGGAAAACGGAACCGTCTCATGGGTTTGCCACGCCATTTCCGAGTTGCCATTCAATGGGACGCAGCCTAGAAACAGTCATGTACCACCTTGACGCGGACCCCATTCGCTGCTGGCGTTGGCAGGGTTCAAGCGTTTTCAACCAACCGCTGCCGGCGTTCGCGCCTGAAATAGACAAACGATTTATGAAACCCATCCTTAAGTTGATCCTCCTTGGCTTCGCGGTATTGCTCTCGCTGCCAGCCCAGGCCGCGACAACCGTGACGAACATTTCCGCCGGAGGCCAATTCAATCTTTTCATCAGGTCCGACGGCAGCCTCTGGGGCATGGGCTACAACTACAATGGCCAGTTGGGCCTCGGCAGCAACGCCACCACCTCGCCCTATGGCCCCACCACGCCGGTGCAAATCTTGGCCAACGGCGTCACGACGATTGCCGGCGGGGGCGAGCACAGCCTGTTGCTTAAGACCAACGGCAGTCTCTGGGCCATGGGTTACAATCCTTACGGTGAGTTGGGCAACGCCACGTACACCAGCACCAACTCGCCCCAACTGATCGTCGCCAGCAACGTCTCGGCGATTGCCGCCGGATGGTTGCACAGTTTTTTTCTCAAGTCGGATGGCAGCCTCTGGACGATGGGCGACAACACCTATGGCCAGTTGGGCGTCGGCGGCACGTACAGCAAAACCAACATCCCCCAGCAAATCCTGGCGAGCAACGTCACCGCGATTGCCGCGGGTGATTATTTCAACCTGTTTCTGAAGGCCGACGGCAGCCTCTGGGGTTTTGGGGCCAACGGCAGCGGACAATTGGGTATCGGCAACACCACCGGCACCAACGCACCCGTGATGATTCTGGCGAGCAACGTGACCGCGATCGCCGCCGGCAACGCGCACAGTCTTTTGCTGAAGACCGACGGCAGCCTCTGGACCATGGGCGACAACAGTTCCGGGCAGTTGGGCCGGGGGAACTTCGCTTCCACCAACGCACCCGTGAAAGTGGTGAGCAATGGCGTCATGGCCATTGAAGCGGGATCAGCCCACAGTCTTTTCATCAAGACCAACGGCAGCCTCTGGGTGATGGGTGCGGGCAGCAACGGCCAGTTGGGTACCGGTGGCAACACCAATGTCACGGTCCCCCAGCAGATCGTGTCCAACAACGTCACGACGATTCAGGGCGGACGTTATCACAGCCTGTTCTTGAAATCCGACGGCAGTTTGTGGGGCATGGGCTACAATAGCCCCGGCACTTTGGGCGACGGCACCACCACCTTGCGCCGAAGTCCCGTGCAAATCGTTCCCGCCCTGCAATTCACCGCCACTCCCGCCAGCGGCGTGGCGCAACTGACCGTGCAATTCAATTCACCGGGAGTGGACAGCGCGGGCAATACCATCACCCAATGGAACTGGACCTTTGGCGACGGCGCGACCAGCACGGCGCAGAATCCATCCCATGTTTACACAAATGCGGGCACGTTTGCACCGGGCCTCGTGGCGACCAATAATGCCGGGGCGACCGTTTTGGGGGCGGGTCCGTCCATTTCCGTTTCGTATCCCACCGTGCAGTTCACCGCCAACACGAACTTCGGCATCGCTCCGTTCGCGGCACAATTCGCTTGTCCGGCGGTGGACAGCGCCAGCAATGCAATCGTCCAGTGGAATTGGAATTTTGGCGACGGCACGACCAGCACCGCGCAGAATCCCTTGCACAACTACAACACGAATGGCCCTTACCTTGTCAGTCTCATGGCGACCAACAGCCAGGGCACCACGGTCGTTGGCTCGGGTCCGACCATTGTTGTGGCGTCGTATTCAGGTCTGGTGCTGAATGGCACCTTTGAAGTGGGGATTGCCGGTTGGAGCAACACCAGCTTCTTCTATCCGGTCGGCTTCGGCCCCGTCTATGCCCATTCGGGCTTGTATGGGGTCCAGATGCTCCAGCCCGGTGCGCCACTCGCTTATCTTTCCCAAACCCTGGCCACGACCGTTGGCGGACAATATGTGCTCTCGTTCTGGTTGAACAGCCCGGACGGCGCAACGCCCAATGAGTTTCTAGTGTCGTGGAATGGCAACGCCCTGCTGGATAAAACGAATCTCACGGCCTTTAGCTGGACCAATATGCAGTTCACGGTCACGGCGACCGGCACCAACACGGTGCTTCAATTCGGATATCTGACGGGTGTCTCAAGTTTCAACGGTTTCGGCCTGGATGACATCAGCGTCGTCCCGGTGGTGTCGCCACAGCTTCGCATCGCCAGCTTCAGTCTGGCGGAGACGAATCTGGTGGTGAACGCCATCAACGGATTGTCCAACCGGATCTATCGTGTGTTGATGGGCACCAACGCGGCGCAGCCGTTGAGCCAGTGGACGCCGGTGGCAACGAACGTACCAAGCGCGGACGGTAATTTCACCATCAACGCTACGAACGCGGTAAATCCGAGTGCTGCCCGCCGGTTCTACATTCTCCACTTGCAATGACTGGAGCGCAGACGGGTTTCAAAACGGAATTGGCGAACGCATGCCCGACCGGAACGCCAGTGAAGTTCTTTCCGCACCAAGCGACAAATTCAGCCAGTTTGTCCTTGCTCGGCATGGCGGGGTTTCGATAGGGAAGTACTGAAAACGGAAAGCAGAAAGCTGAAATGGGAAGGTGTTTCAGAGGAAGGAGACAAACCTGAAAGCAGAAAACAGAGCCGTTTCCGCACGACTTCGCCGCGCCAAACTCATCGCTCACCCGGCGGCGGAGCGATGATGCCCGGGCAGGTCCGGGCAGTGGTTGTCGATGCGACCTTTGCCGTATCTCGGTTTTAAGCGAAGCTTCAATGTAACCTCAGGCGAAAGAATTTTGCGGTATTGGTCGCGTCCACATTCACCGTCTGCCGGTTGTTGGTGGTGATAACCGCCAGCGGGGAATTTGTCCACACGCCCGGTGAGGTTGGTTGTTCGGCTTCCTGCAACGCAAAACCCGTGGACGGCGCGGGCCAGGACAGATTCAGTTGGCCGGCCGAGAAAGTGGATTGCAGCCTTTTCATCGAGGGGGCTCCGGCCACCAACACCGGAATGGAGGTGACCAGCGGCTTGCCGACGATGTAGAGCGTCCGGTATTGCGGGCCGCCCCAGCAGAGGTTCACGGTGAGTTGGAATTTTATTTTGCCGATCAGATGACCATCGCTGGCGGCAAAGATATAAACCCCGTCGCCGCCGCTGGACCAGACGCGGCCGTCCACGTCGCATTTAATGCCATCGGGAATGCCATTGGTGATATTGGCGAATACGGCGCGGCTCGTAAGTGTGTTGCTGGCGGTCACGGAATAAACATAGATGCGATGCCCGTTGGCGATGTCGTTGTCCGCGTCGGCCACGTAAAGTTTGGTTTCATCCGGCGAGAAACAAAGGCCGTTCGGACGAGGCAGGCCACTCGTGCGTCCGAAACGGTTCGTCATGACCGCCCGGCACGTGGCGTTGGTATTGGTGGGATGAAATTGATAGACATAATAGTCCGGCGGATGTTGGGGCTGGGGTGGCGCGCCCACGCCGCCGTCGTAGCCGGGGTCGGTGAACCAGATCGTGCCGTCGGATTTCACGGCCACGTCATTCGGCGAGTAAAACTTCAAGCCGTTGTAGTTGGTCACCAGCGGAGTCACGACCCCGTTGGTAATCACGGAAATCTTCAGCCCGGCGGTTCCGGCTTCCGCACCGATCAACCGTTCCTGTCCGTCGAGCAGCGTACCGTTGAACTTCGTGTTCGCGGGCGGGAGCAGAAAATCCGTGACGTTGGTCGGCGGATCGAGCTTTTTGAGCCGGTTGGCGTCCTTGTCGCAGAACACGAGACAACCGCCGGCGGGAATCCACGTTGGACCTTCCAGCCAGCTGTTGATCGTGGCGTTGGTGGTGAGGACCGCGTTCGTATCGATAATGCGACTGAACTCCGCCGGATCGGCGATTTGGAATGTGACCGCGCGCGCGGGATGAAGCAGGAAAATCCACGCGAGAATGGCAGCCGATCCCTTTCCGATTAATTTTAAAATTGCATCACGCCGCATAATCTTCAATTGGGCATGACTACATTCTGGCGGCGTGGCGGACTTCGTTCCAATTGGGCGGCATGGGTGGGTTCCTACAGAGAAAGGCTGAAAACGGAAAGCAGAAAGCGGTCGCAGTACGGAGCCAGATGAACCACGGATGCGAAGCACTACCTGTGTCGGGCCTCGGGCTGGCCAGCAGCCTGACCCCGGTCACGGTGGCAACTGTGCGGATCTGGTAGGTCACATTGGAAACGCTGTTCCAAGTAATGACCAGATTGTTGCCGACCAGGAGACCCCCCCCGGCCTGCGGCAGGCTGGAGCCCGCCCATGTGCGATGGCGGTGACTTGTTGCCGGTTCAGCACGGCAATTTTGCCAAACGAAGCCATTTCCGATCGGGCGGAGTCAAACCGACTCAAACCAAATCAAACCGCGAGAAAACGAATTCGGTAAAAAAGGGTAAAACTCCGAGTCGTCCTCGTTCTCGACCGAACCGAAACAAGGTTTGCCTTGCGGCGCGGCGTGTGGTTTATTTTCGCACCGCTTCGTTGAGGGTGCGTCGCCCGCGCGTGCGGCAATAAAATTATGACTACTCAAACCAACGGGAACACCATCCTCGAAAAAACCCGCGAACTGTGCGCAACCATCGTTGCCGAACCGGGCATGACCGCCATTCGCCAGCGCATCAGCACGTTCATGGCCGACGACCAGGCGCGCGCACAGTATGAATCGCTGATGAACAAGGGACAGGCGTTGCAGGAAAAGCAACAGCGGTCGTTGCCGCTGGCCGGCGAGGAGATTTCAGCGTTCGAGCGTGAACGTGAGGCGTTGCTCGCCAACCCCGTCGCGACCGGCTTTCTCGATGCCCAGCAGGAACTGCACGAAATCCAGGAGTCCATCCAAAAACACGTTTCCAAAACGCTGGAACTGGGCCGTGTCCCGACCGAAGACGACCTGAGCGAAGGTTCGTGCGGCCACGGCTGCGGTTGCCATCATTGAACGATTTAGCAATGAACCGTTACGCCGGCTTCGTGCAGTGGAGTGAAATCATGGGTCGTTCTCCCTCACCCCAGCCCTCTCCCGCTGGGAGAGGGAGAATCATTCGCCAACGGTTGGAATGTCGTGAGCCGGCGATGGCCGAATGCAGTTTGTACAAGACAAAACGGACGATAGACGTTCCCTCTCCCAGCGGGAGAGGGTTAGGGTGAGGGAGAGTGCTCCGAACGTGTTTACAACTTAGAACTCGCATTTAATCCCGATGCGCCGCCCCCCAATATCCCACCGTCTCCTCCAAGGCGCCCGCGTTTATCTTTCCGGGCCGATGGATTTCGTCGCCTCGCGCGCGCACGAGAAGCATTTTGGCTGGCGCAACCGCGTGAGCGAGTTTTTGCAGGAGATGGGCGTGACAGTGTTCGATCCGTGGTTCAAGCCCGACGTGCGCGGCTTGCACGAGTATGGCCGCGAAGACGTGAAGAGCGGCGAACGCATCAAGCAACGCTGGACCTACGAGGGCGGCAAAAAGGGCGCGCAGGCGCGGTCGTGGTGCGCGCGACAGTTTTGGGAGACGCTGCACATTGACCTGCGGATGGTGGACACGAGCGACTTTTCCATTTCGTATTGCCCGACGAACATTTACAGCGTGGGCACGCCGCACGAAATCATCATGGCCACGCTCCAGCACAAGCCGGTGCTGTTCGTCAGCCCGCCGATTGTGTTTCCCGCGTTGCACGAGTTACGGGAACATTTGAAAAAGGATCCCGCCGGCAGCGAGATGTTGCAGCGGTTGGAAGCCGAGATTCCCATCAAGGAAAATCCGCGCGGCATTCCGAGCTTGTGGTACATCCCGCTGGTGGGCGGCGAGAATTTTTTCGATGGCTTCGGGTTTGAGCCATATCGAAAGCGGTTCGGCTGGAAGACGGAAATCGCCATTGACCGGCACGAGCGACGTTTCCCGCCGCAACGCCCGCTGCTGCCGTTCGTGGAAAAGCTGAACACCCGGCTGCCGAAAAAATGGGACCGCAAGCTGGATCGCTTTGTGCCCGACGACGACTGGTTGCTGTGGGACTTCCACACGCAGAAGATCCGTGGCAAGCACGTGGAGTCGGTGCGGAAGTAATCCGGTTCAACGCTGAATTCTCCAGGTTTTCATTTGGGCGACAATTTCCGCCGGTTGTGTTCCAACGCCGACCCGGACGGGTAAAATCTCCACCCGACGTTCACGATAGTAATCAAGCAGTGGTTGCGTTCGTTCGGCGTAGGTAGCGAGCTTGCGCTCAACCAACGCGGCTGAATCATCCGCGCGTTGCGTCCGGTCGCCACCAATGTTGCGCCGCAACCGCTCCCCAACCGTTTGCGCATCACATTCCAGATGTACCACGCCGATGACGATCAACTTCGGATCGAGCGCGCGAGCCTGTTGCCGATGACGGGGCAAACCATTGAGCAGAATCAGGTCAGACGGTCCCACGGCCCTTTGCGTGAGAAACACTTCGAGCATACGGGCCGCCAGCGGGAAGTGTTCATCTTCGAGCAACGCGCCCGCTTCCAGAACGCGCCGGAGAAACTGAATCTCCTCCGTCGAGAACTCTCCGGCGTGCCGGCCCGTCACGACCGCCCTTAGATTGGCGCCGAAGTCGAAATGATGCCAGTGCCGATCCCACAAAGAAAATCGTTCCAGCCAGTCGCCCAGCGGCGACTTGCCGGCGCCCGTGGGGCCGAGCAACAGGACGGCGTGAGGCTTCAAGCGTTGGGCAGAATTCTGGCGCGCGGCGCAACCGGCGGCGCGGCGGTCCTCAAGCTCCGTCTTCGCTGGCATTTGCCACGGTGAGCAACGTGTAGCGCTCCTGACTGTGAACGAGCGGCGTGGCCAGCACATGCAGGTGCAGCGCCTCTTCCTTGCCGTCGTTCAACCGGATCAG
Organism: uncultured Bifidobacteriaceae bacterium; assembly: GCA_964458575.1. Classification (GTDB taxonomy): domain Bacteria; phylum Verrucomicrobiota; class Verrucomicrobiia; order Limisphaerales; family JADLHS01; genus CAYWMD01. The sequence goes on along the minus strand of CAYWMD010000059.1, from coordinate 29,819 downwards.
GTGGCATTCCTCCATGGCCCGATACCCCTTCAGTCCGCTCAGGATGACGTGGACCGTACCGCACTGGCAGCAGAACCGGCTCGTACCGCAACCGCCTTCACAGCCAGCGGCATGGATGCATCCCAGCGCTTCGCCGGGCCGCAACCCGATGATTTCATCCATGGTCCGGGCGGGCACGAGTTCGAGAACGTTGTCGCTGGCCATGACGATCTGGCGGCGCGTGTTTAACAGGAAAAGGTAGTTCAGCGTGGCGTTTTGAAGCGTCCGGACCACCGGCGACTGACAGAAGCTCCGGCCCTGCCGATGGACCATTTCCAGTGGCTCTCGTTCAGCCGGGGCAAAGAAGGTGATGGGAACATTCATGATCACTGCTCGAACTGGCTCGGCCCACGTTCAGTCCGTCAGGGTTAATCTCGGCCGCAAAGCTTTGTTTGGCAAATGGAAACCATGGCCGAAGTAACGCCGACAAAAAAGAAGCGGCCCGGTTTCCCGGGCCGCTCCCAACCCAACCAAACAGAAAGAAGAAAACTGTTACGCCCAGACACTCGCACGCGCGGTTGTTGCCCGCAAGTCGGGGCGCGGCTGGAAACCATCCCGGGGAATCACCGGGAAACGCTGATTTCGCACTTCAATCCGACGCCCCGCGTCATGGTTGGCCGCGCGTGTTTTTGAGCAAAGCATCCAGCCGGTTGAACAACTGCGTTTCAATAACACCTTGGAATGGGCCGTAAAGCCCGTAGTAGATGAGCGAGAAATCAGCTTCGTAGCCACCCTCCAGCAGGAGGCGCGCGGACGGAATGTAGCAGGGCACTTCATACGCGTAACCAATCGTCCAGGGATGATCCGCCGCGTAGGTGCGCTTGATGCGGCGCGCGTAGTCCACCACCACCTCGCCGCCCATCAGCACGAACGTGAGATCGTCGCCGAGACGCAAGGCCGCCAGCGGTAATTTCACCGACTTCGGCAGCGGCTGATTCGTTTCCAGCATTTTCAGATAAGCCTCCGCGCGTTGCCGGATGTAGATGTTCTCGTTCTTCGCATCGGTCTCCAACTGCCCGCGTGTTGGAACACCGACAAACGGCAATTCCACTTCGTCGTACGCCAGCTTGAATTCACCGCGCACGGGGCGCAGGGGACGGTCGAGCACGCCCATGACGGCGCCGGCCAGTTCCAAGCCGTGCCGTTTCGCGTCCAGCAGACGGTGCCGCGGCGACGGGTTGGCATCCCCGCCCATGCCGGTCAAAAACACCGCCGCCGCGCCGGGCTGAAGCGCTTCGAGATGTTCGCGGGCGTAGCCCATGTATTCACCCGAAACCCAGTAGAACTCCTCACCGGTTGCGATGCTCGTGCCGTGACAGGCGTAACCGAAAAGAATCGCGCGCACGGCGCCGTTCGTGCCTTTGACACGCAATACCGGCACATCCCAATCCACCGGACCGTCCGGGTTTTCATCCATGCCCACCTTGTCGCCACGGTAAACACGGCGATTCATGGCGAACGTGGCGCGGCCCAGGCCCTGTTCGAGCACGGCGGGCTGGCAATCGGCGAGCGCCGCGCCCACGACCTCCACCATTTTGGTCTGGAGCGAACGGCTGTATTCCACGACCCGTTCATGTTCCTCCGGGGTGAGTAGATACATGGCCGTCAGTGTGCGCTCCAACACCGGCGCCGAGTGAGTGTGGCTGCAAACGACGGCGACCGCGCCGCGTCCCAGTTGAAACTCCTCCGCGCACTTTTGCAGCACGGGCTGCATGAACGCGTGGGCCACGCCGCAATTGTCGAGGGCAACAAACACGAAGCGTTCGCCCGAGGCGTTTTTCAGCGCCACGGCTTGGACCTTGATGGGCTGGTCCGCTTTCTCGGACGGCTTGTTGCGGCTGGCGTAACCCGCCAGTCGGATGGGCTTTTCGGGCGTGATGTCGCGCACGGCGAGACCGACTTGCGGCGTTGGGCTTGGTTCGGCGCACGCCCACGCCGGCACCATCAAACTTAGCCCGGCGCTCAACCACGCGCGGCGCCATCGCGAAAAAGCAAGGCTCGTTGTCATGGGAAACTTTTTTGCGGCTTCATCCGCCACGATCAAATCCCCGCCTTTGCCAGCGCGGCACTGTGCTTCTGAACCTTGCGAATCGCTTCCAAAATTTCGTCCATCGCTTTCCGGTCGGAGAGGAGAACGGTCTGGCTCATGCCCACGGTGTTTTCGCACGTCTGCTTGTTCCCTTTCAATTCCGGAAAACTGTCGCGATACGCCTTGAGCCGCGCGTCGCTCCACAGCCGTTTGTATCCGCGCGACGCAATCGCCTCGTCGAGCAGGCCGTCGTAATACTGCTCCGTATAGACGCCCCGGGCGGGGACGCCTTCGGCGCCGACCGCTTTGGAGAATTGTTCGCGCGTGAGGCCGCTGAATTGCGCGGGGTCGTAGTGAAAGGCGTACAGATGCCAGACGGGCCGGCTGTTCTCGGGCAGACGCACCGGCGTGATGCCGGGAATTTTGCCCAGGTTGGCGCTGAGATAATCGGCGTTGGCCCGGCGGGTTTCAGTCTCCTTCACCAGTTTGTCGAGCTGCTGCATCAGGATCACCGACTGCGCCTGGGTCATGCGGAAATTGCCGCCGCGGGTGAAATAGCCGTTACCCTGGTTCTTGCCGAAAGGCCGTCCGCAATTGTGGTAGGAGTTGCACTTGTCAATCAACTCGCCGCTCATGCTGGTGATCGCGCCGCCCTCGCCGGAGGGCAGATGTTTGGATTCCTGGAAACTGAAACAGCCGAGGTCGCCCAGCGTGCCGCACTTGCGGCCCTTGTATTCCGCGAGCCAGGCCTGGCAGGCGTCCTCCACGATCGCCAGATTATGCTTCTTCGCGATGGCGCGAATCGGGTCCATGTCGCAGGGGATCCCGAAGATGTGCACCGGCATGATCGCGCGGGTGCGTTCCGTGATGCGACTCTCGATGGAAGCCGGGTCCATTGTGAGCGTGGCCGGGTCGGTATCGGCGAAAACCGGCAGCGCCATGTTCGCGAGAATGGCGTTGTAGCTGGCGATGAAGGTGTAGGGCGAAACGATGACTTCATCACCCGCGTCCACGCCCGCGACGTGCAGGCTGACAATGAGCGCCGTGGTGCCGCTGGCGGTGGCCAGACATTGGTTCGCGCCATGCAGGGCGGCGTACTTCGTCTCAAAATCCGTCACGTGCCCTCCCGAACTACGAAACCAATGGCAACTGCGGAACACTTTCAACAGTTCGGGCTCCCAGGCTTCGCGCCATTGCGGCCACGAAGTCCACCCGCCTGTGTGCGCCGGCGTGCCGCCGAGCAGCGCCGGTTTATCCGCGTCCGCGGCGAACACTGTCGAGCCCTGGCGGGCGGCCAGCCAGCTTAACGCCAATGATCCCGCTGCCGTATTTCGAATGAATCCACGTCGTGTGAGAGAATTTTTCATGGTCAGGTTTCCTTCATTTTGTTTCAGGAGTTGTCGGCAAAATGAGCCGGTCCGGGCCAATCCACCCGCCCCATTCGCCGGAAGAACTTGCAGCCGCAGTTTCGTTGCGAGTTCAACATGCCGCCAGCATAGGCCGATCCGCGTCGGGCGCAAGTCCCGTACAGAACGCCCGCCGCCAAGGGAAATCATCCCGGCGGACGCAATCTCTCCGTTGACTTCGCCAACGATCGGGTAAACTGACGCGCGCAAGATGACGCCTGGCGGTTATCGCATCCTGAATCCGCAGCTTCGCGCAACGCCGTTTGCCGCGATGCTGTTGGTTGCCGGTCTTTGCTTCACGCCGCTGGCCGCGCCGGGCGCCGTCGTGACGAAGGCCAAACTGCGCTCCATGGATGAATGGCGCGCCTTGACGGCGACCAACACCGCCCCGCCCCGGGTCTTCGTGAAAGGTCATCGCGTCCGATTCTTTTTCCAGCGCGGCGACACGGTCACCGGCTTCAGCGCAAAGTGGGATCGCCATCGGATCCCGGCGGACGGATACGCTGCGTCCTCTGCCGTGTTGCGGTGGGATGAAGGCTTGACCCGCCTGCCGGAGAACCAGCGCGGCTGGCGCGAGGCGACCGTCATTGCCGGCGCCGCCTGGCGGCGATACGCGACAAATCTCATCGACGCTTTGACCCCGCAAACGCCGTGGCACGGGGTCTATTACCAGGCGTTCCTGGCGGACCGCGTGTTGTATCGCGATTCGCAGGGCGTCCCGCACATCCGGCCCCAGGGCGACCAACCGGCCCAGGTCGTGATTGACCGCCGCCATCCAATGGAGGAAACACTCCAGGTCCTCGGTGCGCTGGCGGAGAAGTATCGGGCGGAAGCGCATCCGAATGAATCGCTGTTTGTCTTTATGGCGCCGAATGGCGGTCGCGTGAGCCAACCCTTGCTCGTAGATGAAAAAAACCGGGAGTGCGTCAATCTGCTCCCCGAGGCGTTGCTCGGCGCGACCGACCGCGGTCCGGGCTTTGCGGCGACGCTCAAGGGTCTCGGTGCGCTGGTGGAAAGCCACACCCTGCCGCTGATCAAAAACCCGGTCTCGAGCGTGGCGCGTCTGGCCGACTTGGGCGTCGAAACCGCCGCCGTGGTGCTGCATTTGCGCGTACCCCGATCCAGCAGTTTTCCCGCGCTGACGGAAACAAACGGCATGGATCTGGTCGCCTGGGAAAAGTGGCTGGACCAATACACCGGCACGCGCCCGGAGGACGGTTCGCTCGAATTGCTCATTGATGGCGACCGCTTCTTCACGCGGTTGCAACAAGCCATTTGCGCGGCGACGAACCGCATCGCGATCAACCTGTTCATTTTTGACACCGACGACGTGGCCGTGGCCATTGCGGACGAGTTGAAGCAACGATCGGAGGACGTGCGCGTCAAGGTGATCGTGGACCGGATGGGCACGCTGACCGCGGGCCTGTCGCCGCCGGATTCGCCCATGCCGCTGGATTTTGAACCGCCGGATTCGATCATCAAGTACCTGCGCCAGGATTCGCGCGTTCACGTGCGGTCGTTTCTCAATCCGTGGTTTTCGGTGGATCACACCAAGGTTTTCATCGCGGACGGCAGCCGGGCGTGGGTGGGTGGCATGAACCTGGGCCGGGAATACCGTTATGAATGGCACGACTTGATGTTCGAGTTGCAGGGCCCGGTCGTGGCTTCGCTGGAAAACGAGTTCAATCGCGACTGGGCGCACGCGGGGCCGCTGGGCGATCTGGCGTTCGTCGGCGCGGCGCTCCGCCAGCCGTTGGGCGCCAAATCAACGACCACGAATGGCTGGATCAAAGTCCGCCGGTTGCCGACGCGCACCGCTTGGAAACCCTTCAACAGCGCGGTGCAGGCATCCATTCGCAAGGCCCGGAATCATATCTACATCGAGAACCCCTACCTCTTCGACAAACGCGTCATCACCGGGCTGGTGCAGGCGCGGAAACGCGGCGTGGACGTGCGCGTGATCCTGCCACGCGTAAATGATTTCAAGGCCGGCGCCCGTGGCAATGTGGTCACCGCCAATTACCTCCTCGAACACGGCGTGCGCGTTTATTTCTATCCGGGTATGACTCACGTGAAGGCGATGCTCGTGGACGGGTGGTCGTGCCTGGGTTCGGGCAACCTCAGCCATTACAGCCTGCGGGTGGGTCAGGAGCAGAACATCGCCACGTCCGATCCCGCCTTTGCCGCGCGGTTGCGGCAGGAACTGTTCGAGGAAGATTTCTCGCGCTCCTTCGAGCTGAAACAACCCATCTCCTCGGACTGGGTTGATTTCCTGGCGGATTTGCTTTTGGAAGGACTCTGAAGGCGCGCGGCCATCGTGGTCGCAGCACCCACGACTGGTTGGGACGCGCTCCACCCGGGGCGAAATCAACACCACATTATTCCTTCAACGCGGCATCCATCCAAGTCAACATCCGTTGCCACATGTCTGGGGTGTACTGGTGACCAACGCCCCGATAGATGATGCTCTGAAACTTCGCCTCCGCCCCGTAAAGCTGGTAAGCCTGCCGCGCCTTTTTCTCGATGATGCGAACGCCGTCCACCGGCGAACCCTCATCCAGCTTGCCGCTGAGGTAAAGCAACGGACGCGGTGCGGACAACGCCACGACGGCTTCGGCATCAAAATGCCGCAACAGGCCTGGCACAAAATAATAAATGCCGTGGGCCTTGAGCATTTCGTGCTGGATCAGGTTCTGGTAACGCGTCAGGCAGCAAACCGCCACGCCGGCCTTGAGCCGTTCATCCAGCGCCATCGCCCACCACGTGCGTGTCGCGCCCATGCTGATGCCGGTGACGCCGATGCGGTTGCGGTCCACTTCCGGGCGCGAGCGGAGATAATCCAGCGCAATCAAATCGTCGCGGACGATCATGCCCCACAGCGTGCGGCCCAGCCAGAGGTTGAACTTGCTCGCGGACATTTCGCCCGCCGACCCTTTTTCGTTCGGGCCGCCTGGGCCTTGGCCGTTGCGTTCGCCGAAACAATACGCGTCAATGGCAATGACCACGTAGCCGCGCTTTGCCAACGCCGGCCCGGCTGCCACCGGCGTCAAGTTGGTTTCGAAAATCTCATCCTTGCCGATGTCGTAATGTCCGCCGTGCCAGTGGCAGTAGAGAATCGCCGGAGCTTTGCCTGAAACATTTTTGGGCAGCAGCAGATAGCCCGGCACGGTGGCGCCCGCGCCATTGTCGAACTGGAACGCCTCCACGATAAAATCACCGCGGTCCTCACGGCTGAGAGTCTCGACCGCGAGACGCTTGGGGCGGGGCGGCAAACTACCCAACAGGTTCCACAACTGCGCCTGCACCTTTTTGCGCTGACGCTCCCATGCAGCCTTTGACTTTGACACCTGGAACTCCGGCACCGCTGGCGCGGCGTCCAACCAGCGCTGAGCCATTGGCAAATTCATCTGAGCCATGACGGAGGTTGCGGCGGTCGAGGCGAGCAAGGCAAGCGACAAGAGCAATGGATTAAAGAACACCATCCGCCAGTTTGTTCCCTGGACATAGGAAACGAACTTTTAATCACCGAAAAGTTTTACCAGCACACGGTATTCAGAAATTTGCAACGATTTCCACGTCATTCGAGATGTCCACCACCGACTTCTCAATGTCCTCTGGTGAGCTTTTCGAATCGAGGGGTTTGCGACCGCGCATTTCCAAAAAATATCCTTGGGCACCACCGCAGCCTTGAAGAATGACTCGCAGCCCCAAAATATCATGCTCTGCAAAAACAGCGGGCACTTCGTCATGGATATATTCAGCCCTGCCGACAAAGCTAACACCGCCCAGAAGTTTACTCGAAACGGTCGCCGCAACCTCTTCGAGACATTTGTCAGAAAGAATTTTGATGTCGCAGTGGAGATATGGCATGGGTGGTCGCGGTGTCCTGCCTATACGGCATACCATTTATACTTTAAGCTTACTCAACTTGACGAAGCTGCGGCAATCCCGGATTCGTTAGGGCTTGCCGCCGCCGGCACCCGGCGTATGTTTTTGCCGGGATGAACGTTGACAACAACATTAAACCTTGGCCGTGACTTCACCCCATCATCACTGTTGGCGGGGATAGCATGCGAAAGCCTTGGACCATCGGACGATTCATCTCAGTCGCCCTTTCGTTCGTGCTGCTTGGACTCGGGGTAAAGTGCCTCGTGACGGGACATCGCCTGCAGCGGGAATTCGAACGATGGGAAAAGGCGAAGCCGCTGGACGGAGCAGCAGATTTGTCAGTGCCAGGGCGTTTCACGTTCGCGTTTGATCAGACCTGTTCGGTCTCTCATGGCGAAACCGTCGCTTTGCGTGTTCCACCGCAATCTCTTCAGGGCACGACGGTCACTCAACTCCTGGCTAACTTGGCGGCCACCTTGGAGATTACTGACCTGTCAGGGACAAATACCGTGGACAGCGCGTCGGCCAGGGTCACTTGGGACAATGAAACACTGGACGGAGCGATTCCCCTCTTCGAAATTGCTCCGTTTCGCAAAGGAGCGTTCCGAGCAACCGTCACGGTGACGGAAGGAGCGCCCGCCCTTAAGAATGTTCCCCAGCGTTTGGAGGCACGATACCTCCTCTGCGGACTGGAGCGGCTGGCCGGCCAAATTGCAACGGCCGCTGGCGTTGCGAGTTCGGGAATTGGTTGCCTGGTCGGCGCTGTCGTTGTTTTTCTTATCTTGAGAGATTGGAAAGGACAACAGCACGACCAATCAGGTAACACAGCCAACCGGAAGGATGCCACAGGACCGGCGTCGCGCCTGTCTCCAACTTCAAACACTCCGGACCTGGTGGACGAATGAATCACGTAATACCCATGCCCGATCATCACCATTGGACGACTTCCGCCAGGTCGCGATGAAAACCTACTTCCTTGACGGAAAAGAAGCGCAAGGCAATGACTACTTGCCCCATTTGGAGTCACTCGCTGACGAGGACGACCTGCTCATCGGAATTCCGGGCGAGCGTGGTTTGATGGTCTCGGTTTATTCCGAGGGTTACCTCGTCGTGGAGGAGCGATCCGACGGTTCGTCGTATTCTACCACTGTTCCTGCCAAGGAACGTGTCGGAGCCCTGATTGACGGCTTCCTGAACGAGACCGAAGACTGGCGCAACGGTTTGGAATGGGAACTAACTACCTTCCCGTCGAAGCGTGCTGCACACAGGATGGCCGCGGTTCTCCTAGTTGGGGGTATTCTGGTCGCCTTAGTTTGGTGGTTGACCAGCTACTTATCACAATGACGAAATGGATACTTAACTTGCGAGTTTGGGGGGTGGCCCTTTGTTTTTGCTGGAGCTGCTATTTTTTGACCTCTTGGCGGACGACGTACTTTGGCTTTTCGTGGCGAAGCCTCGTTATAGATTTTGGGTTGTTTGTCTGCTTGGTTTTGCCTTTTGCGATCCTGAGCGTCTTGGGTTTGCAATGGCGGAAGGCAGGCTTGATCGTGGTTGCCATTGGTCTCGTGTCAGTTTTGGTTGCCGAGATGTTCGCTGGTGCGCAGGAGTGGTTCGTCGTTTCTCGTTACGGCCAGAATCCGGGCAGAGAGATGTTTGTGCGCCGCTGGCCTCCATTCGCCGATAATTACATTGGTTATTCTCCTGGATATGGATGGATGGGGGGCGATTGACCGACTGAATTGACTTCAGTCGTTGACTTGTCAAAAGTATCGCCCATGCATCCGACCCTACATCGCGCCAGCCGGTTTGTTTTGCTTCTGCTGTTAGCATTCAGTTCCGCCAACCGGGAAGTCCGTCTGAACGCCGCCGAATCCCACGGCGACCTTGCGCGCGGGTTGCTGCTCGTCGCCAACAAGGGCGATCACACGCTCGGCATCATTGATCCGGTGGCGGGTCGCCAGATCGCCACCGTCGCGGAGGACGGCGTCACCGGGCACGAGGTGGTGGCGTCACCCGATGGGAAGCGGGCTTTCGTGCCGATTTTCGGCAACGCGGGCGTCGGCAAACCGGGCACGGACGGCAGCTTGTTGCGCGTCATTGATCTCGCTAAGCGGCAAATCGCGGGGACGGTTGATTTCGGCAAGGGTGTTCGTCCCCACTGCGCAGTATTTGGTCCGAAGAACGGCCTGCTTTATGTGACCACGGAACTCGACAACTCCGTAACCGTGATTGACCCGCAGACCTTGAAGGTTGTCCGGACAATTCCCACCGGCCAGCCGGAGTCGCACATGCTGGCCATCACCCGCGATGGCCGTCGCGGTTACACCTCGAACGTCGGTCCGGGCACGGTTTCGGTTCTGGATCTGGAGGCGGGGAAGGTTCTCTCCGTGATTCCGGTCTCACGCACGGCGCAACGCATTTCGCTGTCGGTGGATGATCGTTGGGCGTTCACGGCGGACCAAACCAAACCGCAACTCGCCGTCATTGACACGGCGACCAACGGCGTCGCCGGCTGGATTTCGCTGCCCAGCATCGGTTACGGCACGGCGCCCACGCCGGACGGGCGCTGGTTGGTGGTGGCGCTGCCCAAGACGAACCAGGTTGGGATGGTTGATCTCAAGAGCATGACGTTGACGCGGACGTTCAACGTGCCCAAGTCACCGCAGGAAGTGCTGGTCCGGCCCGATGGCGGCGTGGCGTTCGTATCCTGCGACGCGAGCAAGCAGGTCGCCGTGATTGATCTCAGGAATTGGAAGGTGGACAAGCTGATTGACGCCGGGCGCGGCGCTGATGGGCTGGCGTGGGCCAGGGCGGATTGAATCACGACAAGCGGATTTTATGCACCCAAGCGTAGTGGCGCAGGCGTCCCACCTGCGAAAGTCCCAGCAGCCGTCCCGGCTGGTGTGCCGTTTTGGACAACCGAGACGACTCCACTAACCTCCACCAACCTGTTTGCCTTCCTGAAGTTATGATTTCATCCGAGCTGCGAATTTCCATCTCACGAACCCTGCCGGGCAGCAAACCGCTTCAACTCGGCTGGCTCGGATGTCTCCTCGTTTTTGCGCTCACGGCCTTCGCAGGGCCGACGACCAATGCTCCGCGCGACTGGCGACACCGGATTGCAGCCTCGGATTTTGAGCCAACCGCGACCGGGGAGTGGACCAGTCCGCTGGTGCGCGCTCCGTTCGCCTTTGAGGAATTGATTTATTGCTGGCATCTCCGCCAGCCGGGCGACGCGTTCCGCCTCCATCTGAAAGTGTGCTTCGGTCCATCCGCCGAAACGGACTGGCTGTACGCAGGATTTTGGGGCGCGGTGACCGACGGCATCACCAATCGCCAACGCCCCACCTTCACGCAGGGCGTTCTGGACATGGACTGGCTGAAGCTGACTCAAAAGGCAGTAGCCTTCCGTTTCAAGGTCGTGGCCGCCGGCACGAACGAACTGGCAGCGCCACCGGCGTTGACCGTCGTGGTCACGGACAATCATTCGGGCGCAGCCGCGCCTGGCGGAGAATCGGAGTCCGCTCCTGCGCGGGTGCTGGATGTGCCGTTACGCCGCCAGTTGAACACGCAGGGAGTGTGGATGAAGGACCGATGCCAATCTGCGGCGCTCGCCTCGGCCTTGCAGTATTACGGCCAACGTGTGCCGTTGGAGAACATCGTCCGGTTCACAAACGATCCGGAATACAACTATCCCGGAATCTGGCCACGGGTGATCGGCGCGGCCCGGGAGTTTGGTTGCGACGGTTACATCGAGCGTTTTCGTGATTGGAACGCCGTTCGCCGAACGCTGGCAGAGAATAAAATGATCCTGTGTTCGATCCGTTTGAAGGAAGGCGAGTGCCAGGCGCCGCCCTACGCCTCCATGGGCAATCATATCGTGGTGCTTTGCGGTGTGACGGACGATGGCCGGGTGGTGGTAACGGACTCGGCGCTGGGCAAGAGCGGCAACGGTTATCTGTGCCAATGGCTGCAAAGTGATTTCGAGCACGTCTGGATGAAAACCAAGGGCGGGGTGGCCATGGTGATTTGCCCGCCCGCGGGTGCCGTGGAAAAGCGCGTCGTCAATCTGCCGCCTTTCCCCAGAAATCGGCAGCTCCCCACGGGGGATGATCATTGAGCCGGTTCGGGGATCAATCCGTGATATTGACAAACACATTAAAACTGAGACTCTATCCGCCTTCAATTGGTTGCCTCGGTAGCTCAATTGGTAGAGCAGTTGACTCTTAATCAATTGGTTCTAGGTTCGAGTCCTAGCCGGGGTACCAACCTCAATTTCACTTTGCCGACTGGCGCGTTACGAAAGGCGACTGCGCGGGGTGTGCCGGCTAAAGTTTTTCAGGGTGCGCCATCAGGTCGCCAATTTTTTTCAGCAGGCGACCGGCGGCGCCGCCGTCGAGCACGCGGTGGTCAAAGCTCAATGTGAGTTGCGCTTCCACCGCCGGCACGAACTGGCCCTGGGCTTCATCCCATTGCGGCACTTTACGGCCCGCGCCAAAACCGAGCACGAGCGTTTGTTCCGGCAAGGGAATCGGCGTGGCCCAGGTGAGGCCGAAGGTGCCGAAGTTGGTCACAGTTGCGATCGAACCGCCCGTGGCGTCGCCGGGCAATTTGCGCTGGTGCGCCAGTGCGATGAGTTCATCGTAGCGCGTGACGAGTTCCTTAAGCGGCTTTTTGTCAGCGTTGCGAATCACGGGCACGAGCACGCCATCCTCGGCTTCCACCGCGAAGCCCACGTCAATGGACGACGGATGAACAATTTTGCTGCCGACGAGCCGGCCGGCGGGTGCGCTGTTTTCGGCGAGCGCGATGGCCAGCGCGCGCAAAGCATAGAGCGCCGGGCCGGGCTTTGGGTTGGTTTTTTTGCGATGAGCGAGCAGGGCATCAATGCACACGACCAGGCCCACGGTGGCCAGCGGCCGGGTCCAACTGCGCCGCATGGCGTCGGCCACCGCCACGCGCATGGTCGAGGCCTGGGTGAGCTTTTGCTGTTCGAGGTTGGCGATGTATTTTTCGAAGTCCTGAATCGTGACGCGACCCGCCGCACCGCTGCCGGCGATGCCGGCCAGGTCGGCGGCGTGCAGGCCGAGTTCGTCCATGCGCACCTTCATGCGCGGCGACATGTAGCTGGCGCCCGCGGCATGGGCCGGAACGGGCAGGCCGCGAACTGTGGGTTTGACGCCGCGCTTTTCGCCGTCCGCGGATGGCGCCGTGCTGGAGGCGCGGAGTTGTTCGGTGTCGCTGGCTGGTTTGGACGGGGGCACATCCAAACCGAGACGGGCGGCATCCTCCGCGGTGGCTTCGATCTGGCCGAGCACCGCTCCGACGGGATAGCTCTCGTTCAATTGCGCGATAAATTTCTCGATGCGCCCGCGGCAGGGGGACGCCACGTTCATGTTCGCTTTGTTGGTTTCAACCTCGATGATGTCCTGGTCGGCCTCGACCGTGTCGCCGGGCTGGACGAGGAAACTGACGATGGTGGCCTCGGCGATGGACTCGCCAAGCTGGGGCATGATGATGGGAATCTGGGGCATGGTAGGCGTTAAAGCGTTGAAACGTTAAAGCGGGAAACTCGCCGCCCCACGGCAACGAGGCAACGGATCAACGCTTCAGCGATGGTAGCGAGCGGGTTCATTGTCGGAGCAGTTTCCGCGCAGCGGCGGCGATGCTGCGGGCGGTGGGACGATGCGCGGCCCAGAGGTTGGGATGGAACGGCACGGGCGTGTCCTTGGCGTTGAGGCGTTGCGGCGGCGCGTCGAGCAGGGCGTAACCCTCGCTGGCCACGCGGGCCAGGATTTCGGCCGTAACGCCGCCCCACGGCCAGGATTCGCCCACGCACAACAGCCGGCCGGTGCGCGCCACGCTGGCCATCACCGTGTCGGTGTCGAGCGGTTTCACCGAACGCAAATCCACCACCTCGATTTCCCAGCCTTCAAGTTTGAGGTCATCGGCGGCGGCGAGCGCTTCGTGAACCATGGCGCTGTAGGCGACGATGGTGAGATGGCGGCCTTCGCGGGCGATGCGGGCCTTGCCCACGGGCAACGCTTCGGTGGGAAGTTTCTCGGCTTTGAGGTGGTAGTAGAGGAGTTTGTGTTCGCAAAAAACCACGGGATCATCAATGGCCACGGCTTCGAGCAGCATGCTGTACGCGTCCTCGACCGTCGCCGGCGTCATAACAATCAACCCCGGATAATGGGCGTAAACCGATTCCATGGTCTGGCTGTGAAACGGACCGCTCCCCAGCGTGCCGCCACAGGGCAATCGGATGGTGACGGGACAGGGGATGTTCGTGCGCCAGAAGAGGGTGGCGGCCTGATTGACGATCTGGTTGAAGCCGGTGGTGGAAAAGTCGGCAAACTGCATTTCGATGATGGGCCGCAAACCTTCGATCGCGGCGCCCACGGCCAGGCCCATGATGGCATCTTCGCTGATGGGCGCATCGAGAACGCGGTTGGGAAATTCGTGAGCCAGGTTCTTCGTGGCTTTGAACGCACCGCCAAAGGTGCCCACGTCCTGGCCGTAGATGAACACGCGTGAATCCTCGGCCAGAGCCCTGGCTTGCGCTTCGCGAATCGCTTCGAGGTAGGTGATACTCATGGGGAAAGGGTGGGGCGAACACTCGCTGGCAAGGATTGGCGTTCTGGCCGGACGGTTGTGTGAGCGGCGGTTGAACGGAGGCCGTTCCAGGTTGGAAGCTTCATGCAGGCGACGCCGCTCATGCTCCCGCACCGGGGTTGGCTGGGGTTTCGTAAAGTTCCCCCAGATTCTTCGAGGCCAGCGCGTGCCACGTTTCCGCGAACGGATCGGGAGCGGGCTCGCGCTGCACCTTGGCCACGGCTTCCTCGACCTTGTGCACCGCTTCATTGCGCCAGTTGGCGAGGGTGGCGGCGTCCACCCAGCCCTGTTGCCGGATGAATTCCTCGGCGTTCTTCAAACAGTCGCGGCCCACGGGAGAGTTCTTCAACTTTCCCTCCACGTACTCGGCCGCGTCATGCTCTCCGTGACCACACAGGCGGAGCAGGTTGGCCAGCACCAATTGGGGACCGCGGCCCTGCCTGGCGCGCGCCACCGCTTCGCCCACGACCGTCAGGCAAGCGGCCAGATCCGTCCCGTCCGCGGCGTGGCCTTCGACGCCATAACCCGGGGCCCGCTGGAGCAGGGTCTCGCAGGCGAACTGGCGCGCGTTGGGGGTGGAATAGGCGTATTGATTGTTGGCCACGACCAGGACCAACGGGAGTTTCTCGACCGCCGCCTGGTTCAAGGCCTCATGAAACGCGCCGGTAGAGGTTGCCCCGTCGCCAATGCAGGCCACGCCGACGGTGCCCGTGATGCCCTTCATCCGCCGGGCAAACAGCGCACCGTTGACGACTGAGATCATCGCCCCGAGATGGCTGATCATGGCCAGGATGCCTTGTTGCGGTCGTCCCCGGTGAACATTGCCGTCGCGTCCGCGCATGGGCCCGAGGGCGGAACCGAAGTAGGTGCGCACCGCGTCCAGGATGGGCTCGCCAAAGGCCAATCGGCCGGCCTGATCCCGGATCAACGGCGCAAAAATGTCCCCTTCGCGCAACGCCAGGCCGATGGCCACGCTGAGGGCTTCCTGGCCGCGTCCGAGAAAAACCCCGCCGGTGATCTTGCCGGCGCGATAGAGGCTGGCAAATTTGTCATCGAGCACCCGCGCCAAAAGCATGAGCCGAAACGCCTTGAGATACGTTTCGCGCATCGCGGAGTTGTCATTCGCCGGTTCGGGCTTGCGCACCGTCTGAACCATGCAGAAAATTTACGCAGCCGAGGGTGGGCGTGGCAATGCTTCTTTCCGTTTCAAATCGGGCGCGGGTAGAAATGCACTGCTTCCAGTTGACAAGCGCGAGGGGGGGTTGAAGCCGCGGGGATAAACCCTGAAAGCGCGGAGGTCGCCGGAGCCGGACTCCGATTTGCAAAATCCTCGCGGCGTCGTCCCGGGCCGGCTGGGGCATTGCTTGCGTTTTTACCTTGCGAGCGACTGTCTTGAAGCGAACGGCGCTTGTCCCGTTTCAAGCCAGGCCGGCGTCCCACACCCAACCCGGAGGGCGAGCCTGGCTCGCAAACAACTGGAATCAGGTGCAAACCAGATGGGGATAGCCCCGCGGAAAAAGGCGTGGTCATCCGGCGCGGATTGGTGTTGAATGTGCTAAAAAATGGTGGATTCGCGCCCGGTTGACCGATAAACCAGTATTTGGCTAAACCATTTTATGAACCAGCCACCAGCGCAAGTGCTCCTGGTCGAAGACGACCCGAAGCTGCCCGAAGTGCTCGCCGCACTCCTGCAGGACGCGAACATTGCCCTCGTCCACGCGGCCACCGCGGCCGATGCGCTCGCGATGGTGCGGGGCTCGAACATCAGCCTGGTCCTGCTCGATCTCGGTCTGCCGGACGCCAACGGCTTCGAGGTGCTGCAACAACTGCGCAACGACCCGGAAACCCAGCACGTCCCGATCATTGTGCTGACCGCCTGGAACGCCACGAAGGACAAGGTTCGCGGCTTCGAACTGGGAGCGACGGATTATCTGACCAAGCCGTTTGAATCCGCCGAATTGCGGGCGCGGGTGTGCGCGGCCCTGCGGGCCAAGCGCCTGCAAGACGAACTGGCCCAGACCAACCGCGAACTGACCGTCGCGCGGGTGACCGCCGAGACCGCCGCCCGGGCCAAGGCGGAGTTTCTTGCCAACATGAGCCACGAAATCCGCACGCCCATGAACGGCGTGATCGCGATGTCCGGCCTGCTGCTGGAGACGCCGCTCACGCACGAACAGCGCGGTTACGTGGAGACGATCTATGCCAGCAGCGATGCGCTATTGACGATCATCAACGACATTTTGGATTTCTCCAAAATCGAATCGGGCAAACTGGAACTGGAAACGCAACCGTTCGATCTGCACGCCGCGCTGGAGGACGCGCTGGATTTGCTCGCCGCCAAGGCCACCGAGAAGAAGCTTGATCTCGCCTACCAGATCGAGGACGGCATTCCGGCGCAGGTGCTGGGCGACGTGACGCGGCTGCGTCAGGTGCTGGTCAACCTGCTCGGCAACGCCGTCAAATTCACCGCGCAGGGCGAAGTGGTGGCCACCGTCAAAATTCTCTCCGCCCCGGAGCCGGGCCCGGGCGGGTCACGTCCGTGGCATCTGCATTTCACGGTGCGCGACACCGGCATCGGCATCCCCGTGGACCGCCTGGCCAGGTTGTTCCGGCCGTTCACGCAAGCGGACGCCTCGACGACGCGGCATTACGGCGGCACGGGCCTGGGCCTGGCGATCAGCAAACGGCTTGTGGAGTTGATGGGGGGCAAGATGTGGGCCGAGAGCATCCCCGAGCGCGGCTCGACGTTTCATTTCACGCTGCCATTCCAGGCCGCACCGGAAACCAAACGCTACGCGCTGGAAGGGCGGCAGCCGCAACTGGCCGACCTGCGCCTGCTCATCGTGGATGACAACGCGACCAATTGCCGCATCCTGATGCTCCAAACCACGAAATGGGGCATGATCGCCCGGGGCGCATTCAACGGCCAACAAGCCCTCGAATGGTTGCGGGCCGGCGAGCAATTTGACCTGGCCATCCTCGACATGCAGATGCCCGGCATGGACGGCCTGATGCTCGCCCGTGAAATTCGCAGTCTGCCCGGCGCCGGCCGGATGCCGCTGGTACTCCTCACCTCGATGGGAATGCGCACCGACCATCCGGATTTTGCGAACGCCGGCTTTGCCAGTTGCCTGACAAAACCGCTGAAGCCGACGCAGCTTTTTGAAGCGCTCGTGCGCATCTTCTCCGGCGCTGCCAAGCCGGGCGGGAAGCCCGCGACCGGCCCCGCCAAACTCGACCCCGGCCTCGGCACCCGCCTGCCCTTGCGTGTGCTGGTCTGTGACGACAACGCCATCAATCTGAAGGTCGCCGTGCGCCTGCTGCAACAAATGGGCTACCGCCCCGACGTGGCGGCGGACGGGCGCGAGGCCCTTGCCCAACTCGACCGTCAGGCCTACGATCTGATCTTCATGGACGTAATGATGCCCGAGATGGATGGATTGGAAGCGACACGCGAGATACGGCAACGGCAGAAGGACCTCGCGCAATTCCCAAATTACAAAACGCCCATTGTCATCGTGGCTATGACCGCCAGCGCGATGCAGGGTGACCGCGAGAAATGCCTCGCCGCCGGCATGGACGATTACCTGGCCAAACCGGTGCGCCCCGAAGACGTGCGTTCCGTGATCGAACGCTGGGGGGCCACGGCGGCGCAGTGTCAGGCCGCCCGGCCGGCCGCCGCGACGGAGAACGCCGGTGGCGCGCCGGCGCCGGCGCCCGATGATGCCTGCGTAGACATGGACCGTTTGAATGATTTCACCGATGGCAACCCGGAGAGTTTGCGCGAATTGGTGACGCTGTATCTGCAACAGACCGGCACGCAAATCGAGCAACTCGAAGCCGCCGTGGCGGCCAACCAGCCCGCCGAGGTGCGGCGGCTCGCGCACAGTTGCGCCGGGGCCAGCGCCACCTGCGGCATGCGGCGGCTCGTTCCAATTTTGCGCGAACTTGAGCAACAGGGTTTCGACGGTAAATTGACCAACGCCGTGGAGCTGGGTCAGGATGTGGTGGCGGAGTTCGCACGCATCCGGGAATTCCTCGCACCACATCTGCACCCGTCCACCGCCGCCGCGAATTCGAGATCATGAAAAAAATTCTCATTGTCGAAGACGACCAGATCGTTGCCAACATCTACCGCAACAAGTTGTCCGTGGAAGGCTACAAGGTGGAGGTGGCATTGGACGGCGAAGCGGGGCGGGAGATGGTCAAATCGTTCCGGCCGGACGCCATCGTGCTGGACCTCATGCTGCCCAAGGTCACCGGTCTGGACTTGATGAAGGAAATTCGCGCCGAGCCGGACATGGAGAAGGTGCCAGTCATCGTTTTCTCGAACACCTACCTCACGAACATGGTGCAGGAAGCCTGGAAGGCGGGCGCGACCAAATGCCTTTCCAAGGCCAATTGCACTCCCCGTCACGTGCTCGAGGTGATCCGGAGTTCGCTGGGCAAAAACGGCGACGCCACGGCCCCCGCCACCACGGCAGCGCCCCCGGCACCGGCGGGGACGGCGCCGGCGGCGTTGCGACCGGTTAAACCGGCACCAGCGCTCGACACGGCCCCGGCCAACGATACGGATTACGAATTCCAGGCCGATCTGCGACGGTCCTTTGTCGAAAGCCTGCCGGCGACGCTGGCGACGCTCCGCAATTTGGTGCAAGGACTCAGCAAAGCCGACAATGAAACCGTGCGCCTCAAGCAGGCCCATGAGTTGTACCGGCGCATCCACGCGTTGACCGGGAATTCCGGCATTGCGGGCATGTTCCTCATTGCCCAGATGGCCGATGCGTTCGAGGTTCTGCTCAAGGAACTGTACGAGAAGCCGAAGAACTTCAATGCTTCCACCCTGCGCACCGTGGCCAACGCGGTGGATTTTCTCGGCTTCCTGTTCGAGAAGGGCACCCACCCGGACAAGCAGCAGATCGGGCAGGCGAACATCCTCGTGGTGGACGACGAGGCGATTTCGCGGCGGGCCGTGACCTATGCGCTCGAAAAAGCCAAGCTGAAATCCGTCAGCGTGGAAGACCCCAACGCCGCCTACAAGATGCTTTCAGAAAACAAGTACGACCTGGTGTTTCTGGACGTGGACATGCCGGGCATGAACGGCTTCGAGTTGTGCACCAAGCTCCGGGCGATGCCGAAGTACAAGAAGACCCCGGTGGTGTTCGTGACCAGCCTGACGGATTTTGAAAGCCGCGCCAGTTCCATGATGAGCGGCGGCAATGATTTTATCGGCAAGCCCTTCCTCTTCATCGAACTCGCCGTCAAGGCCCTGGTTTACGTCCTGCGCGGCCGGCTCGATCCGGACCTGAAGGCCACGCCCTAGTTGCGCGTTTTCAACTGGAGCAACCAGTCACCTGGTTCAGGCGTGGGAAACTCGCCGGTGTTTCCGCCAATCCGCCCCCCGGCTTGGCTGCGCTGGCCCGTGCGCGGATTGATCCAGGTGATTACTGGCTGTGATGGCAGTTGTGAATTCCACACTTCGACCGCCCGCTCCTCCGGGACGTACACCAACGTCAGGTCGCGCGTTTCCGTTTGCGCGGCAGCGACGTGCCGGCGGGGCGATTCGCGGCCCGGCTGGTTTGATACAACCTGCGGTGCCGGTCGCAGCCGCCAGAATTCCATCGGGCCCAGGACTTCCGCCACGGCCGCCACGCTCCGGGCGCCGGGCAGGAACAGCGCCTCCCGCCACTGGGGGAGATCCTTGGGACGCATGTTCGGGTTGGTGGTGGCATTGGTGATCCAGTTCATTACCGGCAGGGCGGCGTAGCTGGCGCCGGCGGTCGGCGTTAGGAGCGCGTTCCACCAGAGCAAACGGCGCGCATCATCCCCATCCGGGGAAGTCTCGGCGGTCGGCGTGAGATTGAGGATCGGCCGTGGCGGTGACTTCTGCCATTCGACCGACAACGGCCCGGCGAACATCCATTGCAACGCGTCATCGCCGCCCGTGGTGGCGGGAAAACCGAACGCATCCACCCACGCCTCGTCCCGAAATTCGTCCAACAGCCATTGGGTTTCGCCCGGCAGCAAGATCACCGGCGCATGGGCCCGCCCGCCAAACACCGCGCGGCCGATTCGCTTCCAGCGTTTCACGTTCTTGCCCACGCTGTCACCCTCGAACGCCAGCAGCCATGCGACATGGTGCGCGCCCCAGCGGGCAACCACGTATTTCAGAAAGAGGGTCACGTCCTCGTCCGACAACAACCCGGTCGCCGGTCCGAATTCCTGGAGTGGCACGATGGCGCTCAACAGACCAGCCCGATTCAGCACGTCCACCTTTGCGTCCAGCCGCTGAAAAAAAGCCGCGTTGATCGCCAGCCCGTTCGTCGTCGTGAACGCGGGTTCGCCCCGCGCATCCCGGCCCGGCGCGACGATCCAGTGCGACGCGGTGAAACGTTGCTGGCGGCGGATGTCAGCGTAAAGCTTCCAGTCACCCAGGCTGGAGCGGCGCGCCCCCTCGGGCGCCCAGTCGCCCAGCCACAGAAACGGCCGTCCATCCGCGTGTTCAAAGTGGCGACGGTCGTCCGCCACGCGTAACGGCCCGCGCCGGTCCAGCGCGGTTTTGTCCGACGGGGCGGTGCACGTGAATTCGCCGGTCTGGTTCTCCAAGCCCCGGTTGGATTTGTCCGAGCACGCGGTAGTAAACGTCCAGCGCCCCGGCAAAGTCGGGGAAAATCGCACCCGCCAAACCTGTCCGCCATCCCAGAAACCGTCCACGTGATTGGTGACGCCGGCGGGCGAGACGAATACCGCGGTCAACGCCGCATCGCGGACGGGGTCCGGATAGGCCACCTTGCTTTTGAACTCCGCCTCGAACAGCCCCCACTTGGCGATGATGGTCGGCCGGCTCGCGCGAGTCGTGGTTGGGGCCAGCGCTCCCATCAACAACAGTGCCGCCAGCAACGGCTCAATTCTCTTGATCCGGACGATGCGATTGGCAAGGCGAAAGCAGTTCATACGGTGGTTTGGTTCTGCAAAGCAGGTTTCATCTCACCTCAAATCGTCGCCGGTGTCAACCGCCGCCCCGTGGGGCCGGGTATGAACCCTTTGAACATCCGGGCCGCCGGTGTGTCAATCTCCCGTGAGCGGGGTCGGCCAGCCCGGTGGGATTCGTCCGACCGTCAATCAGAACGACCGCCGAAACGGTCGAAACCTTTTAACCGAAAGCGTTGTGGAATATGAAAGCGGATGTGTGTTTGCAAATGATGGGCGGAAGTGTGGTGCTCGCGCTGGTCTGCCTGACGGCAGCGGCGGGCGCGAAAGAGGGAGCGCCGGGATCGCCGAAATTGAACGTTTCTGACCGGCCGGTTGACCGCGACTCGCGCGGCATGAGTTACGCGCCCGTCATCAAGCGGGTGGCCCCGAGCGTGGTGAACATCTATTCCACCCGCACCGTCCGGACCCAGCCGTTCTACCACCAGTTCTTCGACGACCCGACATTCCGCCGATTCTTCGGCGACCAGTTTGGGCGGCAGAGCCAGCGGTCGCAGACGCGCAAGCTGCGCGGACTTGGTTCGGGGGTGATTGTCTCCGAAGACGGCTACATCCTGACCAACAATCACGTGGTGGAAGGCGCGGACAAGGACGGCGTGAAGGTCGCGCTCGCCGACGGCAAAACCGAATACGATGCCAAGGTCGTGGGCAGCGATGAGCGGACCGATGTCGCCGTCTTGAAAATCGAGGCAAAAAATCTCAAGGCCATCACGATCGCCGACAGCGACAAATTGGAAGTCGGCGATGTGGTGCTGGCGATTGGCAATCCGTTCGGCGTGGGCCAGAGCGTGAGCCAGGGCATCATCAGCGCCCTCGGGCGGGGTGGATTTGGCATCACGGCCTACGAGGATTTCATCCAGACGGACGCGGCCATCAATCCGGGCAACTCCGGGGGCGCGCTGGTGGACGCGGAAGGCCGGTTGATCGGCATCAATCAGTTCATCCTCAGCGGCAGTGGCGCGAACGCGGGCGTGGGTTTTGCCATTCCGATCAATCTGGCGCGGAACTCCCTCGAGCACCTGGCCCGGGACGGTAAGATGACCCGCGGCTATCTCGGCATCAAGGGCCAGGACCTCGATCCCGGTCTGGCCAGGGAATTTCGTGTGCCCGATCAAAACGGCGCCTTGGTTGTTGATGTCCTGCCCGACACCCCGGCCGACAAGGCGGGCATCAAAGAGGGCGATGTGATCGTCGAGGCGAACGGAAAAGAGATCAATGACTACCGGCATTTGCAACTGACCATTTCGCAGCTACCTCCCGGGGCGAAGGTGTCGGTGAAATTGCGGCGGCGGGGCGCGGAAAAAAGCCTGACGGTCACGCTGGCGGAATTTCCCGAAGGCGGACCGGACTCGGGCAAAATGGGGCCGAACGACGGCAGCGAACCGGAGACCGACGCCTTGGACGGCGTCGAGGTTTCGGATCTCGACAATCGCACCCGCCAGGAACTGGGCATTCCGCGCAACGTCCAGGGCGCGCTCGTGACCGGGGTGGATGCCGATTCCAGCGCCGCCGAGGCCGAACTGCGCGAAGGCGATGTCATTACGGAAATCAACCATCAACCCGTCCGCAACGCCGACGATGCGGTGCGTTTGACGCGGAAGGTCAAGGATGATCGAATTCTGTTGCGGGTGTGGAGCAACGCCGGCGGCGCGGGCGGATCGCGGTATCTGACCGTTGAAACGCCGAAGAAGAAATAGCTTTGGTCTTTGCGCGCAGGACGTCCGGTCGAAGTTGTTCTGCGACCGGACGCTTTTGGTGCCCCGCGTTGCCGACGAGGCCCGGCTTGGAACGAAACTTTGACAAACGCGACGGGGCCGGCATGATTTTTTCCGGCGCAGATCGCCACAGCACATGCCGGTTCAATTCAAAGATTATTACGAAACGCTCGGCGTCGGGCGCACGGCCAGCGACGCCGAGATCAAGAAGGCTTTCCGCAAACTCGCCCGCGAATACCACCCCGACGTCGCCAAGGACAAGAAGCGCGCCGAGGAGAAGTTCAAGGAGGTCAACGAGGCTTACGAAGTCCTGAGCGACCCGGAGAAACGCAAGAGGTACGACCAGCTTGGCGCGAATTGGAAGGCCGGCGCGGAGTTTCGTCCACCGCCTGGCTGGGAACAGTTCGCGGGTCGGCGGGCCCATCGCGGCGGAACGCCGGCCGGCGAGGATTACGAGTTTCAATTTGGCGGCACGGGTTTCAGCGATTTCTTCGAGGCGCTGTTCGGCTCGATGGGTCGCCGCCGGGGCGGGATGGGCGGGATGGGCGGCGCAACCGCCTTTGGCAACGAATCCGAATTCGCCGCGCGCGGCCGTGACGTCGAGGGCGACATCATGGTCACGCTGGAAGAGGCGCAACGCGGCTCCTTGCGGCAGGTCAACGTCCGTTCCGATGCCGGTGGCCGGACGCACACGCAGACCTACCAGGTCAAGATTCCATCCGGCGTCACCGAAGGCCAGCGGCTGCGCCTCGCCGGTCGCGGTGAAGCCGGCGCGGGCGGCGGCGCGGCGGGGGATTTGTACCTGCGCGTGCGGTTGGCCAAACACCCTGACTTTGAGGTGCAGGATCACAATTTGATTCACGAAGCGGATCTCGCACCGTGGGAAGCGGTCCTCGGCACGAGCATTTCGGTCCCGACCTTGAGCGGTCGCGTGAACATCAAAATCCCACCGGGAACCCAGAACGGACAGAAATTGCGCGTGCGCGGGCGTGGCCTGCAAGCGCGCGACGGCGGCAGCGGCGATTTGATCGTGGTGACGCGCATCACGGTGCCGGAACAGGTTTCCGACGGCGAACGGAAGTTGTGGGAACAACTCCAGCGCGAGTCGCGGTTCAACCCCCGCGGCTGACCGCGACCAATAGCCGGATAAAAAAAGACGCGAGCGGTTGGCCGCTCGCGTCTGAGAACTGAATCGGGGAGGTTACCGTCCCTCGTGGGTTTCCGCGGGCTTTTCACCCCGGCCTTCACCTTCGCCGCCCATTTCCTTGTCGCGGTCGGCCATCGCGGCTTTGCGCGAGAGGCGCACGCGGCCTTTTTCATCAACGCCGAGACATTTGACCATGATTTCATCGCCCATCTTGACGATGTCCTCGGTCTTCTTGACGCGGAAGTTGGCCAGTTCGCTGATGTGAACGAGGCCGTCCTTGCCCGGGAGAAATTCGACGAACGCGCCGAATTCTTTGATCGTGACAACCTTGCCGCGATAGATTTTTCCGATCTCGGCTTCCGCGGTCATGCCGCTGATCGCGTCCACGGCGATCTTCATGCCTTCGGCGGAGACGGAGAAGATGTTCACCGTGCCGTCGTCTTCGATGTCAATTTCGCAGCCGGATTCCTCAACGAGCTTCTTGATGTTCTTGCCACCGGGGCCGATCAGCGCGCCGATTTTCTCCGGGTTGATGTGGAGCACTTCGATGCGCGGGGCGTATTTGCTGAGTTCCTTGCGCGGGGCGGCCAGGGTCTTCGCCATTTCAGCGAGGATGTGCATTCGGGCCACGCGGGCCTTTTCAATCGCCTCCGCCATGAGCGGGTACGGCAGGCCTTTGAGCTTCAGGTCGAGTTGGAAACCGGTGATCCCTTTTTCCGTGCCGGCGATCTTGCAATCCATGTCGCAGTAGCCGTCTTCCCAGCCAATGATGTCGGTGAGCAACTGGTAGCGCGAAATTTTCTTGTCGCCGCCGTATTCGGTGCAAATGCCGATGCTGATGCCGGCCACCGGACGAATCATCGGAACGCCCGCATCCATGAGCGCCAGCGTCCCGCCGCAAACCGTGGCCATCGAGGTCGAGCCGTTGGACTCCATGATCTCGCTGGTGATGCGGACGGCGTAGGGATACGTCTTGAGCGGAATCATCGGTTCCAGCGAACGCTCGGCAAGCGCCCCGTGGCCGATTTCCCGCCGGCCCGGACCGCTGATGCGGCCGGTTTCGCCGACGGAGAAATTCGGGAAGTTGTAATGGAGCAGGAATTTCTTCTCGTTCTCGCCGCCCGTGTAGGAATCAAACTCCTGCACGTCGTCGCCTGTGCCCAGCGTCGCGAAGGTAAGCGCCTGCGTTTCGCCGCGCGAAAAAAGCGCCGAGCCGTGCGCGCGCGGAATCACGCTGACCTCGCTGGTGATCGGCCGCACCACGTCCATGCCGCGGCCATCCAGTCGCTTGCCGCTGTTCAAAATCAATCCGCGAACCGCTTCCTTCTGGATGTAATAGAAAGCGTCGTTGATGACGAAGTCGGTGACCTTTTCCGCCCCGAACTTCTCGACGAGTTTCGCGCCGACCTCGTCCTGAATCGCTTTGACGGCCCCTTCGCGGGCGAGTTTGCCCGGAGTGAGCAATGCGGGAACGAAACGGTCGCCGGCCAGCTTCTTGGCTTCCTGTAAAATTTCGTCGGGGACGATGTTCAACGTAATTTCGCGTTTCTTCTTGCCGGCCTTGGCGGCGAGTTCCTTTTGCGCGGCGATCATCGGCTGGCAACAATCGTGGCCGAACTTGAGCGCGGCATTGAAGTCGGCTTCGGAAATTTCCTTGGCCGAGCCTTCATACATCACGATGTCATTGGCGTTGCCGACATAAACGAGATCAAGATCGCTCTCGGCCATTTCCGCGTGGGTTGGGTTGGCGATGAACTTGCCGTTGATGCGGCCCACGCGCACGGCGCCGAGCGGGCCGTCCCACGGAATGTCGCTGACCATCAGTGACGCGCTGGCGCCGACGATGCTCAAAATGTCCGGATCATTTTCGCCGTCGGCGCTGAGCACGACGGTTTGAACCTGGACTTCATTGTACCAACCTTTCGGAAACAGGGGACGGATCGGACGGTCGGTGAGGCGGCAGGTGAGGATTTCCTTTTCGGTCGGACGGCCTTCGCGTTTGAAATAGCCCCCGGGGAATTTGCCCGCCGCGGCCGCTTTTTCGCGGTAATCCACGGTCAACGGAAAAAAGTCCTGGCCTTCCTTCGCCTTCGTCGCGGCCACGGCGGCCACGATGACGATGGTTTCGCCGAGTTGAACGGTGACGGCCCCATCGGCTTGTTTGGCGAGTTTGCCGGTTTCAATGGTGATCTGCTTTTCGCCCACAGGGGCGGTTATTTTCTCTGACATGTTTTGCTTTCCCTCCATTGCCACCGAGGAACTTCAGTGAACCCCGCTCTTGCTGACAAGCGCGGGACTGAATGAAATTTCCCAGGGGCAACGGAATTTTTCTTCGCGAGGTTGTTTTGCTTCCAACCGGGCTGCTCGCGTTTTCGGCCCGATCAATTCAGGTGGGAACACAGGCGCTGGCGGAAATGCAACCGTCGCGCCTCCCAAAAATCAGTGGCGCAGTTTGAGCTTCTTGGTGATCGCCTGGTAGCGGTTCACGTCCGTGTCGTGCAGGTAATCCAGCAGCCGGCGGCGCTGGCCGACCATCATCAGCAACCCACGACGCGAACTGTGGTCTTTATTGTTGCCCTGCAGGTGTTCGGTGAGGTGGTTGATGCGCTGCGTAAGCAGGGCGATTTGCACATCCGCCGAGCCGGTGTCCTTCTCGTGCAGCTTGAATTGTTCAATCGTCTTCGTTTTCGCTTCCATATCTTCGTTACGGCTTAATATCGCAATCGTGGGAGCGTAGTGATGCGCCCAAACGGTGTAAAGCTTATTTCCCGTCCATTTCCTGCGCATCAGGCGCCCTTCACGGAACCGAGGACATCGTTTTCCAGCTCCGGCTCGCCCATTCGAGCACGTTAATCGGCGCTCCATCGCCGGACGCGGTCAAACCCCACACGCGGCCGTCGTGGTTGGCCGTTACCGAAAGCAACGGGCCCGGCAGGTGGTGGTGGTGGTCGCCACGGAGATGGCGCAGGCTGCGGTCTTCGCGCAACGTCCAGACTTCCCCGGGGCCGCCTGCCGCAAGGTGAACTCCCGCGCCCTGTGGTTGCGCGCGGCGAAAGCGTCCGCCGGGTGGCGCGAAGAAGAGTTCGAAGCCGCCGCGCGCGGGGTCCAGGGTCAGAATCCAGGCCGTCCCATCCGGCCCCACGCTCACTTCGCGAGCCAGGCCGATCACGTTGGCCCACTGGCCAGCGGCATAACGAAATACTCCATAATCGTTCGCGGCCGCCCAGAGCGAATTGTCCGGCGCCGCCGAAATCTGGACCGCGGCCATGCCTTTGCCGACCGGCTGCCATTTGTTTTCCGCTTCGGACCATTTCGCAAGGGCGAAGCCGCGCTTCGCCGGTTGTGTGCTTACGGACCAGATCGCGCCGTCCGGCGTGCTCGTCACCTGACGGGCACGACCGGGAAACCGATCCCAATGGTCGCGTTCGCGCAAAAAAATTTCGCCCACCGCATTGACCAACCACAAGCGGCCATCCTGACCGCATGTCAGGTTGGGCAGGCCCAGACCTTCGTTCCACTCGAAGCAGGCGACGCCTTTCGATTCGAGCACCAGCTCGTGCCGTTCTAATCGGCCGGAAAAGCCATCCCAATCCTTTCGCTCGACCGGCGTCCACAACGTTTCGGCCAGGGCCAGCCCGCGCGGGAAGATGGACCGGTCAATGCCCTCCTCGCTTCGCGCCAGATGCGTCCACATGCACGCCTCGCCACCGAGCACGAGCGGCCGCAGTTCGGGCGTGTCCAGTTCCGACGGGATCGGATCGAAGTCATACACCAGCGAGGCCGGCGTCCGGTGGTAGCCGTAATCGAAATACACATGGCTCTTTGACGCCATGACCACGCGATGCCCCTGTTTCGCCGCCGCGATGCCGGCGTCAAAGCTGCGCCAAGACATCACGGCCAGGCCCGGCGCGAGGCCGCCTTCCAGAACTTCATCCCAACCCATCGGTATGCGTCCGCGAGTTTGAACCATTTTTGCGACGCGCCGCATGAAGTAGCTTTGCAACTCATCCTCACTTTTGAGTCCCTCGGCTTTCATGCGGGCCTGGCACTTCGGGCAAGTCTTCCAAAAACTCTTCGAACACTCGTCCCCGCCGATGTGGATGTATTCGCTGGGAAACAGTTCGATGACTTCCGCCAGGATGTCCTCCAGCACCTGAAATGTCCGCTCGTTGCCCGGACACAGGACGCCGTGCGGCGTTTGCGGCTGTTTATTCGGAGACGAGTCCGTCATGAACATGAACGGCGCAATGACGTATTCATCCGCGCCGCCCCGGCACGACAACTCCGGGCAGGACTTGAGCAGCGCCAGGCTGTGGGCCGGCATTTCAACTTCCGGCACGAGGGTGACATGCCGCTCCGCTGCGTATTTTACGAGTTCCTTGATTTGTTTCTGCGGGTAGTAACCGTTCCGCTCGCCCGGAAATCGGGGGTCAAACTTCGACCCCACTTTCGTCAGGCTTGGATGCGTGCGGATTTCCAGCCGCCAGCCCTGATCGTCGGTCAGATGCAGATTCAATACGTTCAATTTGTAGAACGAACACACGTCCACGTATTTCTTCAATTGATCGAGCGGCAAAAATGTCCGGCTGCAATCGAGCAGCAAACCGCGCCAGGCAAATCTTGGCCGATCCACAATCCGGACCGCCGGCAAATGGATCTCCCTCGGCAAAGGCGCGGACGGGTCGGCAGCCAGCAAAGGCGACGACATTTGCAGCAGGGTTTGAACGCCATAAAACACGCCCGCTGGTTCGTCCGCCCGGATGGTCACTTGCCCGGGCGAGACCACCAACTCGTATGCTTCGGCGCCCCAGCCGGCGAGTGGCGCGTTGATTCCCAGTCGGACGCCGCCCGAGGCCCGGGCAGACTTTCCGGCCTCGACCTTTAACCGCAAACCGTTTTGAACGCGAAGCGCGTCCCGAAGCCATCGGCCTAGGCGCATCAATTCCGGCGAATTGTCTTCAACGACAATCGCGGTTTGCCGGTTCATTTCGAACGCCCCCTCACCTCGTTTGAAGCTGGCCGGTCGCGGGATGATGTTCAGGTCCTCTTCCGCCAGCACCGCGACGTGAACGAGACCAGCGAGCCAGGCCAGCACTACCAACGCCACAACGCCTCGGGCATGACCAGAGACCGCTGGATGGAGAGTATTGCATGGCACTGGTCGCATGGCGGTTGGTTGCTTACCCATGCTCCTTAACGCTGTCAATGTTCCTCAATCATTTCTCCGCCTGCTTTTGATTGTATTCCATCGCGGTCTTGCGATAAACCAACACCCATGCCGGCTGATTTCCAACCCCGCGACGCGGCCCGTTTCGATGCCGCCATCCGCCGTTTCGACGAAGCGAACGCGCACGACCCGAACCTGGAGCCGATCGATGGCGGCCCGCAACCCCGCGAACTGGTTTACGCTCGGTGGTTGACCGATTGGGTTTTGAAACTCTGCCCGGAGGCTTCGGAGGCACTACGCCTGGCGGCGCGTTGTCAGCACTTATGCCGTTGGATGATTCCGCGCAACTCCCATCCGATGACCCGCGCCGGTTACCTCCAATGGCGTGCGGAACTCAAGCAGTTCCACGCCCGAAAGGCCGGTGAAATTTTGCGCGAAGTTGGTTACAGCGACGACGTTGTCCGTCGCGTGCAGGAATTGAATTTGAAGCAGAACTTCCCCAACGACCGCGAGGGGCGGGTGCTGGAGGACGCCTTATGCCTCGTGTTTCTGGAGCATCAACTGGCCGACCTGGCCGGCAAGACCGCCGAGGACAAGGTGATTACCGCATTGCAGAAGTCCTGGAAAAAAATGACGCCGGCCGCGCAGGCTGAGGCGCTGAAGTTGTCCTTTGGGCCGCGGGAAAAGGCGCTGTTGAGCCGGGCGCTGGGAGAGTGAAGTGGAATAAGACTGGCGGAGAGAGGGGGATTCGAACCCCCGATACGGCTTTTGACCGTATAACGGTTTAGCAAACCGCCGCCTTCAGCCACTCGGCCATCTCTCC
>CAYWMD010000058.1:0-40270 GCA_964458575.1 uncultured Bifidobacteriaceae bacterium | reverse complement strand
GGTGTTCGACGTGGACAGCACGGACTGGCGCAAGGAACAAATCCAACTCTCGGAAATTCTGTCGGACGAGGAGCATCGCTCCGCTCGCGCCACCACACTCAATGCCCATTACACCGCGCCGGTTGTCATCGGCGCAATGTATCAGGCGTTGAATCGGTTTGGTTTCCAAGGCGGGCGCGTGCTCGAACCCGCGTGCGGTATCGGCCACTTCGTCGGCCTCATGCCCGAAGACATGCTTCATCGCTCGACTGTCACCGGCATCGAGATTGATCCGCTGACGGCGCGCATCGCGAAGGCGCTCTATCCCGACGCGGACATTCGCGCGCAGCCGTTCGAGCAATCGAAACTGGCGGACGGCTTTTACGACCTCGCCATCTCCAACGTACCGTTCGGCGATTACACCGTTCACGACCCGCGTTGGAACAACTACAAGTTTTCCATCCACGATTATTTCTTCGCCGCTGCGTTGGAGAAGGTGCGCCCGGACGGGTTGCTCATGTTCATCACCTCGCGTGGCACGATGGACAAGCTCGACTCGACCTTGCGTGAACTCCTTTCCACGCGCACGGAGTTGCTCGGCGCAATTCGTCTGCCCAACGACGCGTTCAAGAAGAACGCCGGCACGGAAGTCACGACCGACATCATCATGCTCCGTAAGCTCCGCCAGGGAGAACCGCCCGTAGGCGCAACGTGGAAAGAGACGGCGGATTTTACGAACGATCTCGGCGAGGGATTCACGCTCAACGAATACTTCGCCACCCGACCGGAAATGATGCTCGGCAAAATGCGCCTCGCGGGACGCATGTATCGTGACAGCGAACCGACGCTTGAATCAGACGGCCGCAGTTTGCGCGATGCGCTCGCGCAGGCCGTCGAGCGGTTGCCTCAAAACATTTACCAGGCACAGTCCCATCAAGTCGCCGAGCCAACGCTCGACCAAACCATCCCCGCGCCGGATTTCGTAAAACCCAACGCATACTGTCTGCACGACGGCATGGTTTGCATCCGGGAGGATGCTGTCCTTCGCCCGTTAACCGACATGCCAAGCGAAATGCGCTCGCGAATTCGCAATCTGATTCCGGTGCGCGACGCGGTGCGCTCGTGTCTGCGCTCTCAAATGGACGGCAGCGACGAGGGGCAAGTCCTCGAAGCGCGACGGCAACTCAACTACGCGTATGACCGTTTCGTCGGTCGCTTCGGTCCAATCAATCTTCGCGCGAATCAACGCGCGTTCGACGGCGATCCTGATTTGCCATTGCTGCTCTCGTTGGAGAATTACAACGAAGAAACAAAGCGGGCGACTAAAGCCACAATATTCACCGAGCGCACGATTCATCATCGCAAACCGGTAGAGACTGTCGCCGAACCGAAGGAAGCCCTCTTGGTTTCGTTGAACGAGCAAGGCCGCGTTGACCTCGACCACATGAGCGGACTGCTCAACAAGCCAGCCGATGAATTCCTGCCTGATTTGAAGGGCATCATTTTCCTCAATCCGCAAACGAATCAGTGGGAAACCGACGACCAATACCTCTCCGGCAATGTACGGGACAAATTGGTTGTCGCTGATGCCGCCGCTGTAACCGACCCGCGTTTCGCTGAAAATGTCGAGGCGTTGAAATCAGTTCAGCCGGAGGATTTGCCCGCGACGGAGATTGACGTTCGGCTTGGCGCTTCGTGGTTGCCGCCCGACGACGTGAAGCAATTCATTCACAAGTTGCTGAACGTCTCGTCCGGTGTTGAAGTCGGACACGTCCACGCGCTCGGCTCCTGGCACTTGAACGCCGATTGGGAGGCGCGCGGCGCGACTTCCAACACGACGGATTGGGGAACTGACCGATACACCGGCTTGGAGTTGATTGAGGATGCACTGAATCTCAAGACCCCCACCGTTTATGACATGGTGGACAAAAAGCCCGTCGTCAACGCGCAGGCAACCGAAGCCGCCCGCGAAAAGCAGGAGCGCATCAAGGAACGATTCAAGGAATGGGTTTGGTCGGATGATTCGCGGCGGGAGCGGCTTTGCCGCCTCTACAACGACACGTTCAACCACACCCGGCTGCGCACGTTCAACGGCGACCACTTGACGCTGCCCGGTGCAAGCCAGGTGGTCCAACTCCACAAACATCAAAAAGCCGGCGTCTGGCGGATTCTGCAAACACCGAATACGTTGCTTGCCCACGTCGTCGGCGCCGGCAAGACGTACACAATGGTCGCCGCCGCAATGGAATTGAAGCGCTTGGGCCTCGCCCGCAAGCCGATGTTTACCGTCCCGAATCACATGCTCGGCCAGTTCTCAACCGAGTTGCTGACACTGTATCCCGGCGCAAACATCCTGGTTGCGGGCAAGGAGGATTTTGAATCGCAGAATCGAAAGAAGCTTTTCAGCCGCATCGCTACCGGCAATTGGGATGCCGTCATCGTGACGCACTCCGGCTTCGAGCGCATCCCGCTCTCATACGACACACAGAAACGATTTTTCGACGAACAGCTTCACGAGTTGGAGATGATTCGGCGGGAACACGCCGACAGTTCCAATCGCCGTTTGGTTAAGGAACTGGAGAAGGCGAAGAAGCGCCTCGAAGCCAAACTCCAGGCTCTGGCCGCGGAACACAAAAAAGACAACACGCTGACTTTCGAGGAACTTGGTGTGGACCGCGTTTTTGTGGACGAGGCGCACTACTTCAAGAACCTGTTTTATCTCACGAAGATGACGCGCATCGCCGGACTGCCGCAGACTGCCAGCGAACGGGCCTTCGATATGTATCTCAAGGTGCGCCACGTCCAATCCCTGAACGGCGGGGGAGGCGTTGTTTTTGCCACGGGTACACCGATCGCGAACAGTATGGCCGAGATGTTTACCATGCAGCGTTACCTGCAACCGGACGATTTGAAGAAGCATAACCTGCATCACTTTGATTCGTGGGCGGCGACTTTCGGCGAGCCAGTGACGGCGATGGAGCTTTCACCGGACGGCGCGGGCTACCGTTTGAACACGCGTTTCGCCCGGTTCATCAATGTGCCGGAGTTGATGCAGATTTTCCGTCAGTCCGCCGATGTGCAGACCGCCGCGATGCTCAATTTGCCGCGTCCAAAGCTCGACGGAGAAAAGCCAGCCGTCCGCAACGCACCCGCAACACGCGAGCTGAAGGCGTTCGTTCAGGAACTAGCCAAACGCGCAGAAAGACTGAAGACCAATCGTGTTGATCCGAGCGAAGACAACATGCTGAAAATTACGTCAGAGGGGAGGAAGGCGGCTTTGGATCTCCGTCTGATGAAGCCAGCCGCCAAGGACGATCCGCAGGGCAAGGTCAATCAGGCGGTCGAGAACATCTTCCGCATTTGGCAGGAGTCGAAGCCGGAGCGTTCCGCTCAGCTTGTCTTTTGTGACCTCTCGACGCCAAAGGACAGAGGCTTCTCGGTTTATCGGGACGCGGCGGAGAAGTTGGAGCGGCTCGGCGTCCCAAGCGGAGACATCGCTTTTATCCAAGACTACGATTCGGATGCTGCGAAACTTTCATTATTCCGTGATGTGCGGGCGGGCAAGATCCGCGTCCTTTTCGGCAGCACGCAGAAAATGGGTTCAGGCACAAATGTTCAGGAGCGGCTCATCGCTTTGCACCATTTCGACGCCCCGTGGCGACCGGCTGACGTGGAGCAGCGTGAAGGGCGGATTCTGCGCCAAGGAAATAAAAATGAAGTCGTCTCGATTTACCGCTACGTCACCGAAGGCTCGTTCGACGCGTATATGTGGCAGACGTTGGAAACGAAAGCGAAGTTCATCGCCCAGGTGATGAGCGGCGACTTGACGATCCGTCGTCTCGAAGATTTGGACTCGGCCGCACTGACCTACGCTGAAGTGAAGGCCATCGCGTCAGGTAACCCGCTCGTGATTGAGAAAGCCCAAGTGGACGCGGAGTTGATTCGACTCACGCGACTGCGCTCCGCGCACGCCGAGGAGCAATATCGCATCCGCACCAATCTTCGCCGCTCACACGAAGATGCCGGGGCATTCACCGGACGCCTCACAAACCTGCGGCAGGACATCGCCGCGCGGCAGGACACTTCGGGTGACAAGTTCAGCATCGAACTCGACGGGCAGACGCTCGACAACCGTGGGGTTGCCGGCGAGTTGATTGTTCGTCGCGCCGAGAAGATCAAAAACCGATTCGGCGACGACGTGCGGATTGGCCGTTTTGCCGGTTTCGATCTGTTCCTGCGCCCCAGCTTCAACAACACCGTGGAAATGATTGTGCGCGGGAAAAACAGCTACGCCGCGCGGGTCACGGACACAGCGCAAGGCACGATTCGTTCCCTCGAAGCGAACGTCCAAGGTTTCGAGGAGCGTGCTTCCAAACTTGAATACGACATTGCCGATGCCACCAAGCGGGCGAAAGAATTGGAAACCAAAGTCGGCGCGCACTTCGAGCGTGAGGAGCGTTTTCAGCAGTTGACCCGTCGCCAGAGTGAGATCGAGGAGAAACTCGACCTCACGAAGAACCAAGCGCCCAGTCAGGTTGAGACTGATTCACAGGAGGACAACAAACAGAGAAATTGCGAAGCCGAAAACGTCAGCAAAGCCGTTCGTCAGAAACGTCACCAAAGAGTGACGGCATAATAAGCGGTAAGGGTCAGGTTGAAAATCATCGCGATGGAAGATTTATCACGACCATGTCTGCGCCACCCATCGTAGCGGCGGACTAACCTTGCCGGCCTATCCGATCGGCGGTACTTTTGCGTCATGCGACCCCTTCGGTATTCCATCAATGTCACTTTGGACGGGTGCTGCGATCATCGTGCAGGCTCGACGGATGAAGAGTTGCATCGTTATTGGGCCGAGAAGCTTGCGCAGGCCGATGCCCTGCTCTTTGGCCGGGTAACCTACGAAATGATGGAGGCAGCGTGGCGGATGCGGGCGGGAGTGAGGCCTGAGTGGATGACCGATTGGATGGAACCCTTCGCCCGGACAATCGACGCGGCTAAGAAATACGTCGTATCGAGCACCCTGGACCGTGTCGATTGGAACGCGGAGCTCGTGCGCGGGGACTTGGCCGAGGCCGTTCAGCAGCTCAAGCGGGAATCGGGCAGGGGACTGTTCGTCGGAGGCGTGAAGCTCCCGCAGGCGTTGGCGGAGCTGGGGCTGATCGACGAGTACGAATTTGTGGTGCAGCCCAGGCTGGCGGGCCACGGGCCGACGTTGTTCGCGGGGCTATCGAAGTATATTGATTTGAAGCTCGTGAGCCGGCGGGAGTTCGGCTCCGGAGCAGTGGCGATGCGGTATGAACCGAGAACGTAGCCATTTGCCAATGCAGCTAACCACGGCAACCACGGACGGCCACAAGCCAACAACTTGACACCCCAAATCTCATCCACGAAAATGCAATACAGCACGCACGAGAAATGAAGGACCCGGTTTTACAATTCGGTAAACTGCTGAATGAGCTTTCGGGGTTCATTGATGAGAACGGGCTTTATCTGTTCATGGTGTTCGCATGGGCTTGCATATTCGCAATGGTCTGGCTTCTGTTCCGCAAGCGCAAGTCGTCGCCCCCAATACCGGCCTCGGCTCAAACGCGCGCAATTATTGGAACGATGCTCGCTTCTCCAAACATGTCTTCAGATGCCGATGGCGGCCGTACGCGCCTACTCATGGGCGACATTCCCAGTCGGCAATCAAACACTCCTGATTCGGGCTGCTTGTAGGAGCGGCTCCGTCAAAAGCCAAGCCGTTCGATTCGGTTGGATGCTTCGCGAGTTTTCCATGGCCGTTCCTCTGTCTTCTCGTTCGCCTGAACATGCGAGATGGATGCATTCCGTGTATCCACTACACCCAGGAAATCGCAGTGGGTCGTAACCTGTTGCCTGATGAAAGAACGAGTATGAATGCAACAGCAACCATCGAATGTCAGACTCTCGACGTGAAAAATAGTGCAACAGAACTCGGTGTCTGCGAGGAAACGGTCCGCCGTCTCGTGCGCCGCAAGGTCCTACGCAAGCTGCCAGGCTTGCGCCGCGTCTTAATCCCCCGCGCCGAACTTGACCGGTATCTGAATAACGGTAACCACGCCCGTCTCTCGTGAAACACCCGATTCAAATCGCATTGCAATCGTGGGTGAGTAGTCGAAAATCTCAGCGCATGAGCACGACGGAAAGGATCGCTTCAAAATTGGCCAAGAATTGGCCAAGCAGGGTTTTTCAACGGGTTCTGCCTCAAATCCCAAGAGTGAAGATTCCCCTTTATTTTCAGGGGTTTTCTTGCTGGTGGGCCCACTCGGATTTGAACCGAGGACCAAGCGATTATGAGTCGCCTGCTCTAACCGCTGAGCTACGGGCCCGTTGCTGGCCGGAATTTTGCGCCGAAACGCACGGGCAGCAAGCCAATTTGCCATCGCCATCGCAGTCCCCAGCTTCACGGTACGGGAAGTTTTCGGAAACTTTGTTTGCCCGTCCGCGGAATGCCACCTAATCTCCCGGCGCATGGACTCCGAGCTGGATATTTCGCCGGTTTACCGCGTTCAATCGTGGTTCAGCCTCGTCGGGGTGATTCTCATCGGCCTGTTCAATCTGTGGATGATCATTGATGCCATCCGCCGCCGGGAATGGATGTGGGTCGTTATTCTGCTGATCTTTCCCGGTCTCGGGACGTTGTGGTATTTCTTTTACATCTACCGCGATTCCCCATCCACCCGCGGGTTTGAACTGCCCGGAGCGCACGACCGGCGGCGCGTCAAGGAACTTCAGGCGCAGATTCATCATCTGGACAAGGCGCATCACCATTCGCAGCTCGGCGACATTTATTTTCAGCGGGGAAAACTCGAAAAAGCCGAAGCCTGCTATCGCGCCGCCCTCGAACGGGACTCGCAGGATCTCGACACCCGCGCGCATCTCGGCCAATGCCTGCTGCGTTTGAAGCGCCCCGCCGAGGGCCGGCCGTTGCTCGAAGGCGTCGTGACCGAGAATCCGAAACATGATTACGGCCATACGATGATGGCCTTGGCCGAGACGCTCACGGCGCTGGGTGAAACGGACAACGCGGTCCTCTACTGGGAGCACATCACGCAGAATCACGCGTATCCACGCGCGAAAGTCCAATTGGCGGAACTTTACCTGGCGAAGAAACAGTTCGAACCGGCGCGCGCGGAACTCCAGGAAGTGCTGGCTGAGGACCCGCATGCGCCCGCCTTCCAGCGCCGGCGGGACCGGGTCTGGGTCAACCGCGCGAAACGCTTGATGCAGCGGTTACCCAAACCGGCGTGAACGCGAGAGCGTCAAGCCGTCGTCGCGCCGACTTTCGGCCGTTCCGGCCCGGCTTATTCGGAAAACGCGAGGTAGGGAATGAAGGCGATGTTCACAATCGGGATGAACATCATGATCACGAGCCAGGGACTTTTGCCCCGGGCGGTGCAGATCTTTGCCCACATCATGACGGCCACGACGATGTTGGCGATGGGAATGAAAAACAGGATGATCATCCACACCTGCATCTGGGCCACTTCCAGCAAAGGAATGAGTTGCACAATCGGTATCCAGATCAGGATGCCGGGGTCTTTGCCGCACTTTTCACAGATGCGTTTGGCGCAATAGCAATAGAAGAGGTAAAAGCCCAAAACGACGATGAAGACCACGAACATCATCGCCAAGCCCATTCCGGTTGCGACTGCGTTGTTTGCCGACTCATTCATAATGGATTCCTTTCATTCCGATTTCGTTGTTAAACGCGCGAAGCCTGCGGGCCAATCCGGACCCGCCCCGCCCTTGTCCCACATACCGGCGAAGGAAAGCAAGTCCTTTCCTTCGTACAAAGCTTTTCACTTCCGCAAGCGGCGGCACTGCTTCATCTTGAGGGCGTGTCTGCTTTGATCGCCATCGTCGGCCGGCCCAATGTCGGCAAGTCCGCGCTGTTCAACCGCATCGTTGGACGGCGCATCGCCATCGTCCACGACCAGCCGGGCGTGACGCGCGACCGCATCAGCGCCGAGGCGGAATGGCGCGGACGACCGTTCACGCTGGTGGACACGGGCGGCATCGGTTTGTTGCATCGCGAACGAGCGGAGGACGTGATCACCAACGCCGCGCTCGAACAGGTCGAACTGGCCATCGAGGCGGCGAACGTCATCATCCTGGTCGTCAACGTGCAGGAAGGGGTCATGCCGCTGGACCGCGAAGTAGCAAGCCGGCTGCGGCGCAGCGGCAAACCGGTGCTGGTGGCGGTCAACAAGGTGGACACGCACAAAGCGGAACCCGCCGCCGACGAGTTTGCCGAGCTGGGTTTCGAGCAGATTATCCCCGTCACCGCGATTCACGGAGCGGGCATGGAAGCTTTGCTGGACGCAGCAACCGCGCTCTTGCCGCAAGTTGCAGATTTGCCGGACGCTGGAGAAAGCGCTGAACCTTCAACCGGCAACCTTCAACCGGCAACCTTGAAATTGGCCATCGTGGGCCGGCCAAACGTGGGCAAATCCTCCATAATCAACGCGTTGACGCGTTCCCCGAGGGTGGTTGTTTCCCCCATTCCCGGCACGACACGCGATGCCGTGGATGTGCCGTTCGAGGTCGAGACCGACGGGGTTCGGCAGCAGTACGTGCTCATTGACACGGCCGGCATGCGAAAGACCCGGCGCGTGAACGATTCGATCGAGTTCTTCAGCGTCAAGCGCGCGGAGGACTCCATCGAGCGCAGCGACATTGTGATCTTCGTCCTGGACGCCGAGTCGGGGATTTTGGAGCAGGATAAAAAGGTCGCGGACAAAATCGTCGAAGCCCGCAAGGCCTGCATCGTGGTCATCAACAAATGGGATTTGTTCGAGGAAGCCACGCGCAAAGCCCGCGAGGAAGAAATCGAACGGCGGAATCGCAAAGCCGCGCGCGGCGAGACGAAACCCATGACCACGCTGGGGGAATTCGGTTCGTGGGTGCAGGAGAAGTTGTTTTTCCTCGATTACGCGCCGGTGATTTTCACCTCGGCGAAAACCGGGTTTCATCTGGATCGCCTGCTGGAAGCGGTGCGCTACGTGAGCGCGCAGTTACAGCAGAAAATTTCCACCGCGATATTGAACCGGACACTCCGCGATGCCGTCGAAAATCGCCAACCCGTCAGCGACATGGGACACCGGCTGAGGTTTTATTACGCCACGCAACTTCGGGAAGCGCCGCCCACGTTCTTGCTGTTCGTCAATCGCGCCGAAATGTTCTCTCCTACCTACAAAAAGTATCTGACGGATTCGCTGCGCCGCGCCTTTGGCTACGAGGGCTGTCCGATTGTGCTGGTGCCCAAGCCCCGACCGAAAACCATCGAACCAAAACGCCGCCACCACGCAGCGCACGTGCCGCGCGATCACTGACGGCGCGCAACTATTCACAACAAATTTGTTCGCAGCCGTGAACAACCCACGCGAAATGATTTTTTTTCGCGAAGAACCCCGCGATTTCATTGGCGAATATCACGCGGGCAACTTTTTTGAAAATTTTCCTTGAGTGCTACAATATATGGTAGCAAGATAGCGACCGTTCCCCCACTAATGGGGGAGGCGGACTCTTTGAAAAAGTCCGGTTTTTCGAGGTTTTAGCGCTGTCTTGATGTTCTTGAGTGTTGGTTTGCTATTTCCTCGAATGGCCGGTGACAGTTAGAAACAGAAACAACTTTCAACCTTCATTTTTAAGCCATGATAGACGCGAGAGAAGAAGTGATGACGGCTGCGTCGTCTCCCAGTCGTCGCCGGCCAGCGACGGTCACAGCAACGCGAAACGCCAAGGGTGGTGGCAATCTGATGAAACGGTCCTTGAAGCTCGAACGGGTCTTCAGCAACCCGCGGGTGAACCCGTTTGACCAGATCGAATGGGAACGCCGCACCGCTGAAATCACCGACGACGCCGGCAAGGTCATCTTCAAGCAGGACAATGTCGAGGTGCCCAAGTCGTGGTCGGTGCTCGCCACCAAAGTGGTCGTCTCGAAATACTTTTACGGCGAACAGAACACCTCCGAGCGCGAGACTTCGGTGCGCCAGCTCATCCACCGCATTTGCCGGACGATCGCCGATTGGGGGATCAAGGACGGCTATTTCAGCAAGGCCGACGGTGAAGTGTTTTACGACGAACTGACGTGGCTTTGCGTGAACCAATACGGGGCGTTCAACTCACCGGTTTGGTTCAACGTCGGATTGTTTCATCAATACGGCGTCGGCAAGAAATCCGGCAAGGGCAACTGGTATTACAACCGCAAGACCGGCGAGGCGGAACGCGCCGCCACGCAGTACGAATACCCGCAATGCAGCGCCTGTTTCATCCAGTCCGTCGAGGACAACATGGAGAGCATCATGCGCCTGGCGCACAGCGAAGCCATGTTGTTCAAGTTCGGTTCCGGCACGGGCACGGATTTGACGCCCATCCGTTCGGCGCGGGAAAAACTCAGCGGGGGCGGTCGTCCGAGCGGACCGCTGAGCTTCCTGAAAGTCTATGACCAGGTGGCCAACGTCGTGAAATCCGGCGGCAAAACCCGCCGGGCGGCCAAGATGAACACGCTGCGCGACTGGCACGGCGACATTGAGGAATTTATTGACGCGAAGCAGAAGGAGGAGCGCAAGGCGTGGGCGTTGATCGAACAGGGCTACGACGGTTCGTACAATGGCGATGCTTACGGCAGCGTGATGTATCAGAATGAAAACCTGTCCGTCCGCGCGAGCGATGAGTTCATGACCGCCGCCACCACGGGCAAGGACTGGTGGACCCGCTCGATCACCAGCGGAAAACCGCTGGAAAAGAAAGAGGCCACGAAACTCCTGCACAAAATTGCCGAGGGCACGTGGATTTGCGGCGACCCAGGCATGCAGTATGACGGCGCCATCCAAAAATGGCACACGTGCAAGGGGACCGAGCCGATTCACTCGACCAATCCGTGCAGCGAATACGTCTTCCTGAACGGCACGGCCTGCAACCTCGCCTCGTTGAACCTGATGAAATTCAAGCGCGAGGACGGCCGGTTCGATGTGGAGCGGTTCAAGGCGGCCGTGCGGGTGTTCATCACCGCCCAGGAAATCCTCGTGGACAACGCATGCTATCCCACGAAGGAAATCGCCGAGAACTCGCATATCTTCCGCACGTTGGGCCTTGGCTACGCAAACCTCGGCTCGCTCATCATGAGCTACGGGCTGGCCTACGATTCGGACGAAGGGCGCGCGCTCGCGGGCGCGATCACGGCCATCATGACCGGCCACAGCTACGAGCAGAGCGCGGAACTCGGCGGCATCATGGGCGCGTTTCCGGGCTACGACGATGCCCGCTGCGCGCATGTCTCCAAGCCAGTCGAGAAGGACAACATCGCCTCCATGCTCGGCGTCATTGAGTCCCATCGCGACGCCGTTGAGGACATTCATCCCAGCGAAGATTTCGGTTACCTCAAGGATGAAGCCCGCCATTGCTGGAATCGCGCGCTGGCCCGCGGCGAACAGGTTGGCTACCGCAACGCCCAGGTCACCGTCCTCGCGCCCACGGGCACAATTGCGTTCCTGATGGATTGTGACACGACCGGCGTTGAACCCGACATCGCGCTGGTGAAGTACAAACTGCTCGCCGGCGGCGGCATGTTGAAAATCGTCAATCGCACCGTGCCCGAGGCCTTGCGGCGCTGTGGCTACACCACGGAAGAGATTGAGAGCATCATTTCCCACGTGGAGAAGTTCGATACCATCGAGGATGTGGAGGAGAACGGCCAGACCGTGCGCAGCGGCGTGAAGCCGGAGCATCTCCCGATATTCGACTGCGCGTTCAAACCGTTCCGCGGCAAGCGCAGCATTCATTACCTCGCCCACCTGAAAATGATGGCGGCGGCGCAACCCTTCATCAGCGGCGCGATTTCCAAGACGGTCAACATGCCCAACGAATCCACCGTCGAGGAGATCCGCGATGCCTACGTGCAAGCTTGGAAAATGGGCCTCAAATGCGTGGCGATTTACCGCGACGGCTCAAAACGCTCGCAGCCATTGAGCACCAAGAAAAGCAGCGACGGCGCCAGCGGCGCGACCCCCAACGAAAGCGCCAACCTCGAAGCCCGCATCAAGGAACTTGAAACGGAAATCGGCCGGCTGCGCGAGGACACCGGCAAACCGCTGCGTCGTCGCCTGCCGGAAACCCGCACCGCCGTCACGCACAAGTTCGACATCGCGGGCCACGAAGGTTACCTCACCGTTGGCCTGTTCGATGACGGCCAGCCCGGCGAATTGTTCATCACGATGGCGAAGGAAGGCTCGACCATCGGCGGCTTGATGGATGGCATCGGCACGTTGACCAGCATGGCGCTGCAATACGGCGTGCCGCTGCCCGCGCTCGTTCGCAAGTTCGCGCACGTGCGTTTCGAGCCGAGCGGCTTCACGAAAAACCCGGACATTCGCAACGCCGCGTCCATCACGGACTACGTGTTCCGCTGGATGGCGATCCAGTTCATCCCCGGTTATCGGGAAGCCGGCAACCCCGCCGCCAATCAGCCCGAACTGGCCATCCCGGGTCTGGTTGAAGAACAAAAGAAACGAATCAACCGCCCGGTGCCAGAACTGCCCATCTCTTCGGACACGGATATACTCGAAGACGAGGACGGCAACGGCCACCATGCGCGCCCGGTGGTGGTGCGGCAGGTGGTGAAAACGCTGAGCGATTCGGTCGCCCACTTTCAATCGGACGCGCCGACCTGCCCAAGTTGCGGTCACGTGGCCGTGCGCAACGGCGCGTGTTACAAGTGCCTCAACTGCGGCGAGAGCCTCGGGTGCTCGTAGGCCAGACAATGCACAAGACGGGCCGGGGAAAATGCACTCCCCGGCCTGTGCTTTTTGGGGCGGCAGGGACAACACCAAAATTGCTTCCCATCTTCGTGCCGCCGCGTTATCACATGGCGTGTAGTGCCGCACTGCTTGAATTGATGCCATGACACACGATCCCGTCACAGTGGAGCGGTTTTATACGGAACATGCGCCGTCGCTGGAACTGCGTCTGGTCGCCGGCGCGGGCGGGCTGAAGCGGTTCATTCGCGAGCCGACTGTCAATCGCCCCGGACTGGTCCTCACCGGCTTCACCAAGTATTTTGCCTACAAGCGCGCGCAAGTCATCGGCAATGCCGAGCATTTCTACCTCAAATCACTGAGCCCGGAGGAGCGCGCGCAGCGTTACGAAGTTTTTCTTTCGCACCGCTTGCCCTGCGTGGTTTTCAGCCGCAACCTGCATGCGGACAAGGATTTTCTCAAGGCCGCCGAAACCACCGACACACCGATCTTCCAATGCCCGCTGGTGACCATGAAATTCATCAACCTCGCCACGCTCGCACTGGAGATGATGTTCGCCCCGCGCGGCAGCGAAATGGGCAGCATGGTGGATATCCTCGGCGTCGGCGTCATCATCCGCGGCGAAAGCGGCATTGGCAAAAGCGAAAGCGTCCTCGCCCTCATCGAACGCGGCTACAGCCTCGTCGCCGACGACGTGACGAAAGTGACGCTCGTGGATGGACGCGATGTCATCGGCACGAGTGCCGACCTGACTCGCGACCACATGGAAATCCGCGGCATTGGCATCATCAACGTGGCCGCCATGTTCGGCGTCAAAAGCATCCGGAAGGAGAAGCGCGTGGATCTCGTCGTCACCCTCAAACAATGGGAGGAAGTGGCCGACGTGGACCGCGTGGGCATGGAACAGGAATTCGTGAAGATCCTGGACGTGGATGTCCCGCACATCACCATTCCCGTCCGGCCCGGCCGCGATCTGGCCCGGTTGATCGAAGTGGCCGCATTTCAGACCAAGTTGAAGCTGTCGGGTTACAACTCCGCCAAGGAACTTAACGATCGGCTCCTGGCCCAGATGTCTGCCGGTCAGAAGTTGTGATTTTCCGCCCTGTTTTGGAACAGGCATTGTCTCAAATCGCAGCGCGGGCATCTGGGGCGGTCTGGGGGATTGACGATGCTCTGCGTTCCACGATTTTGTCTGATTTGCCTCAAAATTCAGTAGCGCGTTCGGCTTTCTTCGGGTAGTTATCATGCGCAACTTGATGAGCGCCAAAAAGCCACCGGTCGGTGAAGAACCATTGACCAAAGAGTTTACCATCCAGAACAAGCTGGGCATCCACGCCCGGCCGGCCGCAAAATTTGTCCAGACCGCCAACCGGTTCGCCTGCGATATCTTCGTCGAAAAGGGCGGTGAAAAGGTGAATGGCAAAAGCATCATGGGCCTGTTGATGCTCACCGCCGGTCCCGGCACCAAGCTCACCGTGCACGCCAACGGCACCGATGCCCACGCGGCACTCGGCGAGATCGAAGCGCTCATCAAGCGGAAGTTTGACGAGGATTGATCATGGCCGCGCCGGAAATTGACATCAAATACGTCGCACACCTCGCGCGGTTGGACCTCACACCGGAAGAGCAACAAAGATTCAGCGGCCAGCTCGGGCACATCCTCGAACACATTGAGAAGCTCAGGCAACTGGATGTGGCCGACGTCGAACCGACCGCACACGCCACGCCGCGGATGAACGTGACCCGCGCCGACGCAGTCCGCCCCTCGCTCCCGCACGCCGATGCTCTCCGCAATGCGCCCGCTCAGGCCAACGGGCTCTTCATGGTCCCGAAGATTGTGGAGTAGCCTCGTGGTTC
The DNA here is from genome assembly GCA_964458575.1 of uncultured Bifidobacteriaceae bacterium. Classification (GTDB taxonomy): domain Bacteria; phylum Verrucomicrobiota; class Verrucomicrobiia; order Limisphaerales; family JADLHS01; genus CAYWMD01. The sequence goes on along the minus strand of CAYWMD010000058.1, from coordinate 25,652 downwards.
AGGTGACGGCGCCGGAGAAGCCCGGTCGAATCGCGCTTGACCAAAAGCCGAATTACCGCAAGCTGGCCGGCGACACCCGAATCCGGTTTTATCATGAATCCGATTTTTAGAGAGTGGCTGGAATTGATTCTTCGATGGGTGCACGTCTTCGCCGGCATTATGTGGGTGGGCGCCACCTATTATTTCACCTGGCTGGACGGGCGCTTCGTTGAGTTGGAGAAACGGGCCGCCGAAAATCCCGACGATAAAAACCCCGAGAAGCTGGTATGGATGGTTCACAGTGGCGGATTTTACCTCGTCGAGAAGGAGAAGAATCCACGGCTGCTGTCGCAAACGCTGCATTGGTTCCGTTGGGAGGCGGCCATCACGTGGATCACGGGAGCACTGTTGTTTGGCCTGATGTATTATCACGGCGGACTGTTGATCAGCCTCGAAGATTCGCCCGTCAGCCGATCGGCGGCGGTCGGGTTAAGCCTCGGAATGATCGCGGCGGGCTGGGTGGTTTACGATCTGCTTTGGAAATTTTGCCGGCATCAGGCGGTCGGCGTGATGATCTGTTTTGGGTTGGCCGTTGCTGCGGCATACATCTCGTGCAGATATTTTGCCGGGCGAGCGGCGTACCTGCAGGTCGGCGCGATGATGGGCACGATCATGGCCGCCAACGTGTGGATGCGAATCCTGCCGGCCCAACGCCGCATGGTTGCCGCGCTGAAGGCCGGTCGGTCGCCGGATTTGACCGAGGGTGAACGCGCGAAGACCCGCTCCAAGCACAACACGTATATCGTGCTGCCCGTCGTGTTCATTATGATCAGCAACCATTACACGGGCACCTACGGCTCGCCTTACCACTGGATCATTCTCTCGGCACTGGTGCTGGCCGGCTGGATGGCGGCCAAAATCATTCGCCGGGCGTAAAAGGAAAAAATCCGAACTCGCGGCATGATAACGTTGGTCGAAATCAACGCGCTTTCGCGAGACGAATTCGTCCGCACCATCGGCCCGGTGTTCGAACATTCACCTTGGATTGCGGAAGCGACCTGGCCAAAGCGTCCGTTTGCCGGCAGGGAACAACTGCACGCCGCATTGTGCGAAACCGTGCGCAGTGCCGGTGCAGATAGACAACTCGCGCTGATTTCCGCGCATCCCGATCTGGTCGGGCGACTCGCGCTGACGGGCGGTCTGACAAAGGAATCCGCGCGCGAGCAGGCCCGTGCGGGTTTGGACGCGCTCGCGCCGGAGGAGATCGAGCTGTTCCAGAAGAACAACGCCGCTTACCAAGCGAAGTTTGGTTTCCCGTTTGTGATCTGCGCGCGGCTAAACCGGAAGGAGGCCATTCTAAAGGGATTCAAGTCGCGTCTGAAGAATTCTCGCGAGCAGGAAATCCAGGCGGCTTTGACGGAAATTTTCAAGATTGCCGAACTGCGCCTGCGGGATTTAACTCACGCCTAATTTATGCCCGCCAAACTCAGCACGCACGTCCTCGATACCGCCCACGGCTGCCCGGCGCGGGGAATGAAAGTCGAGCTTTGGTCGCTCGCCGGTGAAGAGCGTACCCTGCTCACAACCACCAAAACCAATGCCGATGGCCGCACGGATTTGCCGCTGTTGTCCGCCGAGGAAATGAAGGCGGGCCAATATGAGATCGTTTTCTTCGTCGGCGAATATTTTGCGGTCAAATCGCCAACGCTGCCGAAAATCCGTTTTCTCGACAAAGTGCCCGTGCGTTTCGGCATCGCCGACGCGGGCGCATCGTACCACGTGCCGCTGCTCTGCTCGCCATGGGCTTACTCGACTTATCGCGGCAGTTGATGCGCCGTTGCGACGAGCTTGGCGCGATCAGCGAGCAGGCGGGATGTCTCACGCGCACATTTGCTTCGCCCGCCATGCGCCGCGCCAACAGACTCGTCGGCTCGTGGATGCGCACAGCAGGATTGCAGGTGCGTGAAGATGCCGCGTTCAATCTGCTCGGTTGCTGGAGATCGGCGCGGCGACGCGCGAAGACTTTCCTGATCGGCTCACACCTGGACACCGTTCGCGACGCCGGGAAATACGATGGCCCACTCGGTGTGCTTGTTGCGATAGCTGCCGTGCAATTGCTGCGCAAGCGTGGCATCCGGTTGCCGTTCAATCTTGAAGTCGTCGGCTTCAGCGATGAAGAGGGCGTGCGTTATCAGACTACATATCTCGGCAGCCGCGCGTTGGCCGGAACGCTCACGGCTGCCGACCTTGCCCGCATCCAGGAAAAGCAAATCGTCAGTGCCCGGAGGAAGCGCGGGGAATTTCTTGCCTATGCAGAAGTTCACATCGAACAGGGCCCGGTGCTCGAGTACAAGCGTCTTCCCGTCGGTGTGGTCACGGCGATTGCCGGCCAAAGCCGCTTGCGCGTGGAATTTCAGGGGGTTGCTGGTCACGCCGGAACAGTGCCCATGCACCTCCGCCGCGATGCGCTCGTGGGCGCATCCGAATTCATCACCGCAGTCCCAGCCATCGCATCCAAATTCAGCGACCTCGTCGCCACCGTCGGAAAAATTGCCGCCGCCCCCGGGGTGAGCAATGTAATTCCGGGAAGAGTTTCACTCACGCTCGATGTGCGCGACCAAAAACCTTCGCGCCGCATCACCGCCATCCGCTTGCTGCACGCAAAGGCACGAGCCATCGCGAAGCAGCGTGGACTGAAATTGATTTGGACGCCCGTGCAACAAACCGACGCCGTGAAGTGTGACCGCACACTGATCCGGATTCTTGCCGAATGTGTGAGGCGGCGCGGCCTTGAGGTGCTTGAACTTTCCAGCGGCGCCGGTCATGACGCCGCCGCGCTTTCCGCGATTTGTCCAGTGGCGATGCTTTTTGTGCGCTGCCAGGGTGGCATCAGCCACAATCCCGCCGAATCGGTGAAAACCGCGGACGTTGCGGTCGCCATTGGCGTGCTCACGGATTTCATCCAAACGCTTGCTGCCCGTCATGGCTGAGTTTGATCTGCTCATTCGCGGGGCGCACCCGCTTCCAGAAATCGGAATCGCCGAAGGAAGAATCGTTTCGCTCGGTGACGGCGGCGCGGCGCGCGAGGAAATTGACGCGAGCGGATTGCTCGTCCTGCCCGGCGTGGTGGACGCACACGTTCACTTCAACGACCCGGGCCGTGCCGATTGGGAGGGCTGGGAAACCGGTTCGCGCGGCGCCGTCGCGGGCGGAGTGACAACGGTGTGCGACATGCCGCTCAATTCCACACCACCTCTGGTGGACGCGGCGGCGTTCGATGCCAAGCTCGCGGCGGCCAGCGCGAAGTCGGTTTGTGACTTCTCGTTTTGGGGCGGCCTGATTCCCCAGAGCGTGGATAAGCTCGCAGCACTGGCAGAACGTGGCGTGATGGGGTTCAAGGCGTTCATGTCGCACAGCGGCATTGATGATTTTCCGAAAGCGAATCTCGCCACGTTGCGTGCCGGGATGCAGCGCGCGGCAAAATTGAATCTGCCCGTCGCAGTCCATGCGGAGTTCGACTGCGATTTGCCGCGCAGCGGAACGGGCGTGCGCGATTATCTGGCGTCGCGGCCCATCGAATCTGAGTGCGCAGCCATCCGGGCGGCGCTCGACATCGCGGGCGAGGCCGGCTGCGCGTTGCACGTCGTCCACGTCAGCAGCAGTCGCGGCATGGAATTGATCGCCGAAGCAAAGCAACGCGGCGTGAACGCGACGTGCGAAACCTGCACCCATTATCTCGTATTCACCGGCAAAGACATGGAGCAACTCGGCGCGGTGGTGAAGTGCGCTCCACCGATGCGCGACGCGGAGAATCTCGCGCAACTCTGGGAGCATCTGCGCGGCGGCCGCGTGGACACGGTCGGCAGCGACCATTCGCCTTCGCCATGGAAACTCAAGGAACCTGCGGATTTTTTCCAGGTCTGGGGTGGCATCTCCGGCGTGCAACATCTGCTGCCGGTGCTCCTCGATGCGGGATTGGCGCCGGATCGCCTCGCACAGCTTGCGGCCGAAAATCCGGCACGGCGTTTTCGCCTGCCCGGTAAGGGACGTTTGGAAATCGGCGCGGACGCGGACCTTGTGTTGGTGGATACGCGCCAGCGGATTACCATCCGGGCGGAGGAATTGCTTTATCGTCACAAACACAGCCCCTACGTTGGGCGCACGTTGACAGCGCGGGTCGTTCGCACCATCCTGCGGGGACAAACTGTTTTTAAAGACGGAAACATTGTCGCAAAACCGATGGGCCGTTTGGTGAAACCGCAGCAAAAAACTTGAGGAAGCCATGAAGCCAGGCAGGCTATTTCCCGCCTTCCTCGATTACTAATTCAGAAATCATGAACGACTTGTTTGGTTTTACGCGCACCGTGGTGAAATCGCGTTACGCCCTCATCACGCCCGATGGTTTTGTGCCGAGCAACGTGCCTGGCTGGAAGAGCGCCGTCGTGCATGTCAATATTTCGCCGGCGATGATCGGACCGCGCTTTTCGCAGTTGCAGGTCACGCTCGCCAAGGACGGCGTGGGCGAGGGCAACACCGGCGCCAGCCAGCACGTGATCTACGTGCTTGAAGGCACGGGCACAATTGGCCTCGACGAAAAGCGGCACCGGCTCGAAGCCGGCAGCTACGTCTATTTGCCGCCGGGCAAGGACATTCACATCAAGAACAGTGGCGCGAGCCTGAAGCTGTTGATCTTTCAAAAGCATTATGAAGCCCTGAGAGGATTCGACGCGCCGACGGCGATGGTCGGGCACGAGCGTGAAATCAAAGGCCAGCCCTTCCTCGGTAACGAAGACGCGCGCCTCCAGGTTTTGCTCCCGGACAAACCCGAGTTCGACATGGCGGTGAACATTTTCACCTACCAACCCGGCGCGACGCTGCCGTTCGTCGAAACGCACATCATGGAACACGGATTGTTGATGCTTAAAGGTCAGGGCGTTTACCGCTTGGACAACGATTGGCATCCGGTAAAAGCCGGCGACGTGATCTGGATGGCTTCGTATTGTCCGCAATGGTTCGTGGCGATGGGCAAAACGCCCGCGAGCTATGTCTATTACAAGGACGTCAACCGCGAGCCGAACGCTTGAGCGGATGAGCCTCGCACTTGCCATCAACGAGCAACGCCTCCAACGGCAGATTGACGAACTCGCGGCTATCTCCGAAGCACCTGCGCCGGTCGTCACGCGCGTGCTGTTTGGGGAAGCCGATCTTCGTGGCCGCGCTTTCGCCAAAAACATTTGCCGCGAACTTGGTCTAACCATTCGTGAGGATGCCGTCGGAAACATTTTCGCGCGCTGGGAGGGAACGGATGCGAAACTGCCCGCGGTCGCGACCGGCTCGCACACCGATGCCATTCCGAACGCTGGCCGTTACGACGGCGTGGTGGGTGTGCTGGGCGCGCTCGAAGCGTTTCGCGCTCTGAAAGAATCCGGTTTCCAACCGCGCCGTTCGCTCGAACTCATCATGTTCACATCCGAAGAGCCGACGCGCTTTGGCATCGGCTGCCTCGGTAGCCGGCTGCTTGGCGGTGTACTTTCGATCGAACGCGCTGCTGCGTTGCGCGCCCGCGACGGGAAGGATTTGGAATTCTGGCGCGCGCAAGGCGGCTGCAAGGGCGACTTGAGTTCCGTGAAGTTGCCGAAGGATTGCTACGCCGCGTTTGTCGAGTTGCACATCGAGCAAGGGCCGATTCTCGAGGCCGAAAACATTGACATCGGCGTCGTGGAAAAAATCGCTGCGCCGAGCACGTTGCGGGTCCAACTCACCGGCGTGGGCGGTCACGCGGGCGCGACGCTCATGCCCGGTCGCCGCGACGCCGCGCTCGCCGGCGCGGAGATCGCGCTCGCCGTCGAAAAGGCCGCGACCACGACCGGCAGTCCGGACACTGTCGGCACGACGGGGATTTTCCGCATCGAACCAGGCGCGGTGAACAGCGTGCCGTGCCAGGCGCATCTGGAAATTGATTTGCGCGACACGCTCGTCAGCACGCGCGACGCCGCGTTGCAGCAGATCGAATCCGCCGTGAAAGAAATCTGCGCGCGCCGCAAAATCGAATTCACGATGGAGCGGCTGAACGTTGACCCGCCCGCCATCTGCGACGCGAAGACCGTCGAGTTGGTTGAGCGCGTCGCGAAGCAACTCGACTTCTCCGTAAAGCGCATGGTCAGCCGCGCGTATCACGATTCACTGTTCATGGCGCAGGTCTGCCCGACGACAATGATTTTCATTCCATGCCACAAAGGCTACAGCCATCGTCCGGATGAATATTCCTCGCCGGAGCAAATCAAGAACGGCGTGACCGTGCTGGCGCACACGCTGGCAAAACTGGCGGCGTAGCCCAACATGATGCATCTCGAAACACGAACCGAGCCCGATGCCATTCGGTCGATCACGACGAAGAACGCGATGGCATTCCGTCTCTTTCGACCGAGAAAGCGGTGACGTATGGCTATTTGGCAATTCAAAGTTTTTGTGATCCCGGAATGTGCTTTGATCAAGAAGTTCGGTAACATTCCCATTGGTGTGACGCGCGACTTGACCGAAGAATACGGATGGTGGTCAGATTACCCCGGAGGCTTTGAAGCGACGCTTGAAGCAATGGTCCCAGAAACAAAGTCCTGGTCTCGAACCATGCGTATCTGGGGCGAGGAGCGAAGTAATGCCGTCTTGGTGTGCTACGACAACGAGAACAGGATTGAAGAGATCACCATGAGGATTGACGTATCGGAATTGTCGCCGCCCTTTGTTCGCGATGTTTGCGCATTCCCCAAACAATTGGGGTGCGTGCTGGTGACCTACGATTATCATGTTCTTGCGCCTGAAGAGACTTTCGTTTTGGAAGCGATCAACAATTCGAGAGCGCGAAAATACCTCGAAGATCCAGTATCAACGCTCCGCGCTCTAAAGGAAACAATTCCTGGTAGTCTTGAATGAACAACACCATCGAAATCAAACCCGCGATTGATTTCACCGCGGCGCAATTGCTGACGACGGACGCGATGAGTTTCTTGATGAATCTCGTCCGTGAATTTGAGCCAACCCGACAGAAACTTCTTGCCCGTCGCGTCGAGCGGCAGAAGGAAATTGATAATGGTGCAATGCCCGACTTTCTCGCGGCGACCAAAGCCATCCGCGACGACAAGTCGTGGCGCGTGGCTTCGATTCCCGCTGATTTGCAGGATCGCCGCACGGAAATCACCGGCCCGGTGGATCGCAAGATGGTCATCAATGCGCTCAATTCCGGCGCGAAGGTTTTCATGGCGGATTTCGAGGACGCGACTTCACCGACTTGGAAGAATCTCATCGAGGGACAAATCAATTTGCGCGATGCAGTTCGTCGCGCCATTTCGTTCGCGAGTCCCGAGGGCAAGCAATACAAGCTCAACGCGCAGACCGCGACGCTGCTGGTCCGTCCGCGCGGCTGGCATTTGCCGGAGAAGCGCGTGCTCGTGGACCGCAAACCGATTTCCGGCAGTCTATTCGATTTCGGCCTGTATTTCTTCCATAACGCCGCCGAGTTGCTCAAGCGCGGCAGCGGGCCGTATTTTTATCTGCCGAAGATGGAGAGCCATCTCGAAGCGCGGCTCTGGAACGACGTTTTCAATTTCGCGCAGGACGCGCTGAAGATTCCGCGCGGCTCGATTCGCGCGACGGTTCTCATCGAGACGATTCTCGCCGCGTTCGAGGCGGAGGAAATTCTTTACGAACTGCGCGAACATTCCGCCGGTTTGAATTGCGGCCGCTGGGATTACATTTTCAGCGCCATCAAAAAATTTCGCAATCGCCCCGGCTTCACGTTCCCCGACCGCGCGCAGGTCACGATGACCACGCCGATGATGCGCGCGTATTGCCTGCATGTCATCAAGACGTGTCATCGTCGCGGCGCGCACGCGATGGGCGGCATGGCGGCGCAGATTCCGATCAAGAGCGACCCGGCGGCGAACGAAGCCGCGCTCGCCCGCGTCCTCGCCGACAAGGAACGCGAGGCCACCGATGGCCACGACGGCACATGGGTCGCGCATCCCGGTCTCGTGCCCGTCGCGCTCAAAGCGTTCGATAAACATATGCCGACGCCGAACCAGATTTCCAAGCAGCGCGAGGACGTGAACGTGACGGCGGCGGAAATCCTCGCTGTGCCGCAAGGTACGATCACCGAGGATGGCTTGCGCGGAAATATCCGCGTGGGCGTGCAATATCTCGAAGCGTGGCTCGGTGGCAACGGCTGCGTGCCGCTTTACAATTTGATGGAGGACGCCGCCACCGCCGAAATTTCCCGCGCGCAAATCTGGCAATGGCTGAAGCACAACGCCGCGCTCGCCGACGGCCGCAAAATCACGACGCAGCTTTACGACGAAATCCTGCCACAGGAAATGGCGCGCATCGAAAAGGAAGTCGGCAATGCGCGGTTTAACGCCGGTAACTATGCTCGGGCAGTGACATTGTTCAGCGAGATGTCGAAAGCGCAGGAGTTTGCGGAATTTCTGACGTTGCCGGCGTATGAGTTGATTGATTGAACTGAATTTGTCGCAGCCGACGTGAGGAGGCTCATTCCGAAAACCGCAAGTCAGAGCCTCCTCACGTCGGCTGCTACAAACGAAGGATTGCCGGCGCACGAGCGTGGAGTAAAATGCGTCAAAACCAGTATGGCCAGCGCGCTTGAATTCATCCTGAACGGCAAGCCGGTTCACGTCGAAGCGGTTTCGCCCAACACAACGCTCCTGGAATTTCTGCGCGCCAGCGGACTGACTGGCTCAAAGGAAGGTTGCGCCGAAGGCGATTGCGGCGCGTGCTCGGTCGCCATCGTCGAGCGCGACAGGCGCGGCAAAGCCACCTATCGCGCCGTTAACAGTTGTCTCGTGCCCGTCTGCCTGATGGCTGGGCGTGAACTCATTTCCGTCGAGGGCGTGGGCTGTTCGGCCCACATGCACCCGGTGCAGCGGAAGATGGTGGAGAATTTCGGTTCGCAATGCGGCTACTGCACGCCGGGTTTCGTCTGCTCGATGTTCGAGGGCTACTACCGCGACGATCTGCGCACGCACGATGATCTCGATGATCAGCTTTCCGGCAACTTGTGCCGCTGCACCGGCCATCGCCCGATTCGTGACGCGGCCATTGAAGCTTTTACGGAGCGCCACGCGAAAAAAGGCGAGGATGCTTATGCGGAACGCTTGAAAATAGCCGCACCCAAACCGGGAGCGGCACGCTACGAATGCGGCAACGAAAAATTCTTCCGTCCCGCTTCGCTGACAACGTTGCTCAAGCTGCTCGGCGAAAATCCTGACGCCCGACTCATCGCGGGCGCGACGGAACTTGGCCTCGACATCACGAAGCGATACAAGAAATTCTCAACGCTCATTTCGGTCGAAGCCGTGCCGGAGTTGAAAAGGATCAAGCGGACGGATACTGAATGGCAAATCGGCGCGGCAGTCACGCTGACGGACATCGGGGACAAGATGGCGGAGGAATTTCCCGCGCTGGGAGATATGCTCCGCGTGTTCGGCTCGCGGCAGATTCGCAATCGCGCCACGATGGGCGGCAACATCGTCACCGCCTCACCCATCGGCGACAGCGCGCCCGTGTTGCTGGCGTTGGACGCGAAAGTTGTGCTTGTAGGACAGGCGTCGCGCCTGTCTCCATCCGAAAATGACAAGTCAGAGACAGGCGCGACGCCTGTCCTACGCCAACGCACGCTGCCGATTGACCAGTTCTTCCTTGCCTATCGCAAGACCGCGCTTCAGGCGGCCGAGATTTTAAAAACCATCGTCGTCCCGCGCGGCGCTTCCCGACCCGGCCTCACGCGAAGATGCAGTTGGTTCAAAGTTTCCAAACGGCGCGAGATGGACATCAGCACCGTGGCCGGGTGTTTCACGGTGGATTTGGACGCGGACAAAATCGTGCGTCACGTGCGCCTCGCTTACGGCGGAGTTGCCGCGATGCCGTCGCGCGCGCGAAAAACCGAAGCCGCGTTGCTTGGCAAAGCTTGGAGCGAAGAAACCATTCAGGAAGTCCTGCCGATTTTGCGGACGGAGTTTATGCCCATCTCTGACGTGCGCGGTACGGCGGAGTATCGCAGCGGCTTGGTTGCGAGTTTGCTGGAGAAGTTTTACGCCAACTGCGCCGGCCAGGCGTCGCGCCTGTCTTCGCCTAACATTGAAGGGAAAAAGATGGAGACGGGCGCGACGCCTGTCCTACGCAGCGTTCCCCACGAAAGCGCGCACAAACATGTCACGGGTGAGGCGATGTATGCTGACGACCAGACGAACGGGTTTCTTGAAACGTGGCCGGTTTGCTCACCGCACGCCAAAGCGAAAATCTTGAAGCGCGACGCAGCCGCCGCACGCCAGATGCCCGGCATCAAAGCCGTATTGCTCGCCGAGGATGTGCCCGGGTCAAACGACACCGGCACAAAACACGACGAGCCGTTGTTCGCAGACAAGGAAGTCCTGTTCCACGGCGAGATCGTTGCGCTCGTCGTTGGCGAAACGGCGGCGGTGTGTCGCGCGGCGGCGGAGCGGGTCGCGGTCGAGTATGAACCGCTGAAGCCGGTGCTCACGTTGCGGCAGGCGTTGGCGGAAAAAAGTTTTCACAACGAACCGAATTTCATCCGGCGCGGCGACTTTGAAAGAAGCTTGTCTGCCGCGCCGTTCACGCTCGAAGGCGAAGTTGAGCTTGGCGGGCAGGAACATTTCTATCTCGAATCGCAGGCCGCATGGGCCGAGCGCGGCGAGGACGGCTCGGTGTTCGTCACGTCGTCCACGCAGCATCCGTCCGAAGTCCAGCTCGTCGTCGGACATTTGTTGCACCTGCCAACCAACAAGGTTGTCGTGCAATGTCCGCGCATGGGCGGCGGTTTTGGCGGCAAGGAAACACAGGCCGCCACGCTGGCCGCGCTTGCGGCACTCGCGACCCATCACACCGGCAAGCCTGTACGTGTGCGTTGGAATCGCGACCAGGACATGATCCTCACCGGCCATCGCCATCCGTTTTTCGCGAGGTTTAAGGTTGGCTTCGACGAGCGCGGCCTGGTGTGCGCGGCGCGGATTCATCTCACCTCCAACGGTGGCTGGTCACAGGATTTGTCGCAGGCCGTGACGGATCGCGCGTTGTTTCATCTCGATAACGCTTACTACATTCCCTCGGTGGAATTTCGCGGGCAGGTGGCGAAGACAAATCTTTCGTCCAACACAGCGTTCCGGGGTTTCGGCGCGCCGCAGGGGATGTTGGTGATTGAGGAAATAATGGATCGCATTGCACGGCGATTGGGGCTGCTGCCGGAAGTCGTGCGCGAACGGAATCTTTATCGTGGGACGGATGAGACGAATACGACGCATTATGGCCAACTCATCGAAGACAACCGGCTTCAAACAATCTGGCGGGATTTGAAAAAGTCTTCCGAGTTGGAGGAGCGGCGAAGCGAAATCGCGCAATGGAACGCGGCGCACCTGCACAGCAAGCGCGGCATCGCCATCACGCCGGTGAAGTTTGGTATCAGTTTCACCGTCACGCATCTGAATCAGGCGGGGGCGTTGATTTTGATTTACCAGGACGGCACGGTGCAGGTGAACCACGGCGGCACAGAAATGGGCCAGGGCTTGCACACCAACGTCGCCATGATCGCCGCGCAAACGCTCGGCGTGAAGCTGGAAAACATCCGCGTGATGCCAACCAGCACGGATAAAGTGCCGAATACTTCCGCCACGGCGGCGAGCGCGGGCACGGACCTCAACGGCGCAGCGGTCAAGGACGCGTGCGAGACATTGCGGGCACGACTGTCCCCCGTAGCAGCCGAGGTCATGAGGCTCAATGTTGCCGAACGAAGTCAGAGCCCCCTCACCTCGGCAGCTACGGACATGGTTTTCGACGACGGTTTTGTTTTCCATCGTGCCCAACCGGACGCGAAGGTTCCCTTCATCGAAGTCATCAAGAAGGCCTACATGCAACGCGTGAGTCTTTCGGCAACGGGCTATTACGCCACGCCGGGGATTCATTGGGATCGCACGGCGGGGCGGGGCAAACCGTTCCACTATTTCGCCAACGGCGCGGCGGTGACGGAAGTCGAGGTGGACGGCTTCACGGGAATGCACCGCGTGTTGCGCGTGGATATTTTGCACGACGTGGGCAACTCGGTGAACGAAGGCGTCAATCGCGGCCAGATTGAAGGCGGCTTCGTGCAGGGCATGGGCTGGCTCACGACCGAGGAACTGAAGTGGGACGACCAAGGGCGATTGCTCACACATTCACCAGACACTTACAAAATCCCGTCCGTCGGCGACACGCCGCGCATTTTCAACGTGACCCTGCTCAAGAACGCGACGCAAAACAATGTCGTCCACGGAAGCAAGGCTGTCGGCGAACCACCATTGATGCTGGCGATTTCGGTGCGCGAGGCGATTCGCGACGCGGTGGCAGCGTTTGCATCGGGTGAGGGTGAAGTCGCGCTTGCATCACCCGCGACATGCGAAGCGATCTGGATGGCAATCAAAGCACGGAAAGCCCCAAGCTCCAGACTCCAAACTCCCGAGAAGCACCAAACACAAAGCACCACGATCGCAGCCCCGACGGTTTGATGTTTGGGGCTTGGAATTTCTCTGGAGCTTGGATGTTGGTGCGTGGGGCTTATTTCACCAGCTCCACTTTCCCCGCCGCCGTCGCGCGCTTCTCGTTCATCGTCTCCGCGCGCTTGTCAATGTATTGCGCGAGGATGTCCACGGCGATTTCCATCACACTTTGCGAGCGGATTTTGATTCCAACCGGGCAGGCGACACGCGCGATTTCCTCCGCGGTGGCGATTCTCATTTTAACGAAGTGCTCGGAAATCGTGCGAGCCTTTCGCGCGCTACCGATCATGCCCAGAAACGCAAACGGGTGGTGGATCCACGTTTCCAGCACCAACGCGTCGTGCTTGTGGCCGCGAGTGACGATGAGGCCGAACGTGGGCACGCGCGGGAACGGCGCTTCGCAGAGCGGGCCCCAATCGCCCGTTTGGATGAAAACTTCGCGCGGAAACAATTCGTGGTTCGCGAGTTCGGGGCGGTCATCGAAAATGGTGACGGCGAAATCCAGTTGCAACGCCAGCGGCGCGACGGCCTGCGCGATGTGGCCCGAGCCGGCGATCCACAGCGCGCAGGGTGGGGTGATGGTTTCGGTGTAGAGCCAATCGGTGGCCGTTGAATCGTTACGTCGTTGAATTGTTAAGTCGGATTTCACGCCCCAGCTTTTTGTCACGTCACGGCTGGCGAGGTCGTTCCAAAAATGTTCCCCGGCGGCCTGTGCGTTGGGCAGAATTACGCCAAAAACTTTTCCGCCGCAAATCAGGCCGTCGTCCCAGCCGAAATCATGGTCAAGGACGAGCTCGAAAGTCTGCGGCTTGCCGGTTTTGAGCGAGTTCAGCGCGAGCCGTTGCGCCTCGGCTTCGAGGCAACCGCCGCCGAGCGTGCCCTTGATTTTGCGGTCGGGATAGAACAGTGCTTTCGCGCCGATCTTCTGGGGACTGGATCCCTTCGCGCCCGTGATGATGCCAAGCGCGATGGATTCGTTGCGGTGAGCCGCCTGTGCCAGGGCTTGAAATATGGAACGGATCACGGTCGAAACTTAGCGCGAGGCGGCTGAAGCTCCAAGTCCAACTCTTAAAACTCCGCGTTTCCCGGTGTGCGAGCGAAGGGAATCACATCGCGGATGTTCGGGACGCCGGTGAGGAACATCAGCAATCGCTCGAAACCCAGTCCGAAACCGGCGTGCGGCACGGTGCCGTATTTCCGCAGGTCGGCATACCACCAGTAATCGGCCTCGTTCAGTTTGTGGAACTTCATGTTCTCGGCCAGTTGCGCCGGGCGTTCCTCGCGTTGCGCGCCGCCAATGACTTCGCCGATGCCAGGCACGAGCACGTCCATCGCCGTGACGGTTTTGCCGTCGTCATTGAGCCGCATGTAAAACGGTTTGATCTCGCGCGGGTAGTTGAAGACGGTCGTCGGCGATTTGAAATGTTCCTCGGTCAGAAAACGCTCGTGCTCGGATTGCAGGTTCTGGCCGTAGCTTGCGGGAAATTCAAACTGCTTCCCCGACTTGGCCAGAATCTCCACGGCTTCCGTATAGGGCACGCGCACGAACGGACGCTCGACCACGAACTCCAGCCGCTCCTGCACTTCCTTGTCCACGAACTTCGCAAAGAACGCCAGGTCCTCGGCGCAATGTTCGAGTGCGTAACGCGCCATGGCTTTGACAAACGCCTCCCCCAGGTCCATGTCGCCTGGCAGATCGCAGAACGCCATTTCCGGTTCGATCATCCAGAACTCGGCGGCGTGCCGGGCGGTGTTCGAGTTCTCCGCCCGGAACGTCGGGCCGAACGTGTAAATGTTCGACAGCGCGCACGCGAACGTTTCACCTTCCAGCTGCCCGCTGACCGTCAGGAATGCCGGTTTGCCAAAAAAATCATTCTCCGGCTTTTCGCCCGGTTTCCCTTTAAGCGTGGTCACGCGGAACATTTCCCCCGCGCCTTCGCAATCGCTGGCCGTGATAATGGGCGTGTGGACATAAACGAAATCGCGGCTCTGGAAAAACTCGTGAACGGCGAACGCCAGCTTGCTGCGCGTGCGAAACACCGCTCCGAACAGGTTTGAGCGTGGCCGCAGGTGGGCAATCGTCCGCATAAACTCCATCGTGTGCCCCTTTTTCTGGAGCGGATACGACGCGTCCACCGGCCCGATGAGTTCGACCTTCGTCGCGCGCAATTCCCATTTCTGTCCCTTCGCCGGCGAGGCCACCAAGTTGCCCTCAACCGCCGCCGATGCGCCGGTGTTGAACTGCGCGATCTGGTCATAACCCGGCGTGCCTGCATCCACGACGCATTGCAGGCCGGCGAAGCACGAGCCGTCGTAGAGTTCGAGGAACGAAAAGCCTTTGGAATCGCGCCGGGTGCGAATCCAACCGTTCACGACGACGGATTCGCGTGGCTCGGTGGCGGCGAGAACGTGTTTGATCAATGTGCGCATGCAAATCTGTTTCTGCGGGCGGATGTTGACGGAGCGTGGACTTCGCGGGCAAGCGGGAAGTTTGATTTTGCCTTTTGTGATTGTGTTCGCCACTGTCTTGGCCGCAGAAGTAGCGCAGACTGGAAGTCTGCTGTGTCGCGGATTGGAAATCTGCGGCGGCTGCCGACTGCCAGTCGGCGAGACAGCAGATTGCCAATCTGCGCTACGATTGATGCGCGGATGTTGAACCAACTGACAATTTCCGAACTCACGGCGAAGCTGGCGAAGCGCGAAGTTTCGTCCCGCGCCGCCACGCAGGCATGCCTCGATCAAATCCAGCGCGTGGATGGCCAGCTTCACGCCTTCATCAGTCACGATGCGGCGGATGCGCTTGCGCAAGCCGAAACTGCGGACAAAGGCATTGCCGGTGGCGACACGCACGCGGCCAAGCCCTTGCTTGGCGTGCCTGTTGCCATCAAAGACGTCATTGCCGTCAAAGGCCAGCCGCTCACGTGCGGCTCCAAGATCCTCGGAAAATTTGTTTCCCCTTACGACGCGACGGCGGCGGAGAAACTCAGGGCCGCCGGCGCGGTTCTAATCGGGCGGTTGAACATGGACGAGTTCGCGATGGGCAGTTCGACGGAGAACTCGGCTTTTGGCGTCTCGCGCAATCCTTGGGACACGACGCGCATTCCCGGCGGTTCATCCGGCGGTTCGGCCGTGGCGGTTGCGGCGCATGAGGTCACCGCATCGCTGGGATCAGACACCGGTGGCAGCGTGCGCCAGCCGGCGGCGCTGTGCGGGTGTGTGGGATTGAAACCCACCTATGGCCGGGTGTCGCGTTACGGTCTCGTGGCCTTCGCCTCATCGCTCGATCAAATTGGTCCGCTTACCAAGGACGTGCGCGACGCGGCGACGATGCTCAACGTCATCGCCGGACATGACCCGCGCGATTCAACGAGCATTCCCGAGCCGGTCCCGGATTACGCGGCGGTGCTTGGCCAGAGCATCAAAGGATTGAAACCCACCTATGGCCGGGTGTCGCGTTACGGTCTCGTGGCCTTCGCCTCATCGCTCGATCAAATTGGTCCGCTTACCAAGGACGTGCGCGACGCGGCGACGATGCTCAACGTCATCGCCGGACATGACCCGCGCGATTCAACGAGCATTCCCGAGCCGGTCCCGGATTACGCGGCGGTGCTTGGCCAGAGCATCAAAGGATTAAAACTCGGCCTCCCCAAGGAATACATGATCGGCGGCCTGGACTCCGAAGTGAAACGCGCAACCGATGCCGCCGTCGCCCAACTGGCGAGCCTGGGCGCTGAGATCGTGGAAATTTCCCTGCCACACACGGAGTATGCGGTGGCGACTTATTACATCATCGCCACCGCGGAAGCCTCGGCCAACCTGGCGCGATTCGACGGCATTCGTTACGGCGCCCGAGTGGACGGCGCCGACCCCATCGAGTTGTACTGCAAAACGCGCGGTGCGGGATTTGGCGCGGAGGTGAAGCGGCGCATCATCCTGGGCACATACGTTCTCAGCAGCGGCTACTACGACGCCTACTATCTACGCGCGCAAAAGGTCCGCACGCTCATTCGGCAGGATTTTCTGAAGGCATTTGAGGGAGTGGACGCCATCGTCACTCCCGTCACGCCGACGGCGGCGTTCAAGATCGGCGAGAAGTCCGAAGATCCGCTGCAAATGTATCTCGGCGACATTTTCACGCTCTCGTGCAATCTCGCCGGGATTTGCGGCATCAGCGTCCCGTGCGGATTCACCAGTTCGCCCAAACTGCCGATCGGCTTGCAACTGCTCGGCAAACCGTTTGGCGAGGCCACGCTGCTTCGCATCGCGCATGCCTACGAACAAAGCACGCCGTGGCACAACGACCGACCGCCGCTGGCATAGCTGGATGGCCTGTCGCAATCAGGTGCTGTCATTCAATGAAGCCCAACCAATTTCCGAACGTGAATAAGAATCCTTCCCCTGTCCTCGTTCCGCCCGGTGTAGCGGAAGTCATCCGCGCCTACGGTGACGAAATCCGCGTCCACCTCGGAGGCAAACACACCGGCGGTCAATACACGATGTTCACTGACACGACGCCACCCGGCAGCGGGCCGCCGCCCCATTTTCACGCACTGGAGGATGAATGGTTTTACGTGCTCGAAGGCCGCCCGAGTTTTCTCGTCGAGGGGCGATGGCGGGAAGCCCCCGTCGGCAGCAGCGTGTTCGCTCCGCGCCATTCACTTCACGCGTTCAAGAACGCCGGTGATGTGCCGCTGAAAATGCTGATTCACACCGCGCCTTCCGGGTTTGAAACCTTTTTCAAAAAATCGGAAGCCGAGTTTCAAAAAGGCGGCGCGCCGGACATGAAACGCCTCGTCGCCATCGGCGCGGAACACGGAATCTACTTTCCGACGATTGTCACCGACGACGTGGCGAAGCAGGAGGTCGCCGCGCTGCCGTTGGCCATTGTGCAACCGGGTGAAGGCCGCGTGTGCCGGCTGTTTGGCGAGGAAATCACGATTCAACTTGATGCCAGGCAAACCGGGGGAAAATTCACCGCCTTCCTCGAAATCACCCCGCCCGGCGGCGGACCGCCACGCCACTCGCATTCGATTGAGGATGAATGGTTTTTTGTCCTGGAGGGCCGCATCAGCTTTTGTACCGAGGATAAATGGACCGAGGCGCCGCCCGGCACTGCGTTCTTTGCGCCGCGCAAATCCGTTCATACTTTCAAGAACGTCGGCGACACACCGGCGCGCATGCTGGTGCACACCGCTCCGTCAGGCATTGAAAAATTCTTTACCATTGCCCATGACGAATTCGCCAAAGCCGGTGGGCCGGACATGGCGCGGGTGATGACGGTGGCGGCCGAGCACGGCCTCAGTTTTGTGTGACGGGATGTTCCTTGAAGAACTTGACGATGAGCGCGGGCGCGTCCTGGGTAAATTGGTGGCCGCCCGGATGGATGTAAGTCACGAAGGGCGTGCCGGTCGCTGACGGGTAGATCTTACAGAGTTCCGCCCACGGCTTTCCTTCGCGCTCGCAGCTATTGAGCTTGCGCACCGCGTCCATGGTTAACTTTTGCCAGGCGAACTTCACCAGCGTGTCTTGTTCCCCGGCCAGGTGCATGGCTGGTTTCGGTTTGAGTTTTCGCACGTCCCGGAATGCCGCCGCCGAGGGCGCCACCGCGGCAAAAACATCGCCGCGCTCCGCCCACAGCAGATACGTGAACGCGCCGCCGTTGGAATGTCCGGTGGCGTAAACGCGCTTCCCGTCCACCTTGTAATCCTGTTTTAAGCGCGCCAGAACGGCGTCGAAGAATTTTAGATCGCGGTCGTTTTGATCGCCGAGTTCCTTCTGCCAGCCGGGCTTCTTTCCTTCCGGATCAGTCAACCGGCCGGGCGTATTGAGGCCCTGCATGTAAACCGAAATCGCGTCGGGCCATTCCTGGCTCATTGCGAAACTGCGCGCCGCCTGGCGCGCGTTGCCGCCGTGGCCGTGAAACACGAACACGACGGGCGTGGCCGTGGTCTTTGCGGCTGATGGAACGTAAATCAATGCTTCGCGCGCAACGCCGTCCACCGTCAATTCCAGCCATTGAAAGCCCGGCGGCAAACTCCGACCGGCCGCAGCCTGCGCCCAGCCTTGGGTCAACACGGCGAACAGGCCACAAACCAGCAGCACCAAACAACCAAGTCGTTTGTTCATGCCAGTTGAGACGAAGGACGGCACCAATCTGTTACACGTCATTTCGTCCCGACTTTGAGCCGCGCAAACGCTTCCAATGCCACCTCGCGGGCGATGGCATGGCTGACGATTGGTTCGGGATAGTTGCGCCCAAGCTCAACCCCGGCCGCGCGGAGAATTTCCGGCGGCGACCTGTCCGGCTGATGAATCCACTCAGCGGGAAGCTTCGCGAGTTCCGGACACCAACGACGGACGTAATCGCCATTCGGATCGAATTTCTCACCTTGCGTCGTGGGGTTGAACACGCGGAAATACGGCACCGCATCCGCGCCGCAACCTGCTGTCCATTGCCAGCCCAGCGTATTTTGCGCGAGATCCGCGTCCACGAGCGTGTCCCAGAACCAACGCGCGCCTTCCTGCCACGAGATCAAGAGGTCTTTGACCAGAAAGCTCGCCACGATCATCCGCACGCGATTGTGCATCCAGCCGGTCGTCCACAACTCGCGCATGCCGGCATCCACGATGGGAAAGCCGGTGCGGCCTTTTTGCCAGGCCTTGAGCCAGGCGGCGTCCTTACGCCACGGAAACTTTTTGAAGTCGGCACGCAACGGTTCTGCCGGTGTGTGCGGGAAGTGGTAAAGCAAATGATGCGCAAACTCGCGCCAGCCGACTTCCGCCAAAAACTGCGAGCCGCGCCATTGCGCAACCGCCAGCCCTCGCTTCGCCGCCATCGCCTTCAATCCATGCCACACCTGACGCGGGCTGATTTCGCCGAAGTGCAGATGCGGCGAGAGCCGCGACGTGCCAATCACATCAGGCCGGTTGCGTTGCTCGGAATAATCGTCGAACGCCGCGGTGAGAAACTGTTTCAACGCGGCCGCAGCCCCGGCTTCACCCGGCTGCCACACCTTGCGAAAACCATCCGCCCACTTGATCCGGGGTTCAAGTTCCAGTTCGTCGAGCGCGAGCGACTTCGGCCAGCGTGACAGCGAGGCGATTTGTTTTGGCGACGGCAACGGCTCGGCTGGTTCGGCCTTCGCGAGGCAATGCCGCCAGAACGGCGTGAAGACTTGAAACGGTTTGCCGCTCTGATTCTGGATGGTCCACGGCTCGTTCAACAGCGCGGCGTTGAAGCTCTCCGCCTCGATGCCTTCGGTGCGCAGTGCTTCCTTGATGATTTTGTCGCGCGCGATCACGGCGGGCTCGTAGCGGCGATTCCAGAAGACCGCTGTCGCGCCGGTTTCCTTCAGCAATCCGCGCAGCGTTTTGAACGTCGGCCCGCGCCGGATCACCAGCCGCGAACCCGCCGAGCGCAGTTGTGCATCCAGCGCCGCGAGCGATTGATGCAACCACCACTTCGACGCGCCGCCGGGTTGCCACGGCGCTTCCTCCTCCGGCGACCAGATGAACACGGGCACGACCGGGCCGCCGGACTTCAGCGCCGCGAGGAGCGCCGGGTTGTCCGCCAGCCGCAAGTCCAGCCTGAACCAATGGATCGAAGTCTTGTTCATTTGATTGGCTGCGTTTGATTGAGCGCGTGCTTCAGCGCGACATCGAGACGGGCCAGGCGAAACTCGAAGCCGCTCTCGATCAGCCGCGCGGGCCGCACCCGCGCGCTGCCAAGCAATGCCTCCCGACCCATCTCGGCAAAAAGCAACTTCACGGCGAACGCTGGCACCGGTAAAAACGCGGGCCGTTGCAGCGCGCGAGCGAGCGTCTTGGTGAACTCCGCATTGGTGACCGGTTCGGGCGACACCGTGTTCACCGCGCCGTTCAAGCGGTCGTCTTGTAACGCCTGCTCCACGATGCGCAGCAAATCTTCCAGCGCAATCCAGCTCCAAAATTGCCGCCCCGTTCCGAGCCGACCGCCCACGCCGAGGCGGAAAGCGGGCAACATCTTCGCCAGCGCGCCACCATTTCCGGCCAGCACGATGCCGAGCCGCAGATGCACCACGCGCATGCCACGTTGCCGGGCCGCGTCCGCCGCCGCTTCCCACGCCTGGCAAACCTCCGGGAGAAAACCAGTGCCGGGCGCGCTTTTTTCCTCAAGCCACTCGTCGCCTCGGTCTCCATAAAAACCCGTGGCCGAGGCGCAGATCAAAAGCCGCGGCGGCTGCGGCAACCGGACCAGCGCGTTACACAGCAACCGCGTCGCATCCACGCGGCTGGCGCGGATGCGCTCCTTCGCTGCGGGCGTCCAGCGTTGGGCGATGTTTTCGCCGGCGAGATGAACCACCGCATCGAGCGGGCTGTTTGGTTCGAGACTGATTTTTCCCGCCGCCGGATTCCACGTCGGCCCGGCTTCGTCGCCAAGGGCGGGAGAGCGGCGCAAGGGCACGACGCGATGCCCGCTTTTCATTAGCCGCGCACTTAATGCGCCGCCGATGAAACCACTCGCGCCGGTGAGGAGAATGTTCATGGCCTGAAATCAGAGGTTCATCCGCCACAGCGTGAAGTTCAACACCGAGGCAAAACTCACCCACACTAGGTAGGGCGCAAGCAGCCATGCGGCGGGGCGACTCACGTGACGAAACGCCCGAATCGTCGCCGCAATCGCCAGCCAAAGCAGCACGATTTCCGCAAAGGCCAAACCGGGACGATGCAGGCCGAAGAACAGCGGCGTCCACGCGGCGTTGAGCGCGAGTTGGATGAGGAACAACGCCAGTGGTCGGCGTTGCACTGCGAAACCGCCGCGCTTCCACACGAGCCACGCCGCCACGCCCATCATGGCGTAAAGCGCCGTCCACACCGGGCCAAAGACCCAGCCCGGCGGATTCCACGTTGGCTTTTTCAACGAGGCATACCAGTCGCCGGGCATGAACAATCCGCCAAAGTATGCCGCAGCAAAAGAAAGCAGCAGCCACCCGACGAGCGCCAGAGCCGGACGCAAGCGTGCCTTCGGTGACATTTTATCGGCTTGAACTGGCATGGCGGCAAATCCTAGCCCGGCGAACTTCATCCGCCAAGCCCGGCCCGGCCCTGCCCGGATTTCCCGTCTGCCTTGGCGCGTTGCAGTCCACCCTCAGCCCGGATTTTCGGCGTCCGTGGCCCGGCAAAAGCCGCGGGGTTGTCCGATGCTTTGCGGTCACTTCCTTTTTCGTCCGCGCCTTTCCACGGCACGCACCCCCTGCGACCGTGCGATCAGTTCGCGCACGAGCGGATTGGGAAACTGCCGCTGAAGCGTGATCGCGTAAAACGTCTTGGTCAACCCGGGCACTTTGCAGATTTCCCGCAGCCGGCCGTCACGCAACTCGTCCTGCACCACCACCGGCGGGACCAGGGTCACGCCGACTCCCTGGCGCGCCAGCAGACGCAGCATCGCCATGTCATCCACTTCCGCGGCGATGTGCGGTTGCACGCCCGCCGCGGCCAGCAAGGCATCGAAAGGCGACCGCATTGAACTCTGCCGGCCGGGCAACACCAGCGGAACATGGCGCAGGTTCAGAGGAAACTGTGCGCGCGGCACCCGGACCGATCGCGCCGCCACCAGACTGACGGGATGTTCAGCGATGAGGTGATGATTCAACACCCGCTCGGTGTCGCTGCGCACCGGTTCGGTGGAAAGCACCAGATCCACGCCGTAGGTTTCAAGTTGCAGGAGCAGTTCCCGCAAGTTGCCGGAGCGCAAAACCACCTCGACGTCGCGATGGGCGAGCGCCGGGCGGATGAACTCGAATTGAAAATTGCGCGACAGTGTCGCCATGGCGCCGACACGAAGCACTTTGCGCTGCCCGGGGGATTTGCCGGCAAAGGTGTCGAGCATTTCGGCGCCGGAGTGAAAAATGGTTTCCGCGTAATCGAACGCCAGCTTGCCGGCCTCGGTCAACACGAAGGATTTCCGCCCGCGCTCGAACAAAGGCCGGCCCAGCTCGGCCTCAAGCGTCCGCAACTGCGTGCTCAAGGCTGACGCGGAGACGTTCAAGGCCCGCGCGGCGCGCGTGAGGCTTCGCTCCCGGGCGATGACCCAGAAATAGCGAAGATGGTGGTAGTTCAATTGCGGCATGGCCGGAGCTTAGTCGTTTCAAAAAACAGAACGAACTTTTTCTATATGTCGAATTCCCGCCCCGGCGGGCGCGGGCGATGCTTGGCTCGTGAAAACCATCACCGTCCCATATCAATACCAGGCGAATCGCTTGCTTGCGGGCTGGCCCGATCAGAAAAGAGAGAACTCCCAAGGCGCAGGTACGGAGCGGGCAAACGCTGTCGTCACGGAACTCGAAGCACTTGGCGTTCCGTGGAATTGCCGGGAGACGCCGGTTCGGCAAGATGCTTCCTCCGCCCTGACGATCGCGGATGGCTTGCCGACGTCGCCGCCGCCGCGCGCCGCCGAGAACGCTTTTATCCGGCGACGGATTCAGGGCGTTGACTATTTTTGCTCCCAGCCGGCGGCGGGCGGGGATTTGTTTCTCACCCGCTTCGGGCTTCCGTTTGCGCGTCATCTTCAACCCGAAAACTGGTTTGCCCCGGAATGGTTTGATGATCACCGCCAGCGCCTGCGCGGCACGAGCACGATCTACAAGGTGGCAACCCAGCGCTGGCAAGGCGAAGCGCTCGAGTTGATCGTGCGCTACAGTCGCGTGGCCGAGGCGTTGCCGCTCGACACGGTAACGGACCAGAGGTTCATTCACGCGGAATTCAATTCGCCCTTCGAGGAATTTTCCATTGTCACGCAACTGCGCGCGGCGCGGTTCGGTGTCAAAGAGCGGCGCATTTACACCAAGCGGCCTCTGGCGATTTATGCCCCGCCGGACCAGTTGGCGCTCTGGCAGACGGGCCGGAGCGAGGACAAGTTTGCCGTGAAACAAGCGCGACTCCGCGACGTGAAGCTGGATATTCAACGCCAATACTTGCTGGTGTATGGCTGGATTGACGGCCTGGACGCCGAACAGGCCGCGGATCACCTGCAGCTTTCGGGGAGTGTGCGGCTGCGGTTTCTGCGCGAAACCACCGAAACGGTTGTCGGCGAACTGGCCGAAGCGGGTTTCCGGGTGCTGGACATGAAACCGGCCCATGTCATTTTGCGGCTGACGCCCACCGGTGCATTGCTCCGCCGCCCGGACGGCCGGCTGGTTTACGCGTTGGTGGATTACGAGTTGTTGGAGCAGATCCCGACCGCCGAAAAGACCGGCCCGGTCCCCAGGTGATTTCCTCACGCGCGGTCGTGCGTTTCGATCAGGTCAGGCGGATGATTTGGTCGCGAACCACGAGCGTCGCCGCCGCAGCCAGTCCCGCAAACCAGACTTGCGCCGCGCGCGGGCCACCGTGCCCTTCGCCTTGCGCCACGCGCGTCGGGCCCAGATGAATTCCGTCGCCAGAATGGCCACGCCCGCCGTCATCACGAGCAAACCCGGCCCGGGCAATGCCAGCATCACGACGCCCACGAGCAACACCGTCCCGCCAATGAGGGCAACGAAAAACTTCTTCATGCCGCCACCTCCTCCACGTTTCGCCGGCGAACGGGCGGTCGTGCGGCGGTTCCCCACTTCCGACGCAACCCGGTCAACCGCGTCTGCATTTCCTTCATCTCACACTCCAGCAATTTGAGTTCATCCTCCAGCGTGGCCGAGCCGGTTTCGCGTTCGTGCTGCGTGCGGTCGCGCTCGGCGATCTCCGCGTGCATTTCGGACATGCTGTTCATGATGATGCCGATGAACAGGTTCAAGATGATCATCGTGCCGAACACGATGAACGTGACGAAGTAAACCGCCACCTTGATGCCTGGCACATGCGCGACCTGCGCCGCGAAGAGGTCCGCCCAGTTGTCCAGCGTCACGAGCCGGAACAACGACAGGAACGCCGCCGGCAATGAACCGAAATTCTTCGGATCATGCGCCCCGAACAGGTGAATGCCCGCCACGGCGTAGATGTAAAACAGCAACGCCAGCAGCAGGCTCACGTAACCCATCGCCGAGAGGCTCTTGAGCAGCGCGCCGACGAGCAACTGTAGCTTGGGCAACGCGCTCACCAGCCGGAGCAGCCGCAACGCCCGCGCCAGTCGCAACACCGCCGCAAACGGGCCACCCACCGGCAACACGCAAATCACAATGATGAGGAAGTCGAACACGTTCCAGCCGTCGGCGAAGTAACGCCACGGCCGGCGACCGTGTGCCGCCATTTTCAGCAGCGCCTCGATGATGAAGATGCCGAGGATGAATCTGTCCAGGCCATGCAGCAACACGCCGTGTTGCGCTATGATGGCCGGGCTCGTTTCCAACCCGGCCACCACGCCGGCCAGCACGATGACCGCCACGATGAAGTGGTGGAACGGCTTCGACGCCACGAATGTTTTGATGCGGCTCGTCATGGCTTGGTTGTCGAAAACCCCTCACCCGGCCTGACCGCCACCCTCTCCCCATCCGATGGGGAGAGGGACGGGGTGAGGGGCAGCTTTCCAGTCTTCGGCTTCAACAATGACCACACCACGCTCGTCGCCAGGATCAGCACGATCACCCCCAGCGACACCAGCGTGTCAATCTTCCACACTGTGTGCGCGAGGAGCATCTTCACGCCGACGAACGACAGCACCACGCCCAGGCCGATCTTGAGGTAATGGAATTTGTCCATCACGCCCGCCAGCGCAAAGTAGAGTGACCGCAGACCGAGGATCGCGAACACGTTCGACGTATAGACGATGAACGGGTCTTTCGTGACCGCGAAGATGGCCGGGATGGAATCCACCGCGAAGATCAGGTCTGTAAACTCCACCAGCAGCAGCACCACGAACAGCGGCGTCGCCATGCGGATGCCGTTCTCGCGCACGAAGAACTTGTCGCCACGATACTCCGGCGTCACCGGCATGAGCTTCTTGAACCAGCGCACCACCGGATTGCGTTCGGGATGAATCTCCTCCTCGCGCTTCACGATCATCTTGATGCCCGTAAGGATCAGGAACGCGCCGAATACGTAGATGATCCACGCGAACTTCGTGATGAGCGCCGCCCCGAGCGCGATCATGACGGCCCGCATGATGAGCGCGCCGAGAATGCCCCAGAACAGCACCTTGTGCTGATACTT
>CAYWMD010000057.1:0-41663 GCA_964458575.1 uncultured Bifidobacteriaceae bacterium | reverse complement strand
TGCCGTCCGATTACCTGGGGCAACAGGCGTGGCGGCGGCGGGTGGAAGTGCTCCGCGACGCCAGCCGACAACTGCGCACCTTCAAATCAAGCTCGTAGTCAGCTCAAACTCTCCATCCCCATGCCCGTAGCACCGAACGTGAGTTCGATCATACTTCCCCCAAACAACGGCGCGACGGAGAATATGGAGCAGACTGACGTCCGCTGCTACGTCAGGGAAGCGGTGCACGCTTGAGGTCTCCCGCATCCGGCGCGCGAGCGGCAAGGTAGAGTTTCCAGAACAGCGGCCAGAAATCTTCTTCCAGCGGATGCAATTCCGGATAGCCGGGCACAACCGCTCCGGCGAACGGCCAATCTTTCGGGTGCTTGACCAGTTCGGCGACGCGCGCGTTGTCAATGACGTAGAAACACACTTTGCTAAACGCCTGCTTCTTCCGCTGTTCCTCGCGCAAGACATGGTCGTGCGGCTGGTGTTGAAAGCGATGCGGTCGGAGCAATTTCCCGATATGTTCGCGCAGAAACTTCATGCCGTTCCGCTGGTCGGTATCGCGCCGCAGCCCCATCCAGACCAGATGAATGTGATCCGGCATCAGGCAGTAGGTCGGGCAGAACAAGCCTTCCCGTGCGGCAGCATGAAGCATGACCTCCCGAAACCGCGCGTGGAAAAGCTCGTTCAGCCAACCCGTGCCGCGCATGGCCACCGCCATCGTCCAGTGAACGACCGCGTCGCCTTGGTAATACTCACGCGGCAAGCGCGGCAGGTAAAAACTGCGATTCGTTCCCTGGCCGAGAAAACGTTTGCCGTCATCGTGCTCGCCCGTGGATTCCATGACCAGGAGAATAGAACCGGCTTACGCCGGCTGCCACGTTTTTTCATCGTTTTCCTCGTAGCATCGAACGTCAGTTAGATCACTATTTCCCGTAAGCGGCGCGATCTGGAAATCAACGTGAGGGAAGATGATGGAGCAGACTGACGTCCGCTGCTGCCCGAGAAACGTAGCATCCGACGTGAGTCGGATCATTCTTCATTCTCTGGCGTGCATTCTCAGCCAACGTGCGGAAGGAGAAGTTTGAGCGGACTGACGTCCGCTGCTACGGGCAACGAGGCGTGGCGGCGGCGGGTGGAAGTGCTCCGGGACGCCAGCCGGCAACTGCGCACGTTCAAACCCGCATAGCCAGGTGCAAACCTTTGTTGCATATGCAACAAAAGTTCGTTATGGGCGCGGCGGATTCAATCCCAAACGTATTTCTCGTCCCATTCGATCTCGTGTCGTTTCAACAACGCGCGCAACTCGTCCTGAAAGCCAATCTTGCGATGATGCTCCTCCTGTCCGGCGATGTATTGCTTCACCGGTTCGAGATTGGATTGGCTTACGGAGAAATCCGCGTAGCCGCCTTGCCATTCGAAGTCGGCGTAATCGCGGCCGCGTTCCTTCAGCCAGAGGTTCGAGACGCGTTTCAGTTCCTTCACCCATTCAGCCTGCGTGATGGTGCGACCAAATCGCGCGAGCAAATGAACATGATCTTCCACGCCGCCGATTTGGATGGGCGCACAATCGAGTTGTTTGGGATGATGCCGCTCCTGACGGAGCTTTGTCCGCTTTTGAATAGGCCTGCTACAAAGATGCCAGCCCTGACGGGCTTTTCCGGATCCGAGTACAATTTATAGGCATGCGCAACGGCCTAAATCCAAACTTGCCGTTGACAGGAGTAATGTCCCTCCCCGAATCTTTGTCCCCATTGACCGGGCATCGCACGTTTATCATGCAGAACACTCGAATTCTTCTTTGTATCTGGGCCGCGCAAGTGAGCTTGCTCATTTCTGGTCTGGCCACTTACGCCGCCCCCGAGCCGCTCGCCATTGGCAATCAGCGGCAACTGTTGATGGACGACCAATTCGTCCAGCAAGCCCGGGGAATTGATTTCGTCGTGCATCCGCCCCGAAAGACCGGCGAACTCATCGCCGTCTCGGAAGTGGACCGGGGCTTGGGCGGAGTCTCGGTGCTGTTTGATGCCGGGGTTTATCATCTTTGGTATGGCTGCGGCCGATGGCTGGCGTACGCCCGTTCAAGCGATGGGATCAACTGGGTGAAACCCAACCTGAACCTGCTGCCCGTTGATGCCGCGACCAACCACCCTCCCCGCAATGCCGTCGTGGCGCGTAGCGACGGCGGCTCGCTCCAGCCGGTCGGCGGCGGCATGGTTTTTCTCGACCCGAACGCGCCGGATTCCGAACGCTTCAAGCTGGTCAGCAACTCCGAGGACTCGAACAACAACTGGCTTCAGATCTACGCGTCGCCGGATGGGATTCACTGGCGGCACGCCTATACGAACGTGCTGACGTTCCGAACGAACACCCGACCGCATCATCTCGATTCGCAGAACGTGATTTTCTGGGACGACCGGATCAAGCAATACACCGCGTACTTTCGGAAGAACATGCCGCGCACGCCCGGTTCGGCCGCCTTGCGCACGCGCACCGTGGCGCGCGCGGAATCACCCACCCTGGCGCATTTCGGCACGGTGGAGGACGCACTGGTGGTCTTTTGGGCCGACCCGGAATTCTCGGCTGGTTTCCATCTGCCCGATCGCGAGAAGCTCTCGCGTGTGGATACCTACACCAGCGGCACGATCCTCTATCCTTGGGCGCAGGACGCGTATCTGATGTTCCCTGCCGAATACTACCATTACGACTCGGACCTGGCGGAGTTCCGCAAAGAAGTGCCGATCAACGCGGGCACACTGGACACGCGCTTTGCCACCAGCCGCGATGGCCTCCACTGGCGGCGTTACGATCATCGGCCATTCGTCGGCCTGGGCTTGAAAGGCGAGTTCGATTCCGCGCGGATTTACCTGGGCTACGGCCTGGTACCGTCGGTGGACGGCCGCGAACTCTACATGTATTACCTCGGCACCAGCGAACCGCACGGTTGGAATCGCGACGACCGGAACAACCACCTGCTCACCGCCGCCGGCCTGACGCCGATCATCCCGGCCCGGGCCATCAGCCGCGTCGTGTTGCGACGGGACGGCTTTGTGTCGGTTTATGCTCCCTACACCGGCGGCGAATTCACCACGCCCCTGCTCCGCTTCAACGGCGAGCAGTTGCGGTTGAACGTCAACACGTCCTCCTCGGGCGAATTGCGCGTGGAAATTCTCGATGAATCCGGCCAGCCGATTCCCCAATACCACCTCAACGATTGCGATCTGATTCACACGGCCAACGAAATCAGCCGCGTGGTGAAATGGTACGGTTCGTCGTCGGTGAAGGAACTCGCGGGCAGGCCGGTACGCCTGCGCTTCGTCATGCGCGATGTTGATCTCTACGCGTTTCAGTTTGCCGAGCGGGACAACCTCTGAACGCTCATCGCAACCGGAGGCATAGGTCCTCCAGCACGAATTTGGTTTCCTCCGGGGTCGGGTTTTCGAGATCAATCCAAAGGAACAGGTTCGTGTCGCTGAGCAGCGTGGGCATCAGGAACATCTCGATGTTCTTGCTGGGCAGGCGGCCCTGCGTCGTGAATGCCACCGAACGAATCATGTCGGACTAACTTCAGTTTTGCGCATCGCTTCGTGTCAGCTCGTCACGAGTTTCAGAAGTCAGGCGGGACGAACTCGATCCGCCATGATCCGCTACCACGCAGTTTGGGTTGATTCGGCACAGATGCACCGTGATGCACTTTGCCCAGGCCCACGACGGGAAAATCACGAAGTTTTCCACGGCGCGCGTTTGGGGCGATCCAGCCAGGTGTTCGCCTCTTTGTCGCCGATGAATTTCTCCTTCTTCGGATCCCACTTGAGCCGGCGGTGATTCCAATAGGCCAGGTTGCCCAGGTGGCAGACGGTCACCGAACGGCAGCCGATTTCCACGTCGCAGATCGGTCGCTTCCGGCTGTGGACGCAATCGAGCCAGTCGCGCTGATGATTGCTGCTGGCATAAAGCCGGATGGCCCCGTCGCCCAGCGGCGTCTCCCCGATGGCTTCCGGACTGGCCTCGAACTTGCCGCGGTCCACGAAAATTTTTCCGTCCGTGCCGATGAACGTCACGCCGCCTTTGCTGGCATCGTGAATCATCTCGACACCGTTGGCGTAAAGGTAGCGCAAGCCGGTGCCGGCTTTGGGATCATCGGGCGGGATGATCTCCACCGGGCCGCTCTCGTCCATGCCCAGTCCCCATTGCGCGATGTCAAAATGATGCGCGCCCCAATCCGTCATCATGCCACCGGAGTATTCGCGGTAGTTGCGCCAGTTGGGGAAATGGTCATGCACGCCGCGCGGGCTGAGCACCGAGTTGTACGGCCGCAGCGGCGCCGGGCCGAGCCAGAAATTCCAGTCCAATCCCGGCTCCATCGGTTCTTCCGGCAGATCGCACCACTTGCTGGGACTGCCGACGCCGACGATCACGGTCTTCACCTTGCCGATGCGCCCGTTGCGGACCAGTTCGCAAGCCTTCAGAAATTCCCGGGACGACCGTTGCATGCTGCCGGTCTGGAAAATGCGTTTGTTCCGGCGCACGGCTTTGACCATTTCCCGCGCTTCGCGAATCGTCAACGAGAGCGGCTTTTCGCAATAGATGTCTTTGCCGGCATTCGCCGCGGCAATCACGATAATCGCGTGCCAATGGTCCGGTGTGGCAACGACCACCGCGTCAATGTCCTTGCGCGCGATCAGTTCGCGGAAATCCGTGTAAGCGTCGCATCCTTTGAAAGAATCCCGATCGGTTCGCGTCGCATAAAATTCTTCGATCGTCTTCTTCGCGTTCTCGCGCCGCGTGGTGTCCACGTCGCACACGGCCACGATCTGAACGTCGCGTTGATGTCGGAAGCCCTTGACCAGACTTTGACTCTGCCGGCCCATGCCGATGAAGCCGAGCGTGAGGCGGTCGTTGGCGCTTGTCTCGGCGGCCCACACCGAGGACGGCAGAATCAAAGGTGCGGTGATAGCGGCGACGGTGGCCGTTTTGAGGAACTGTCGGCGCGAGAAGTTTTTCGTGGCAATCATAACTTGCGACTCAGGTCTAGGTCAGCGGGCCGCTTGTGGCAAGCAAGTTATCTGTCGGCGCATGGTTGTGCCGGCTGCAGCAGGTTCGATGGCCCCTCAATTTTATAAGGGAATTTCGGTCACCTTCATAGTTTTGAGGTTGCAGCGGGCAGGATGCCCGCGTGCCGAGCTGGCGAAAAAATGAATTTCCAACGCCGGGCCAAAGTCTTATTTTCCAGCCATGCCGATTTGGTGACCAAGCGTATGAAAACTTACATCTTGAAAGCATCTGTAACATCCTCCCGAAAACTTCTCCTCCTTGGTGCCGCGCTGCTGCTGGCGGTCGCCCTGGGCGCGCAAGCCGCGCCGAAACGCGTGCTGGTGGTCACAACCACGCTGGGCTTCCGCCACAGTTCCATTCCCACTGCGGAAGGCGTTTTAGGCGGACTTGCCAACGCGAGCGGCAAGTTCACCGTGGATTACGCGCGCGTGGATCCGAAGGACGAGAAGTTCCGCGGCCCGGACGGCAAACCCGACAAGGCCAAAGTGGAGGAAGCCGTCAAGGAATTGCTGGCGGTGAAGATGAGTCCCGCCGCGCTCAAGAAACTTGATCTCGTGATCTTCGCGAACACGACCGGCGATCTCCCCATCCCCGACAAGGAGGCGTTCCTCAAGTGGATCAAATCCGGCAAGGGTTTTGTGGGCATGCACTCGGCTTCAGACACGTTTCACGGCTATCCGCCGTTCATTGAAATGCTCGGCGGCGAATTCAAGACGCACGGCAAACAGGTCGAGGTGGAGGCGATCAACCAGGACCAGGCATGTCCGGCGTGCCGCCACCTGCCGGCGACCTGGACCGTCTTCGACGAAATCTACCAATTCAAGAATTTCGACCGCTCCACGGTGCACGGCCTGTTGACGCTGGACAAACATCCCAACGACAAGACGCCCGGCGATTATCCGATTGCCTGGTGCAAGAACTACGGCAAGGGCCGCGTGTTCTACACATCGCTCGGTCATCGTGAGGACGTGTGGTGTCCAAAATGGAAGGATGAAAAAGGCGAGCGGAAAAATCCCCCGGCGGTGGCCGAAGCCTATCAGCAGCACATCCTGGGCGGAATCAATTGGGCGCTCGGCTTCGTGAAGTGCGATGCCAAGCCGCAGACGGCCGCGAAATAGTGACGACGCCCCCCGGCGGTCAACAAACAGCAAGTATCCGCCTAAAAAAGTTTAGCCATCGCGATGAATCACAGACAAAACGTTATGGACATGAGCAAACCGCAAGCTGACGGCACGGGATTCAACCGCCGCGAATTCATCCGGGGCGGCTCCCTCGCCACGCTCTTGACGATGATGGGTGGCGTGCCGCTGGTCGCACAGCCGGCGGCGGAAGGCGGCGGAGAACAGAAAGAGCCCGGCAAGACCGTCAAGGTGGGCCTCATCGGTCTGGGCCCGCAAGGACGCGACATCCTTGATCAGCTCGGACGATTGCCGGTGGGAAGCGTCACCGACCGCGCCGAGGTCATCGCGATTTGCGATAATTACAAACCCATGCTCAATCGCAGCGCCAGCAAAGTCCCCGGCGCGGCCGCGGTGGAGGACTACAAGGCCGTCCTCAACAACAAGGACGTCCAGGCGGTCGTCGTTGCCACCCCGACGCACCAGCACAAGGAAATCGTGCTGGCGGCCCTGGCGGCGGGCAAACACGTCTATTGCGAAGCGCCACTGGCTCACACCGTTGAAGACACCCGGGCCATTGCGGAAGCGGCGAAGAAAGCTGTGGGCAGTGTATTTCAACCCGGGCTGCAAATGCGGTCCGACCCCCAACGGCTTTTCATCCTGCCGTTCGTCCGTTCGGGCGCGTTGGGCAAATTCGTCATGGCCCGCGCCCAATGGCACAAAAAGACCAGTTGGCGTCTGACCTCCCCCAACGCCGAGCGCGAGAAAACGATCAACTGGCGGCTCAGCAAGGCCACCTCGCCCGGACTCATCGGCGAGCTTTGCATCCACCAACTTGATCAGGCGACGTGGTTCTTGAACGAAACCCCCAGATCGGTGACCGGTCACGGCGCCATCCGGTTCTGGAACGATGGCCGTGACGTGCCCGATACGGTGCAGCTCTTTGTCGAATATCCCGAGGGCCTGGAGTTCGTGAACGATGCCACGTTGTGCAACTCGTTCGACGGCGAATACGAGATGTATTATGGCACCGACGCGGCCGTGATGATGCGCGACAACAAAGTGGAGCGCGAAAATGGCTACGAATATTTCCACCTCGCCTGGATGTTCAAGGAAGTGGATTCGCCCCTGCTGGGCTGGGAAGTCTATGCGCGCAAGGACGCGTTCTACAAGGAAACCGGCATCGCGCTCGTCGCCGGGGGCAGCAAACAGACCGCCCTCGCCAAGGGTGGCGAAGAAGTCTCGCCGTTTCCGTTCCCGAGCCTTTCCTATGCGCTCCAGTCCTTCATCACGAATTCCGCGCAGGTCGGCGCGCAGGTGGAGGACATCAAATCCGCCTTCGGCTCGGTGACCAAGGAAGCGCTCGAAGCCGGTCTGGCTTCGGTCAAGCTGCTGCCCGCCGCGTCGCTCAAGGACGGCTATGCCGCCACGATGCTCGCCTTGAAGGCGAATGAAGCCATTCTCAAGGGCGGACGAGTTGAATTGAACAAGGAAATCTTTGAACTGGCGTGACCGCCACAACCATTCGATTTAGAAGCCAAATATGAAAACCAAAATCCTGAAAAACAGTCTATCCGTTCTGACCTTGGCCGGCCTCGTCGCCTTGACGCTGTGCTCCTGCAAACCCAAGGACACCACCCCGAGTCAACCCGACGCGCCGCCGGCCCCGGCAGCTCCCGCCGCGGCAACTCCGGCCACGCCCGCCGCACCAGCCGCCGAAGCGGCACCCGCGGCGCCAGCAGCGCCTGCTCCTTCCGCCCCGGCCGCCGCCGCGCCCGCGGCCACGCCCGCAGGGATGGTCCGTTACGACTCCCAACCCGGCGGCAAAGTCAAAATCGAAGGAACGTCTTCCGTTCACGACTGGCACATGGACAGCGTCGTGATCGGGGGCTTCATGGAAGTGGCGGCCAATTTCCCGGAAGCCGCGCTCACGGATCCCGCCGCCGCCAAGCCCAAGGTCGAACCCTACATGCCCGTGCGCTCTTTCAAGAGTTACTCCAAACGCATGGACGAGGTCATGCAGGAGAAAATGGAGGCGACCAAGTTCAAGAACATTGAGTACAAGCTCACCGAGTTGAAACCCAAGTCGCCGGCGGGCACGACCGGCGCGCTGCAATTCGACGCCATCGGCGTGCTGACCATCCACGGTACCAACCAGACGATGACCATGCCGGTGACCATCGAGAAGAAGGACGGCAAACTCAAGGTGACCGGCTCGACGTCGCTCAAGATGAGTGATTACAAAGTCGAGTCGCCGAAGCTGTCCATTCTCGGAATCGGCGCCATCACCACCGGCGACGACGTCAAGATCAGCTTTGAATGGCTCACGGCGCCGAAAGCGCAATAAGCATCCAGACTCAAAGATCAAAGCGCACGAAAAGCTCCAATCGCCAAGATTGGAGCTTTTCAGTTCTCTTGGGCCTGGAACTCTGAGCCCTCACCCGTTCAAAGCGGCATCTCGGCGGCGCGCCGCGACGCCGTTCCCTTACTCAAACCGGATTGATCCAAAGCAACGCGGCAGGTGGAAATTGAGTTCATCCACCGGTGACCACGAGGCCCAGTGCGGATGGGAGGTTTCGTCGGCGCATTTGAAAAAATTCCCCCGCCAGGATTGCCCGGCCACGTCTCCCAAAGGCCCGAGAAATTTCTCGAACAGCGCGAAGGGCAGGAAGAATTGCAACGTCCAGACCACGGGTTCGGCAATCTCGGGATCAACGACATGCGGCAACGAGGTTTGGACGCGGACAGCCCGGGCGACTTCCCAGGGCACGCGCGCGAATTGCTTGAACACCTCCGGCGTCCGGGTCGGGTCAATGATGTGCCAGCACAAAAATGCGCCGCCACAGTTCATTTCGAGATTGAAGTAACCGGCGTCCGGTTTCGGTTGCACGAAGAACTCCACACAACTGTCCTTCCAAACTTCGCTGCCGTATTCCGTCCGCACGCACCGGACGTAACGGTCCTCCACGCGAAAAATGCCGTGAATGCCGCGGTCGTCGTAAAGCAACCGGGCCGCGACTCGCGGGCGATGCTCACTGCTTTCCGGCCGGAAGTTGCCGACCTCCAGCGCAGCGGCGTTGCGCCAGGCCTCGTCCGCCCAATTTGCGGTTGAGGCAATCGGTGTCGCCAATTTTCGGATGAGGTATTCCATTCGAATGAAATTTCGGCCAAGCTTAGTTTCCGGCGGGAAACATGTCAGCGCCAAAGTGCGGGCCTGGCCGGAGCGCGACCGTCCCGGTCGCAGCGCGCCCGATGCTTTAAGATCGCTTGAAGTTCGTACCGCTTTCGGGCCGGCGCAACTGCAGCGGGCGGGACGCCCGCGCTCCGGCACGCGTTTCAAGCCAAAACCGAAATATGAAAATCAATCGTCGTGAGTTCATGGTCCTCGGCAGCGGCGCAATCATGGGCGCGGCGCTGCCTTTGCCGACTCGGGCGAGCAACGCGAGCAAAGTGGACGTTTGCGTTTACGGCGCGACCGCCAGCGGCGTGGTGGCAGCCGTAACTGCAGCGCAGGAGGGTTGCCGCGTTCTGCTGATCGAACCCGGTCGCTGGCTCGGTGGTATGACCGGCGGCGGTTTGTCCAACA
Source organism: uncultured Bifidobacteriaceae bacterium (assembly GCA_964458575.1). Lineage (GTDB taxonomy): Bacteria > Verrucomicrobiota > Verrucomicrobiia > Limisphaerales > JADLHS01 > CAYWMD01. The sequence continues at coordinate 31,919 of CAYWMD010000057.1, read as the reverse complement.
TAGATTGGGGCCGTCGCGAAGCCGGGGGAGGGATGGCTCTCCGAATTCTCAGCGATGGCAGAAACGATTTCCAATATCGGGAAGCGTTCAAGTCGCTCGTCAAAGAGCACAGCATCACCGTTCTCTACGAACACCGCGTCGCCGCCGTGACCCGCAAAGGTGCGCGCCTCCGGTCGCTCAAGTTGGACCACGCGCTGCCGGACCGATGGGGCTGTCCAGCACCACACGCCCGGCAACCAGGGGCAATGACCGTGCTGGCACAGGTCTTCATTGATTGTTCCTACGAAGGCGACCTCATGGCCAAGGCGGGAATTTCGTACACGTTTGGCCGTGAATCCCGCGAACACTATGGCGAGTCGCTCGCGGGCGTGCGGCCAAATCTGGTCGAATACGACATTGATCCCTACGTGAAACCCGGCGAGCCCAGGAGCGGGTTGTTGCCGCTTTTGCAAGACATTCAACCCGGACCGCCGGGCAGCGCGGACAAATTGACGATGGGTTACGGCTTCCGCTGGAAATTCAGCAGCGACCCGGATAAGCAACTCGCCATCGAACCGCCGGAGGATTACGACGCGCGCACCTACGAACTTTATCGTCGAGGTTTTCAGAGCGACGTGGACATGTTCAAAGGCCGGGTCATGCACAAGTTGGACAAATACGAACCCGCCACCGGCATTTTCTACAAACCCGGGACGGGAAACCTGAGCCGCGGCCTGCTGACGCCGACGGTTTTCGGGTGCAACGCCGATTATCCCGACGGCGACTGGCCGACGCGGGCGCGCGTCTGGCAGTCCCATCAGAATTTTCTGCGCGGCATGACTCACTTCTTTCGCACCGATGCGGCGGTACCAGCGAATATGAAGAAGCAGGCGCTCGCGATCGGTTTTCAACCCGGCATCTTCGATGAAACCGCCGGCTGGCCGCATCAGCTCTACGTGCGCGAAGCCCGCCGGATGAAATCAGCCTACGTCCTGACGCAAAAGGACCTCGAAGGCACGACCGACCCCGGCGATTCGATTGGTCTCGCTTCCTACGGCGTGGATGACTGGCCGTATGCGACCATTGCGGCGGATGGTAAGGTGGCTCTCAGTGGCGGCGAATTCTCGATGCTCTACCTGGATGAGCAACATCGCGGCATTTACAAAATTCCCTATCGCGCCATCACGCCGTTGAGAAAAGAGTGCGAGAACCTGCTCGTGCCGGCGTGCTGTTCGGCCAGCCACATCGCCATGACCTCGCTGCGCATGGAGCCGGTCTGGATGATTCTCGGCGAATCCGCCGGCGTCGCCGCCGCGCTGGCGGTCAAGACTCGAATCCCGGTTCAGGATGTGGATTACAGCCGGCTTCGGTCGAAACTCCGGCAACGCGGCCAGAAACTCGAACGACCGGACGCCGCGGCCGCTCCCCGCTGACACAAAATCTGGTGGTGACATCCCGTCAAGTTTGGGTTTAGGCTACGACCACCAAACGCGGAAGGTCGTAATCGAAAGGATCACCATGCGAAACAGGCACTGGTTCGGATTGACGCTCGCGATGGCGCTGGCCGGGCCGGCGCTGGCGGAGCCGATTCAAACACTCGACCTCAAACCTCTCGTCGGCAAATCGCCGCTCGACAAAATTGACGCAGCGTGGTTGCTGCCGCGCGGGCTGCAGGTGATTGATGGTGTCCCATTTCAAATTGACGGCGCGGTGATGTTGCGCGACGGCGGCGGGTCAGCGTCGAACCGACGCGACCAGACCAACCGTTTCACGATTCCCATCGGCCGCAGCTTTGATTGCCTCCACTTGCTCGCGACCGCTCCGTCGAAGGCGGACGACGGCACCGTGCTGGGCAAATTCGAGCTCCACTATGCCGATGGCACGAGCGCGCCGCTCAGGGTGCTTTACGGGGCGCAGGTCCGCCATTGGTTCGGCCCGTGGCACAAGACGGACACGCTGCTGACGGATTCCAATGCGCGCGAAGCTTGGCGCGCGTTCTGTTCCGAGGCGGCGGCCAGCGACGGTTATCTCCGCTTCTTCCATGTCATCCTGACCAATCCCTCGCCGGCGAAGGAAGTGCGGACGCTCGTGATGGACCCGAAACGAAACCAGTCGGCCCTGATGGTGGCCGCGATGAGCATCGGCCCCCGGACAAATCCCGTCTCGCAGGCCGACACGATCAAGCTGCCCAAGAATCCGCTGCCAGATTTGCGGCCGCGCGCCGGCGAACTCGCGCGAGGCGAAGGTGTGGTTCGAAACGAGAAAGGCGAGGCCATCGCGGGTGCACGCGTGCGAATTACCGGCGTGCGCAAGTTCGCCGATGACAAATCGGAATCGCCGGTGGATGAATCCGCTGTCAACACGGAAGCCGTGACCGGCAATGACGGGCGGTTCGCGTTGCCGTCGTTGCCGGACCACCGGCTCTACAAGTTGATGGTGTTTGCCGAGAAGTTTGAACCGGTGCGTTACGGCGGATTGGATCCCAAATCCGATCCGATCGAGGTGCGACTGAAACCGGCCGGCCCCGTTGGGAAGTTTGCCGTTCGCGGACAGGTTGTCGGACCGGGCGGCAAGCCGGTGGTCGGGGCCACGGTGGCACCGGAGGGCGTTTCCACCGGACAGTCCACCAGTTGGGGCGGCACGCAAGGTTTCCCGGAACAGGTCCTCACCGGCTTGAACGGCGAATTCGTCGTCAGCCGAAAGCAGGAGTTCAGCCGCGTGCAGTTGAACGTCAAGGCCACCGGTCTGGCGCCCATGAAGCTCTGGCTGCCGGCGACCAACGGCATTCAAACCATCGAGATGGGTGTTGGCGTGATTGTGCAGGGCAGGATCATGAAGGACGGAAAGCCGCTGGTGGACGTGCGTGTGGGCGTATCCGGTTCGGAGCGCAGTTCAGAGGTGTTCGCCGGGCATTTTGAAGCTAAGACCGATACGAACGGCGTGTTCGCCTTCCAACATCTCCCCCCTGATACCGCTTGGAATCTCTACGGCATCATCGCTTCCCTGAAATCGTTCGGGGCCTTCGCCCCACAACCCATCAAGACTTCCGATCACGGTGAAACCAACGATGTCGGTGGGTTGGAGGTCAAACCGGGCCTGCGACTGGCGGGCCGGATCAAAACTGCCAACGGCGAGGCCTTACCCCAAGGTTTGAAGCTTCGCGTGGGCAACGACCGAGCCTGGGACTCCCTGGTCGTGGCGGTGAAGCAGGCCGGAGAATTTGAATGTGATGGGCTTTATCCGGGACAATGGAACGTTTCGATTGACCAGCAGAACTGGCATTTGTCAGGCGTCAACCGCAGCATGGACATGTGGAACGGCTGGCAACTGACCGGGTTGCTGGAACAGGACAAGGACGATCTGCTGCTGATCATCGAGCAAGGCAAGTATGAATATTATTCGTCCGGCTCAAGTGGCAACGGACAATTGCCTTCGCCGGACTGGCCGCAAAACCGGCCGCTTTCCGGCGCCGAACCCGGCGGGCCGTTGCCCATCGTTCTCGGCGGGAGCGTGCTCGACGACAAAACGGGCGAACCAGTCAAACGCTACAAGGTCGTTCCCGGATACCAACCGCCGGTGACGGTGCGGCCCGCGCCCGGTAAACCCATCCTCAAAAGAATCCTCGAACCCTTCAGCCCCAAGGTTGTGCCCTGGAACGAAAGGCCTTTCTGGAAATTCTCCCAAAGCACCTGGCACACGAACACGAACTTCACTGTGGATTTTGTGCCGTTGAGCAGTTCGCCCATGCTGCGCATCGAAGCGCCGGGCTATCAACCGTACGAAACGACACCGACGAATGCCACGACGACCAACCTGGTCATCCGACTCGAACGCGGCGCCGGCCCGAACGGCGTGGTGCTGCAGCCCGACGGCAAACCTGCCGCCGACGCAGTGGTTATCTTTGGCACAAGTCAGGAACAGTTCGGCCTGAGTGGCGGCAAGCTCATGGATTACGGGCATCGCGAGGCGCAAAAGGTCGCGGGCAAGGACGGCAAGTTCTCCTTCCCCGCGCGCGCGAACGGGATGACGATATTTGCGGCGCATCCGGCGGGCTGGACCGAGGAGTCCGTTGCGCGTGGCGGCGAAAACCTGAAGCTCCGTCTCCAACCGTGGGCGGTTCTCGTCGGCACGCTGGTGGATGCGAAAGGCGTGCCCATGCCGGGCGTGGATTTGAACTTTACCATCCCCAGCGACTGGCAACGCGGCGAACCGCACATCAACGTGAATGGACAGACCAAGACCGACGCGAGCGGGCGGTTTCAGTTCATCAACGTTCCCCCGCGCCGGGTGGAAGTTGCGCGCATTGTGCCGGTCGGCCCGACTCCATCGCGAGGCTGGACCTACAAACCGCAAACCTGGGTACTGGCACGGCCCGGCACGAATGATCTGGGCAAGGTGACATACGACACACCACCACCGCCGCCCATGATCGAGCAGATCAGACAGCGCATCGGATTGTGAACGTTGCGGGCGGTCAGTATTGCGGTTTGCCGGGAACGAGATTCGCGCGGTGTTGCTCCACCTCGCGCTGGAGGTCGGCCAGCACATCGGGATGTTCCTTCGCCACGTCGAATTTCTCCGACGGGTCGTGTTCCAACTGGAACAACAGCGGCGGGTCGTGTTTTTCAAACACCATCGGATTGATGTAGCCGGGCGCCGTCTGGAAGTGCGCCTTGTAAGGACCTTTGCGCACGGCAAACAATTCATCCCCCCGGTAATAAAACATCACGTTGCGAAGCCCCTTGCCGTCACCGAACAGGATGGGCGACAAATCCACGCCGTCCATGACCCGGTCGGTCGGCATGGGCACCCCGGCCAGTTTAAGGCACGTGTTGAACAGATCCAGCGAGGAGGCCAGCTCGTGCGTGACGACGTCAGGTTTGATTTTCCCCGGCCACCAGGCGATGGCCGGCTCGCGCATCCCGCCTTCCCACGTGCTGCCTTTGCCATCTTTGAGCAAACCGGCCGAGCCACCGGCCAGTTCCCGGATCAGCCACGGACCGTTGTCGCTCGTAAAAAACACCAGGGTGTTCTTCGCCAGTTTCTCTTTGCGCAACGTCTCGAGCACCTGGCCCACGCTCCAATCGAGTTCCTGCACCACGTCGCCATACAAACCGCGCGGGCTCGTGTCCTTGAATTTCGACGACGCGAACAGCGGCGTGTGCGGATAAGTGTGCGGGAAATAAAGGAAGAACGGTTTCTTCTTGTTCGCGCGGATGAACTTGACCGCTTCCTCGGTGTAACGCGGCGTCAGGGTGCTGATGTCGGCCGGGTGTTCGATGGCCTGCTCGTTCCGGAACAAGGTGCAATTCCACCACTTGGGATCTTCGCGCGAACTCGGGGGCGCGTCTTTCTTGCGGTTGCCTGCTTCCATGTCGTTGGACCAGCGCAGGCCGAAATACGAATCGAACCCGTGCCGCGTGGGCAGCGCCTCCGGCGTCCCGCCCGCCAGGTGCCATTTGCCGATGCACATTGTGGCATAACCCTTGGTTTTGAGCGCGCGGGCGATGGTGATTTCCTCAAGCGGCAAACCACCTGAATCCTTGCTGCCGATGACGCGGTGTTGCTGCGTTCCCGCCATGCCGGTGCGAATGGGCAGCCGTCCCGTCATCAGCGCCGCCCGGCTCGGGGTGCAGACACAGGCTGCGACGTAAAAATCCGTGAACCGCATGCCCTCCGCCGCCATGCGGTCGAGGTTGGGCGTCCGGATGGTGGGATGTCCGTAACAACCCAGGTCGCCGTAGCCGAGGTCGTCCGCGAAAATGATGATGATGTTCGGTGGCTTGGCAGCCTGAACGGTTGGCGCCATCGGCAGCAAGGACAGAAGCGCACCCATGAAACTTCGAAGCAGATTTACTTTCATGACGGGAATTTGCCCTCATCGCATGACACCAGACGAGAAAAAATTGCGATCCGCAAGGGCGGGGAACACGCCTCATTGACAGGCGGGGCCGGGTGCGCTAACTCTGCGGCCATGAAAATCTTGTCCAGCTTCACCGCCATCGCCCTGAGCGGCGCCGCACTTTCCATTGGCCAGGCCGCGGACTGGCCGCGTTGGCGCGGGCCGGACTTGAACGGCATTTCCAAGGAAACCGGCTGGGCAACGACTTGGGCCGCCGGTGGACCGAAACCGGTGTGGAAGGCGTCGGTCGGCATTGGTTTCTCGTCCTTTTCCGTAAGTCAGGGGCGCGCCTACACGGTCGGCCACGCGAACAATGAGGACACGATCTATTGTTTCGACGCCAAAACCGGAGCGACGATTTGGAAGCAATCCTACGCGACGAAACTCGACGACAAGTATTACGAAGGCGGCCCCAGCGCCACGCCGACCGTGGATTTTGAAGGCGGCAGCGACCGGGTTTACGCCTTCAGCAAGCGCGGCCTGCTGCTTTGTCTCGATGCGGCGAAGGGCGGTGTGGTCTGGTCCAATAACGTGATGGAAAGTCTCAAGGTGGCGATGCCGTCGTGGGGGTTTGCCAGTTCGGTGCTCGTGGAGGGCGACCGATGTCTGGTCAACGCAGGCATGGCGGGCGCGGCGTTCGACAAAAAATCCGGCAAAGTGCTCTGGTCGTCGGGAACGGAAGCAGCCGGCTATTCGACACCCGTGCCGTTTGACACGGGCGGCGATCGGATCGTGGCGTTGTTCCTCAAGCGGCACGTCGCGGCGGTTCGCGTGCAGGACGGCGAGGAGCTTTGGCGACATCCGTGGAAGACCAGTTACGACGTGAACGCCGCGGATCCGATCATCGCCGACGGCAAGGTGTTCATCTCGTCCGGGTACGGCTATGGCGGGGCGCTGTTGAACGTGAGCAGCGGCAAGCCGGAACTGGTCTGGGAAAACAAAAACATGCGCAATCACTTCAACGGCTGCGTCCTGATCAACGGCTTCCTTTACGGCTTCGATGGTGACGCCGACAACTCTGCCACGGGATTGAAATGTGTTGAACTCGCGACCGGCAGTGTGAAGTGGGCGGAAAAAACCGGCATCGGCGGGCTCATGGCTGCCGATGGCAAGTTGATCGTGATGACCGACAAGGGCGAGCTGATCGTTGCCGACGCGACGCCCGAGGGGTTCAAGCCCGTTTCACGCGCGCAGGTGCTCGGCGGGAAATGCTGGACGACTCCGGTGCTGGCCAACGGCAGGATTTATTGTCGCAACTCGAAGGGCGACGTGGTTTGCGTGGATGTCGGCGGGAAGTGAAGGTCCGTTCGAACGTTAATTCGTTGAAGCGTTGAAAGGGGGCAAGGCAAACCCGCTTTACTTCAACAGCGCGAGCAGCAAGACACCCAGGGCGATGCGATACCAGCCGAACGCGCTGAACGTGTGCGTTTGCACGTAGCGCAACAGCCATTTCACGGCGAGGAAGGAAACCACCGCGGCCACCACCGCGCTCAACAGCAGCAAACCCCAATTCTCCGGCGGCGCATCTCCCGGGTGACGCAGCGCCTTGAGAATCTTCCAGCCGCCGGCCGCGAGCATGGTGGGAATGCCCACCAGAAAGGAAAACTCCGTGGCCGCCGGCCGCGCCAGGCCGAGCATCAGCGCGATCAGGATGGTTGACCCCGACCGCGACGTGCCGGGAAAGACGCCGGCGATCAACTGGCCGGCCGCCACGGCCAGCACGATGGTCCAGGTGATTTCATTGCTCAAAGTTTTGCCGCGCAACCAGCGTTCGACGCCCACAAACAGAATCCCGCCCGCCAACAACGCCACGGCCACGGGCAATGGCTGGTCCGGGAGCTTGAAGCCGAGTTTGTCGAGCACCAGACCCGCCGCGCCGGTGAGGCCGAAGGCAATCAGAATCTTCAGCAGGTAATCCTGCGTCGCCGGTTCGCGCCAGCGGCAGAGGAATTGTTGCAACCGTTCCGGAAACAGGGGCAGCACCGCGATGACGGCGCCGCACTGGATTACGATGTTGAACAGGTCGCTTTGGTGGCGTTGCATGAACTGCTCGGCCAGCAGCAGGTGACCGGTGGACGAAACCGGGATGAATTCGGTGATCCCCTCGATGATTCCCAGGATGATGACGGCGATCCAGTCAGGCATGGCGAGTGGTTAGACGCGAAAGCGCCGGAGAAGGCAAGCGGGAAAAGCGTTGGCAGAGGCCTTGCGCCTATTTCTTCGAGCCGAAGAGGCTCGACAACGTGGACTTGTCCGTGGTTGCGTGCTGCCGGACCTTAAGCTGGCCGAGGATGGCGTGCCAGCCGATGTAAATCTTGTGCCACTGATTCTCCACGTTGCGCAACGCGCCTTCATTCATCTCGGAGAGATAGCGCAACGACGGAGCGCTGCCGATCAGGGTATGAATCTCCTCCTTCGTGGGTGAACTGACTTCAACCGCGGATAGAATCAGCTCGAGCTCCTGGACGATGACGCTCTTGGTTTCCAGGAACTGGTTCTCGTCCTCGGCACCGAATTTTTTCGAGCGCGCCAGGTTGACGAACTGGTTGAACTGCTTCCAGCATTCCAGGTAGTTCTCCAGTTGCTGGATGAGGGAGTCCAATTTTTTAATGCTCATAGGTTTGGGCGTCGTTTAGTTGGCCGGGCTGATGGGTGACTTGGGCGACAGGAAGACAATGGCACCGCCGCGCAGTTCGCGCGCAACAATCTTCAGGCTGCCATAATGGACGATCAATTCAGCCAGGGGCAATTGGGCGGCCTGCGCTTCGTGAAAGGCGCCCAGCACCTGCCGGCCAATTTCGCGCATCACCGCCGCCGGGAAGCTGGACGGCACCGTGCTGACGAGAATCTGGCCCGTCCGGTCGAGGGTGAACGAACCGTTGGGCAGGCGCTTCAGCGGTGGCGCGGTGCGCGTGAATAATTTCCTCAGACCCATAGCGCCAGCACCTTTCTCATCCGGTCGCGGATTTCCTCGGGTTCGAGCGAATGCCGCCAGCCGACGCAAAACTGGATGTCGCCGCGCGGCGACAAGGCGACGTGCCGTTGCGGACCGAGGCCCTCGATCTGTTCGAGCGGACCGGCTTGCAGTTGTTCGCCCAGGACGCGGAACCGTTCGAGACTTTGTTGCGACCAACCCGCGATGCGGTCGGGGTTTTCGAGACCGCGCGCTTCGAAGCGGGGCTTGCCGCGATCGCCGGCTTTGGTGGCGAGCACAAACTCGACGCCGTCCACCTGGGCCAGTTCGTTCAACGCGGAGACCGGTGCGCGCCCGACCGCTTCGCCGGGCACGGCCGGAATCTCACCGCGCGACTCGTCAATGGCCTGCGCGGTTTCGAGCAGGAGGGCGTTGTAGGATTTGAAGATGGTGCGGGGCCGCGCGGGCTCGGCGGGCAGGGTTTCGAAGCTGCCGGCTTTCCAGGAGAGAATCCTTTGAAACGCCTCCTCCGCGCGCAACTCCTCGGTTTCAGCATCAATCAGATCGCCGTTGTTGATCCAGATCTTCCCGATCAGGGGACCGTTGGTGATGCGAAAGGTGACGGAGTTTTGCGAAATGCATTCCAACTGGACGAGATCCACGAGGCTTTTGCTTTGCACGCCGCGGAACCCCGGTTCGGATTCTCGACCCAGCAGCGATTCGATGCACTCGAGGAAGAGTTGGATTTCGTGCTTGGTGGCCGGCTTTTGCCAGAACAGGTCCACCCCCAGCGCATAGACGCGCGACCGGAATTGCTCGTCTGCCACCGAGGTGAGCACCACGGTGCGCAATGCCGGATACTTGCGCCGGACAATGGAAAGCACCTGCAAACCGTCCATCTTCGGCATTTTCAGATCGCAAATCAGCAGCCGGAACGGACGGGCCTCGAGCATGGCCATTCCGCGCGGACCGGAGGTGGCGGTGTGGATTTCCGGCCGGCTCGGGAGCTGGGCGAGCATCTCTCGGTACATGTCCAGCAGGTCGGGATCGTCGTCCACCAGCAGGATTTTATGATGTTCGTCCATTTGTCGTCGTTCCAACGGCTAACTCGGGCGTTTTGTAAATTCAAGCCTGAATGCAGGCTCTGGTTAGCCGCCTTCAAAAGCAAGTGATATTCCGGGGCATAGGTGGTGGCCGGGATTTTTCACGTGCCGTTTGGGCGCAACGAACCAACGGTCGTCGCCGTCGTTCAGCGGGCGGCCATCGAATGGGTACGGGGCAGTGGCATGGACATCCAGTCCACCGATGGGACAACTCACAGCGCCCGCACGCCCGGCCCAAAAAACGCCGCTGGGGCGGGCGTGGTTGAAGTGCCGGCACCGGTTGGCACCGGCCGGCGCGCCGGATTTACTGGCATGTTTTCTGCGCCGGATACGGATTGAAATCGTTTGTGTGAAGCCATAACCAAATGAATCGCATTTGCCATGAAAGGAAATCACGGCCGCTGGCGTCAGCCGCCGGCCCGTTAACCGTTGCCGTCCCGTCCGCCTGTAGTCACTGATTTGCCATGAGTGCCACCTCTCAACCTGCGAAGTCAAAGTTCTTCGGGTTTCTAAAGAACCTGGTGACGCGGCGCGACCCGAACGCTTCGGGCGAGGCCCAGCCGGCCTTCAGCCCGGCCCACATCCCGCCGGTGCGCGCCACGCCGGCGCCGGTGATCGCCCACCCTCCGCGTCCGGCTGGCACGCCGGGATCGCCAAATGGCAACGGCAGCAGAATACAGATCCCGCTGTCGGCCATCCTGGCTGACCTGCCGCTTGAATTGCGCGGACGCGTGCGACAGAACGATGTCACCGGTCTGATGGTCGAGGTGCCCAGCGAGAAAATCCTCGCTCAACTCGGCAGCGGAGCGGTCAAGCTGACCTTTGGCGAAATCCGCCTGTCCCGACCGGAGGTTTTCACGACCGGCAAGGACCGCGACAGTGTCGAAGTCGTTTTGCCGCTCGCAGAAATACTCTCGCGATTGAATCCCGCCTTGCTGGTTCGCCGGCCGGAACAGAAACGCGTGGACCTGCCCGCCGAGGTTGCCAGCCCCTTCGGTGCGGAGGGACAGGGACTTGTCTTTTCGGTGGGCAAGCCGAACCCGGCCGCGCACGCACCGTCCCGCTTCCACCCGCCTGCCCCGGTCAGTCACCCAATACCCGGCGTCCCGGTTGCTCCCGGCGCGCGCCCGCGCAACCCGTTCGCGTCGCCATCTGCGGCCGTGCCGGATCAGATTTTTCAACGCATGCCGGTCGCGCCCAAGGCGCCGAAAGCCCCGGAAATAACGGCCGCGCCCATTACACCGATTTCGCCCGCGATCCCCGTCGCGCCCATCAAACCGACCTTGCCGATCCATCCAGCTTTGCCGGTGAAACCCAAGGAACCGGTGGCACGTCCGGCGCAACCGGTGCAACCCGCGCCAGCGCTCCCGGTCTTGTCCATGGCAGCCGATGCGCCAACCCTGGCGATTGGCTTGTCGGCGGTCGCGCAAGCCTGGCCGGACGCGGTGCGGCAGGAAATCGTGCTGATGAACCTCACGGAAGCGCGCTTGGTAATGCCAGCGGCGCTCATCGAGGCTGCACTCAAACGCGGTCGCGTGGTGTTTGCCTGGAAAGTCCTGCGCTCCTGGGTCCAACCCGCGGCGCCCGCGGGCGTTTCGGCGCATGACGGGATGGAGTTGGAACTGCCATTAAGCGTGCTCGCTCCGCTGTTCGTCGCCCGCAAGAAGTCGGATACCCGGCATCTCTCGCGGCGCGTGGCGATAGACGAAACCATTCCCAACCTGTTCTTCGGCCTGCCCAAACCCGAGGTTTCCACCACCCCGGCACCAGCCACACCGCCGGTCAATAAGGTCGTGGATACGAACTATTATGTGTGGGATGACATCCACGACATGGCGCGCGTGGATGAAAGCGAAGCCAAGCGCAAGCAGGCGACGGGCACCGATTTTGTCGTCAAGTATGCCACGCCCAACGAAATCGTTTCGCGCGCCGCCGCGCTGGACGGCGTCGCCGGGGCGTTGATTGCCCTGCCTGATGGTCTGATGGTGGCCAGCCGGATTCCGCCGGAATTCAACGGCGACACGCTGGCGGCTTTCCTGCCGCAAATCTTTTCCAAAGTCAGCCAGACGACCAAGGAATTGCGCATGGGCGATCTCAACAATCTCAATTTCACCGTGGGCAACGTGCCGTGGAAGATTTTCCGCGTGAACGCGATTTTCTTTGCCGCCTTCGGCCGCGTGGGCGAAGCGCTGCCCACCGGCCCGCTGGCGGCGCTCGCCGCGGAGCTGGATCACAAGAACAAGTAAGGATTTTATGGCCATCATCAACCAAGCCACCAAGGAACTGCAGGTAAAGATCGTCTATTACGGCCCCGCCATGGGCGGCAAGACGACCAACCTCGTGCAGGTCCACGACCACGTGCAGACCGCCGCCGGCAACCGCGGCAAGCTCGTTTCGCTCGCCACCAGTTCGGATCGCACCCTGTTCTTCGATTTCCTCCCCATCGAGGCAATGTCCATCAAGGGCTTTAAAACGAAGTTCCAGCTCTACACCGTGCCCGGCCAGGTCATTTACAACACCACCCGCCAGCTCGTCTTGCGCGGCGTGGACGGCATCGTGTTCGTGGCCGATTCCCAGTACGAAAAGATGACCGAGAACGTCGAGAGTTTCCAGAACCTCCTGGACAATCTCCGCACGCTCAAGCTGAACCTCGACGACATTCCCTACGTCCTGCAATACAACAAGCGCGATCTGCCCAACGCCGCGCCGGTCGAATACATGGAATTTCTTTTGAACAACCGCGACTACCAGGTGCCGTCGTTTTCGTCCGTGGCGCACCGGTGCGAAGGGGTGTTCGAATCGCTCAACATGATCACCCGCATGTTGCTGAACAAGTTCATCAACCAACACGAACCGCAGTACGCATGACATGGCCACCCTGCCTCAACTGCTCGAGGAAGACATCCAGCAGCTCGACGATGTGTTGCGGAGTTATCTGGACCGGACCGATGCCATCACGGCGTTGATAGTGGACAAGGGCGGGTTCCTCATCACTCATCAAGGGGACTCGCGCCAGTTCGACGTCACGACCATCGGCGCCCTGGCCTCCGGCGCTTACCTGGCCAACCAGACCATCGCCAATCTCATTCACGAAACCAGTTTCGACTGCGTTTATCAGGCCGGCTCGCAATTCAGCATGTTTATCACCGCCGTGGATGAGGAGTGCCTCCTGCTGGTGGTGTTCAAAGCGGCCGTCGGCGTCGGCGTGGTGAAATATTACGCCACCGACACGCGGCAGCTCATCGCCCGCCAGCTACAACTGGCGCACGAACGCGACCCCGAGGGCGGGTTGGACTTGTCCGTGCTGAACGTGGCGGACACGCGGGATCTCTTCAGACGCAAGGCGTGAGTTACTGAACCCTTGCCGCGTTAAACGAGTCGCCGTGACGGCTCAACGCGGCAAGGTTTCTTCCCATGATCCGCGATCCAGCACTCCTCGGTTCGCCGCCCACGGACTGAGGAATTGACGGTCTGTAGTATTTCCGATCTCCATTAACCAAACAGCCAACTTTGGGAATCGAAAGACCGTTGGATTGAGCGCGAGCTTTCCGCACACCGGGCCGATTCGCTTTTTCAGCGTCCTGGTCAGCGATGAGAAGTCGTAGAGCACACACACTCGAACGCTCTGGGCATCAGGCGGTATCAGAAAAGTGACTGTCTCGGCCGCTCCGGATCGGAACAAACGGCCGTCAAAGGAAGATGCGGATGCACTTTGCAATTGGCCGGCAGCATCCTTCCACTCATAGCGAACACCGGTGAGCAAGCACGCCGAAGTGCCAGAATTGGTCAGTGATGCACAATACCCTATCCTCGCATCACCCTGCCATCGTCCCAAGCTAACAATGCCAACCGCAAATTGAGGGTCCCGGCAAATGGCTTGCGAGATCAAACCAGCCCCAAATGTAATGCTTGCAAAGACGCCGCAGACAATCTTCGTCCGATTTTGCATTTGCTTGAGTCGGCTGACGATCAGCGACCGCGGGATGCCGCCAGCAAGAATGCCCGGACAAGGACCTCAATGCGAATCCGCCCGGTCGTCGCTCGGTTTTTTGTCGCGAGTCAACCACCAGACCAGCATCGCCGGCCCGAAACACAGCGCCACGCCAATGGGCATGGTGCAATAGCTCCAGAAAGCATCCATAGCAGTGCCGGAAAAATGACGGCCACGGCGAGAAATGTAAAGCTTCGAATTCCGGGTGTGTTTGGCGACTGTTACGCGTGCACACGCGGTTCCCACTCCAGCCCCTCCACCTGATGCAAATCGTCCACGCCCTCGTGCAGGACCCGGACCCTGGCAAACCGGCAGAAGCGATGCACGTCTTGCGTATGGTCGCCGTAGAACACGACGCGATGCAAGCCACACGACCAGTTCTCCAGGAAGCGCTCGATATTTTGGACCTTCATCGTCAGCTTGGTACGGCAACCCCACTCGACCATCGGACTGTCGGTGGCGTCGCCGGTTGCGAACAGAAGTTTGTCCGTGCCAATCAGCCGCGCCATGGTGAGCTTCCCGCCGACGGGCAGCTTGACTTGAAGCGACGCGCCCTTGTTGTCCTCCAAGTGGCTGCGGATGTGATACGGCGCTGGACGTGAATCCGGACCTTCCATCTGGGTCGCCGCCACGCAATGCGCGTGGATGATGCTGGAGGTCGAGCGGTCAAAAACCGGATCGGTCACAAATCCCGGCCTGCCCACAAGATAACTGAAGATGAGATGCGTCATGCTCGATTTCAAATCCGCCTCGCACACGCCGCCCAGGCCCATGTTGTTAAACCGCACGAAGCCAAGGCACGGGTAGCCCATGCCCCGGCCCATCAGGTTCATGCCCAGACAATTCATCGTGACCAGCACGGCGTCGTGTTCCGCCAGCAAGTTCCGCATGGCGACATACATGAGCGAACCTTTGAGGATTTCCTCCTTCGTCGGTTCAACGATTTTGCGTGCTTCCTTCATCCAACGGCGGCAGTCGGCCATCGCCTCGCTCTGGTCGGCGGCCTCGTAGGCTTTCTGAAGTTCCGGCAGGGTGATGTTCTGGATGTCCGTGCCGAACTTTTCCTTGATGGCCTGGCAATAGGCGGCATCGGCGGGAACGTGGTTCACGTGCAGAATGCGGGCTTCCTTGAGTCGGTGCAGCGCGCGGAACGGACGGATCGCAATCGTCACGTCCTCGAACCGGCTCGTGGGATAGGATTCGATGAGTTTGCCCTGCCGCTGCCAGCTCGCGATGGTGTGCCATTCGTGTCCGGTGTAGGGGAGGGCAAACAAAACGATTGGAAGGCCCAACTCCATGAGGCTTTGAAGCTGTTGGCCGATTCCCATCGTGAGTTGCATGACCAGAATGCCGTCAACGTCTTTGAACTGTTCTTTGGCCTTGGCCAGTTGCGCGTCCTCGTGAACGAGGCCCGCGTTGACAAATTCAACATCCGCCAGTTGCGGCGCGAGTTTGGCGAGTTCGCTTTCGCAACGCTTCATTTCCGCCGGCACGTCCACGGTTGACGCCGGCCAGCCCGGATGCTCGCGGCCGAAATAGATTTTGCCGATGCGCACCTTTGAAGTTGGTCCCAGCCGCGGCGCGGAAGTGGCCGCCGCCAGCCTTTCCGCCCATCCAGCGAGCGCCCCGCAGGTGATGACGCCCGCGGCCGAGGATTTGAGGAAACAACGACGTGAGATTTCTGTGTTCATAAGCTTTTCCCTTTCTGTTCGAATACCCGAAGCACCGAACGCAAAGTAGTCCTGCCTTCGCCGGCAGTGCAATCGGAAAGAAGGGAAAGATTGAAAGGGGAAGAAAAGCCCGCCTGCTGTCGTCAATAAAGCGTCTTATCCGCTTTGGCCTGCCACTCGGCGAAGGCCCGGCTCGCCTCGCGACGCAGCAGTTGCTTCATGGGAAGCTTTCGCCGCGAGATGGGCCGCGCCACTTCGTCATAAAGAAAATCGTCGTCAAACTCGATCTTCGCCGCGTCCTTGCGTGTGTTGCCGTAATAGACCGCTTTGAGTCGCGCCCAGTAAATCGCACTGAGACACATCGGGCACGGTTCGCAACTGGTGTAAAGCTCGCAGTCGTCGAGTTGAAATGTCTTCAGCCGCCGGCACGCCGCGCGGATGGCCTCAACTTCCGCATGGGCCGTCGGATCGTTCGCCGAGGTCACACGATTCCACCCGCGGCCGACAATTTTTCCGCGCCGCACCACGACCGCGCCGAACGGGCCGCCGTGATTGTCACGCATCTTCACCAGCGAGATCCGAATGGCCTCGCGCATGAATCGGGCATTCACGGGAAGAGCGTGCCGGCATTGACCCCCACCGGCAACTGTTTCCCGCCTTCGTAGTATTTCGTCAGCCGGCCCTGCGACCAATTGCGCAAGCGGCACAAAGCGGCGAACGGGTAGTCCGGCGCCGCGCCACCCTGACCACCCACCAGTTCCGCGCCGCGCCGGACGTTGTCCATCATCCACGCCGGCAGCGACAAGTGATAAGGGTTGCGTTTCACTTCGCCCACATGAAATGTCGTGGCCGCGATCAGGTCCGCCAGGTCCTGCCGGCCGACTTCCACCATGAGATTCGGGTCGTCCATCGCGCCCCAGAATTCCGTCTCGACGGTGTAACATTCAAAATTCGCCGGCATTTGCCTGAGTGCGTCGGTCACCAGATAATGCACGCCAATGTGCGTGCCGTTCCAGTCGCGTTCGTGCGGAAACAGGATCACGCGTGGTTGGTGTTTGGCGAGAATCCCGGAAATGACCTTCACCATGCCGGACCAAACCGCCGGATCATTCTGCCGTGTCTTGACCGTGACCTTTTCCAGACCGTTCGGAACCGTCGTTTGCAAACCGTAGCCAAGGTAGTCGCACGCGCCTTGCAACTCGGCCAAGCGCCCGGCCTGTCGCTCCTTGTTGCTGCCTTGCGTCACCGCGACATTGATCACGTTCATGCGGGCTTCGCGTAGAAGCCGCAACGCCAGCGCCCCGGAAATGGTTTCATCATCGGGATGCGGTGCGAAAAACAATGCGCGCGGAGCGTCGGGCGCAAGTTGGGGCCTTGGCGACGGAGGAAAGCCACCGAGCGGCAAACTCTTTGCGTTCTCAATCAAGCTCGCGCAATCCGCGACGAATTTGTTGTAAGGATTCATGGTTCGAAATGGAAAGGCCCTCACCCTGACCCTCTCCCATCCGATGGGAGAGGGGCCAGCCATTGACTGGTGCTGGTTTGCAGTGTGATCGTCGTGCGAACTTCGGTCACCGACGTTGCGAGGATCGGCGAACGATTCTCCCTGTCGCATCGGACGGGAGAGGGCCGGGGTGAGGGTGGTCTTCGGGGACGAACCATGTTCAGCCAATCTCCGGCAAACTCGCCGCGGCGATGGCCTGGCCGTGGCGTTTCATCTTTTCGTCGGGGACATGCAGCTCGATCTTGCCGGCCAACTCCGGGAATTCCGTCTGCAGAAGCTGCCTTGCCCCGGCCACGATCAAATCGCCGCCCTTGCCGCTGGTGACGCGACCGAGGATGAGCAGGTTTTGCAGCGGATAGAAGTCCGCGAAGTGCGCAATCTGGTAGCCGAGATAGACACCGATGGCTTCGTAAATCTTCCGAGCCCGGGGGTCGTCATTGGCCATGAGCGATTGCACGAGCTTGAGTTTTTCGGGTAATGGCATGCCTTTCGGCGCCGCGATGCCGGCGGCAGGCATCAACCGGCCCACGGCCTGTTGCGAGAAATACTGTGCGCCCACGCCGTAGTCGCCCGACCACTCATCACAGGCGGCGGTCGGGTTGTAATCCACAGGAACAAACGCCAGTTCATTGATCCAGGAAGTGATGTTGCCCTCGCCATTCACCCAGCCGCCGGCCGTGCTGGTGCCCAGCGCGATGCCGAGCACGGCATTCCGCCCCAACGCCATCGAACCGGCCAGCGCCGTCACCTCGCCGTCGTTGACAACTTCGAACGGCACGTTTTTCCAGGCCTGCTTAATCTCAAGAAAAAGGTTTTTGACCCGCGCATTAAAAACATCCGCCGGGACACCGCGAAACAGCGAAGCGACCTTCACCCGGTTGTTCACATAGATACCTGCTGCGCTGCCCCCAATCGCGTCCACGCGCGGGAGATGCGCCGCGGCCTTCTTCAGCGAATCCATGATGCCGTCGAAGTGATACTGCGGGTCGGGGTGGAAATAAGGATCCCAGACCGTTTCGTCGCTGAAAACGACTTCTCCGTCCACCACCGCCGCGGCCTTGCGGTCGCTGCCGCCGAGGTCGAAGCCGATGCGGCAGCCTTTGAGGTGACGGCCGAGGGGCCGGGCTTGCGCGCGTTCCGGCGGGATATCCCGCGTGTTCACGACTTCGAGCGGATGATCGAACATCTTTTCGCCGACCATGTCGGAATCGAATTTGCCGGTGGCCGTTTCCCGGTAATGCGCCGCGAGCCGGGCGGCGAGGGACGCCGGCCCGTCGAAATAAACCCGCCAGCCGCCCCGCGACCAGAGCAGGAACTTCAGGATGCGTTCGAGATAAACGAAATTACCGGCCGCCCCGGGCGAAGATTCGGGAAAGATTTCCGTGGCGAAATGGTAAATCGAGCCGTCGGTTTGCTCCACCGCCAGCTTGACCGGCACGGGTTTGCCAGATGTTCGCACTTGCTCGCGAAACAAGCGATTGGCCAGCACCGCCGGACGGTATTGCGGATCGAGAGCGGGTAACACTCGAGGAACGACCAGTTGAAGCCCAGAATTGTGACTCACAGCGCAAAAGTTTTAAGGCAGGATGACCGTCGCTTCAAGTTTTCAATTGCCTTTGATCCCGCCCCGCGCCGAACAGCAGGCGCAGGCTGTTCATGACCACGATGACCGTGCTGCCCTCGTGCCCGACCACGCCGACCGGCAGCGGAATACGCCCGGCCAGGGCAAACGCCACCAACACCACCACGGTGCCCAGTGACACAAGGAGATTCTGCCGGATGACGCGACGCGCGCGCTGGCTGAGGCGGAAGGCGGCCAGAAAATTCTCCAGCCGGTCGTGCATCAAAACCACGTCGGCCTGTTCCAGCGCGGCGTCCGAGCCGCGGGCGCCCATCGCCACACCCACATGCGCAACCGCCAGGCTCGGCGCGTCGTTCACACCATCACCCACCATCACCACGCGATTGCCCTGATCACTGAGCGATTTGATTGCGGCCACCTTTTCCTCCGGTTTCAACTCGGAGCGAACTTCATCGAGGTGCAAATCTTTTTTGAGATGTTCGGCGCTGGCACGCCGGTCACCCGTGAGAACAAGGGTGCGCAAGCCTTCCCGTCGTAAATCATCCACAACTAGGCGCGCCTGCGGACGCACGTCGTCGCGCAGAATAACGCGCCCGAGCAAGCCATCTCGCGCGAGCCAGATTTCGGAGAAACCCGCCTCGGTGGGTGGGACCTGCCGCGCGTCCGACGTTGGCCGCATCGCTTCGATCCATTCGCGGCGGCCCAACCAGCACTCGCTTCCATGGTGCCGCGCCTTGAGTCCCTGACCGGTGACCGACTCAAACCTTTCGAATTCGATGGCGTCCAGTTGCTGCTGTTTTCCGTAACGCGAGATGGCCCGGGCCAGCGGATGGGTCGAAAGCTTTTCCAGCGAGTAGGCCAATTGTGCAATCTCGCTTTCGCGGCCGGGCGGGAAGCTCTCGATTTTTTCCACGCGCAATTCGCCCGTGGTGAGTGTGCCGGTCTTGTCCAACGCCACAACGTTGACGTCCGCCAGTTTTTCCACCGCCGCGCCGCCGCGAATGAGCACACCGTGGCGCGCGCCCCAGGCAATGGCCGCGAGCACCGCCGATGGAATGGAAAGCACCAGCGCACATGGCGACGCCACGACGAGCAGGGTCATCGCCCGGTAAAAGGCACTGCGGAATTCACCGGCAGAGGCAAACGGCGGCAGCCCGTACGCCAGCCACCACACAAAAAACATGACGAGGGTCAGACTGAGAATGGCATACGTATAAACCGTGCCGAATTTGTCGGTGAATTGCTGGGACGGGGCTTTCAGGTGCTGTGCTTCCTTGATGAGCCGGATGATTTTTTGCAGCGAACTTTCCGCCGCGGGCCGCAAAACCGACACCTCCACGGCCCCCCACAAGTTGATCGTGCCGGCGAGCACGTTGTCCCCCACGCCTTTCTCCACGGGCGTGGCCTCACCCGTGAGATTCGATTCATCCGCCGCCGTGGCCCCTTTGAGGACTTCGGCGTCCACGGGAAACTGCTCGCCCGGCTTGACCAGCAGTTTCATGCCGGGGCGCAGCAATTCGACCTTCACCTCGCGCTCGTGGCCCTGCGCGTCGAGGACGAGGGCCACCTTGGGCGCGGCGCGAAAGAGCGAACGGATTTCCCTCTGGGTACGGCCCAGCGCGTAATGTTCCAAAGCCCCCGAGAGTGAGAAAAGGAAGAGCAAAACGGCCCCTTCACCCCACGCGCCGATGCTCGCGCTGCCCGCCGCGACGGCGAGCATGAGAAAGTGAACGTCAATCGCGCGTTTTTGCAGGCGCTCCCAGACTTCCTCGACGGCGAACCGACCCCCGGTGAGGTAGGCGGCGATGAAGCTCGCCAGCGACCACGCCGGTTGGCCGGCTTTGGTCAGCAGATACCCGGTTAATCCGAATGCGCCGCACAGAATGGCCAGAACGAGTTGCGGTTTCCATTCGTCGTCGTGCTCTTCCGCATGTTCGAGGAATTCCACGTCGCGCTGGACGACCTTGGGGAACGGCATTTCCCGCCAGCGCCAAAACTTTGGGGCCGTCGGGCACGTGACGCGCGCGATCGTGGTCGTGCCGCCCCCGTGCGTGATCGTGATTTTCTGCAGCTCCTGGCCGGTCAACGGCGTGTCGCATCGGGAACAATCGCCTTGTCCCGTGAGCAAGCCACAGGACTCGCCGGGGGTCGCCTGCGCGAGGTGGAGTTTTTCATTCAGCCGGCTGGTTAGTTGGGTGACGTCCGTGCGCCCGAGCGTGGCCACGGAGATTTTCTGCTGCACCCGGTCAATGGTGACCGCTTCCAGCGCGGGCACTTCCGCCAGCGTCTCCACGACCGAGCGCGCGAGGCAGGAGACTGCTTCGTGTGCGCCGTTGGATTCAACCGCGGCCCGGGTCATAACGCTGTTTCTGTTTTAACACATTTGCGATGGGTCGGCGACGGGAATTCACGGGCCGAAGGCAGGTTGAGATGGAGCGGAAAAGGCTTATCGCCGCAACGGAGCGTGAAGACTTCGGCGTGCCTGGTGATTTGTGAAGGGGAGATTCCTGATGGGCCCTCCCGCGCCGAACCGTGCCACCCATTACCCAACATCACCCAACTAACCGACCCCAATCACCCCGACAACAGCCCGGCGCGGGCCCATTCACTTAGGGGTTACCTAAGCGTCTTTAGTAAAGCCTGGCCTGCAAAGGATCGCTCTACCTTCCTTGGCAAAGACCGGCTATTTTTTGTGGCGTTTTTTACTGTGCAAAAGCGCCGCGAAATAACATCATGCTCATCCGCTCGATTCCAGCCAACCGCCCGCTGTACAAGCCCCACAAGTTGGCAACGGACCGATGAGCGGAATCAAATCGAACATGAATTATGGCTGACAAATCATTGACGACGAACAGGACCGTTTTGAACTGGGTGGACGAGATGGCGAAGCTTTGCCAGCCCACGACGATTTTTTGGTGCGACGGCTCGGAGCAGGAAAACCAGGCGCTCTGCGAGCTCATGGTCAAGAGCGGCACCTTCACCAAGCTCAATGAAAAACTGCGACCCGGCAGCTACCTGGCGCGTTCCCATCCCAGCGACGTGGCGCGCGTCGAGGATCGGACCTTTATCTGCTCGAAGACCAAGGACGAAGCCGGCCCGACGAACAACTGGGCCGACCCGGGAGAGATGAAGCAGAAAATGCTTTCCCTTTTCAAGGGTTGCATGAAGGGGCGCACGATGTATGTGATTCCCTTCGCGATGGGGCCGCTCGATTCCCCCATCTGCAAGGTCGGCATCGAAATCACCGATTCACCTTACGTCGTGGCCAACATGCGCATCATGACCCGCATGGGCAAGGCGGTCCTCGACAAACTTGGCGACCACGGCTCGTTCATACCCTGCATGCATTCGGTGGGCGCGCCGCTGCAACCCGGTCAAAAAGACGTACCCTGGCCGTGCGAGCCCGATCCGAAAAACAAATACATCGTCCATTTCCCCGATGACCCGTCCATCTGGTCCTACGGTTCGGGTTACGGCGGCAACGCGTTGCTTGGCAAGAAATGTCTGGCGTTGCGCATCGCGTCGGTGGTGGCCCGACGCGAAGGCTGGATGGCCGAACACATGTTGATCCTCTGCTTCACCTCGCCGGCGGGGAAAAAATATTACATCGCCGCCGCGTTCCCCAGCGCCTGCGGGAAGACCAACCTCGCCATGATGCAACCCGCGTTGCCCGGCTGGAAAGTCACCACGCTCGGCGATGACATCGCGTGGATTCGCGTCGGCACGGATGGACGCCTTTACGCTATGAACCCGGAAACCGGTTTCTTCGGTGTTGCCCCGGGCACCTCCAGGAAATCAAACCCGCACGCGCTGACTTCCTGCGCGAAGAACACCATCTTCACCAACGTTGTGCTCACGCCCGATGGCGACATCTGGTGGGAAGACATGGGCGTGCCCGCGCCGGCCAGGGGCATTGACTGGGAAGGCAACGAGTGGACGCCCGCCAATGGCAAGAAAGGCGCGCACCCGAACTCGCGCTTCACGGCGCCCGCTGCGCAATGCCCGGTGATTGATCCTGCCTGGCAGAGCGCCGAAGGCGTTCCGCTTTCCGCGATCCTTTTCGGGGGGCGCCGGCCCAGCACGATTCCGCTGGTGAATGAAGCCTTCGACTGGGAACACGGCGTGTTCATGGGGTCGGCCTGCGGTTCCGAGACGACCGCCGCCGCGCTTGGCCAGGCCGGCGTGCTGCGCCGCGATCCCTTCGCCATGCTGCCGTTCTGCGGTTACAACATGGGCGATTATTTTGCGCACTGGCTTTCCTTCGCGCAAAAAACCGACCGTGCGAAACTGCCGAAGGTTTATTTCGTGAACTGGTTCCGTCGAAGTGCCGATGGCAAATTCCTTTGGCCCGGGTTCGGCGAAAATAGCCGCGTGCTCAAGTGGATTTGCGAACGCGTCGAAGGCACCGCCATGGCGCAAACCACCCCCATCGGCAACCTGCCCACGGCGGATGCACTCGATGTCACCGGATTGGATGGCGTAGCGGGCAACCTCAAGCAACTGCTCGCGGTGGACATCGCCGGTTGGAAGAAGGAAGTGGACGACGTGGCGGCGAACTACGCGAAATTCGACAGCCGCCTCCCGAAGGCGCTAAACGAACAACTCGAGGGATTGCGCCGCCGGCTTGGTTGATTGACACGCGATCTTCACGGGCATAAAAAAACCCCCGCGTCGAACGACGCGGGGATTTTTTTGTAAAAGGCTTGGGCCTAGTTGACCGAGGCCAACTCACCAGCGGCCTTCGGGCTCATCAAGGAACGCTTCTTGGCGGCTTGCGCCTTGGGGCAGGTTCCCTTGCTGGCCATACCGCCTGAGCAACTGGACATGGCCTTGGACGGGCAGGTTCCCTGTGCTGCGCTGGTGGCCTTGGCGCCGCAACAGCCAGACTCGGCCTTGCCCGCACAGGCGGCTTTGTCCTTGCCGGAACAGGCGGCACTATCCTTGGAGCAGGTTTTCCCTTCACCGGCTTGAACCGCCATGGCGAGGGCCGCTACTGTGATTGCGAGAATCAGTTTTTTCATAATAGTATTTGGTTGCTGTGTTGGACTGTAGTTTTGCCTATTGAGACGGTCCCGTCAAATTTTTGTTCAATGTAGAGCAAAAAAAGCCCGCGCTCACGGATTGGCCAGATTCACAATGACTTCGCCCACACCCGAAACCACCCGGGCGAAGCGGTCGTAGTCCAGCTTGTCCGGCTTGTCGCTCTCCAGATGGTAATTGGGCGAGCGAAACGTGGCCGTGTCGGTCACCATGAGCGCGGGATAACCCGCCTGCCAGAACGCCCAGTGGTCCGACCAACCGACCCCCGGCAGCCAACCGGGCAACGCGGCGCCTTCCGATGGAAACTGAGTGCTCTGCCGGAACGTTTTCACACATTGACGAACCCACGTCCGGTCGGCTGTCCGGCTTACAAACGCCACGAAATCGCCGCGCGAAGGATAAACCAATCCCATCGGGAACGGATATTTCTGAGTGCCTCTCTCCGTCGAATAGTATCCCAGGCTTTCCAAACACAACATCACGACGATGTTGTCGCCGCGCTCGCGACAGCGCCGGGCGCAAACGAGGCTGCCCATTTGTTCCGTCTGAAAATGAGGCGGCTCTTCGTTGACGAAAGCCACGAACCGTAGGGTGCGCGCGGGCTTTTGGAGCGCCGGAGATTTCGCCAGGGCCAGCAACGCCGCCGCACCGCTGGCGTTGTCGTCCGCGCCGGGGCTGCCCACGACCGAGTCATAATGCGCGCCGATCAAAATGATTTCATCCGGTTGGGTGCGGCCGGGAATTTCGATCTCAAGATTGTGGCACTGCTCGCCGCTTACCTTGAAGGTCTGCCGCGAAACCTTGCGGCCCGTTTCCGCCAGCGCGCTTTCGACATAATCCGCCGCTGCATCGAGTTTCTTGGGTTGAAAGAGATTTCGCTCGCCGATTTCTCGCGCCAGCCGTTCCACGTGCCGGCGCAATTCATCGCGCAGCGCGGTTTGTTCCGCACTCAACGGCGGGAGCGTGCCGCGAAAACTTTTGCCCGGCATTCGAATCATCGTGCAACCAGACCAAAATATCAGCGTGCCCAGGATGACCAACAGAATTCCGACTCGGATCAGCGCGGGGCGTGTGATGACTCGCATGGCTTCAAGAGATACAAACGCGGAACGCATGTAAAGACCGCACGTTGGAGCGCGGGAGCCGCGCCGGCAGGTGCTCCACCGGCTGGGACGGCGGTCGCACTACCGCTTCAACCAGAGTTTCAGATGATGGCAATCAATGACAGCACCGTTCGCGACGAACTCCGCGCCGCCCAGAATTCCGTGCACCTCGCTCAATTGCCTTCCGGGCGTGCCGAGCCCCCAATCGCTCAAGTTCATGAGCGCGAAATTCGCTTCCTTCAAAGGCACGTCGCCAAGGGCGAATGATTTCACCTCGGCCATGGCGACCCCGCGCGTGCCCGTTTTGCCGGCGCCGCTGATTTTCGCCAGCGTGGGCAGCGCTCGCAAGCCAAGCCGGTCGAGTTGCCGCAGGTCGAGGACGCTCCAGACCGCTCCGGTGTCCACGAGCATCTCCAGTGACTGGCCGTTCACGCGCGCGGGACAGGTTATGGCCAGCGGGCTTTTAAAGGTGAGCACCACCTCCGCAAATCCGTTGTGACGCAGGGTTTCCTCAAGGGCGTTTTGTTCGGCATCGGTTGGCGCGTGATGCCGAAGGTAAAGCCGCCGATTCAGGCAATCAATGACCGCGAAATGCCGCCGCAGAAAATCGCATCCCAGCACCACGTCGAACGACGCGGGTTGCCCGTCAAAAACGATATGTCGCGCGCGAGCGGGCTGGTTCGTGAACGAAATGCGTCCCAGCTTCAAATCGGCGATCAAGACGGTGGGCGATTCGCTTGAACGATTGTCACCGGCTGATGGAAGTTTTCGTGCCGCGTTGGTGCTGATGGTCGTGAACGACCAACCGGTGTCCACCAGCACGCTCCGGCGACGGCCATTTATCTTACCAATGAGATAAAGGTGATGGTCAGCGGTGCGTCGGAGTTCGATTTGCTGATAGCTGAGTCGTGCAAACTCCGATGGCAACCTGCGGTGACCGAACTTCTCAGCGGCAGGCGTCCAAGGTAAGAGGATACACCAAGCCAGCAGAACATAAATCGCCTTGCGGGCTTCTAGGTGCACACACGAATCAAGCTCCCAATGCCCTGCGATGAAGTGTGAACAGGGGTAATACGGCGACGGTCATAAGCACGGGGAACATCGCCCTCCCGACCCGATCACCGCTGAACGGATTTGCGATGACGAGCGCGCCGAAAATCAGCGTCAACACCGCGAGGATGTAGAATAGGATGTCGGGTATGGCCATCTACCAAATTCCTGGAATCAGTTTCTTGACGTGACGTTGGTAGTCCGGATATTCACTCGGAAACGCTATCCGCATGAGGAGTTCTTCCTGCTTCATTTTTTTAAAAAGCCAGAAGAAACCACAGAGCGCCAATATCGCTTTCACTTCACCCACGACCAAAGCTGTGCCGAGCATCGCGAACATCATGCCGGCGTAAATCGGGTGGCGCACGGTGGAGTAAGGGCCGGATTGGATTAGCGTGTGGTTCTCTTTGAGCGTAATCGCACCGCTCCAGTTCTCACCCAGCAGATGCCGCGACCAAATCGCAACCGCAACTCCAAGCGAACACATGGCGCAGCCCAAAACATTGACCCATACTGCGGGAGGAATGAGCCGCGACGCTAACGTCCAATGAATCGGAACGGGAACATAAAAGAAACAAAACATGAGCGCGAGGCCTGCTTTCGAAATTATTCGTGTCCGCCCATCTTGACTGAAGGCGATGGTACGTTTTGTCTTCGTTGCCTTCACCGCCCAGTAAAGCCAAAAACCGATCCAGCAACATACTGTGAATCGAATTGGGTTCATTTCAAGTTTTCACCGGGAAATTTTCCTGCGCCTTGGCCTCTTCGGCTTTGTGTTTCCATTTCTGGACGCCGGCGTGGACGCCGCCGAGGGCGAGGAGCTTTTCTTTGTTGTAAATCATTTCGGCGCGGCTTGTGCCGGTGAGCGAATAATCTTTTTGCAGGAAGATCGCTTCCTCGGGGCAGACTTCCTGGCAAAAGCCGCAGAAGATGCACCGCAGCATGTTGATCTCGAATTCCTGCGGCATCTTCTCCGCGTTCGGTCGGTCGGCGAGCTGGCCCGCCGGTCCGGGCGGCGTAATCTTGATCGCTTTCGGCGGACAGACGAATTCGCAAAGCTGGCAGCTTACGCACTTGGTATTGCCCTCCTGATCCTTCACCAGATACGGCGCGCCGCGATAACCTTCGGGCACGACCCATTTCTCTTCGGGATACTGCATCGTCACCTTGCGCTTGAAGAAGTGGCGCAGCGTGACCTTGAACCCGCCGATAATGGCCGGCAGGTAAAGTCGCTCGAACAGATTCAGGGGTGCGCGTTTGACGATCATGCGGAGGTCAATCCAGCTTGTCCTTCGCCCCGACGTAACGGGTCAAGGCATCGTAAGGCATGTCCACGATGGTCTTCTGACCGTCCACGAACATCAGGATCGTGGCGTTGCGCGCCGGTTGCATGGACACGATGTATTCGGTGTTGAAGCAGAAGTCCGAGTTCTTGCCGGTCAGTTCGTCCGTCAGGGTTGTTTTGATATAGGCCATAGGATTGCTCGTTTCGGTTTTACTTGCCGGCGTTCCACCAGAGCCACAACGCCGTTACGACAATGTTCCCCAGCGCGATGGGTAAGAATCGCTGCCAGCCCAAATGCATCAATTGGTCATACCGGAAGCGCGGCCACATCCAGCGCACCCAGATGAACAAAACCAGAAACGCCAAAACCTTGGCGAGGAAAATTCCGATGTGCAACAAGCCTCCCAGCAACGTCGCCGCCGGCTGGTCGAGGCCGAACCACGGCAGCGTCCAGCCGCCGAAAAACAGCGTCACCATCATCGCCGACGCGAGAATCATGTTCGCGTACTCGCCCATGAAAAACATCGCGAACTTGATCGAGCTGTATTCGACGTTGTAACCGCCGGCCAGTTCCTGCTCCGCTTCGGGCAGGTCAAACGGTGTGCGGTTGGTTTCCGCAAACGACGCGCCGAGGAAAATGCAAAACGCAAGAAACGTCATCGGACTTTGCAGGACGAACCAGTTCGGCAGAATGCCAAGTTGCGTGCCGGTTTGCGCGGTGATAACGTCGCTCAAGTTCAGGCTGCCGACGAACAGAAAGACCGGGATGACGCTTAGGCCCATGGAAATTTCGTAGGAGATCAATTGCGCGGTCGAGCGAATGCCGCCAAGGAACGGATACTTCGAGTTGGCTGCGTAACCCGCGAGCACGATGCTGTAAACCCCGAGTGATACGATGCCGAACGTGTAAAGAATGCCGACGTTCAGATCCGCCAGCACCATGGGATTCTTGGGATCGCCGAGGTTCGAGCCGAAAGGAATCACGGCAAGATTCAGAATCGCCGGAGTCAGCGCAATCATCGGCGCGAGGACGTAGAAAACTTTCCGCACGTGAGCCGGGGTCATCTCCTCCTTGAAGAACGCTTTGACCGCGTCCGCCGCGGGTTGCAGCAGGCCGAACGGCCCGGCGCGATTCGGTCCGATGCGGTCCTGAATGAAGGCGCACACGCGCCGCTCCACCAGCACGATGTAGGCGACGATAAACATCATCACGGCAAACGCGGCGATCACCTTCACCGCCGTGAACAGCGCAAACTGCGTCGTCGGATTCAAGTTGTTCAGCCAATCAGTCATTGCAAAATCAAACGGCTTTTTCCGTGGCGCCGACTGGTAGCCGGCTGTGTCGCAGGTTGCCAAACTGCGAAACGGCAGATTAACAATCTGCGCTACATCAAATCTTCACCGTCACACCGGTGTCACCCAGGCTTGCCCAGGTGAGGCCGTCAAACGCCGGAACTTCCTTTGCCATTTCGTTAAACAAACCTTCGATGGTCAGGAAACCGTTCTTGCCGGTGACGTTGTAAACCAAGTCGTGCAGAAAATCCCATTCAGGTCGCGCGTCGCCGGGCGGCTCGACCGCTTTCATGAATTTCTGCACGCGCCCGTTCGTGTTTGTGAACGTGCCGCGCTTTTCGGCATGCGCGCAGCCGGGCAAAACATAGTGCGCCAGTTTCGCGGTTTCGTTCGGCAAAATGTCGCTGACGATAAGCGTGTCGAGTTTGCCCAGCAACTCGGTCGTGATGGCGTGTTCCTGCACGACTTCGCTCGTGATTTCTTTTTCGCGCAGAGCCTTCGCGTCCACGGCATGTTTCAGGAGGTCTTCGCCGAAAACAATCACCGTTTTGATTTCCCCGCGAGCGATCCCGGCGGCGATTTTTGAAAGGTTGATGCCCGCCTCCGTAAAGGAAATTCCCATGAGCCGCGCGCCGTTCATGTTGGGGTTCTTGTCCTCATCAACTAGCAACTTGTCGCCCTTGCCAAGGCGCGGAATGGAGTCGCTGATCGCGCCCAGCTTGGCCTTGAGCTTGCCCAACAGCCAAAGCTCCTCGTTGCTCTGACGCGCCGAGGCAATGATTGCAACCGAACCTCCCGTTGCCCGTTTCAACTTGTCAGCGATTTCGGAAAGCGCGGCGGTCCAGGTTGTTTTTTGCCCGCGTACCAATACGTCCCGCAGCCGATCTTCACGCCCGATCCATTTGTGGTTGAGCCGGCCATGGTCGCACATCCAGGTTGCGTTCACCGCATCGTTGGGGCGCGGTTCATAGCGGTAAAGCTTATCCTCACGCGAACCCATGATGATGTTGCAGCCGGTCGCGCAACTCGTGCAGACGCTTTTGGTTTCCTTCAAAAACCACACGCGCATCTGGAAGCGGAAATCCTTCGACGTCAGCGCGCCCACGGGACAGATGTCCACCGTGTTAAGCGTGTAGTTGTTGTCGAAAGGCATCCCCGGATAGGTGGCAATCGTGTTGTAACTCCCGCGGTTGATGATCCCAAGCGCGTCGTCGCCCGCCACGTCGCGCGTGAAACGGATGCAGCGCGTGCAAAGAATGCAACGCTCCGCATCGAGCATGATGCGCGGGCCAAGATCAACCGCCTTGGGTTTGTGAACTTTAGGTTCAACGAAGCGGCTCGCGCTCTGGCCGTAGTCCACGGAATATTCCTGGAGCTTGCATTCGCCGGCCTGGTCACAAATCGGGCAATCGAGCGGGTGATTAATGAGCAGCGATTCCAACACACCCTCGCGCATTTGTTTTACGGCGGGCGTCTTGGTGTAAATCTCCATGCCGGGCGAAATCGGCGTGGCGCAGGCGATGGCCGGGCGCGGCGACTTCGCGATCTTCGGTGTGCCGTCGGGGTTCATCACCGGCTTGCGATCCGGACCGAGCGCAGGCGTGCCGAACTCGACGAGGCACATGCGGCAATTGCCGGCGATGGGCAGCTTCGGATGATAGCAATAATGCGGCACATCCGTCTTCACCGCTTCGCACGCCTGAATCATCGTCGTGGGCACGAGCTTGCCGGTGTGATCCGGCGAGAGCTTCGGCACTTCGATTTCGCGTCCGTCCACCTTCACCTTGATCTTTTCGATCGCGGTCGCTGGCTTCGCCTGGGTCATGATGGTGGTTGACATCGAAATCAGTGAGATACGGTGGCTGCTTGTCTTTCCGCCTTCGGTGCAGCGGCTTTTTGCGCGCGGCGCGCTTCATCCGCTGCGCCTTTGGCGACGAATTCGTCTTTGAACTTCGCGACGAAACTTTGCACCGGCCACGAACAGGCTTCGCCGAACGCGCAAATCGTTCTGCCGCCCGGGATGTTGTCGGCAATCTTCACGAGATAATCCGCGTCTGACTTCCGGCCTTCGCCGTGGGTGAGCCGATGTAACGCCTTGCTCATCCAAAGCGATCCTTCACGGCAGGGCGTGCATTGGCCGCAGCTTTCGTGGGCGTAGAACTCGGCAATGTTCGCCAACGCCTCCACAATATCCACGCTGTCGTCCATTACGATGATGGCGCTCGAACCGCTCATCGAACCGGCTTGGATCAATGAATCAAAATCGTAAGGCAGGTCGAGCATGTCCACTTCCTGCTCGACGTCCTTGCCGTCAACCTTGCGTTTGAGTTTGAATTTCTCGCCGGCCTTGAAAACTTTTGCGGATGAACCGCCGGGAATGACGGCTTTCAACTTGCGACCGTCACGCAGGCCGCCACCGAACTCGGGATCGTTGATGAGCTGGCCAATGGTGGCTTTGCCAACTTCAATTTCGTAGTAGCCGGGGCGTTTCACATGACCACTGAGGCTCACAATGCGCGTGCCTGTGTTGTTCGGCGTGCCGAGCTTGGCGTATTCCGCGCCGCCCATCGCGACGATGTGCTTCACGGCGCAGAGCGTCTCGACATTGTTGACGATGGTCGGGCACATGTAGAGGCCGAGCACCGCCGGAAAATACGGCGGCTTGATGCGCGGGTACGGACGTTTGCCTTCGAGCGATTCAATGAGGCCGGTTTCCTCGCCGCAGATGTAAGCGCCCGCGCCGCGATGGACGTGAATCTCCAGATCGTAGCCGCTGGCGAGAATGTTTTTGCCGAGGAGGTTTTTTGCCTTCGCCTCCTTGATGGCGCGATTGAGGATGCGCGCGCCTTCGGGCATTTCACCACGGATGTAGATGTAAGCGAGCTTCACGTCGTTCGCGAAGCACGAGAGGATCATGCCCTCGATGAGCTGATGCGGGTCTTTGTGGATGATCTGGCGATCCTTGAACGTGCCGGGCTCGGATTCGTCGGCGTTGCAAATGAGATAAATCGGCTTGCCGCTCTTGCGATCCACGAAGCTCCACTTCAGCCCGCACGAAAATCCCGCGCCCCCGCGACCGCGCAGGCCGGACTTCATCACGTCTTCACGAATTTGTTCCTGCGGCGATTTCTTTTTGCCGTCGGGCAAATCCAGCGGCTGCAGCGCGAGCGCCTTCTTGAGCACCGCGTAGCCACCGTGACGCAAATAGCATTCGATGTCGGGCGTGTAACCCGGCTGATCGGCGTATTTGAGGATGAGTTTGAATTCGGCGGGCATGGCTAATTGCGTTGCATCGTTGCATCGTTGAACCGTTGAATCGTTGAACCAGCGTCCAGTGCGCCGAAGCTCGGTTCAACGATGCAACGGTTGAACGTTTTAACGAGCCTTGACTGCGCACGCGAAAGATTTAGCCTCTCAAACGCTACGGCTTGCCCGATGGTGTAACGGTAGCACAGCAGACTCTGGATCTGTTTGTCATGGTTCAAATCCATGTCGGGCAGCCA